>JAABRM010000025.1 GCA_011390955.1 Oscillatoriales cyanobacterium | reverse complement strand
GAGTGGTTTAGTGATTCAAACGCCTGCCGAATTTATTGGAGAAGTAAGAGAAATTGTCACCAGAGGTTTGTGAGAAGGGTAATGGAAAACTAACGAAATGCCAACGGTACACAGAAACCGGGTTTCTTACCCAAAGAACGGATAAAAAACGACAATAGTCATGTCATGTGATGAAAACCGGGTTTCCATCACATGACGACCAGAAACCGGGTTTCTGTTGTTGATATCAAAGTTAACTGTGGAATGCGTAAAAGAAACCCGGTTTCTCAGTTATTGCCCGAAAAGGGGTATAAACGGGTATAAAATATAAACAGTATAAGCAATGAATCCAGAAATTTAATGAATCCACAAATTGCTGAATTCTTATCCCTGGAAAATCAGTCAGACTATCTCCTCTGCTGCGGGGATGCAGCAGAGTTTCTCCAGGAATTTCCTTCCCAGTCCGTTCATTGTTGCATTACCAGTCCACCTTACTGGAATCAGAGACAATATTCTGGTTCCAGTAAGTTGGGTAATGAGCGATCGGTTGAAGAATATGTTGAGCATTTGAGTGCTTATTTTCAGCCGGTTAAATCTGTGTTGAAAGATGATGGTTCTCTCTGGCTTAACTTGGGAGATACTTACAAAAAGAAAAACCTGATGGGGGTGCCTTGGCGAGTTGCTTTGGCTTTACAAGCTGATGGCTGGATTCTCAGAAATGCGATCGTTTGGCATAAAGTTAAAGGCAATCCTTGCAACGCCAACGATAAACTGAGAAATGGCTATGAATATCTGTTTCATTTGGTAAAACAAGAGCGTTACTATTATGATGTGAATGCGATTCGTCATCCTCCAGGTAAACCCTATTATAAAAATGGGCAAATTGTTACTCCTACTGGGGTGAGTGGAACAAAATATCGCCAGCAAATTTGCCAAAGTCAAGCCCTGAATGAAGCAGAAAAACAAAATGCTTTGGCCGCATTGGATGAAACTTTAGCAAAAGTGGCTAGAGGTGAATTGCCGGATTTTCGGATGATTATTCGCGGTAATCAGCGATCGACTCATTCGGACTCACCGGCTTATTCTGGTCGAGCCGAAGAATTAAAAAAACGCGGATTTTGTATTCTTCCCTATCATAAAAATGGCACAAAACCTGATGATGTCTGGCAAATTATTCCAGAAGATCAATGGCGAAAAGATGCTCATTTTGCGGTGTTTCCCAAGGAAATATGCGAGATTCCCATTAAAGCAACTTGTCCGGTTGGCGGAGTGGTACTCGATCCTTTTATGGGAACCGGAACGGCGATTATTGCAGCGCTAGAATTAAAGCGGCGCGGGATTGGGATTGATACCAGCCAAGAGTATCAGATGATTGCCGAAAAACGGATTGCTGAATTTCTGCAATCTCCAGAAAATAAAATCGATCAACTATCATTGTTTGAGGAATAGACTTGCTGATGAACCGACCATTGGAATTTTATGGCTATAATACCGATCGCCGCCACAATTGGCCAGAAATTTTCGCCGATCAACAATGTCCTTTTTTAAATAGCAAGTGCATTAAGCAAAGAAAGAGTGAACCACAGCAAACCATCGGTGCTTGTATGGTTGGCTATCAGGAAAAACCGTTAATTATCTGTCCGAAGCGATTTACGGAAAGTCATCAAATTTTTGTTGATGCCATTGGAATACTCACGGCGAGAAAAGCTCGCTTTTTTATTGTGCCTGAAGTGACTATGCCTGGGGGCAGTGTTGATTATTTTATCGTGGCAGTCCGAGAAAATGAAGTGATTGATTATTTGGGATTAGAAATTCAAAGTTTAGATACGACAGGCACAGGGGAAATATGGAAGGCTCGACAAGATTTAGGAAATGATGAATTAAAACAACGGTATAAATATGGAATCAATTGGAAAATGTCAGCCAAAACAATTTTGATGCAAATGCATCATAAAGCCGAATCTTTTGAAATATTAGGGAAAAAGCTAGTTTTGGTGATTCAGCAACAGTTTTTTGATTATATGTCGCGAGAGTTTCAAACTGGACATTTTGAGACGGGCAAAAAAGAAGACTCGGTTTATTTTCATATTTATGATTGCGTTGAACTTAATGGTAAATTACGTTTGAGATTAGCAGGGGTTAAAAGTACCGATGTGCTGGGTATTGAGCGGATGCTGAAGTTAGGAAAGAGTTTAAATATTTCAGAAGCAGAAGTGATCGAGCGAATTAAAGCCAAGTTGCCCAGTGCAATTCAATTACAGGTTTGAATGAGGGAATGAATCAGGTAAAATAAGGGCGATCGCCTGTGAATAATTAGCCGTAGGGACACGGCATTGCCGTGTCCCTACCTTGGATGAATAATTCGATCGCCAGCGAGTTAATTAATTAATCCACATCGATTGGCTATATTAGGATATTATTAGTATAATATTATAAATAGCTTTTTAGCTAAGAAATAACATGACTCAAACACCGATTAAAATCGATTTACTTCCCGACCATACCCAGTTACCAGAATCCGATGGTACTTTCGTGAAAAATTTCCAAGAACATCCTCAAAGTTTGATTCTAACTGATTCAATCAGTGCGACAATGAAACGGCTGCATCCTGATGGCTATTATGCGATCGGTCAGGACTGTGGCATCTATTGGCGACAAGTAGATCCGCCGGAAAAAGGTGCCGAAGCACCGGACTGGTTTTATGTCCCCGGTGTACCGCCTTTATTAGATGGTAAAATGCGCCGTTCTTATGTGTTGTGGCAAGAGCATATTGCCCCGACGATTGTGTTAGAATTTGCCTCCGGTGATGGCAGTGAAGAACGCGATCGCACACCCCTTTTCAGAGGTAATGGCAGTGCCGCTACTAAACCGGGTAAATTTTGGGTTTATGAGCAGGTGATGCGGATTCCTTATTATGGCATTTACACCGTTAACTCTGGGGATTTAGAACTCTATCACTTGGTGGATAATCACTATGAAAAAATGAGTCCAAATGAGCGCGGTCACTATGCGATCGCGCCAATGGAGGTAGAACTAGGAGTTTGGCAAGGAACTTATCAAAACCAAACGCAAAAATGGCTCCGCTGGTGGGATAACCAAGGCAATTTACTGTTAATTGGTCAAGAGGAGGCGGAAAAAGAACGCGCCGAAAAAGAAAAAGAACGACAAAAACGAGAGCAGTTGGTGGCGAAATTGCGATCGCTTTCTCCCGACCAACTCGAAGCCCTAGGAATTGATTTGGCATCCCTAGAATAAAATCAGAAACAAAGAAACCGGTTTTATGGGTTAACTTAAGAAACCCGGTTTCTGCGGTCTGGTTTTGAAGTTAACTAACTTCGGCAAAGAAGAAACCGGGTTTCTTAAGACACAAATCCGGTTTCTGCGGTCTGGTTTCTATTTAATACCAATCAGCGATCGCCAGTCCAGCAACTCTCGAAAACTCCTTGACATTGTGAGTAACAAGAACTGCTTGAAGTGAAATTGCTGTTCCGGCAATTAAAATGTCCATCGGGCCGATAGGACTACCTTGTTGCTCCAATTGAGCGCGAATTTTCGCCGCTGCAATAGCAGAATCGCGATCAAAAGGAACAAGGTTAACGCGATGCAAAAGTTGTTCAAGTTGTTGGGTGCGTTTTGCCGGAGAATTAGATTTAGCAATCCCCACTTGCAATTCAAACAGGACGATGGTGGAAATACCAATTTCATTAGGGGATAGATGAGCCAGATTTTTGGCAACGTTTCCCTGTCCTTTAAAGTAATAGATTAATGTATTTGTATCCAAAATATACATTAAAATTTCTCCCGCAAAATGTCTTCCCCCAAATCAGCCCGAATTTCTTCTAGAGTAGGAAATTCTTCTGCCCAGGTTCCAGCTAAGGAATAAACCAATTCTTCCCAAGGAGTCGAATTATCTAATGTGGCGATCGCATTGTCAGCATTCTGATGCTGGGTCTGAATAAATTCAGCGAAAGTGAGAATTTCCCTGGCTTGCTCTTGAGGAAGAGATTTAACGATCGCATAGATTTCTTCAAGAATAGTCATAATCTGCGGATTAATTCTGGTAATTGCTATTTAATATTAATTATTTTATTATAGCAAAGAAAAAACCGGGTTAGAAACCGGGTAACTTCTACAAAACCCGGTTTCTTGGTTGGTGGCAGAGATTTAATTAAAAAACCCGGTTTCTGGGGCTTGGTTTTGCAGTTAACTAACTTCGGCAAAGAAGAAACCCGGTTTCTGGAGTCTGGAGTTTGGTGAATTACCCTGGTAGAGTGAGTCAAAGGATGAAAGAATAGCAGAACAAAAGTCTCACAAAAGCGATCGCTATCATAAAGATAGGAAAAAGATAGAAGTGCAAACAGGAGGTCAAGGGATGAAAGCAATGTGGGGGGCGGTGGCAATTTTCAGCATCACCACCGCTTTGATGGGGATGGACGGGTCGGTATCTGCACAACCGAGGGAACCCAGAGAACAAGCAAATGCCCAGATAATTGCCCAGGGAAATGCCGGGGATTTCCTGAATCGTGCTTTGCAGAGAATCCAGCAAGGAGATTTACGGGGAGGACTTGAAGATATTAATCAAGCCCTGCGGTTAAATCCTAATTATGTGCAAGCTTATCAAGCGAGGGCAAATCTGTTGTCTTCCCAAGGAAATCAGCAAGCTGCGATCGCTGATTATAGCCAAGCGTTACGCCTCGATGCTGGCTTTGTTCCCGCTTATATTGGTCGGGCAAGTGCTCAGTCTGCTATGGGAAATAACGAAGCGGCGATCGATGATTACAGCCGTGCTTTGAAACTGAATAATAACAATGTTCAAGCTTATATTGGTCGGGGGGCAGCTTATGCCGCATTAAAAGATTTTAATCGCGCTTTGAATGATTTAAATCAAGCTTTGAGCCGCGACCCTAGTAATGGTGCAGCGTATTATAATCGAGGCGGCGTGTTACAACTTCGGGGCGATCGCGTCAATGCGATGCGAGATTTTCAACAAGCGGCGGAAATTTTTAGGCAACAGCAAAATCCTGAACTTTATCAACGAGCAATGACTCGAATACAATTGCTACAAATGCAAAGAAATTAACCGATGTGGAGACGCGATATAATCTGGCGTCTCTACAGATAATATAAAATAACAGACTGGTATTTCTTCTCAATAGGTGTTAAATAAATGATCGTCCAAATTGTTTTGTTGATTGCAGCTTTATTGGTTTCTTGGTTAGTGTTTACTTTACTGATCAATATTCTCAAAACTACGGTAAAAACGGCGATTCTGATTGCGGCGATCGTGCTGGTGTTGCAGTTAGGGTTTGGCATCGGGCCGCAAGTTTTGGTGGATCAGATTAAGCTGCTGCCCCAAACTGTTTGGATTTTTATTCAAGAGCAACTGGGGAATAATCAAAGCCAGTGAAATACAGCAATTTTTATGTTTATGAGGATTTTCTGTTATTCCTGCATTAATCACTTAATGTGAAAAACTAATCCCTATTTTAGAGGTGAAAAATATGTTACTAATCGAGATTAATGAAGCGCTAAATCAGTTAAACCACTTGGTAGCAGTGGTTAGTAAAGATCAAGAAGAAGTGGTGATGACGCATGATAATCAGCCGCTGCTAAAAATGGTGCGGATAATCCCAAATAGGTTACATGATTCTGTCGGGTATTTTCAGTTTGAAAATGCTAAAGGGATCGTTTTACTACCCGGTTTTTTTCTTGAGAATAACTGTGATAACTTTATGAATCCGCTAACTCACTTATTCGCTCAGGCGATCGCTGGCGAAGAAGTGTTGATAATTTTACCAGAAACTTTAGTTTCAAAAGTTTCAAATAATGAATTTGCTGTAATCAAAATAGTGTCTATGTTACCCAAGGAGCCTCGTCGGTCTAAAGCGGGTAGTGCGAAAGGTATGGTGACATTATCTGATGATTTTGATGAACCGATCGCAGATTTTCAGGAGTATATGTAATGAGATTTTTATTAGATACTCATACCTTTATTTGGTTTGTTATTGATAACCCTAAACTTAGTCCCAGGGTAAAAAAATTAATTGAAGATGATCAAAACGAAAAGCTACTCAGTATAGCTAGTATCTGGGAAATGGGGATTAAGCATAGTACCGGAAAACTGAGTTTTAATCTACCATTTGAGATATTTATATTATGGCAACTAAGTATCAACGATTTTGAAATTTTGGATATTCAACTCCGCCATAGTTTTGTGGTAGCTACTCTCCCTTTTCATCATCGTGACCCGTTCGATCGCATACTGATTGCCCAGGCAATGGTTGAGGAAATCCCTATTCTGAGTGCTGATTCTGCTTTTGATGCTTATTCTATTGAAAGATTATGGTAAAATATAAATTAATGTGCGATTCTACATAATAGTGAATGTTGACTATGTTAGGGTCTATTAGAGATTCAAAATTTATCGGATATCCGCGAAATTTGATCCTCCGCCGTAACGCACCATATTGATTATTTACATCTCACCTAGAAACAATATATAGAATAATGACTGTTGCCAGAGTTACATCAGGATTAAACTTAAAAGCAGGCGATCGCTTCTTAGTGCTTTACGGAACTAACACCAGCGACACATTCTGCAATTCACAGCTTTTGTTACAAGATATTGAGCAAGTTATCCATCAATATCTTAAAAGCAAAAATTATCAGCGTATCCTATTTTATTCGGGGGTAAAAAAGCTCTATTTTCTCGATGCGGAATCCCGCGATCGCACTCGCATCCCATCTTCCCCCAATCAAAAATCTACCCCTACCGAAAACCCAGAAAAAACCCTGCAAGTCACCCCCGGACCCCTGGGGAAAAAACGCCGTCTTTTAGGCAAAAAAAATGAAGGTAGGGGCGAAGCATTTGGGCAAACCATCTCTGATGCAAAACCAAAAATTGACGCCCCAAATGCTTCGCCCTCCCCAGGAAACAAAGAATCAGATAACTCCCCCCTTTTTAAGGGGGGTCGGGGGGGAGCATCACGCCTCCAAGATACCCAAATTATCTCCTATTTGGAAAGCGTTATTCAAGATACTAACCAACCTTCAGCGATTATCTTTTCTAATGCGGAAGACTTAGCCCACTTTGACAACCGTCGCGAACTATTTGGTCGCTTCGTTGAATGGTCTCGTTTACCCCCCCATAATCGCAATCTCTGTATTTTAATTTTTCATCACGAAACCCGGATAAAATTACAAGAATTTTGTCAACAAATAGGCTTGACATTTTTGGCAAATTATGCTGAAAATAGAAATAAAACCGGCAGTCAGGTATTTAATATTGTCCGGTTGGCTGCTCCCAATGCCACCGAAATTCGGGCATTACAAGATTATTTTCGCCTGAAATACCGCAAAGGAGTTAAATGGGGCGATCGCGCCCAATTACCTATTTGGATTGCGGCGGAAAATCGCCCGTTAAATTATTGGTACGATCGCTTCTCGGACTGTGAAGAAATTTCCCTAGAAACCGCTAAAAAACACCATTGGTTAAGTGCGGATGTGAGCGATCGCCCTGCCTTAGAACGGTTAGAAGCAATGGTAGGGTTACAAGGAGTAAAAACAGCGATTCAACGCAGAATGCGATCGCTACAAATTCAGCAACAACGCCGCCAACAAGGGCAAGTATCCGAACCCTTACGCTTGCATCTAATTTTTAAAGGTAATCCCGGAACCGGAAAAACCACCGTTGCCCGATTAATTGGGGAAATTTATCGCGATTTAGGATTATTACAACGGGGTCATTTGGTAGAAATTGGGGGACGAGATTTAGTCGCAGGATATGTGGGACAAACCAATATTCAAACCAATGAAATCATCGATCGCGCATTGGATGGAGTCTTATTTATTGATGAAGCTTATGCCCTATCCCAAGGGGGAAACAATGACTTTGGTCAAGAAGCCATTGATACCCTGGTCAAACGCATGGAAGATGACCGCGATCGCCTTGCGGTAATTGTAGCGGGATATCCGCAAGAAATGGATGAATTTTTGAATTCTAATCCCGGTTTAAGTCGCCGGTTAGCCACCGAAATCATCTTTGAAGATTACACCCCCCAGGAATTATTAGAAATTTTCCGGCAACGGGTCAACCGGGTGCAAGGTTCTCTCGCTTCAGAGTTAGAAAATGCCCTGAATAATCTATTTACCCAACTTTACCTCGATCGCGATCAAAGTTTTGGCAATGCGGGCTTAGTAGAAAATCTTTTTCATCAAATAGATGAACGGCGGTCTGTCCGAGTTATCAGCCAAAACCTTGACCCCTTAACTGAACCATTTAACCCCATCGATTTACCGGAAAATTATCAACAAATCGCCAGCCAAGGCCAAAAAAATCAAGATAGCATTGAGGAATTATTACAAGAACTTGACCGCCTCACCGGATTACACTCTGTTAAAGCAATCATTCGGGAAATTGTCGAAACCGAATTAGCCAATCAAAGGCTAAGAGAAGCGGGTTTAACTGTTGATGATGAACCGGAAACCAGACACTTACTATTTACCGGCAATCCGGGGACGGGAAAAACCACCGTTGCCCGATTATTGGGGCGAATTTTTAAAGCTTTGGGCATCTTACGCAAAGGACAATTTGTGGAAGTTACTCGCGCTGATTTAGTCGCGGGTTATGTGGGACAAACTGCCCAAAAAACCACAGAGGCGATCGCCAAAGCAATAGATGGAGTGTTATTTATTGATGAAGCTTATGCCCTTTCTCGCTGTGAGTCCGGCAATGATTTTGGTCGAGAAGCCATTGATACTTTAGTGCCCATTATGGAAAATCAGCGCGATCGCCTTGTCGTCATTCTGGCAGGATATTCTCGCGAAATGGCGCAATTTTTACAAGCCAATTCTGGTCTAGCCTCTCGTTTGGCTGATCAAATCAAATTCCCTGATTATAATGACGAAGAACTGCATGAAATCTTTCTCGGTTTCTGCGAAAATGCCCAACGCATTTGTCCCCCAGAAGTCTCCCAAGCCCTGCAAAAAATATTTATGGAAATCTATCAAAATCGAGGCCATAATTTTGGCAATGGTCGGGATGTCCGCAACTTCTATGAAAAAATGGTAAAACGGCAAAAAAGCCGAATGTTGCGAGAACATCTCACCGGCGAAGCTATGATGACTTTTGCCTTAGAAGATATTCCAATTCTTGATGGTTGATGGTTGATGGTTGGTGGTTGATGGTTGATAATTCACCGTTGACTGTTAATATTTAAATGGCAGTTGGTAGGGTGCGTTAACGCAGCGAAGCGGAGTGTAACGCACCAAAGCCCAGAAACAATTTATACAAATTAACAACTATTTTATAAAAGAGCAATGCTGCAAGGACACGGCAATGCCGTGTCCCTACTTTGTATAAATTTTTTTAAGCTTTACAAAACTCTGAAAAATCTTGTGATTTTGTAATTATTTTTTAATCAAATAATTTCATCAAAACAATATTTTATTTACTCAGAAAAGATTCAAAATACTATAAAATATAACCAAGATAATTTCTAGGGAAAAACCTATGAATAATTCTCAGGCAACGGCGGAATATGATAGTCCTTGGAAAGAAGCGTTGGACTTATACTTTGAACAATTCATCGCCTTCTTTTTTCCTCAAGCTTACGCAGACATTGATTGGGACAGAGGCTATGAATTTCTGGACAAAGAATTTCAACAAATCGTCCGTGATGCGGAACTGGGAAAACGTCTGGCAGATCAACTGGTAAAAGTTTGGCTGCGAGACGGCAAAGAAACCTTAATCTTGGTGCATATTGAAATCCAAAGTCAATATGAATCGGACTTTGCCGAAAGAATGTTCGTCTACAATTATCGCATTTTTGACCGCTATCGGCTGCCGGTTGCTACCTTAGTCATCTTAGCAGACGATCGCCCTTCTTGGCGGCCTAATAACTATCAGTATAAAATCTGGGATAGTCAAATTGGCCTACAGTTTCCGGTAGTGAAATTGTTAGATTATGAATCGCAGTGGTCAATGCTAGAGTCGAGTACCAATCCCTTTGCGGTGATGGTCATGGCTCATCTAAAAACTCAAGCGACTCACCGAAATCCAGAAGGGCGTTTACAATGGAAACTGACGGTAGCAAAAAGCCTTTATCAACGAGGTTATAGCCGTCAAGATATCCTAGAACTATTTCGCCTAATTAACTGGATGATGACGCTACCAGAAGAACTGGAGCAATCTTTCACCTTAGAAATGACAAATTATGAGGAGGATACGAAAATGCCTTACATTACTCCCCTGGAACGCTTTGCTATAGCAAAAGGACGGCAAGAAGGATTGGCCGAAGGACGGCAAGAAGGAATTCTAGAAAAGGGGCGAGAATCTGTAATAGAAATTCTGGAAACTCGATTTGATTCGGTGCCAGAGTCTTTGGTAGATACGATTAATCAAATCAACAATGAGGGAGTGCTAAAAGTTCTGTTTAAGCGGGCAATTACGATCGCCTCTTTAGGAGAATTTCAATATTTTATGCATCAGCAGCTATCTGAATTAACCGCAGAAAATCCTGAACAAACTGATTAATCGTGAAAAACCCGGTAAGACGAAACCGGGTTTTTTTTGATGTCATTGCTTTTAAATTTATCTTAAAAATATGTCAATTTTCCCCAAAAAAATTAAAATATAGTAAAATATAACCAAGATAATTTCTAGGGAAAAACCTATGAATAATTCTCAGGCAACGGCGGAATATGATAGTCCTTGGAAAGAAGCGTTGGACTTATACTTTGAACAATTCATCGCCTTCTTTTTTCCTCAAGCTTACGCAGACATTGATTGGGACAGAGGCTATGAATTTCTGGACAAAGAATTTCAACAAATCGTCCGTGATGCGGAACTGGGAAAACGTCTGGCAGATCAACTGGTAAAAGTTTGGCTGCGAGACGGCAAAGAAACCTTAATCTTGGTGCATATTGAAATCCAAAGTCAATATGAATCGGACTTTGCCGAAAGAATGTTCGTCTACAATTATCGCATTTTTGACCGCTATCGGCTGCCGGTTGCTACCTTAGTCATCTTAGCAGACGATCGCCCTTCTTGGCGGCCTAATAACTATCAGTATAAAATCTGGGATAGTCAAATTGGCCTACAGTTTCCGGTAGTGAAATTGTTAGATTATGAATCGCAGTGGTCAATGCTAGAGTCGAGTACCAATCCCTTTGCGGTGATGGTCATGGCTCATCTAAAAACTCAAGCGACTCACCGAAATCCAGAAGGGCGTTTACAATGGAAACTGACGGTAGCAAAAAGCCTTTATCAACGAGGTTATAGCCGTCAAGATATCCTAGAACTATTTCGCCTAATTAACTGGATGATGACGCTACCAGAAGAACTGGAGCAATCTTTCACCTTAGAAATGACAAATTATGAGGAGGATACGAAAATGCCTTACATTACTCCCCTGGAACGCTTTGCGATCGCAAAAGGACGGCAAGAAGGAATTCTAGAAAAGGGGCGAGAATCTGTTATAGAAATTCTAGAAACTCGATTTGATTCGGTGCCAGAGTCTTTGGTAGAGACGATTAATCAAATCAACAATGAGGGAGTGCTAAAAGTTCTGCATAAGCGGGCAATTACGATCGCCTCTTTAGGAGAATTTCAAGAGTTGATGCATCAGCAGCTATCTGAATTAGCCGCAGAAAATCCTGAACAAACTAATTAATCGTGAAAAACCCGGTTTCTTCAAGAAACCGGGTTTCTGGTATGAATTAATTCTGATTTGCGCGATCGCCATTCCGGTCTGGGTTATCTTTTAATGGGTTATCTTTTAATGGGTTATCTTTTAATGGGTTATCTTTTAATGGGTTATCTTTTAATAAATCTGACGGTAACGGCACCGTAATTTGCAGATTAATGCCGATTGTTATTTGATTGTTCTCATCAATTCTCATATTAGTGATATTAACCACGGTATTTTCTGGAGCCGAAGCACTCACAGAAAAGGGAGGGGACAATTCGCTGCGATATCCCGCTTGTTCCAGCCAGTCGGTGACACTTCTCCAACTTTCCAACTTGCTATCAGATTTATCCAGCAGGCTTTTCACATACTTATAGAGGGTAGCGCAGAGGTCAGTTTGCACCCCCTTCGCATCCTTATCCAACTTTTCCGCAATTTCCGCCGGACTATGACCACAAAGCAACCCCCGCAGATGTAATTTCTCTACGGGGGTCAAACGCTTACCCTTGACTGATGCCAAGTCTGCGTATAGCGTTTCCAGATCCCAGTGCTTCGCTGCCTCAGCAAATGGCTCCTGCTTGGATCCCATCGGTAGCTCCCCTCATAAAATTCCTGATGTAATCCTAACACAATTCCTGATTGGTTTTAGGTTTTAATCAGCTAAAGCTAGTTTATCATTGATCGAAAGGGGATCTTAACAGGATCAGATCAAAGTCTCATCTCCGAATTGAAGCAAATGATCGGGCTAACCTGTCGCCTCCGATGAATTTTACCGAAGATCGGGATACTGACAGGACTTAGGCAATATTTGCAAATTAGCGCTAAATGTAGGGTTGATTCGCGCTCTCTACCCTACATTAGGAAAAATTTAGTTTTCTATAAAAATAGGGACAGACAAATGGCTGTAGAAATTGAATTCGCCGAGAATGCTCAACCACGTTGCCCAGTGGTCTTACTATTGGATACATCCGGTTCTATGTCGGGATCGCCGATTCAGGAATTAAACGACGGACTGGTTGTGTTTAAACAAGAAGTTGAACAAGACACTACGGCGTTACTGCGGGTGGAAGTCGCGATCGTCAGCTTTAACAGTTCTGTAGATGTTGTTCAGGATTTTGTCACCATTGACAATTTTTATCCTCCACAACTTAAAACCACTGGTTCCACTGCGATGGGTCAAGCGATTAATCAAGCACTTGACTTGGTGGAAAATCGAAAAGCAGACTATAAACGCAACGGGATTGACTATTATCAACCCTGGGTATTTTTAATTACAGACGGAGAACCAACTGACAGCAACCAATGGCAAAGTGCCGCCCAGCGAGTAAGACAAGCGGATGCCGATGGCAAAATTAGTTTCTTTGCCGTGGGAGTTCAAGGCGCAAATATGAAAATTCTCCGGCAAATTGCTCCCTTGAATACTCCTCCATTAAAGCTTGAAGGATTAAAGTTTGCAGATTTATTCCGCTGGCTGTCTGCCTCAATGAAGACAGTTTCTAATAGCCGATTGGATCAAGGTATGGTTTCTCTTCCTGCCACTGATGGTTGGGCGCAAACAAGAGTTTAAAAAAGTGAGGTTGACTGATGCAACAATGGCAAGCAGTTGCGGGTAGCGCTATCGGCACGAAACATATTAGTGGGGGAAAACCCTGCCAAGATTACGCCGCTTATCAAATTACTTCCGAAGGTCAGGTGGCGATCGGTGCTGTTGCCGATGGCATGGGTAGTGCGGCTCATGCAGAGATTGGCTCAAAAATCGCCGTAGAAGTGGCGATTTCTCAGTTAAGATTAAGAGACTGGTTGGCTAAACCAATCACTCAAAGTGAAGCTAAAGTTTTTTTTAACAGTCTTTTAAATACTGTAGTAAACAGTCTGCAACAGCAGGCAAAAACCAGTAATTATCCACTGAAAGACTTGGCTTGTACTTTATTAGTATTTGTGGCTACCCGCAATTGGCTTGCCGCCATGCAAGTTGGTGATGGACTAATTGTAGTCCGTGCCAAAAACCGACCAAACTACCAATTACTGTTTCAACCTGATAAAGGGGAATATATTAACTATACAACTCCCGTAACTTCACGAGATGCGGCTGAGAAGATGCAAGCAGATGTCTGGTTAGGGGAGCATGAGTTTATCTGTGCCGCCACTGATGGGATTGAAAATATTTCTCTGGTCAAGCGTCGAGAACCTTTCGATAAATTTTTCCAAGGGTTAGAATCACAAATTATGCGATCGGGCAAAACCCAACCGGAAAAGGAGGCAGAACTGAATGAGTTCTTGAATTCTGATAAAATCAATAAAAAAACTGACGACGATAAGACCATTTTAATGGGTATCTATACATTTCTCGATTCTTTGAGTAATTCCTCACAAACCTCCAAGATTTTATTAACCGACAATTCTACTACAGCGGTCACGAATCAGTTAACCAGTAGCCACCAAAGTCAAGATGCTTCAGATAGCGGAAAAACAATAGATCCAAAAATAACTGCGATCGATCCTCAGTTATTGGCCGAACTAAACACAGAAATCCAAAAACTTAGTCAAAGGGGAATTTCCATCTATATTACTCGAAATAACAGAAACCATATCGAAGTTTATTTTGATTCACCAAGACCTCTGAAACAAGAGCGGTTCATCAGTCAGGTTTGGAAAAATTTATTAAAGACCGATACGATTAAACTATATAATCGGCATAATACCGTAGATAAATTATTTTGGAAAACAACCAGAAAATTTCAATGGAGCAAGCCTTGGATTTTTTATGGTTTCAATTTTTTCATATATTCTGGCTTAATTATTACGGCTTTAGTTTCTTTATTATTAGTTCAAATTAAACTCTAATTGTGATAAGTGAAACAATACCGTAGGGACACGGCACTGCCGTGTCCTATGGGAGAGATATACAATCAAATAACCATATTTTTAGGGGTAAAAGTTTTTATGGAAGTTATTTTTTTAGGCAAATATACAAAAAATTGTTGATTATTTGTATTCAAATATAAGGGTTTATTTAGCGAATCAGTCAACGGAGGGATGAAATTAATATGAGCAGTTATCGATGTAATGGTAATTCGATTAAACTCGTAAAAGAAATTAATCGAAGTGGCGAAGGAGTCATTTATACAACCGATCGATCCGGTGTTTTAGCCAAAGTCTATCATCAGATTACTCCAGAGCAAATCGAAAAACTTAAAGTAATGATCAAGTACCCTCCGACTGACCCGACTTTACAGAAAGGCCATGTTTCCATCGCCTGGCCCCAATACTTGCTAGAAAAGAAATCTGGTAAAGTTGTGGGCTTTGTCATGCCAGCAATTAGTGATGGACAAACCCTTACCAATGTATATAGTCCCACGCTGCGTAAAACCAAGGCACCAGGATTTAACTGGCTTTATCTGCATACAACGGCAATGAATATTGCTTATATTCTTCAGGAAGTTCACGCAAAAAATTATGTAGTGGGCGACTTAAAACCCGATAATTTGCTAGTCACTTCCAAGGCGAATGTTTCGATTATTGATACTGACTCATTTCAAGTAGTCGATCCGGGATCGAGGAAAATTTACCACTGTAATGTGACAACCCCAGAATACACGCCCCCAGAGTTATTTGGTTATTCAACTCTGCAAGGTTTAGATAGATCGGAATTTCAAGACCGCTTTGGATTAGCTATTATTATTTGGCATTTACTATTTGGCGATCATCCTTTTTCTGGACAATGGCAAGGACAAGGTAATCCCCCCAGTCTTAATGATAAAATTAAAGACGGCTACTGGTCCTATGGCTCTAACTCCAAAATTCGTCCCGGACCTCACTCAATTCCCCTGAACATATTACATCCCGAACTCGAAAAACTATTTCGTAAATGTTTTAATGATGGACATAATTATCCCCATAAGCGACCGAGTGCGGCGGAATGGCGACAAGCCCTAAAGGTAGCTATTCAAAATTTAAGGCAATGTTCCGTTGAGCCTGGACATCATTATGCAAAAAGCTATCGGAAGTGTTACTGGTGTGAAAGGAAGCGTCAATTAGGTGTAGATAGATTTCCCACAACTGCATCAGCCAAAAAAACGCCGACTCGTTCTCCAGTTACTTCACCAATTCCCTCTCCTCCTCGAGTAACTATACCAACTCCCTCTCCTCTACCAACTCCCTCTCCTCTACCAATTCCCTCTCCCCCTCGAATTTTTACTCCACCAATTTTTACTCCTCCACCACCAACTCCACCCCCTTCAACATTCGCTCGACTGATTCAATCTATAAAACTGGCACTTCCTACCAGACTAACCAGAGTAGAGATGGTAGTGCTGGGAATCATTTTGCTGCTACTTGGATATGGGATCTGGACATCTAGATTTTTTCATACGATTGTGTTTCAAGAAGTCGTGCTTAACGAAAATTTTACTTCTCCAAGTAAATGGGCGCTGACTTCTGGGGCAAAATTCAAAGATGGCGGTCTATTTCATCGTCAAACGCAAGTGAATACCGCTGGGGCATCTCGCTGGATTGCTCGGACTTTTACGGATGTTGATTTTTCCGCAGATGCAGTCAAAGTTGATGGCCCTAACGATGTTCCGTTTGGGCTGATTGCTAGAGGCAAATTTGTCCAAAATAATTGGAATGGTTATTTTTTAAGAATTACCGCAGACGGGCGTTTATCGATGGGGGTTTTATTAAATGGAAAGTCGATTAATAAAATTGAGAATAAGCGATCTAATGCTATCGATCGAGGAAATAATCAAACCAATAGATTGAGAATTGTCTGTAGAGGTAATTTGATTATGGGATTTATCAATGGAAAGTTAGTCGGGTCTTTTAGAGATAATTCTCACTCGTTTGGTGAAATTGCCGTTGAGTCAACTCGATATACTAGAAATGCTGTGGCTGTCTATTTTGATAATGTGCTGATTAAAGAACCAATCTTTAAATCATCTCAAGGATTAAATGATTTACCCAAAGTTAAATTAAGTCCCAAAGAGACAATTGAAAAGTATTATCAGTTAGCCACAAGCGATCGCCAAGCTGCCATAGAACTCCTGAGTGACGAATGGCGACAAGCCGAAAAAAAAAGGTGGAGTCAGTGATAACTGGTGGAATTCAGTTCGACTGGTGGAAGTTTATGCCATGAAGACTTTAAATCAATCAGCAGATAATTACAAAATTAAAGTTTGGCTCAAATATTATATGAAAAGCGGTGCATCTTCTTGTGAAAGTCTGATTTTTAAATTAATTTTCGCTCGCCGCAGAAATGAATGGGTACTTGACCAAGCTTACGATGTCGAGCAAAAACCATTTTGTAGTATTTGATACTAATTATTTTTAGATATTTTTCATACTAAAAATAAAAAAAACCCGGTTTCTTGAAGAAATCGGGTTTTTGCCATTCCTTCAAAAAACCGGGGTTTTATCTACCTCGAAAACCCGTCTTAAACCAATCTTTAAATATTCCTCCTGAGACTCGATACTAATCGAACGGCGTCCTAAACGCTTCCCTACAGCAGCAGTGGTAAAAGTCCCGGCAAAGGGATCGAGAATCAAATCCCCTTCATTGCTGCTGGCTAAAATAATTCTTTCTAGTAAAGATTCAGGCTTTTGCGATGGGTGATTTTCATATTCCGCCATGCGATAGCGGACGCGAGAAAAATTCCACACATTGCCCGGAACTTTTTCGCTATTATAAGGAGTGGGAATGGCTTTTCTATAGTCAATTAACTTGCGTTGTGACCCGGTTTTTGCTTCTACCTTAATCGCATCCCCATTAAAAATATAGTCCTGCTTATTTTTCACGCAATGCAGGATGGGTTCATACATAGAACCAAAATATTTTTTTGCCTGAACTCCCGAACTATCATAATGCCAAACGATGCGACTGAGAATGGTTAATTTTTTTCGCAAATAAAGGTCAAAATAGGGCATGGCTTGGGTACTTGCCATTAAATATAAAGTGCCGTTCGGCTTTAACACCCGAATGGATTCATCAAGCCACTGATAAGCCCATTCTAAATAATCTGCTTCCGATGCCCATTTATCAGTAAAATTAGCAAATTTTTTGCCGATATTATAAGGAGGATCGATAAAAATTAGGTCAATAGATTCTGAGGGAATCTCTTGTGCTAATATCTGGGTAGCCTCACCATGATATATGATCTGCCCGCTGGATTCATATCGCTGAAACATGACAATTGCTTGAGATTTGGTGATTGTTTGTTGACTAGGCGATCGATTCTTGGCTTTGGCCAAAAATTCGGAGATATATGTTCCCCCTCACAAGACTCCCGATCCTTTTATAATATAAGCGATCGCTGATTTATATCTGATTAAATCCGATTTAAATGTCACCATATTATCATGTTTAGAATGAATTAATAATTCGGTAATGTTTTTTTACAAAAAAGTGATTGACAATTTTAAAATTAGTCATGTACACTACAAACAAGCTAAGTTGTTGAAGAAATCGCTCTGAAACAGAAATTTCCAACCAAATAAGACTCCAGTCGGCATCAAAATAGCTACTTGATAGCGAACTGGGTCAGACAATTAGCCGAATGGCTACTCACAAGAAAATACTAAGTAATTTGTCAACATTTGTCAACGGAATCAAGGGTCAAACCTATGGGTTTCGATCGTTAGCGTCGTTTAATGGTCAAGCTTTTGATGATGACAAAAGAATAGTTTTCGCTCATATATCTATGGGCGAAACAGATAAAAATTGGTATTTTTTTGCTTTACCCCCAAGGGAATTGAGCGGCATTTCGGCCAGAACTGAACACATAAATATCAGTCAAAGGAGAAAAAGGATGAAGAATATAAAACGTATGGCAGTTTTATTCTTCTTATCGATCTCAGGAGTGCTCTTAATTAATCAGGTCGGATATGCCGCCACCAATGACCTATCCGCCGTTCTTGAGGTACAAAAATATTATCGATCGCTGCATATTCTGATTATGGCGTTGGTCGGGTTTGGCTTTTTAATGAACTTCATCAAAACCTACGGACGATCTGCCGCCACCGCCACTTATTTATTAGTCAGTATTGGCATTCCCCTTTATATGTTTATTAATGGGTTTGGCATCTTTGGGGAAGCGCATACTCTAGAAATCGATAAGTTTATTTTTTCTGAATTTGCTACGGTCAGTCTGTTAATTTGCGCTGGGGCAGTCTTGGGGCGGTTAAAAATGCCACAATATTTATTATTGGGCTTGCTGTTTATTCCCGCCTATATGGTGAATGAATGGATTGTTTTAGGTGGGGGTTTGGGTCTAATTCCTCAAGGCAGTTTTGTGGATACGGGCGGTTCAATTGTGATCCATGCTTTCGGCGCATTTTTTGGCTTGGGTGTGTTGTTTACTATGACCACCAAAAAAGAATTCGATCATGCCATGCCCGAAGATAATGTGAGTGAAATCTTCGCTTTGTTAGGCAGTATGGTGTTATGGGTTTTTTGGCCGAGTTTTTGTGCGGCTTTAGTCCCCGAAGCACAAATCCCAATGGTAGTTTTGAATGTGGTGATGGCCCTTTGTGGGGCAACTTTATCCACTTATATTGCTACGGTTTTGTTACGCCATAAAATCTCCGTGATTGATATTGCCAATGCTACCTTAGCTGGCGGTGTGGCGATCGGTTCTGTGTGCGATCGCGCGACCAATCAAACCGCTTTGATAATTGGAATTGTAGCCGGTATTTTATCCGTAGTTGGCTTTGCGGTGATTCAGCCCAAATTAGAAGAAGTGCTGCAAAAGAAAGACACTTGTGGGGTCATGTATTTACATGGTTTGCCCGGTTTATTTGGTGGATTGTCGGCCATGTTTGTGGTGTCAGGCATGAATGTTATGGCGCAAATTATCGGGATTTTTGTTTCCTTGGCGATCTCCTTAATTGCGGGTTTTGTTTCTGGCAAGATTCTCGCGATCTCCGGTCGTCGCATTGAACCCTATATCGATGAAGAAGAATTGATCGAAGCCGATTCTTAGACTAAGATTCGGGGATTAAGAGAGTTTAGATTTACCGGGGCAAAGCATCATGTTTTGCCCCTTTTTTTGATTTAACCAATTATTTAACCAATTCCCGGACGACCTTCTTGGAAGCCAAAGCGAATATAATGGTCAAAACCACTGCGTAAACCACCGGCAGCCACCACTGCTGCGACATCTGGGTTATCCGCTAAGTAGAAAGATTCGTCGTATCCAGGACTAACTTGTCGTCGTTGGGTTTCCCCAGCAAAGGCAAAATGTTCAAACCCACTATTAATCACACCAGCGGCTAAAGCTTCGGCTACATCTGGGTTAGATTCCACATAGAATCGGTCATCAAAGAAACGGTTAGGATTGCGCCGTTCAAATTGTCCCGAAGTGATGTAATGTTCATAAGCACTTTTGAATGCACCACCGGCTACAGCGGCAGCAACATCTGGGTTTGTAGAAAGATAAAATACCCGATCGAAAAGCACTAAACGGCGATCGCGCCCTTCCGCAAACCCAAAGCGATTAAAATGCTCAAATCCACTCTTTAAACCACCCGCCGCAACCGCTTGGGCGACATCAGGATTTTGGGCTAAATAGAGATTTTCGTTAAATAATTTACTGGGGTTGCGGCGTTCTGACTGACCGTGGAATAAATAATGTTGTAATCCGTTGGGATAAACTCCTGCGGCAACGGCTTGGGCAACATCGGGATTATTGGTGAGATAATAATTTTCATCGTAGAACAGGGATAATAAACTTAGGTTTTCCTGGAGGACAAATTGAGTGTAACTTTCAAATTGATTGGGAACTGGGCCGGTTTCTGGGGGAATTTTGACGATAAATCCGTCGCCAACTCCTCGTAAAGTTCCTTGAAAAGGTTGCTGGGTGGGGAAGTCGGTAGAGTTGGTAAATCCCGCGAGATAAACATTGTTATTTAAATCCAGCGCGATCGCCTGTCCAGAGTCAATATCTCCGCCACCAATATAACTGGAATAGCGTAAAGTTTGACCGTCCGGGGCTAACTTCAAGACAAACGTATCCCGGTTGCCTCCAAAAGTGGGTTGTAAGGCATTCAGTCGGGGAAAATCACTAGAATTGGTTGTCCCAGTCAGATAAACATTATTTTGATTATCCACCGCGATCGCCTGCCCTAAATCCGTACCATTGCCGCCCAAATAAGTGGAATATAATAAAGCATCGCCTCTTTCACTTAACTTAGTAACAAACGCATCATCATATCCGCCAAAAAATGTTGTTTGAAATGGATTTACCAGAGGAAAATTTCTGGCACTTTGGGGGTTGGGTGGTTCCGAAGCAGCAAAGGGTTGCCCAATGTCCGATAATCCCGTTTTTCCGGTGACATAAACATTGCGACTTTGGTCAAGGGCGATCGCTAATCCTTGATCCACATCTCCCCCACCTAAGTAGGTCAAAAAAATCGCATTTCCATTCGGGTCAAACTTACCGACAAAAGCATCAGACTGTCCGCCCAAGGTACTTTGCACCGCAGCAACTACCGGCAAATTTTCCGATTCTGTCGCCCCTGTGACATAAATATTGCTGCCATTATCCGTCACAATGGCTTCCCCAAATTCGCGATCGCTTCCCCCTAAAAAGGTGGAAAAAATTAACTGGCTGCCATCCACAGAAAACTTGGTAATAAAAGCATCTTCATCCCCATCTCTTTGATTGTCAAAAGCATTTTGTACCGGAAAATCTGCGGAATTTGTGGTGCCAATTACCGAGACACTGCCCGTATTATCCACGGCAATTCCGCCTACATTTTCCACCCCGGTTCCGCCTAAGTAAGTAGAATAAATTAAAGCATTGCCATCTTCCGAAAGTTTGGTGACAAAAGCATCGCCCCCAAACTCTGCGGCAATGCCATCCGCAGAACTTCTTTGAAAAGCATTCAAAACTGGGAAATTTTCCGAAGTCGTGATGCCGCCAATATAAATATCTCCCGCATTATCTACCGCAATGCTTTTTGCCGTTTCATTACCACTGCCACCGAGGAAAGTAGAAAAGACAACCGCCGAACCATCTACCGACAGTTTAGTGACAAAAGCATCTCCATCAAATGCCCCACCACCAAAGCTATTTTGGAAGCCAAATTGATTGGGAAAGTCCGTAGAATTTGTCGAACCTGTAACGATAATATTGCCCGCTCGATTAACCACAATATCACTGACAGAATCCCGGAGACTGCCGCCGATATAACTAGAATATTGAATTGTCGGGTCAATCACTAGGGTGTAGTTGGGGTTATATGCGCCAATCTCAAATCTAACGCTTTGGTTTTCGGTTAAAATATATTGGGCAGGAATATAATTTTTTTCCCCATTAATTTCTTGGTAAACAATCGGGGCATTTTCCACTAATTCCCCAAAGGGGGTCATTAATACCAGCGCCCCATCTTCTCGTATGCTGATATTTTCTACGCCAGAATATTGCAGCCGAATTTGACTCGGATCGGCGCCCGGTTGCACAATAAAATCACTCTTGAGTTCACTGTCCAAGCCGCTATATTTTAAATCGATGCCGTTGTATAGTTCTTGATAGATTAATCCGGCATAATTTGGCACATTTGTCACCCAGTTTTCCGGGTTTTCGCCTTTGATAAAATTGCTGACTCCGGGCAGGGAATCTAAGAAGTCAATCTGGGTATTTTTATTGGCTCCAGGAAAGCTTAATTGGACTAAGTTAGGCAGCTTTTCGGACTGCCATTGGTCCGCAGAATTAAATAATATTTTATCGGGAGTAAAAGCGATCGCCTGTTTTGCCCCTTTAACTACCGAATGCACCGTGGGATCGAATTGTCCCTGGTTAGCAATAAAACTTAATGGTAGCGCTTGGAGGTTGAACCGTTCCCCGGTCAATGCTTGCCCGGTCAAAGGATCTGTCGCGTCGGTTGCCGGATTTTCCGGCAGAGGTGCGATTGACGGGTCAACGGAAGGCAAACCGGAAATAGCGGTCAATTCCTGACTCGTTGGTTGCAGTATCGCGGTAATCGTGTCTGGGACAATTTGGTGGGCAAGTCCTAACGGAGTTCGGGAAATGTTGCCACCGTTGATTTCAGGGCTGATTTCTGTGGTGAAATCAGTTGTAAACAAATCCAACCGCGTTAATTTTGGATTTAACCCATTTTCGTCACTAAAAAAAATCCCCTGCATAGCTAACTCTCAAGCGCAATGTATTGTGCAAATCGCATAAATGCGATCGGCGATTTTATCCTAGCACAATCATCATCATAGCGAATCATACCGAGTCGCTGTTTGCTCTGGAGACTGGTATTTTAATATTGCCCATCCATTAGAAAAGAGGATAGAGAAAAGAGAGGTGAGGAGTTTTTTGAGGTGTAGGGAAGAGGGAAGAGGGAAGAGGGAAGAGGGAAGAGGGAAGAAGAAAGAGAAAAATTGGTTGTCCAATGCCCATCCGTCAACCCAGCCTTTGCCTGTTTAACTTTGCTATTATAAAAATATTCACCGAATCTCCAGGAAAAACTATGACTCTAACCACTGCCAAACGCTTTACAATTGAGGAATATCATCGCTTAATTGACCTGGAAATGCTCCAAACAGACGAGCGCACTGAATTAATTGAAGGAGAAATTATCAAAATGGTTGCTAAAGGTAAACCTCATGCGGTTTGTTGCCGTAATTTAATTAGAGAACTGTCAAAATTAGTGGGCGATCGCGCGACTCTGCAATGCCAAGACCCAATTACGCTATCTAACTATAGCGAACCAGAACCAGATTTAGCGATCGCCCGCAACCGGGATGATAATTATTTGGCAAATCATCCGACTCCCGAAGATATTTTATTAGTCATAGAAATTGCCGATTCTTCCCTGGAATACGATCGCGAAATTAAACTCGGTCTTTATGCGAAATCGGGAATTACTGACTATTGGATTTTTAACTTAATCGAAAATCAACTAGAAGTTTACCGCCAGCCTTATCAAAAATCCCAAAGTAACAAATTTGACTATCGGCAAAAGCAAATATTTCTCCCCAATGAAACCGTTATTTTACCCGGTTTAGCCGATGCTATTCTGGAATTAGCGAAAGTTTTCCCCAATCCCCAATTGATAATTAATAATTGATAATTGATAATTGATAGTTAACAATTATTTCCCCAGTTGCCCGTTTCTTCCCGCTGTCTATTTAACTTTGCTACGATAAAAACATTCATCAAAGTTACTGGAAAAAAATATGACTCTAGCCACTGCCAAACGCTTTACAATTGAGGAATATCATCGCTTAATTGACCTGGAAATGCTCCAAACAGACGAGCGCACTGAATTAATTGAAGGAGAAATTATCAAAATGGTTGCTAAAGGTAAACCTCATGCGGTTTGTTGTTCCCTGTTAAATCGAGAACTATTAAAATTAATCGGCAATAACGCCATAGTTCGATGCCAAGACCCAATTATGCTATCTAACTATAGCGAACCAGAACCAGATTTAGCGATCGCCCGCAACCGGGATGATAATTATTTGGCAAATCATCCTACTCCCGAAGATATTTTATTAGTCATAGAAATTGCCGATTCTTCTCTGGAATACGATCGCGAAATTAAACTCGGTCTTTATGCGAAATCGGGAATTACTGACTATTGGATTTTTAACTTAATCGAAAATCAACTAGAAGTACACCGCCAGCCTTATCAAAAATTCCAAAGTAACAAATTTGACTATCGGCAAAAGCAAATATTTCTCCCCAATGAAACCGTTATTTTACCCGGTTTAGCCGATGCTATTCTGGAATTAGCGAAAGTTTTCCCCCATGCCAATTTTTCAGCAGCCATAAATCAATAGTCCACCGGAACGGGTTAAAACCTGTGGCTACAAGTTCAAAAGCTACCACGATCGGATATCCTGGTAAAATCTCCTGGTAAAATCAATTAATCAGTAGAAACAGAAAGGGCAATTTTATTTATGATGAATTGGGTAATTTTCAATCTATCTTTGTTTTTGGCCGCTTATTTATTGGGGTCAATTCCCACAGGCTATTTGGTCGGACGCATCTTCAAAGGAATCGATTTGCGACAGGAAGGGTCGGGTTCCACGGGGGCAACTAATGTGTTGCGAACTCTGGGCAAAGGGCCAGCAATTTTTGTTTTATCGGTCGATGTGTTAAAAGGAGTGGGCGCGATCGCCTTAGTGAAATGGGCTTATTACCTGGATTTCACTTCTAAACTTGCCCCGTTGCCCATTCTCGAAGGTTGGCTACCCTGGATGATTACAGCGGCTGGTTTATTAGCCGTGGTCGGTCATAGTCGATCCATTTGGTTAGGTTTTGCCGGGGGTAAATCCGTCGCCACCAGTTTAGGGGTTTTATTAGCTATGTCTTGGGTGGTTGGGTTAGCAACCTTGGGAGTTTTTGCCTTATCTTTAGCTATTTCCCGAATTGTTTCTTTGAGTTCCATTGCTGGGGCGATCGCGGTTTCCGGAATTATGTATGCCACCCATCAACCTTTGCCATTCATTTTATTTGCGATCGCTGGAGGAATTTATGTAATTTGGCGGCATCGTAGCAATATGCAACGAATTCTCGACGGAACCGAACCTCGGATTGGGCAAAAATTAGAAACAGCAACTAACGAGTAGTTATTAGACAATTCTGGCTTTCCCGAAACCGGATCGATCCCCCCAACCCCCCTTTTTAAGGGGGGCTTTTTAGATTAAAATTCTGCAAGAAGTTTATTGATTACTGGTGATTGGTTATTTAAGTCCCATAACCAGTAACAATTAACCAGTAACAATTAACCAGTAACAACAACCAGTAACAACGTTTACTGAGAATGACGAAAAAAGTGTAAATAGGTAGCCACTTGAATCAGTAATCTTTGGAGATAAAAATAAACCGTTGAATCGGTTTGCCCTTGCCCGTGGTTGTGCCACTGGTTGACCCAATTTTCCCGCAATAAGCGATCGCTAATAGTTTCATAAAGAGACACCAAAGTTGCGGAGGCAAACTCAAAAGTAGAGACTAATTGTTCCATTGGCGCATAAATCGTCCAAGGGGCTAAATAGGCATTGCGAATCCGCGATCGCGCATCGGTGACATCGGGCAAATCTTTAGAAATCTCATATAAAAACCGAATCAAATCAAAAAACGGATGAGAAATACAAGTATCGGACCAATCAAAATAGACAAAACCTTGGTCACGCAGATAAATATTTCGGGGAGATAAATCCCCATGCACCAAAGTATCAGGGATATTTAGTTCCCGTAATTCTTCCAGGACTTTTTGCAGTTTTGGCACAAATGGTAATAACTGCAATAATTCTCGATTTGCCAATTTTTTGCCATAATTCCTGGGGAGGCGAAGGCTTGGATCGAATAATCCATCCAGGGTTTTAGCGATATGTTCTACTCCTAAATCTACCCAGCCGCAGGCAATTAAATCCGAGCGATGTTCTATAGCCAAAATCTGAAATTTAGCCCACTGATGTAACGCCGCTTCCCAGTGACAAATATCGCCCATATTTTCCAGAAGTTCCCCCTCTAGTTCTCGCATTAAAATCCAAGATTTATCAGGGGAAGTGGCCAAAACTTCGGGAATATTTTGCCGGTATCTTTGCGCCAAAATCCCAGTAAATTCAGCTTCTTGGGCAAACAGGGGGGATGAAGCTTTAAAATAAATCATCCCCTCAGTGGTGGCCACTCGTAAAATAATCGCCAATGCCCAATTCTTAACTACTTCAATAGGCGCGATCGCCTTCAAGCCATGACATTGAATTTGCTCCTGAATCCAGACTTCTGCCTCATCAAACCACCCCGGTTTTGCCCAAGGTATCTCCAATTTAGGCAGTTTATTGTTTAAATTGCCTAAATTTAATTTGTGCTGATTCGGTAAAAATTGCGTCAATTGATGCCCCGATAAATCCCCGAGAAACTCTGATAATCTAGATTTTTGCATTGATAGTAAAGCGGGTTACAGATTATACCCCAAGAAAATTGGTTTCTTGGCAAATTGGCTTGTCACCCAGATATGCTCCGTAGGAATTAGGCCAATATTACATATAGCATTATATAGCATTGCTTCCCCATATAAGCCTAATTTCTGTTGGAGCAAAAATTGATTTCTAATTGAGACTAGGAAAATGAACCACAATGGTGGCAATATCCGGTTTAAGCCGGACGATCGCCTCTGGTTCCACTAATCCGCCAGCTAATCCAAACGCATGATACTCATGGGTGCCGGAAGTTAAGATTAATAAGTCATCAGCGGTCAGCATTCGCGTGACTTTCACTACAAAATTGTCCTGGATTTCTTGGATGGGCGTATTCTCACTCAAGCCTAAAGTTGCCAAAGAGAAATCTGGATTGGATGCGCCAGTGATGATGATGAACAAGTGAATTTTGGCCTTGAGTTCGGCGGCGATGGTTTTAGCAATTTCTAAAGTTTGTTGAAATTCCCAGGATAAACTTTCGGCGTGAGTGAAGGCGAAAAAGACTCGGGCAATATTCTTAATCGGTTGGGGACAACGAGTAATTAAAACCGGGACAGGCGATCGCCGGACAATTTTATCGATTACGCTGCCAAAAAAGTTTTCCTTATAAGTAGAATAGCCTTTCCACCCACAAATCACTAAACTAGCATTATGTTCTGTGGCACTGCGAACAATTCCGCGAGCGATCGCTGCATCAATGCGACCAATGGGTTCCACCTTAACTGTGGCTGCATGAGCCGCTTGTTCCGCGATCGCCAATAACTGACTCTGCTTCATTCTAGCTTGGGGAGAAATCCTGTCATTTTTATCAGAAAGAACGTGCAGAGGTAGCAACGTACCTTTAGATTTTTTCGCCAGCAAAATTGCCAACTGCAATAAATTATCTTCCGTATTAGGGTTAGCCACTGGAACTAAAACCCGGTCGGACAAATTTTGCTGTTTGTCGCTGACCAATTTTTCCTCTGGTTTAACCTCTTTGCCCCACCGGGCAGTCACCCAAGGAGAACCGACGCAAGTAAATAGAATCATGCCAATAATTCCATTTACCGTTAATTTATCTACTAATTCAATGTTATACGCCACCGTAATTGCGGCCAAAGTAGCCGCCGCTTGAGCACCGGAAAGACCAAACATCACCATTATTTCGGGAAACTGCCAGCCAAAAAACTTTCCTGAACCCCAAGCAGCCAAATATTTTGCCAGCAATTCTGCCCCAATCATCACCCCTGCCACTAAGAGCGATCGCGGTTCTTTAATCAGAATCATCGGGTCAATTAACATTCCCACCGATATCAGGAAAAACGGCACAAATAGCGTATTGCCGATAAACTGAATTCGATTCATCAAAGGACTTAAATTCGGGATAAGTTTAGTAATGGCAATTCCCGCCAAAAAAGCCCCAATAATTGCCTCAATTTCAATCAACTGAGCCAAATAAGACACGATAAATAACGTAGCCAGAACAAACGTAAATTCTGCCCCTTCATCATGGCCAAACCTGCGGAAAAACCACCGGCCAAGTTTCGGCACTCCCCACAAAGTTGCCACAGTATAAATAGCTAAAGCGGGAATAAGAAACAACCAAAAACTCAGAGTTAAATTGCCCGCCTTGGCTTTAACAATCACCGCCAAAACTAACAAAGCCAAAACGTTCGTAATCAACGTTCCGCCTAAAGTGGCTGTGACTGCTGGAGTCCGCATAATGCCCAAACGACTGACCACCGGCAAAGCCAGCAGGGTATGGGAAGCAAAGCAAGAAGCCACTAAAATTGCTGCCAACCAACCATATCCTAGTAACAGCATCGCCACCGTCCCCAAAACCATTGGAATTGAGAAAGTTGCCAAGCCGAAAATAATAGCTTTATCAGCATTTAATTTCAGATCGTCTAAGCTAGTTTCTAGACCGGCTAAAAACATTAGAAATAGCAATCCCACGGTGCCTAATAAAATGATGGTGCTATCTCTTGCGAGTAATCCTAACCCATAAGGGCCGATAACTATTCCCGCCAAAATTAGCCCCACAATCCCCGGTAATTTTAATCTTTCAAATACCAGGGGCGCGATCAGCATCATCGCCATGATGATGAGGAAAATCGCCACGGGATCTTTAATTGGGCCGGATAAAATTTGCGCCAAAATTGGCGCTAAGGGAGTTACTCCAAAAAACATTGATAACCCTTCTCCGTTATTTTCTATTAACTGGAAAAAATCGAGCATCACTTAATTCCTTATTTGTTTTCCGGCTTGCGTGATACCGCTCACTCTTAATTTATAACATATTTTTTTATTTTTGGCAATCTTGCTGATTCATGTTGTTTTTTATTTTGAATTAAGATTAATATTTAGGGTAATATTTTCGGTGTCTTGCCATCAGTTTAATCTAAAATTTGTGAAAACAACTCTGGCGATATGAGCTTTTGTTGTTTGTATTCTCGATCTATCGATTTATTATTAAATCAACTTCAAATATTGTATTTGTAATTTATACATAAAAAAATGTGAGAGTTGCGATATTGACCAGTATGGGCGCAAGCATTGCGCCCATACTGGTCAATTATTGTCAGATAAAATCAGTGAAAGTTGTATTATAAAATATCTAAACTACTGTAATTGACGTATTTGGTGATAATTTATTTTAGACATATCCTAGGCTTTTTGCCTGACAAATTATCGGATTAAATAAATGTAGGGGTTTGGATAGCCAAACCCCTACTGGGTTATTTCTATAAGAGAAACTTGGTTTCTCTGTCACCGACAATTCTACGGAGTAATTTTGACTTGGTTAGTTTCATCGGCAGTTGTCACTTTGGCAGCTTTCCGGGTGAAGAGTTTAAAGTAGGTGCTGACAAAAAATTCTTTGATGGGAAAGGTGATAAAGGTCAAAGGATTGATGGTGACAATGATATTCCGAGTATCCGCGATCGCCTGTTTGACGATTTGTTTGGCTACCCAGTCCGCTGACATAATGCCAATGGGATTGAGGTTACTTTTAAAAGGGCCAAGAATTAGTTTACGAATCACGCAAGGACTGTCTAAACGCCGCAGGGTTACTAAGTCCCCCAGGGTGCGTTTGCTGAGTTCATATAAGGGACTAAAGGCGGGATTAGATTCCGCTTCCGAGGTGTTGACCCAAATTTCTTTGCGAGCAATCTCTTCATTAGTTTTCACCGTGTTAAGAAAGAGTTCCAACATTCGCCAAGCGGAAAAGGCGTTAATTTCATAACATTGCCCGATCGCTTCTGGGGTTCTTTCCCCATGAACATTCATGCCGTGATTGATTACCAAAATATCCACTTTTTCTAATACTTTGGCTAACTCGGCTTCTTGACCCGCTTGCCAAGAAATCGTTTTTATCGGCAATTCTTCCCCATTAATATTCATAGTCAGAGTTCGATCGCTAGAAGTCAGGGCGATGACTTTTGCCCCGGCTTTTTGTAACTGAAATAAGAGCGATCGCCCCAAAGTTCCAGAAGCCCCAGTAACGGCGATCGTTTTCCCCTTCAAAGAAAGTGCTGTGCCCATGATTCGATCCACCAAAGTTAAAGTACCGCAAAAATAAGCATTTTGGTTATCAAAATGATGCCGCCAGTGATAAGTTCGATTGACCAACCAGTGAGAAGGTGGGGCAAGAAATGGCCCAGGAGTATGGGTTAAATCCGTCAATTTATCGGCCCCTTCTAACCCCATTCCTCGGGCGATCGCGCTTGCCAAAAAACTCAAAGTGTACAAACAACCCACCAGGGCAAACCATTGGTGTTCTGGGGCAGCAAAATGCGCCACCACCCATAAAAATAGGCCAAAACTCAGCATCACCAAAGCTTCTGGCACATCATTGCGCCAGTGGGCGTCGCGATAAATGCGATCGCTAACCGGCGTCAGATCCGGACGAAAAACCCGATGATGCCAGACGTGCAAGCGGTACAAAGGGGGAAAAATATGGCTGACAAAGTGATAAAGGTCTCGCACCAGTTCGACGAACAAAACCGAACCGAAACCCCAACCGACGCTGACGATCCAAAAATTGATCATTGTTATGCACTTCCAAATTGAAACATTGAAACAAGGTCTTTACACAACTTTACAGTCAAACTTGAAATGATTGATAGGAAAAGGCAAATTTCCCGGTAAATCAGAAAGCTAGGCGGGATTCTGCGTCGAATATTCAGTAAAACCAGCGGCGATCGCCCCTGACTTACTTGAGAATTACTCTTGATAAATTTACTATGTGCTTGGATGTGCTTGAGGGTGCAAAATCTTGCCCGTCCTGGTAAATTTCCCGGAAAGCCAACCGATAATTGTATTTAAGTTATCTTGAAAAAACAAATTTTTTGTGCTACCGCGATCTATTAAGTAAAGCGACATTTATTATCGGTAGTTAGATTAATATGAGCTTTAATAAATATTTAGTAAAACATTTAGTCAAACATTTAGTCAAACATTTAGTCAAACATTTAGTCAAACTAAGTTTTGCTGGACTACTGGCAGTTTTGTCCGTATTGGCGATCGCTCCTGAATCTGCTTCGGAAAATCTTCATCATTTCCGCCATCTTTATTGCGGGGTTATCGTCATAGTCAAAAAAAACCCGGTTTCTTCAAGAAACCGGGTTTTTTTCATCGGGTTTTTGACCATTAAGTAAAAGAAACAAAAAAACCCGGTTTATGGCTGATTAAGCACCTTTAAACCAGGGCAGGATCGGACTCAGGATGATAGAAACCTGCCCCAATTCGGCAACCTTGATAAGCCAGCACATACAATTCTTTGAGATCCTTAATTAAAGGATAACGAGGATTCGCCCCAGTGCATTGGTCATCAAAAGCTTGTTCGGCCATTTCTTCCAGTTCTTTGGAGAAGGCTTGCTCATCTTCAGGCAATACCTCTTTAATCGTCATGGGAATATCTAATTCCCGCTTGAGATTTTCCACCGCTTCGACTAATTTTTCCACCTTTTCATCGTCGGTTTCTCCGCCCAATTTCAAGTAATCCGCAATCTGGGCATAGCGCCATTTAGCATTGGGATATTTGTACTGGGGAAAAATTGCCTGTTTAAAGGGTAAATCCGTCGCATTGTAGCGGATCACATGGGAAATCATCAGGGCATTGGCTAATCCGTGGGGAACATGGAAAGTAGACCCTAATTTATGGGCCATTGAGTGACAAACGCCCAAGAAAGCATTAGCAAAAGCCATCCCTGCCATTGTCGCCGCATAATGGACTTTTTCCCGCGCTTTGGGGTCTTTCGCCCCGTTTTTATAGGCCGATGGTAAATATTTAAACAGTAACCGAATCGCCTCTAATGCCATGCCATTGGTGAACTCAGAAGCACAGACCGAAACATAAGCTTCCAAAGCGTGAGTTAAGGCATCAATTCCCGAATAAGCGGTGAGAGTTTTGGGCATATTCATCACTAATTCAGGATCGACAATGGCCATATTCGGAGTTAAGGCATAGTCAGCTAGAGGATATTTTATCCCCGTGCGATCGTCCGTGACCACCGCAAATGGTGTCACTTCTGAACCAGTCCCGGAGGTGGTGGGAATAGCCACCATCATGGCTTTTTTGCCCAAAGGCGGCAACTCATAAACCCGTTTGCGGATATCCATAAACCGGGTAGCCAGTCCTTCAAAGTCGGTTTCTGGATGCTCATACATCAGCCAAATAATTTTGGCGGCATCCATTGGCGACCCGCCACCAATGGCGATGATTACATCAGGATTAAATGAGTTAATTAAGGCTAATCCCTTATTAACTGTCTTTAAGGATGGGTCGGGTTCTACATCATAGAACACATCGGATTTGATGCCAATTTCTTCGAGAACTTGTTCTAAACTGCGGGTAATTCCTAACTCGTACAAAGGTTTATCGGTGATGATAAATGCTCGCTGTTTCCCCTGTAACTCTTGAATGGCGGTTTGCATACAGCCATATTTAAAATAGACTTTCGGGGGAATCCGAAACCAGAGCATATTTTCCCGGCGTTCCGATACACTTTTAATATTCAGCAAGTGTTGGGGGCCAACGTTTTCACTGACGGTATTGCCGCCCCAGGTGCCGCATCCCAAGGTTAAAGATGGATCGAGTCGGAAGTTATAAAGGTCGCCGATCGCCCCTTGGGAGGCTGGGGTATTAATTAATACCCGTCCGGTTTCCATCCGGGATTCAAAATATTTGATATGCTCGCTATTAGCCGGAGAAGTATAGAGCACGGAACTATGACCCCGACCGCCAAATTGAATTAATTCCTCGGCTTTTTCTACCGCATCCTTAAAATCGTTCCCCCGATACATGGCTAAGATGGGAGAAAGTTTTTCATAAGCAAATGGTTCATTGGTGCTAATTTCTGTCACTTCTCCAATCAAAACTCGCGTACCCGGTGGGACAGAAATGCCGCTGAGTTGGGCTAAAATCTCTACAGATTGGCCAACAATATTGGGATTTAAGTGGCCATCAATAATCATTAGGCTGGCAACTTTGGCTTTTTCTTCTGAATTGAGGAAATAAGCCCCGCGATCGCTAAATTCTTGCTTAACCTCATCATAAACTTCATCCACTACAATGACTGATTGCTCGCTGGCACAAATCATCCCATTGTCAAAAGTTTTGCTCAGAAGGATGGAAGAAACCGCCATTTTGACATGAGCCGTTGCATCAATAATGGCCGGAGTATTGCCTGCCCCAACCCCCAAAGAAGGACGACCGGAAGAGTAAGCCGCTTTCACCATTCCCGGCCCGCCGGTAGCTAAGATTAAATTAATATCTCGATGTTGCATTAATGCTTGGGAAAGAGCAACTGTGGGTTCATCAATCCAACCGATAATATTCGGCGGTGCCCCGGCGGCGACGGCTGCTTCTAGGACAACTTTGGCCGCTTCAGTGGTCGATTGTTTTGCCCTGGGATGGGGAGAAAAGATGATGCCATTACGAGTTTTTAAGGCAATCAGGGCTTTAAAAATTGCCGTAGATGTGGGGTTGGTGGTGGGAACAATTCCCGCGAGAATTCCTACAGGTTCAGCAATTTTCTGGAAGCCAAAAGATTTGTCTTCTTCGATGATGCCGCAGGTTTTTTCGTGCTTGTATTTGTTGTAAATGTATTCCGAGGCAAAGTGGTTTTTAATCACTTTATCCTCAATGATGCCCATCCCTGTCTCAGCCACAGCCATTTTCGCCAGGGCGATCCGCACCGAATTGGCGGCTAAGGCTGCTTTTTTGAAAATTTCGTCAACTTGGGCTTGACTATAGGTGGCATACTCTTCTTGAGCCGCTTTGACTCGCTGAATGAGGGCTTCAAGTTCGGCTTGATTCGTGACTTTCATGGGCTTAACTGTCTTCATTTCTGTTATGTCTTGTCTCCTAGGGATGAAATCACTAGGTATTTGATCTCTACTCAGATTATAACCAGCTAATTTCTGAAATGTGCTAGGCGATCGCGGTCGCTCAAAAATTAATTAAATTTTAATCTGGCAAATATTTTTTTTACAAAAAGTATGCTAAAATAATGTGCTACAATATATTTTATATCTATTTTCTGTCAATTAACCGATAAAAAATTGTGAATCATCGTGAATAAATTCTGTTGCTAATCCAACATACTATCACCGTTGCCGCGAGTCAGGGTTTATTATTTGGCAGATCCGGAAAAAAATCTCGTGATTTGGCTGACAGTAAATACGGTATTCATTTAGGCAGAGAAAAAGGTTTTCTGAAAGTGAGGAAATCGCCACAAATTCCTCAAGATACGAAGAGATGATGACAAATCTTTTCCGGTGGAAACCATCGGGGTGATGCCCGGGCTTAGGCTTTCTATTGATGTAGTACCATTTACAAAAATTCATGCATCTGTAGGGGCGCAAGCCGAAGCGCCCCTACATAATCTGTTGATTTGCTTATTTGGGCGCAAGCCGAAGCGCCCAAATTAATCTAGAAATTGTAGCAATAATTTTAAAAATTGATGTAACGATCTAAATCCTGGTACTGGATCCTTGGTGGCGGGAAAGCCCTCCCTAGTCAGGATAATTAGTTACTTATACGTTATAGATGATTTGGCAGATAGAGAGAAAGATGGCAGAGAGAAAGATGGCAGAGAGAAAGATGGCGCGGATCGGAAGGTTTTTTTTCTCTCCGGATCGGTTCGGAGTCTGCCCGTATGAAAATTTGTGTTTTTATAGCCAATTTACCGATCGCAAATATTGTGCCAGTTGACCAAGCATTCACTGCTCGGACAGCCAGTTGTGAAATTGTCCACTGCTGCCCGGGGTGGCATCCCGGATTTTGTTTGGGGAGAAATAAAATTTTGTGGTGTAAATGGCCGAAGACACTTATGAGGCAACGGTTAGCACGGGTTTGAATCCTGGGATAACTGGGGGTCAGTTTTTCCGGTGGCTATCGTCAAATTAGGCAGTTGGGATAGTGGCAACCTGGAAGCGCTAAACCCAATGAAAGCCTCGTAGATTGGGGACAGTTGAGCGATGTGAAGCGGATGGGAAAAAAATTCCTCTGCCGAACAAGGCTCATAAATTCAAACATCTGTTGTATTAGGTGTGTCGCCACCAGAGGCTTTAATCATGAACGTCAAACTTGCAAATTCTGTGAATCGTAATGCCGGAACCAAAACTGCTACCCAAGAAACAATGACCGTTAACGATGACCAAAGTGTGAATTTACCAACTCTCTCTACTGAAACGGAAGTAGAAGGGATGGATCTGGAAAATTTAACTAATGAATTGTTGAGCGAACTTTTAGGCAAGCTGAAAACTGGCTCGAATAGCGCTCCCGAAGTAGCGAGACGGATTGCCGAAGAGGTGAATCGGATCTGCACCAAGAGCGATCGCATCCAAAAGTCCGGTAAGGTGCAATATTGGCAAATCAACCTGGGCCGTCAGCGCTTGCAAAAGTGTGTGGAATATTTCCGCCTAGGTTCGAGACAAGGACGAGTGGAGTTACACGCTCAACTGAGCTCGATGGTCTATCGGCATATTTCCTCTAATCAATATCTGACTTTCCAAGCTCGTTACAATTTAATCGAAGATTTCTTACAAAACTTTTATATCGAAGTGTTGCGGGCTTTCCGTCGGGAACATGATGTCCCGGAAGACTATACCCCCCGGACTCAATTGCAACTGGCAGAGTATATGGCTTTTACGGAGCAATATGCCAAGCGTCGGATTAATTTACCCGGTTGTCGCAATCAACAGTTGGTTATTTTACGGGCTCAAGGCTTTGCCTACGGTCAGCCCCAGGAAACGGTGATGGATATTGAACAAACCGTGGAATTTCCCAAGGGAGAAGAAGCCGAAAAGCACAGTCGTTCTTATGCCGCTCAACAAGTGCGCGAGCAAATGATTTCTGAGACGGTGGATCCAGCGGATGCAGTTTTACGCGATCGCGTGGTGATTGAACTGATTCAATACTTGAAAGACCAAGATCAAACGGATTGTGTGAATTATCTGCTATTGAAATTAAAAGATTTGTCCGCTCCAGATATCGATCGCATTCTCGGTTTGACTCCTCGCGAACGGGACTATTTACAACAACGCTTTAAGTACCATGTGGAAAAATTTGCGCGGTCTTCTAGTCAATGGAAGTTGGTGCATCAATGGTTAGGGGCAGATTTAGATCAAAACTTGGGAATGTCTTTACAAGAGTGGCAAACTTTTCTGGTGCAACTTTCCCCAGAACAACGCCAAATGTTGCAACTCAAGCGCAACCATGCCAGCGATCAAGAAATTGCTGCCGCGATTAAATGTACTGTCAAACAAGCACAAAAACGCTGGTCTGCTATTTTACAAACCGCATGGGAAACACGGAATGCCCAAAATAATTCTTAGGGTTTGGTGAGTATGATGAGCAATTTTTACGGGCAACGCGATCGCCCAAATCCCATGCCGAAACCCCATGAGATCGAGTCCGTCTATCCTCTGATTATCTGCAAAGCGCTGTCATTCCCGCGTATGCGGGAATCCATCTTAACCAGAGAGGATTGTTTTTGTCACCGATTTATCGGACTTGATATGATAGGCGATCGCTCCTCTTTACTCGAATTTGGCAAGCAAGTTATTGGTGATTCTTGATGCGGCGGATTTGCCCTGTCACCAATAACTTTCTCGGAAATAAAAAATAATTAGTCACCACATAATAAAATTAAATAAATATTGTTGATTGTTGTTTGTTGATGGTTGTTTGTTGATGGTTGTTTGTTGATGGTTGTTTGCTGATGGTTGTTTGCTGATGGTTGTTTGTTGATGGTTGTTTGTTGATTGTTGATGATTTACAACCAATAACCAACATGCATAATCCCTACCCACCAACAACTAACAACATGCATAATCCCTACCCACCAACAACTAACAACCAACAACTAAGTAAGTGAACATAATTAATTGCACTTTTCGTTCCCCGCCGATAGACTGTGGATTCCCGCATTCGCGGGAATGACAGTTTTTCTCCCGATCTGGTCTCTGGTGCATTTATTTCTGCCCACCTACTTAACAACCAATAACCACCAACAAACAACATGCATAATCCCTACCCAACAACTAAAAACCAATAACCATTAACCAATAACCACCAACAAACAACTAATAACAAACAACTAACAACCATCAACAATCAACCAATAACTAATAACCAATAACTAATAACCAATAACTAATAACTAACGGTAAAATAAAAAAATAATAAAACTAAATAAATGCAGATTAGATATCCTAGAAAAAGATCAACCATTCGTAATGGATCTATGAATCTGAATCTTCTTGCGGAACCGTCAACCTTGACCCGAAGTGCGGCACAAAATAAGTCAGCACTCAAAAAAGTTTTCCAAACCATTCACGGCAACAGTTGCCCACTAACTTACAACTTCCATCTCCACTCAACTTTCTCCGATGGTCAGTTAAAACCGGAAGAGATTATGACCCAAGCGGTAAACATTGGACTGCAAGGACTGGCAATCACCGATCACCACAGCATTGGTGGCTATCAAGTGGCACAGCAATGGCTCGATCGCTGGCAAAGTCAGAATCAAAGTCAGAATCATTTAAGCGATCGGGATGAAGCAAACCCAGCGCCGCAGCCCCATTTATGGACTGGGGTAGAAATTACTTCCAATCTGATGGGCACTGAAGTTCACATTCTCGGCTATGCTTTTGATCCCGGACATCCGAGTATGTCGCCTTATCTGCAACGACAAGCCCCCAAAGGTCTGGATTATCAAGCATCCCAGGTAATTGCCGCCATTCAAGCAGCGGGAGGATTAGCGGTATTAGCGCATCCAGTCCGCTATCGGCGATCGCCCGTTGACTTAATTCGGGCAGGGGCGAACCTGGGGATTGATGGGGTAGAAACTTATTATGCTTATGGCAATCCCGATCCTTGGCAACCTAGTCCCGCGCAAACTCAACAGGTGAAAGAGTTAGCCGCAGAATATCATTTATTGACCACCTGCGGCACCGATACTCATGGAAATAACTTGCTCCTGCGTCTCTAGAGAGGGGGTTCACTGGTTGAGTGTTCATGTCCATTTGCTTTGATGTTCTTCACGGTTGAATAAGGTGCTAATTCGTTAATCCGTGTTCCAACGCATACCGCACCAACTCAGTTCGACTGTTGGTGCCCGTCTTACTAAATAAGCGACTGACATACTTTTCTACGTTCCGCACGCTGGTTTCTAAACGGCGGGCAATTTCTTTATTCATTAACCCTTGGGCGACCAAATCCAAAACACTTTGTTCTCTGGGAGTTAAATCGACTTTAATCGGTGGAGGGGTCTGGACAATTCCCGTAGTTCCCGTGAGCAATGCTTTAATTTCCGCAATTTGACGGGCTAAATCCGCCATTCCCGTTTCATCGCCCTCTTCACTATTTTGCGCTGCACGACGTTGCAGCAAATTTTGCACGATCGCCACTAACTCATCCGGGTCAAAGGGTTTGGAAATATAGACATCACAACCCGCTTGATACCCCAAGATGCGATCGCTTGTCATCCCCCTAGCTGTCAAAAACACCACCGGCAGCGCCTTAAACCGAGGATCCTCTCGCATCTGTTTCAAAAACTGATAACCATCCACCTGGGGCATCATAATATCTGTAATTACCAAGTCAGGTAGGGTAGTTTGCAGCAGTTCCCAGCCCTGTTTCGCATTCGGCGCAACATTCACCTCAAAGCCACTATCTTCCAAATAGGCTTGTACGGCTTCCCGTAAACCTGGTTCATCATCCACCAGCAACAACTTTTGTGCCATCGTTCACCCCTTGTTTGGATCGTTTTGTTTCTATCTTTTCTTTAACTTTAGCAAGGTTGCGAAAGCTTTTCCCAGATCGGCTGATTCTTTCCGGCATATTGGCACTATTATATTTGTTATTTGTTATTTGTTATTTGTTGGTTGTTGGTTGTTGGTTGTTGTTGGTTGTTGGTTGTTGGTTGTTGGTTGTTGGTTGTTGTTGGTTGTTGGTTGTTGTTGGTTGGTTGTTGGTTGTTGTTGGTTGGTTGTTTTTAAATATTCACTTTTAACTATTCACTATTCATTGATAAAGTTAGGCAAAATAACATAATATAAGTGATGGTAATTATTAGGGATGCTAGAGAAAAAATATTTAAATTTATCCCGGTAATTTGGGGGATAATTTATGGTAAAATAATAGCATATTTTCTCAATAATGCAAGAGGATAAAACGAAACAAATAACTAATTTTTGTGGATCGAAGAAATTAATCAACGATATTTGGGAGGATTTCGGTCGGCTATTGGGTAGCTTGGGTAGCTTGGGTAGCGCGGATATCAGCGATTTTTCGGTTCTTGTCTCTGGCTGCGGCTAATCTAACTCGATCGCCCCAGACTTGCGGCGATGTAAGTTTTCCCGCGACATCCCAGACTTTTCAAGAATTGTTAAGAAAAGTAAAAAATTATGAATCATTTGAGCAATGACTGTAGTTGATAATTAGGAAACAACAGCCATTGAACTGATTTCAGGGGGATATATTCCCGTGCGATCGCCTAAAATCCGATCCGCAGTAAGATTTCAGCAGTAAGATTAAAAAGTGTCAGGGTCAACGGGATCGACTACCAGCCAGCCAAAATCACAGGAACCAAGGAACCAAGGAACCATTGCCAGGGTATTTTGCGACATTCCGACTGGGAGCGATCGCTGATTTTCTCGATTAGGGGCAAAAATAAAATATCAACCACTACCAAAACCCTCTGGTTTTCGGAAACCACCGGGTTTAGGCTCAACGGTCTATACTCAAAGGGGACGAATCTGTTTCGGTGAAGTCATGCAGTGAGGTGGACTTCGGGCGCCGGACAGTGGGTCTTCTTTGCCAGAAGACTTATCATAGACAATATCTAAAGCAGGGAAAAGCTATTATGACATACTGTATTAATCCTGATTGCCAGAATCCTGCAAATTCTGACCACGCTGAGTTATGTAGCAGTTGCGGGGCGAAATTGCTGTTAAAAAACCGCTACCGGGCGATCGCGCCACTCAGCAAAGGGACATCGGGCAACACTTTTTTAGCCGTAGACGAAGATCAACCGTCCCATCCCCCTTGCGTCATCAAGCAATTCATTGACTCTGATGCCAAACCGAACAAGACTGGGGCATTTCAAATCTACGCCGAACAGCTTGCAGAAATCGGCAAACATCCGCAAATCCCCTCATTACTCGCCTCATTTGAGCAAGAGGGCAGTCAATATATCATCCAAGAATATATTGAAGGACAAAATCTGGAGCAAGAATTAACCGAAGCAGGCACATTTAACGAAGCGCAAATTCGCAAACTACTTTATGATTTGCTCCCAGCGATCGATTTTGTCCATAGCTTCAATCTGATTCACCGGGATATCAAACCAGAAAATATCATTCGCAGCCACCAAACCAATCAACTCATCTTAGTTGATTTTGGTACAGCGGAAACTTATAACCGTTTTCGCCAAATTCAACCGGGAACAGTCACCGGATCTGCCGAATATGCGGCCCCGGAACAAACCAAAGGCAAAGCGGTGATTGCCAGCGACTTTTATAGCCTAGGGCTAATTTGCTTGCATCTGCTCACCGGACTTTCAGCCTTTGACCTCTTCGATCCGAAATCAGAAACCTGGGTTTGGCGGGATTATTTGAAAACCCCCGTCAGTCTTCAACTTGGGCAAATCCTGGACAAAATGGTTCAACGGGATTGGAAACTGCGCTACAATCGGGCCGAGACAATCCTCAAAGACCTGAAAAAAGTCTCCCTGCCCTCGTTACCCGTCACTCAAAATACTCGCTTAGTCACGGCGATCGGTGGGGCAACCGTCGCCCTGTTATCTCTCCTGGTGACAACTCGTTTACCTTCACCAGTGCCACGAACCACCATCACAACTGAACCAGTCCCATATTCGGTTCTCGAATACCACAATCAACCGCCAAAACATCACAGCGTCAAGCCTGATTACTCTTCTGACAATCTGCCACCGATGCGGACTTTGGCCACTACCTCCGGTCCGGTCTGGTCTGTAGCGGTCAGCCCCAATGGCAAAACCATCGCCAGTGGCAGTTGGGATGGCACCATTCAACTGTGGCACGTCAGCATCGATAATGCCCGAATTCCCATCCAAACTTTAGCAGGGCATACGGGTGCCGTTTGGTCAGTGGCGATTAGTTCTGATGGCAAATTGTTGGCCAGTGGCAGTGCCGATCGGACCGTAAAAATTTGGGATTTGCGGACAGGGGAATTGTTGAACACCCTCAAAGGCCATGATGCCGGAATCTTTTCTGTAGCTTTTAGCCCGGATAACTCTTTAGTCGCCAGTGGCAGCTTTGATAAAACGATTAAATTGTGGAATATTAATCGGAACAAATCTGAGCTATATCCCGAATATTTCAAGGGTTATAGTAACGAGTATGCCAAAGGATATACTCATCGCAACTCTGGGCAATATTCTGGGCAATATTCTGGGCAATATTCTGGGCAATATTCTCAGAAATATTCCTCAGACTCTTCTCAGGGATACCTCCAGCAAACTTTAGTCGGTCATACCCAAGAAGTGCAATCCGTTAAGTTTAGTCCCGATGGTCAAACCCTCGCCAGTGGCAGTACCGATGGCACGGTGAAACTCTGGAATGTCAACACGGGTAAGGCATTTCGCACTTTGTCCGGTCATACGGATTCAGTTTGGTCAATTGCGATCGCCCCTGATGGCAAAACCCTCGCTAGTGGCAGTTGGGATCGCACGGTCAAACTCTGGAACTTGGAAACCGGCACACTTCGGCGGACTCTACACGGTCACTCCAAGCAAGTTTATTCAGTTGCCTTTAGTCCCGATGGTCGCACCTTAGCCAGTGGGGACTTAAATGGCACTATTAAACTGTGGAGTACACGCAATGGTTGTCAAAAAGGCACTCTTAAAGGTCATACAGATTCCGTAGAAATCGGTTTTTCTGCGGACGGAACAACCATGATTAGCGGCGGTTTTGATGACACGATCAAAATGTGGCGTTTAGCTCCTTAATTAGGGGATTTTCTCTGTAACTTTTGTGCCAGAAAATTAGGAAAAAATTGAAAAGCGATCGCTTTTGTTTTCTTCGGGAGCAGAGGCGATCGTTTTTTCTATTCAAACCCGGAAATATAGCAGGTTATTATTAAAAGATGTTACATTTCTGCCTGAGCGACGGGGGATGATGATATATTTCAATTGTCATATTTATGAACTACAAAAAAACCTGTCATTCCCGCGCCCGCTAGAATCCAGAAAACCTCTGTACTTCCGAAGGGACAATAAACGCTATACTTATACTTATCTAGGCAATAATTGGATATATCTTAGATTATAAAATTTAAATAAATTATGGCAATTCTGAATTCCATTAAAACTCAAAATTATAAAAATTTAGTCGGGGAAATTAAACTCAACAAGCTGAATATTTTTATTGGTTCTAATGGTTCGGGAAAAAGCAATTTAATTAATTATATACAATTCCTGAAAAATTGCCTCACTCCAATTTGGGATCCAGTCAGGGGAGTTAGTAGCTTTGAAGATGCAATTTCTATCTTAGGTGGAAATCGGATTTTAGATAATACGGTGGCGAGTCCCGCGTATATATTCTTTAACTATAGTTTTTCTAATCTAGATAGTTTTGCTAAACTAGATCGCCGTGAAAATGACACGGTTAATCTTTCTTTGAAACTCTGGGTTGACCAATCATTAATCAAATCAAGAGCTAATCTAGCCGAAGAAAATTTATCTTGCGATCGGGGGCTAGAACCACCTTTTTTCTATTATAAATTTCACGGAGAAGAAATTGGCAAAGGTTTAATTAGTATTTATGACGAAGAGCAACGTACAACGAGGTTTGAAAGATTAGCAAATATTCCGATTAATACTTTAGGAGTAAATATCATTCCCAGTTTATTAGAAAATACTTCATTTACTCCGAAAAATACAACAGTTTATGAGGTGAGACGAGAACTCTTAGAATCTGTGGCTGATTGGCAATTTTATAATGCCAATAATATGGATTTACATCAAATCAGAACTTCAGAACCGAAAATCGGCTCGTCGGATATTCATTTATCTTCATCCGGTGAGAATTTACCGTTGGTTTTTGAGAATTTAATTCAACAAAATATTGACTTTGAGGATAGTATTAATGAAGCCATGAAAGCTATCCTGCCCAAAACTCGTCGGATTAGACCAATGCGATCGGGTCAATATGGGATAACGATTGAATGGCATTTTGAAGGAATTAAAGAACCATTTTATTTAAGAGAAATGTCCGATGGCACAGTCAGAATGTTATGTTGGGCAGTGATTTTACATTCTCCTAAATTACCCTCATTATTAGTCATTGATGAACCGGAATTAGGCTTGCACGTTGCTTGGATGCGAATTTTGGCAGGGTGGATTAAAAAAGCTTCTAGAAACACCCAAATCATCATTGCCACTCATAGTCCAGATTTATTGGATAACTTTACCGATTGTTTAGAAAATGTATTGTGTTTTTCTTCTTCAGATAAAATCCATTTTTCCACAGAAAATTTATCACCAGAACATCTTGAAGCAAAACTGGCAGAAGGATGGGAATTGGGGGATTTGTATCGAATTGGGGATCCGAGTATTGGAGGATGGCCGTGGTAGTTTGGGTATTTGCAGGAGGAGGAGAAGCGGAAGTCGCCGGTTTAATCCCATTTTTAGAAAAATGTTTTCCTCAATGTGTATTTAAACGGAAAACTCCCGCTAGGCAAAAACCGGGGCCAAAAGCCAATCAACCAAATCGAGGTTCTACCAGTGGTTATGGCAGAACTGGGGATAGTTTAATTGCACAAATCAACCGAGAACTAGCGATCTCGCTCAGGAATGAGCCAGAGAATTGTCAGCTTATTCTCGTTATTGATGACTTAGATTGTCGGAATTATCAAGCGCAAAAACAAAAGTTTTTAGCGGCGATTAATCTCATCCCAAATTGTGCAACAATTCCTAAATTTGTAGCTTTTGCTGCTCCCGAATTAGAAGCTTGGATTATTGCCGATTGGGACAATTCAATTGCCAAATATACAGATTTTCGCCGCAGACATGAACAGATGCGTTGGTGGTTAAGTCAACAATGCCACCTTCCTTTTGACGCTCCTGAATCATTCAGCACTTATGACCCGCAGCGAGATAGTTGTGAAGAAAAATTATCAGATTTGTTGATTTTATCAACCACGAGAATCGATGATAGTAATGTCAAACAACCCCCTTTCTCCAAAAAAAATCATACTCCTGAACTGTTAAAGATGCTCAACCCAGAAGTGATTCAGCAAAAATGTCCTATTTTTAGAGAATTTTACAACTATCTGCGGGATTTTTGTGGTTAGCAATCTTGATATTCTAAGACTTACGCAGCGATTCTATATATGGGGTTATGGTGCGTTACGCTTCGCTAACACACCCTACGGATAGCGTTTATGAGTAAGTCCTAATCTTAAAAGTCCGATCGCCAAATATGCACTGCACGCTTTGCTAAATCATTTTGACGTTGAACTATAGTATCTATTGTCCATGCTTCTGCCAGAATATTCTTAGTTAAAGCATAAACACTTTCCTGATACTTGTTCTGCTTAAGTGCATAAACCTCCTTGCCTATTTCCCGATTAAAATTTGGCTCCAATGGCGTTAAATTACCGAGGCGATAAACCATCTCTTCTATCTGACTATCGGGGAAATGTTTTCTCCAAGCATTGTTGGGTGATTCCGGTAAAATATGCTCGATGGAAAAACTATCTTCATTAATATCGGTTCGGTTCGCCGCATCCATCTCCAGTTTCCCCAGAATATATCGCACCAGTTTTTTCTTTTGTCCTTTGGTCGAAATTGACAGCAAAGCAAAATCTTGTTTAAACTTCTCATCAGAAACATAAATCGGACGTAGCCGTTCAAAGACTTGTTTAGGGGTGGATATCTGACCCTGGTTAATAGCGATCGCCACTTGGGTGTAATAGGATTCTAATTCGTTAGGATTCAGACCACTGACCACCGTATAGCGAAAGGAAAGCACCGCCACAAGTTTCAGCAGTCGGGTAAAGTTATCCGGCGAAAACTTAGAGTAAGCCGCGAATAAAGTTGGATAAGCTTGCTTGACTTTAAATAACGCTAATTCGCGAATATAAGGTTGATTTCCTGGGGTGTCTCGCCAGAATTCATCATTAGCATTTTCCAGGGCAATAAACAGACTACTATAATTTTCTAATTCATCAAGTAAGTCAAAGGCTTGTTGAGCATTTTTCACCGATGCCCGGACGAGTTTAAATAGCCTTTCCCGTCTCACCCTCGTCTCTTTTAAACTCAGATAATAACGCAGAAACTCTGGAAATTTTTCCATCTGCACTGTATTGATAATTCGTCTCCATTGTCTTTGGGCTTCTGCCAAGTCATCAGGCCCTTGGAACAGAGAAAATAAATAATTTTTTAGTAAATCCGTTGAACTGAGTTCAATGCCTCTAGCATTTAAGGTTTCAAACACTGTATAAGCGCTTAAATCATCTTCAACGTTAATTTGAATAAATAGCAGTTGTTTGGCAATGGTGTCGGTCAGAAAAGTGGCTAATTTTTCGCCGGTTTTTATCACTTCTTCAACCGTCTCTAGCTGCCGACCAAAGTATTCAACTGCTTGCCAAATGAGTTGATTAGATTTAGCCAAAGCGCGAATATTTCTAGGTTTACGGAGATTAATTAAGTTACTTTGATAGAAGTCATTATTATTTTGATTTAACCGTAATTTACTGGAGTAGCGGAGGGAACGCGGGTCGCGATCGCCCAGATAAGTCCGTTTGAGGATTTCTTGGCGATCGCGGTTAGCTTCTGGGTCTTGTTCGCGATCGATTAGGGCTTGAATTTTGGCGATCGCTGCAATGGCAATCAGACTAAGAGTGGCTAATCGTTGTTGTCCATCAATAATCGTAAACTCTCGATCGGAAGTCGGGGATCTTTGTAACACAATTGCTCCCATATAATGACTAAACTCCTGGTTAGTATAAAGTGCCATAATATCTTGCCAGAGGTCTTCCCAATTTTCCTCTGTCCAAGAATAATCCCGCTGAAAAAGGGGCACTTGATAAATTTTGCCATTACCGATGATTTCCCCAAAGTTCGTAGTCCGAGTATCGAGTAAATTAATCCGCGCCATATCTCTGATTAAAATATCTGCTTAAAATAAATAAAAGACTGCCAATATCCAAAATATCATAATTTAGCAAAATCTAGCAAAATCTAGGTAATTTCGCCTGAAATGAGGTATAATAAAAAGTTAGTCAGCTAAGATTTTTTATGCGGAAATTTTACTCTGGTACGCTTTTCTTGGTCAGCGCGATTCGCTTCGCGATCCCTGTGGGAATCGCCCTCCTGCCCCTGACCAGTTGTACTCCCAGCCCTAATTCAGAAGCTACAGCCCCATCTACCACCCCGGAAACTGAGCAACAGCAGCAAATAATTCGCGCCAGCGGTGGTAGTAGTACCATTGGGGTATTGCAGCTTTTAATGGATGCTTATACTAAAAAAGTAACGAATACCCAAGCCAATTTTTTGCCTGCAAGTCAATCAGAAAGTACCCTTGCGGGAATTCAAGCAGGATTACTAGATATTGGCAGCTTAAGTAAAACCCTCAAACCGACAGAAATAACTGATGATTTAGCCCAACAAGTTATTGCCCAAGACGGTCTAGTTGTGGCAACTAACCCTAGTGTGGAGGGGGTGACAAATTTAACTACAGATAATCTAAAAGCGATTTATAGTGGTCAAGCAAAAAACTGGCAAGAGTTTGGCGGTCCCGATGCCACCATTGTCGTCCTCGATCGCCCGGAAGATGAATCGGCAAAACGTCTTTTGCGAGAATATTATTTGGGCAAAGATTTAGTCACCTCACCGGATGCGGTGATTCTCCGCAAACAAGGTGAACTGGTCAGCGCTTTGCAAAGCACTCCTTATAGTATTGGCACTTTTTCTTTAGCGACTTCAATTTATGAAAAAGTGCCGGTGAATCACTTAAGCTTAAACGGCATTGCCCCGACTTTGGATAATATTAAATCGGGCAAATATCTGATGGTTCGCCCGATTAATTTGGTGTTTAAAAAATCCCCTGCCCCACAGGTACAAAGTTTTCTCGATTTTCTTTCCAGTCCAGAGGCGATCGCATTGCTCGCTCAGGCTGGTTATGCTCCTGCTAACATGACCCCATGAACCATGAAACCACGCCGACCCATTGCAGGTCTGCTCAAAATTCCGGTTGCCGTTAAACTATTTCTCCCTTTATCTGTCCTATTTATGATATTTTTAGGACTATGGACAACCGGAACCTATCTGTTTTTCCGCAAGTTTTTTGAGCAAAATTTGCGGCGGGAAACTGAGGCATTTACCTCAGTGCTTCTCAGCAATATAGAGCAAAGACAAAACCTATTGCAGTCAAAAGCAAAATGGTTGGCTGATGGCAACAATATTTCCCCAGCGATTGCGTCAAATAATAGTGGAATGTTATTCCAAGAATTGTTGCCGATTCAATATGGATTAAAGCTTGATTTAATTCAAGTTATCGCGAATGATTCAGTCTTGATAGATTTACGCCAACCGATTCTGACAGATATTCAACTCCAAGACCAAAAAGTGACTCAAGCGGCTAAAGCGGGGTTACAATTATCCGATGTGATTGCCACCGAAGGTGATGCCCCTTCTGTTTTGATTAGTTTAATTTCTTTGAAAAATAGTGAAAAGGTAGTTGGTAGTATTATTGTTGGTTTTGCCTTTACGGAACAAATCCTGAATGAAATTCGCGGAGATACTCCCATACATTTGGTGGTTTTCCAAGGGTCACAAATTAAAACGGCCACTCTACCGATTTACGATCCAAATTGGCAGCCCCCCAGTCCCAATTCCCCGACAACTTACACCCAGATTGCCGGTCAGGGATATATCGTGAAAACTGTAACTCTGGGCAGTCTTAATGAGGAGCTAAAAGTGGTGATGCTGAATCCCACAGCCCCTTTAGAACAAGCCGAAAAACGATTATTTTTTACGATTAAGTTTCTGGCATTGATTGGCGGTGCGATCGCCCTTTTTCTCTGCTTTTATTTTTCTCGCTGGTTAAATCGACGCATTCGGATTTTAACCAATGCAATGCAACAATTTGCCGCCGGTAATTTAAGCATTCACATTAAGATTGATAGCCCGGATGAAATTGGTATTTTAGCCGAAGGTTTTAATGCGATGGCGGAACAACTGACTCAGCGCGATCGGCAAATTCAACATCAATTAGAGGAACTGAATCAGACTCTCAAAAAATTGCAAGAAACCCAAGCTTATCTGGTACAAAGTGAAAAGATGTCCAGTTTGGGACTTATGATTGCCGGAATTGCCCATGAAATTAATAACCCCGTTAACTTTATTCATGGCAATCTTACTTATGTTAAGCAGTACACCGATGATTTACTGCAAGTGATTAATCTCTATGAAGCGGAATGCCCTGAGATTTCTCCCGAAATGCAAGAAGAAATAGCAGAAATAGAGTTAGATTATTTAAAAGACGACCTGCCGAAAATCCTCCAATCCATGCGCGGGGGAACCGATCGCATTCGGGCAATTGTCCTTTCCCTGCGGAATTTTTCGCGACTGGATGAAGCGGACTTAAAAGCGGTGAATATTCACGAAGGAATTGATAGTACCTTGCTGATTTTGCAATCCCGGTTGCATGAAAATTCCCAACGCCCGGAAATTGCTATTATTAAAGAATATGCTGAATTGCCCCTGGTGGAATGCTATGCTGGACAACTGAATCAAGTGTTTATGAATATTTTGGCGAATGGGATTGATGCTTTAGATAAATTAAGTTCTCAACGCAGTTTTGAGGAAAATCAAGCGGATCCTCTGTGGATCGAGATTGCTACAGAAGTGATCCCAGAAAATTGGGTGAATATTATAATTTTGGATAATGGCCCAGGCATTCCCGAAGAACTGCGATCGCGCATTTTCGATCCCTTTTTCACCACCAAAGATGTGGGCAAAGGCACTGGATTAGGGCTATCAATTAGCTATCAAATTGTGGTAGAAAAACATGGAGGCAAACTATTCTGTGAGTCATCATCAGACCGAGGGATTTCCTTTGTGATTTCCCTGCCAATTAAACATAATTAAATTGTGATTGGTTATTGGTTGTTGGTTGTTGGTTATTGGTTGAATAATTACCACCAAAAATTACCCTCGAAACTCTTTAAACGTAGGGTGGGCATTGCCCACCAATTATAATAGTTAAACGTAGGGTGGGCATTGCCCACCAAATCTAATACTAATATAATACCATATATATCTGGTTTATAATGGCAGAAATTTATGGTTTACCCAGTAGAAAAGTAGGACTTACCCAGACCTGATTTTTTTGGGTAAATCATCTTGGCAAATTTCATTACACCAATTATAATTAATTATCTGAGAATTTTAGGTGAACAATGACATCAAACCATAGCGCGATCGCCCCTTTAACTTGGGCAGAACTGCAAGCCCTGACAAACTTTGAAGTCGATCCGGTCAACGGACCGACTAACCCTCAGTCTCTATTGCGTTTATTTGGCCATGCTGAATCCGATGTTCGCGTGACATTATATCGCGATCGCCATGCTTGGTGCCCTTACTGTCAGAAAGTCTGGCTGTGGTTAGAGGAAAAGCAAATCCCTTATCGGATCAAAAAAGTCACGATGTTTTGTTATGGGGAAAAAGAGAGTTGGTATAAACAAAAAGTGCCATCGGGAATGTTGCCCGCCCTGGAAATTGACGATCGCCTCATCACCGAAAGTGATGATATTTTAATTGCCTTAGAAGAGGTATTTGGCCCCTTGGTTTTCGGGATGCAAGACCCCAGGGTTTTGCCACTGCGACAACTAGAAAGAATGCTATTTCGGGCTTGGTGTAGCTGGCTTTGCTATCGCCCCATTCCCTTCGATCGAGAACAAAAAAATCGCCGTCAGTTTACCGAAGTAGTGGCGAAAGTTGAGGCAGCCCTAGCCGCCACTCCTGGGCCGTATTTCCTGGAAGAATTTAGCACCGCTGACGTAATTTTTACCCCATACGTTGAGCGGATGAATGCCAGTCTTTATTATTATAAAGGCTATTCTCTCCGGGAAGAAAACCCCCGTTTATCCGCTTGGTTTGATGCGATGGAAACTCGCCCCACTTATCGCGGTACTCAAAGCGATTTTCACACCCATGCCCATGATTTACCGCCCCAAATGGGAGGATGTTGGGAAAATGGCGAACCGCAGACTTCAATTAATCAGCAACGGGTGGATTGTGGCCCTTGGTTCGGATTGCCGGATGTGACTTATCCAGAACCGGAAAATTCTCGTCAGGAAGCTTTGCAACGAATTATTAAACACCGGGAAAATTTGACTAAAGTGAATCCGGCTGATTCGCAATTATTTGATGAAGCTTTGCGTTGTGCTCTGACTTTGATGATGACAGGAAAAGTCTGCCAACCCCCCGAAGGTGCGGATGAGGCTTTGCGCTATTTACGCGATCGCATTAGTGTCCCACGGGATATGTCTATTTATGCGGCAAAACATCTCCGGGAAGCTTTGGAAAAAACCGCAGCTAAGGCCGGCGATCGCCAGGGTCGTCCTCTTTCCACTCGCGATCGACGCGATCAAAACCCCGCTAATTTTGGTAAAGTTTAAAGTTAGCTGTAGGGTGGGCAAAATCTTGCCCACCCTACGAAGAAATATATTTACATCATTAAAATAATTCCAGTTAATTAGGCAACCAATCGATATCAAGTAATTGGTCAAGAGAATAAGGGCTGTCTGGGGGAAATTTTACGGTTTTTTGCGTCTTAATCTGAACAAAACCCAGGGCATCTTGATAAATCGAATTGAGTTCCGACTCTAAATAATTGCGGAGATTAGTCGTCAACCTGCGTTTTAACTGGATTCTAAAATTATAAATTTCTTCTTGCCAATGTACTTGATTATATTCTCGTTCAGAATGCCAGTATTCCAGCAATAATAAATGACGAATCACTTGTTCTAAAAGGCTGACCACAGCATTTTTCTTTTCCTTGCCCAAATCTTCCAACTCCTCAATTAAATTTTCCCAGTCTATTTCTTTGAATTGCTGATTTTTCAATAATTTAACGGTTTCCTCTAGCCATTGAGAATCATCGATTTCATAGAGGTGTTTTAAATTTGTCAGAGTTATCATAACATTTGTCCCTTTGCCTAAAAATCTGCTTAATGCTGACCTATTGTATTAGTAGGGTGGGCAAAAATTTGCCCACCCTACCACTAAACTTTACTGGCTAAACCCTGTTGTAATACCGCCAAAACCTTGGCTATATCACCGGATAATAACGCGGCTGTATCTAACCATAAACCGGGGAAAACTTCAGAACAAATTATCCCCGATGAGTTGGCTGAAAGTGGCAAATATTCCCCATCTTTTAAATAAAACCAATCTAATTCCCCATCATCAACGCGCCAGATAATATATTCTTGCACGCCATTACGCCGATAAACGTGCAATTTTTTATGGCGGTCAATGGATGCGGTAGACGCGGCAATTTCTACGATTAATTCTGGCGCACCGGCTACATAATCATCGGCAGTAATTCGTGATGAACCCCCTTCTTTTTTTCTTAATAAAGCGTCCGGTTGGGGTTCATTATCCATATCAAAAATTACCGTAGCATTATCCCCTACTTGCACTCCTGGGGTAGAAGCTTGATATGTAGTTAACCAGCCAATGATATAAGCGTGTGGTAGGCCATGTTTGGTAATGCGTACTGGAGATGCCATATATACAATTCCTTCAATTAATTCAGCTTTTTTTCCATCGGGCATGGCGTGATAACGCCGTTCAAATTCATAACGAGTGAGCCGATCGCCGTTTTCTAAAGGAGGCATCTTTACCGGAGGGGCAATAGGTTTAAATGTGGTCATATTTTTATGCTCCTAATTTGTTTGTAGTTGATTATCATCGATCATATAATATAAAAATTTGTATGGTTTTTATTTAGATATTTTTATGGATATTTTTTAGATATTCCTTAATCACAGGTGATACCGTAAATAATGTTAATTTATCTTGGGTAATCTTTTCAATTAATGAACGTCTGCTCAACGATTGAATCCCCTGCAACAACTCAGTGGGTGACAGGGTTAAATTTTGTAACAGTTCGGCAATCGTTACCGGGGTATTGATTTGGCTGAATTGAGAGATTACCTGTGTTTCTAATGGGGATAATCGTTGAAAATGCTGATTTAATTGAGCCATCATTTCATCACCCAGAAACAGGGCATTATATTTTAAATAATCTTTGACTTGGCCATTAAATAATTCCTGAATCATTCGCGCCACGGTTTTTAACCAGTAAGGATTACCGCCATAGGCATTAATTAATTCTGGCCAGTTTTCCTCATCTAATAAATTGTGTTCTTGAAAAATTTCTCTGGCTGTTTCCCCAATTCCATTTAATGATAATATTTTAACGGGTGTATTGACCCCCGTTAAATCAATAATTTCTAAGGGAGATTCCCAACTGTTGAATACTAAACAACTTTGGTGAGCAATTTCCCCGATATTTTTGAAAAAATTACTATAGTTAGTTAAATGACTGCGATAATTACCCGCCAACTTATTTTCTGCCAAGATGGACTGGACATGATCCAATATAATTAAACAGCGATACTCGCGCAAATATTCGCAAAGGATTGAAAATAATTCTTCTATCTCTAAATCTAATAGGAAATTTTTCTCTGGGGTTTCCGGTAATTGCAAAGTTAGATCGGAGGCATTGGCTAAAGATAAAATTAATTGTCTCAGCATTGTTGATAAGCTGGGAGCATGATGCAGATTTTTCCAAATAATATAATCAAAGTTATGTTGGATTTTTCCCAGCAGATGACGGGATAATGTGGTTTTACCGATACCGCTGATTCCTAATATTCCCACTAATCGACTGTTTTCTGACAATAGCCAATTCTCTAGGGTTGATATTTCATTAACTCGACCCCATATTTTGCCTCGAACTGGGGCTTCTCTTATATCTTGAATCGGTAAATTTTTGAGAGGATTTTCTGATTGATTGTTCCCTGATTTCTGTCCATTGTCTGAATTTTTACTATTCTCTGATTGTTCACCCAGGGGAGATGAGGTGCGATCGCCACATATTAAGTTATTATGAATTTTATTAATTCTTACATTAGAAAAATTAGACATTGTGGAAGAAACCGAAAGTTCTAATCTCTCTAAAGCCGAACAAAAATTAGATTTATTAATTTCTTCCCCAGCCAACTCTGATAAGATTTTCCATAAATCTGAAGCGGTATCTCTCACATAACCTTCAGTGTAAGCCATGTTTTCCGCAATATCAGTATATTTTTTCCCTTGCCAAACCCCTTGCAGAATAGTTTTTTGCAGATTATCTAAGTGTTTTCCCGTATGATGAAAAACCAAGCGATCGGCTATTTTTAAAACCTCTTGAATATCCATATATGCATAATCTTGATAAGGGTCAAAAAATCCGACAATATCCGACAATTTCCGACAATATCCGACAATATCCGACAATATCCGACAATTTCCGACATTAAATTACCGACAATTTCCGACATTAAATTACCGACAATATCCGACTGACAAAAATTTCCCCCTGGGAAATAATATCAATATTAGTTCTTACCATCACTTCCTTTCGGCTTTAGTCAGTTGAGAGATTTATGTTTTTGCCAATCGACAAAAGTTAAAGGCAATGTGTAAATATCGGAGGTAAATCAATGAACAGAAAAGCAGTGATCTTATTGCTTGGTACTGTTTTGGCCGTGAGTGGGGCTGTTCTCAAAGGAGATCAAAACGCTAATGCCAATCTACCAGAAACCAGTGCGATCGAAGCCAATCATACAAGTATTAATCCACAATTAGAGAATTTTGACATTATAGCACAGTATGGCGGTAGTCCCTGGGGTCAAATCGCGAGTCGCCAAACTTACAGGAATCCTGATACTGGACAAGTTCTTTGTTTCTATTCATCAGGATTCTGGGCGCCATGTCCAGGTCAAGGGGACTACATCATTATACCTGAAAATGCTCGATGTCGTGGCAGTCAGGCTTATTCTATTTCTGAGCTAAGTCTTTGTCCAGCGGCACAATGTGCGAGGGAGAAGCTGTTTGATACTATCGACGAAACGGTAAGCGCTCTTAACGGTGAAACATATATTAGTCCCACACCCCCTTGTGGTGGTTTACCATAATTAACGCATATTGGCGAATCAGGGTAGGGGAGGTTTTGCCATAAATTCCGATCTTAACAGTTCGCGGCGATCAAAACCCCGCTAATTTTGGTAAAGTTTAGACCTCTTGCAAAATAAATATTTCGATCCCCCCAACCCCCCTTAAAAAGGGGGGCTTTTAAGAATTTTGCAAGAGGTCTTTTAAAAACCTAATTGTATATCGACAAATACACCGAATATACCTGTAGGGGCGAAGCATGACCGCAGATAATTTATTGCTTAAAATATTGTACGGGCGAAGCATTCCGGCAGATAGCTTATTGCTTAAAATATTAAGTGGACTGCCGGAATGCTTCGCCCCTACTGCGGTCATGCTTCGCCCTCTTATCTGGTAAATATCACACTCTTATTACAGCGGTTTTCTTTCTTAATGAACCACGGTAGGGCGAAGCATTCCGGGACTCAATTTAATATTCTAAGCATTGTAGGGTGGGCAAAATTTTGCCCACCCTACTCTCTCTATATATAATACCAAATTTAAAAAATTTTGCTACAATTCCGAGGTTTATTTGGGCGCAAGCATTGCGCCCCTACAGGAAATCAACAGATTATGTAGGGGCGCAATGCTTGCGCCCCTACAGATGCATGAATTTTTGGAAATGGTATAATGTATTGGTGCGTTACTGCTCGGAACAACACCCTACGGATAATAGAGTTTATGCGTAATTTTTGTTCTATTCTTTGGCCAATGTTTTCTCCGCTTCTAACTTTGGTTTGAGATAGAGATTTTCGACTAAGGCAGCGGTTCCCGCAAACCAGGGTGGAATCAAAATTGCCCCGAATATTCCTAATAGTTGAACTCCTCCCAATACCGCTAATAACTGATATAAAGGATGGATGCCTACGGAACTACCTACTAATAATGGGTCTAAGACATAAGTCTCAACATTTTGGATAATCACAAATAGGATTAAAACCCAGAGAAATACCCAACCTCCTTTGACGATCGCGACAATTAAAGCCGGAACAGCGCCAAGAATAGGGCCAATAAATGGGATTAAATTCGTCACCCCAGCGATCGCCCCTAAACCTAGGGCAAAATCTGCTAATCCTAAAAAAGATAACCCGGCAGCAGTCGCAACTCCTAAAATAGCGGAAACCAAAAAACGACCCCGAATATAACCCCCCATTCGGTTGGTAACGGTATGAACTTGGGCTTCTAGGCGATCGTTCCACGGGGCAGGAAATAGTTGCACCAAACTTTTAATTAAAGTCTGACTATCCGCTAACATATAGCCGGAAATGAACAAACATAAAACCAGGGTAAAAATTGCCCCAATAATTCCTCGTGTAATGCTATAAGAACGGATAATCACCTGTTGACTAGAACGAAATACCCAGCCGGTGATGGCTTGAGTATTAAAATATTCACTGACCAACTCGGAACTATTATCACTCAGTCGGCTAACTAACTGTTCGGTAATATCTTGCAAGGTTTCTAAATAAAGAGGTAACTGACTAATAATCAGTTCAATTTGGTCAAAAACTGTTGGGCCGATTAATAACATAACTCCAGTGAAACCGCCAATCAAAAGCAAATAGGTTAAAATAGCGGCTAACCAGCGGGGAATATGGCGTTTTTCTGCCCATTCAATAGCAGGAGAAATGGATGCGGCAAGGACGACAGAAATCATTACAGTAATTAGTAAACTCCGCAGTTGCCAGAGTAAAACTAATAGAAATCCTGTGGCTAATACCAGGAGTAAGTTACTAACCGAAATGGTAATACGTTGGGTGGACATATATTTTTGTTGTTTGTTGTTTGTTGTTTGTTGTTTGTTGTTTGTTGTTTGTTGTTTGTTGGTGGTTGTTTGTTGTTTGTTGGTGGTTGTTTGTTGTTTGTTGTTTGTTGTTTGCCCCCCCTTGAAGGGGGGGTTGGGGGGGTGTTGTTGGTGGTTGTTTGTTGGGGGTTGTTAACGGTTGAGTTTTTGGTCGGGAGTTGCTTTCAGCGAATTTAGATAAGCATTTAACTTGGGAGAAAGTTCATCAACAATGAGTTTGAGACTATCAATTTGTTGTTGGTTTAATAACTTTCTAGAATAAGCTAATCTTAACCAGTGTCTAGTTTCATTTAACGACCCTCTAGCAATTTTGACAAACCGTTGATTATCTTGCAGATTATAACGCCCTACTCCTTCCGCAATGTTGGCACCAATACTATCTGCCGATCGCACAATTTGCTTACCGATAGTGTCTTTCGTAAAAAAATCCCAGTCTTTCACAATAAACCAAATTTGATTAGACAGTTGTTCTGCTAGTTGGTAAACTCTTAATTCTTGAAAGCTTGTCATAATTATTGATTGTTGGTTGTTGTTTGTTGATTGTTGTTTGTTGATTGTTGATGGTTGGGGGTTGATGGTTGGTGGTTGATGGTTATTGGTTGATTGTTGATGGGTAGGGATTCTATGGTTGATTGTTGATGGTTGATTGTTAATGGTTGAATTTTCACAAACAACAAACAACAAACAACAAACAACAAACAACAACCAACAACCAACAACCAACAACCAACAACCAACAACCAACAAACAACAAACAACAAACAACAAACAACAAAATTAATTACGATGCCATTGAGTGACGCCACCGGGTTTATCAATTAGGGTAATTCCTTGGGCTTGCAATTCGTCACGAATCCGATCGCCTTCCGCAAAGTTTTTCGCTTTTCGGGCTGCTTTTCGCTGTTCGATTAAAGCTTCAATTTCGGCATCACTCAGACCATTAGATTGTTGTTCGGTGGTTTCCGCATCCGCATCCGCTTCTAATCCGAGAACATTGGCTAAAGTGACTAAGGTTTGCCACTGTTGTTTGAGCAATTCTGGGGCAGTGTCGGTTTTACCTTCATGGACTAAAAGGTTGCGATCGCGCCGAATTTCTTTGGCAATTTCAAATAAGACTGCCAAGGCACTGGAAGTATTAAAATCATCATCCATTGCGGCTTGGAAGCGTTCCACAAATTCGGCTAAAGGTGCCGCTGAAACTTCCCTCGTTCCTAGGCTCCCGCCTGGGAACGTCCAGCCTAATTTTTCCCCATATTGATTGGCAAATAATAAGGCTTCTTTCAGGGTATTCCACCCTTGGGTAGCAGAAGCGATCGCCTCATCGGTAAAATCAATCGGCTTGCGATATTGGGCTTGCAGGACAAACAATCGCACCACCATCGGCGGCACATTTCCCTCATCTAATAATTGACGAATCGTGGTAAAATTGCCCAAAGACTTGGACATTTTTTCCCCATTAATAGTCACAAACCCATTGTGCATCCAATATTTCGCCAAGGGCTTACCCGTCACTGCTTGGGATTGGGCGATCTCATTTTCATGGTGGGGAAATACCAAATCTGCCCCACCCGCATGAATATCAATAGTTTCCCCTAGGCGATCGCGCACCATTGCCGAACATTCAATATGCCAACCGGGACGACCGGAACCCCACGGCGACTCCCACGCGGGTTCGCCCGGTTTTGCCTCTTTCCACAACGCAAAATCAAACGGATCTTCTTTCTTTTGGGCCTCCGGGTCATCCTCCACCCGACCGCTGGCCCCTGCCTTCATCTCTTCTAACTTGCGGCCCGACAACTGACCATAGTCCTGAAACTTGCGGACTTTATAATAGACATCGCCCCCGGCAGCATAAGCATAGCCGCGATGTTCTAACTCGTGAATCAAGCGCTTAATCCCGTCCAGGGTATGAGTAGCGCGGGGATATTCGTCCGCTTCGAGGATATTCAACCGGGCCATATCTTCAAAATAGGCTTGAGTGTAGCGATCGGCCACTTCCTCCATTGTGGAACCCTCTTGTCTAGCCCGATTCAGAATTTTATCGTCAATATCGGTAAAATTTTGCACATATCGCACGTCATAACCGCGCCAAATCAGATAGCGGCGAACCGTATCCCAAGCAATGTACGATCGCGCATGACCGAGGTGACAATAATCGTAAACGGTGACACCACAGCAATACATCCGCACCTTTGGCGGTTCCACGGGTTCAAAAGGTTCTTGGCGACGAGTCAGGGTATTGTAAAGAGATAAAGTCATAAGGCGATGTTGAGCTTTTCTTTCCAGCTAAGGAAGGTGATTTCTTCCATCGATCTATAATGACACGAGACACGATCGCGCACATACCATCGCGCACATACCTCTGTCCTCTTTGCAAACAAAACCCTGGTGACTTCCGGATCTAACTGTTTCTGATTAGAGGCAATTAATTGTCTTTAAACAGAATGCTATATAAACGATCTCAGTTCGTCGTTTCCGCCTCCCTGTTCCCTATTTCCGATAAAATTTGCCCGGTAAGACGAATGAGGATTTTTTGAGGATTTTTGGTGATGACGGTTCAAATCAGAATTGGCAATGGCTATGATATCCACCGCTTAGGAAGCGATCGCGCATTAATTCTGGGGGGAGTCAAAATTGAGCATTCCTTGGGATTAGTGGGTCACAGTGATGCAGACGTGCTCACTCATGCGATCGCGGACGCCATGCTGGGTGCCCTCAGTTTAGGAGACATTGGTCACTACTTTCCGCCCACGGACGATCGCTGGAAAGGTGCCGATAGTTTAGTGTTATTAGCCCAAGTTAACCAGTTAATCAAAGACAAAGGGTGGCAAGTCAGCAATATTGACTCGGTGGTGGTGGCAGAACGGCCTAAATTAAAACCGCATATTAGCAAAATGCGCGATCGCCTCTCCACAGTCTTGGGGATCGACCCTGACCAAGTAGGAGTCAAAGCCACCACCAACGAAAAACTCGGCCCCGAAGGGCGGGAAGAAGGGATTTCCGCTTATGCCGTAGCCTTACTCGTCAGGGTTTAGGGTGTAGGGTGTAGGGTGTGGGGGGGGAAACAATTAACAATTGATAATTAACAATTGATAATTACGTTTAATTATCAATTATCAATTATCAATTATCAATTATCAATTATTCTCTCTTCCCTACACCCCAAAAGCCCCCACAAACTCCACAGAAATTCTACAGATTTAACTTGGCAATAATATCTTTTAAAACATTGGCCGAATGCTGCAACTGAGATAATTCGGTATCGGTCAAATTTATATTCAGCATCTTGGTTGCCCCTTGACGATTTACCACCATCGGTAAACTTAAACAAACATCTTGGATGCCGTGGAAATCCTCAATTAAACTACTCACCGTCATCACCCGATTCTGATTTCTTAAAATTGCCTGGACAATTTGGGTCACACCCAAACCGATCGCATAACTGGTTGCTCCTTTTCGTTGGATAATATCATAAGCCGCATTTTTCACCTGAGCAAAAATTTCCTGCAAAAATGGCTCATTACAACTGGGACTTTCCGGCCAATTGCCATCACATATTTCATCACATATTTCACCACATAATTTAGTTCCGGCAATATTCACCTGACTCCAGACCGGCACCTCACTATCCCCATGTTCGCCAATAATTAATCCATGAACACTCCGGGGGTCTAGATTTAATCGATCGGCTAACAAATAACGAAACCGCGCCGTATCTAATACGGTGCCACTGCCAATCACCTGACAACTGGGAAAACCAGAAAGTTTCCCAGTGATATAAGTCATAATATCCACCGGATTACTGACAATTAAGAAAATTGCATCAGGGCAGTATTGAACTAATTCGGGAATTAATTTCTTAAAGATTTCCACATTGCGTTGCACCAGATCCAGGCGACTTTCTCCCGGTTGCTGTTTTGCCCCAGCGGTAATAATCACAATATCTGCACCCGCTGCATCTGCCAAGGTTTTTCCGGCATAAACTAAGGTCGGTTCGACAAAAGGCAAGCCATGTTGTAAGTCCATCACCTCCCCTTCTAATTTTTGCTGATTAATGTCTATTAATGTAATGACATCCAAGGTATTTTGAATCAGCATGGAATAGGCACAAGCCATGCCCACTTGACCGATGCCAATAATTGCAGCTTTGGTGCCATCTTTTTTGGCGATCGGTGATGTGAGATCGATTTGGGGGGTGAATAAATTTTCAAACATAATTCAGCGGAAATTCAGTGAGTTCTATCATCTATAGTTTAACCGATTATGTTCAAATAGTCCAAACATAATCCTAGATATAATCATAGATAATAATATAAAAAATAATATAGAGAAAAATGCCTGGTAAACAGCCCCGTTGCCGCCCGGATAGTTGGGGATATATATCGAGGGCTTAAAGTGCGATCGCCTGCATAATATGCATGAATTTGGGATTAATTGACTGCTTAATCGTTACATCTGTATATACAAATACATTGCGTTAAAAGTCATAAAATATTAACATAATTGGTTAAATTTCCACTACAAACAGCGGATTTTTGCCGGAAAATCAAGGGTTTAGGTCATAATCTAGCGCACAGATGGCTAAAAGCTTAACAAAACTTTATTAAAATATGTTAAAATGGGCGAAACCGTAAAAAAGCGATCGCGTCATTATCGGTGAAATAGTTAGTTAGCTAAGAAAAATGACCGCTTATAGAGAATGAATTGTCAGAATTTCTCAAAGCAGTGGAAATAAATCTTGTCGAAACAGTGGAGGAATATCAACCATGAAAATTTGGGTGAATGAACAACTCGATCCTAGCGGAATGCTGTATGCCTGTATTGCCTGCTGCGATGAAACCCAGGCCCAAGAATGTTATGATTCTTTTGAGGAAAATTTAAGTGAATCGCAAAGAGTGCAAGGTTGGCTAACTAGGAAGCGAACGGTCGCTTCATGGGATGAAGTGCCAGTCAGTGCCTTAAAATTAAACTAACCTTCAACTCATCTTCAACTCATCTTCAAATAATCAAAAAAGCACAGAAAAAGACAGGTATTTTTTATTAAACACCTGTCTTTTTTTTCTGCCCTACAGACTGCATCTTTGCCTGTAGAAAAACCTGGCTTATCGGTTTGGGGGCAATTGCTTGGGTCGGCGAAACCGGGGCTGAGAACGCAGGGGACTAAGAATTTGATTCATCCGGCGTAACTGTTCGGGGGTGCCCATACAAATCAAGACATCCTCGGCTAGTAATTGTGTATCCGCAGTGGGGCCACCGATCAGAGTCCCATCCTCACGGCGAATTGCCAGAATTAAGGCGCCCGTCTGACCCCGTAGATCCGCATCTTTGACCGTATGACCAACAAAGGGACAAGTCTCTGAGTTAACTTTATATTCTTCCAGATATAAGGTGCGATCGGCCCCAGTAATAATCCCATCGACAAAATCCATCACCTCTGGTCTTAAAGCTGCTGCTGCCATCCGTCGTCCCCCCGTAATATAAGGTGAAATCACCGTATCGGCGCCAGCCCGTTGCAACTTTCTCACCGCGTCCTCGGTGTTTGCCCGGGCAATAACTCGCAATTTGGGATTGAGAGTTTTTGCGGAAATCAAAGTATAAAGATTTTCCGCATCGGAGGGGAGGGCGGTGATTAAACAAACTGCCCGTTCAATTCCTACCTGAATTAAAGTCGAATCCAAAGTTGCATCAGCTAGAACCGCAGTACAATCAAGCTGTTCTGCTGCCTGCAATTCTTCTGGATCGGTTTCTAGGACTAAGAAAGGAATGCCTTCTGCTTTGAATTCCAAAGCAATTTGGCGTCCGGTGCGACCAAATCCACAGAGGATATAGTGTTCTGATAATGTATCTATCAATCGTTTCTGTTGCCTTAGTCGAATAACGTCTTGAAAATATCCTGCAATAATCGCTTCTGTAAACCGATTCACAATGTAGCCGATGGTAATTAAACCCAAGGCAATTAAACCCATCGTGAACAGTCGCCCCCCAGGGTCGAGAGGTCGCACCTCAGTAAATCCCACGGTTGAGAGGGTAATTGCAGTCATATAGGCGGCTTCGGATAAAGACCATCCTTCCATTGACCAGTATCCCAAGGTGCCTAGTAAAAAAACACCCCCAAGTAAACTGACACTGGTAATCAGTTCTTTCCTAATCCGTCGGTATTTTTGTTCTAGGATTGAATGCACTGGTTTGGTGTGAGAAGCACTTTCAATTTTGGTGTGATCTGACTAATTTTTGCATCGATTGTCACCAAAATCAGGATCTAGGTCTTGTGGCGATCGCATTCTTCCGTTAAAGGTGACAGCAGCTTTCTACTGAGTAAGCCACAGCCGTCGGGTACGGGAATTCCCCGCCTAATGTCGCGCAAGTCGGATAAATCCCACTAATTACAGCAGTTTCCTCCGCTATGCAGCACGCTTTTATCCGTCCTTCCAACAAAAAACCTACCCGGTTAGGGGTAGGCAAGTGGTAAGCGATCGAGGGTTGCGGTTATGCCGCGTCATCAAATTGATAATCAATTAAATCCGCAATGGTGACAGATGGTTGCTGATTTTTCTTTATCAAAATTCTATTTAGCGCATTACAGATATTGGCTAATTGTTTACCGCTAAGTCTGGGAACATCACTACGGTTTTTAAGGTTTGAAACATGGTGAGGTAACTTGCCTAGTTCTTCAGCCAGTTCACTTGTACCGATAAAGTATTCAGCCATGACAGCGTTTAGTCGCCATCTAATCATATCAACAGTGTAGTTGGACATATTTACCTCTAGAATATCATTTTTTTATGTGTAGCATCTAGTAAAGCTATTATTGCACGTTAAGGAATATAAAAACAACCATCAGAGTGTTGACTTATACGATCGCAAGGTATATGATGAATTTATGGCAAGCAATTAAACTTGCCCAAAAACGTTAAAACCCGCATCAACGCTGATTCTTGGCGGAACACGCTGACACGGGTTATTCAAAACCTTGAAAAACAAGGGTTACTTATGAGCATAGCACAAAACCACGTTAATCATGGGGGAGATCCGGCACCGTCAAACGGGGTGACAACTCATCCGCATCTCACCTCCACCGCCCCTTCCAACAAAAAACCTACCCAGTTAGAGGTAGGCAAGTAGTAAGCGATCGAGCGTTGCGGTTATGCCGCGTCATTGTCTGGGACCCACTGAAGTAACTCACCGGGTTGACATTCGAGTGCTGTACATATTTTTTGCAAGGTTTTCATTCTGATATGACTAGGCAGGTTGTTTTTTAAGTTGCTGATGGTAGCACGGTGCAACCCAGTTATTGCAGCCAAATCGTTAACCCCCATATCTTTTTCAGCCATGACAACCGCTAGTCGCCATTTCATCGGCATATTAAGTAAGGTTATTGACATATTTAGTGTAGCATTCAAATTGATTATCTATACACTGTAGCATTTTGACCGACTTTTTTCGATAATTATATTGACTTATGTCGCCATTTCGACTACCCTATTCATAGGGTTATTTTAGTTTTGACTCTAAAAACGTTAAAACCCGCATCAGCGTTAGTTCTTGGCAGACTCGCTGACACGGGTTATTCAAAACCTTGAAAAACAAGGATTACTTATGAGCATAGCACAAAACCACGTTAATCATGGGGGAGATCCGGCACCGTCAAACGCGGTGACAACTCATCCGCATCTCACCTCCACCGCCCCTTCCAACAAAAAACCTACCCAGTTAGAGGTAGGCAAGTAGTAAGCGATCGCGCGTTGCGGTTATGCCGCGTTGTTGTCTGGCATATATCGCCATAAATCTCCGGGTTGACATTTTAATGCTGCACAAAGTTTTTCCATCGTCTCAACCTCGATCCTAGTAGGGGTAGAGGTTTTTAGCTTGGAAATCGTACCATATGCTAGACCTGTAAGTGATGCAAGTTTTTTATTGGAGATGTTTTTTTCGGCCATCACAACTCTGAGTCTAAATTCCATCATAGCTTTACCATTCATTTCCCTACCTCTATTAAACCTTAAAAATATATCTCGCTATGTATATAGTACCATATTGGTTATATGTATATCAATAGTAAAGGAAAAGGTTTAACTGCACTATTGACATTATTAGACTATAAAGTTAAGATATATCCATAAACGCAAAAACCCGCATCAACGCTGATTCTTGGCCGAACTCGCTGACACGGGTTATTCAAAACCTTGAAAAACAAGGATTACTTATGAGCATAGCACAAAACGACATTAATCACGGGGGGGACGCGGTATGAAAAGACTGTATGTCACCCTCACCATCCGTCAGTTAAAGGCTAAGGTGTCCCGTCTAAGTCGGACTGCCTTCAAAATCACTCGCAACTTTTTCCAGTCCAGACTTGGCATCGTCAAGCGGGACTGGTCACGGTTAACTAAGGCTGAAATCATCCGAGTTCTTGATGATTATTACGGTTCTTTAGTCCCTGACTTAGCAAAAACCGTGCTAAGTGATTACCGTTTTCAAGTAACAAGTCCAGACAAATTTCTCAGGGTGTTGCCCAAATTACCCAGAGAGTCAGGTCAGCAATGGCGATTAATAGAAATCGCTAAAAATATAGATGAGTTGAGTAACTCTGAAATTTCCTTTTATTCCGTTCGTTTCAAAAAAGTTTATCCGAAAAATTATCAACTGGAAATAAGGGATAATCCAGAGTGTTTTTTAGTCGTTACTGAGATAAATAAAGAACTCTATATTTATGTATCTCAATTTGGTTTTAACGTGGCTGATTTCTTAGGACAAATCAAGCAAAAGTATGCAGAGTTACTGTCTGAACTGTCATCCCAGTTCCGTTGGGGTTATCCCGGTTGTTGACGGGCGATCGCATAAATGTCATTTTGGATCTTAAGTTTACGGGCAGAAATAAATGCACCACAGACCATATCAGAAGAAAACTGTCATTCCCGCCCCACGCATTCGCGGGGGTAAACTCCGACGGGAATCCACAGCCTATCGGCGGGGAAAGAAAAGTGCAATTAATTATGTTCACCTACTTATTGGCTACCAGAAAAAATATGCTTGCCCGGATGGGTACGGGCCGGGATGCTATCCGCCACTATTTTGCCGTGCCCAAATTTGACGGCATAGACGTGGATCGGATTTTTGCTTACTGGTTTGACCGGGACATCAAATCTCAGGAAAATTCCGAGGATGTTTCCGGCGCCGGTGACTTTGCCGGGGATTTTGCCGGTGACTATGTTGCCACCTACACCGCCACTTACATCCCGACTTGCATCCCGACTTAATAATTAAAAACCCCTGCAACCAATTTGGTGACAGGGGTAAAAACCTTGTTATGATAAGGTTTCCGGGAATGGGCAGTACTGGGCTCGAACCAGTGACATCCTGCTTGTAAGGCAGGCGCTCTACCACTGAGCTAACCGCCCGGTTTTTGTAACCGAATCTACTATAGCACACTTTTTTCAATTTATGCCATCTGGTCGCACCCATGACGAAATTACTTTATGGAGCTTGCCCTGGGTGGCAGGTATCACCTGGGTTTTCACCCGTAGCAGCCATTTAACTTTATTTGTTTCGGGAGGTTTTTTATTCAGTGGGCTGATGTTTGGCCCGGATCTAGACATCTATTCCCAGCAGTTTCTCCGGTGGGGGTGGTTGCGTTGGATTTGGCTGCCTTACCAAAAGAGTTTGCACCATCGCTCATTTCTGTCTCACGGCCCGGTGATTGGCACGGTGTTACGAGTTGTTTATTTGATGACTTGGATCGGCATGGTGGCGATCGCGCTTTTGCTGGTCATGTATGTGGTCCGGGGTATGCCCTGGACTGTGGAGATGATGATTCAATGGGGGGCGCGATCGCTCCTCATTTATTACCCAGACTTAATTGCCCTATTGATTGGTTTCGAGTTGGGGGCCATGAGTCACTCCCTAAGTGACTGGGGGGGTTCCACTTATAAACAAATAAAATCTCGCGGTTGGATAGCGGTGTTGCCCAAGTCTGTCACCTCCCAACTAGGGAAACGGCAGTCCCGCAAGTCCAGAAAACCCCCGCGTCCGTCTAGCAAATCCAGCCAACCGAAGGGTCAGTCCAAGGGTCGCGGCAGCAGTGGCAGAAAAGCCCCCACACCGAAACGCAAATAAAGGGCAAGTAAAACCGAAATAAAAATTCTAAGATGGTAAGAAAGTCCGGGCTAATCTGCACTTATATTTTGCACTTACATTTTGCACTTACATCACTTATATTATGTCCACTCCCGAAACATCTCCAGCTAATCTGACTCCAGAACTTGCGGCCATGCAACAATTGATTTCCGTGGTGGCTAAATTGCGATCGCCTGATGGCGGTTGCCCCTGGGACTTGGCACAAACCCCAGAAAGCCTGATTCCCTATATCATCGAAGAAGCTTATGAGGTCGTTGATGCCATTCGGCAGGGCGATCCAAAGGCGATCGCCGAAGAATTAGGAGACTTGCTGTTACAAGTAGTTTTGCAAGCGCAAATTGCCCAAGAATCTGGTCAATTTACCATCGCCGAAATCGCCCAAGGCATCAGTGAAAAATTAATTCGCCGCCATCCTCATGTCTTTGGGGATCTGAAAGTGAACAGTATCGAAGAAGTTCACCAAAATTGGGAGCAAATCAAGGCTTCAGAAAAGGGCGAAACCAACTCAGAAAGCCAATTACTCAGTGATAAACTCAGCCGTTATGCCCGGACATTTCCCCCATTAGTGGCGGGAATGAAAATTTCTAAAAAAGCCGCAGCAGCGGGCTTTGAATGGGATGATGTGGCAGGAGTTTGGGCGAAATTACATGAGGAATTAAATGAGTTTAAACACGCCGTCGAACATGAAACCAAAGAAGAGCAAAAAGCTGAACTGGGAGATATTCTTTTTGTGTTGATTAATTTGGCGCGTTGGTATGATTTGGAACCCGAAGAGGCTTTACAAATTACCAATGAAAAGTTTATTCAGCGGTTATCGAAAGTGGAGGCATTTAGCGATCGCCCCTTATCTGATTATTCTTTAGAAGAATTAGATCGACTTTGGGCAAAAGCCAAAGCCCAAATCGCCCAGCAAAAGTCAGCCAGCAAAAGTTAAATCATCTCCCCTAAGTTAGAAAACAGAAACCGGGTTTCTGCGACAAAAGCCCCCCTTATTAAGGGGGGTTGGGGGTATCTTCTCCGATACCAAACCAATATTTATAGAACCAACCCGGTTTCTTTCTTCAAGTCAATTTATCAGACAAATCAGACAAAAATGATTAAACTAAAACCGAGTCTAAAACTAAGTCTAAATTTAGCGATCGCCTCTCTCTTAGCTGCCTTAGCGGGATGTATCAGCGCACCAACAAGTAACCTAGGGCGAATTTGCACTTATGATGCCACAAAAGACCCGGAAAAAAGCCTGGGACAAAATGCAACATTGATCGTCCAAGAACAAGGAGGCGATACAATCTTTACTTACCAGTCTTTACCCTCGGTTCCGGTGGCGGAAAATATTACTCTGAATGCGAAAAGGGAATTAGTTTTTCAGCATACCCAGTTAGATACAGCCAGGGTAATTTTGCTGCAAAATAAGCCATATTTTACCCAGCTAGTAGGGGAGGAAAAACCAAAAGGATTTGCTGCCGTGAATCAGTTTTTAACTTGTCAGTAGGCGGGAATCGCGCAATTTTGGAGATAGAGTGGGAGGGTGTAAAACCGCACCCTCAATGGTCACTCGCTGAACCAATCGATCGAAAAATATTAAATAAACCTGATAAATTACCAAAATTTTGATAAAAAATAGTATAATTAGATAATTGCTATTTTTTATTCGTTTAGCAGGAACTATTAAAGAATGCCTCTGCCTATAGTAGCTATTATTGGCCGACCGAATGTCGGTAAGTCCACCCTGGTGAATCGTTTGGCGAGTACGCGAGATGCGATCGTCCATGATGAACCGGGAGTCACCCGCGATCGCACCTACAAACAAGCCTTTTGGGGCGATCGGGATTTTCAGGTCGTCGATACCGGGGGTTTAGTCTTTGCCGACGACACGGAATTCTTGCCGTTAATTAGAGAACAAGCCTTGACTGCCCTCACGGAATCAGTTGCCGCCATTTTTGTGGTCGATGGTCAAGCGGGTTTAACCTCTGGGGATGAAGAAATTGCCCAATGGTTACGACAACAAAAAGTGCCCATATTGTTGGCAGTGAATAAATGTGAATCAGAAACAATGGGTCTGACTCAAGCCGCCGAATTTTGGAATTTAGGACTGGGCGAACCTTTTGCCATTTCCAGTATTCACGGCAATGGGACTGGTGAACTTTTAGACAAATTGATTACCTATTTTCCCCCGGTCGATGCAATTCCCGAAATCGAAGAAATTAAAATTGCCATTGTGGGGCGTCCGAATGTCGGTAAATCCAGTTTATTAAATAGCTTAGTCGGTCAACAACGGGCAATTGTTAGCCCAATTTCCGGCACTACTCGCGATACTATTGATATGGTGGTGCAACGGGACGATCAGGTTTATCGCCTGATTGATACAGCGGGAATTCGCAAAAAGAAAAATATCGATTACGGAGTGGAATTTTTTAGCATTAATCGGGCATTTAAAGCTATTCGCCGGTCTGATGTGGTGTTGCTGGTGGTTGATGCGGCAGATGGAGTCACGGAACAAGACCAAAAACTGGCTGGACGGATTGAAGATGAAGGTCGCGCTTGTGCGATCGTGGTGAATAAATGGGATTTAATTGAAAAAGATTCTGCGACCATTTATGACTATGAACGAGATATTAAAGATCGTCTCTATTTTGTCAATTGGGCACCGACGATTTTTACCAGTGCCTTGACCGGCAAGCGAGTGCCGAATATTCTAGATTTAGTGGATCGAGTGGTGGCTCAACATCGCCGTCGCGTCTCTACTTCAGTGATTAATGAAGTCCTCGAAGAATCCGTGCGTTGGCATAGTCCACCGACCTCGCGGCAAGGGCGTCAAGGTAAGATTTACTATGGAACTCAAATCAGAAGCCAACCACCCACGATCGCCCTATTTGTCAACGACCCGAAACGCTTTAAAGATAACTATCGCACTTATTTAGAACGACAATTTCGCGATCAGTTAGGCTTTGAAGGGACACCCGTTCGGTTTATTTGGCGCGGCAAAAAAGCCCGTGACGGGGAATTTTCCGGTGCTAATCGGGCCGTGCGAGTGTAATATTTATAGTTGCTGGTTATTGGTTGTTTGTTGGCAAGTTGTTTGTTGGCAAGTTGTTTGTTGTTTGTTGGCAAGTTCATCAACCAACCACCAACCACCAACCACCAACCACCAACCAATAACCACCAACCACCAACCAATAACCAACAACCAACAACCAATAACCAACAACCAACAACCAATAACATTTAGAAAATGGATTTATTGCGATCGCTGCCTCTGGGACTTTATTTAGAACAACCAATTACCTGGCTACATTCCTTAGATGCACGGGTAAAATTAATCTGGTTGCTGAGTTTTCTTTTAGCCCCGTTGTTAGGAAATATTCCTTGTCGAATTGCTTTAGTTGGGTTGCTGATTTTTTTAACCTTCACCGCATTGATTCCCATGCGGGTTTGGCGACAACAAATGGGCTGGTTATTAATCTTTAGTATCATGGTATTTTTCATTACAGCGATCGCCCCAGATGGATTAGCCATTGAACACCAAAGGCGTCTTCCTGCCTCGGAAATTACCTTCGTCACCACAGCCCCAACCCAGCCAACCACTGCCACTCGTCAACCGTGGTACGATCCCTTTGGTTGGTTTACCAATTCTGAAGCCAAACAGCCAAAAGATGGCACAGACGCGACCAAAAAAACTGACAAAAATCAGGAATTATCATCGGAGATTGATTTACCCCAGCCCACGGATTATCGTTATGTTATTTTCGATCGAGGGCCAGTGAAAATTACCCGTCGTTCTTTAGACTTAGGTATTCGAGTCAGCACATTATTATTTACCTTAATTTACAGCACCAATCTTTATTTACTCACCACCGCCCCAGAAGAAATCACCGCCGGACTGGAAGATTTAATGAGTCCGTTACAACGCTTCAAGTTGCCAGTCACAGAAATCACCCTAACCTTAACTTTATCTTTGCGATTTATTCCCTTAGTTTTAGAAGAAGTGCAAAACTTAATTAGAGCCGTTAGCACTAGGGCAATTAACTGGAAAAAACTCGGTTGGCGTCGTTCCGTGAAAGTTTGGTTAACGGTGGTAGAACGGTTATTAGAAAACCTGCTTTTGCGAGCCTCTCAAATTGCTAATAGTATGCAAGTACGCGGCTTTACCAGTCCCAATGAGCATCGGGTGCAGTGGCATCAATTGCGCCTCAAAAGAGTTGATTGGTTAGCCGTAGCCGGTTTGTTTTTATTGTGGGGACTCCGATTAACCTGGGGATGGCAAGCATGAATCAACAAATACAGCAAAAAAAACAACAAATCCAGCCACAAATACAGCCAAAAATACAGGAAATTCAGCCGTGGTATTGGCGATCGCTCCCTTTGCAAAAGCGCACCGGATCCCAAGTTTTTGCCGCCTTATTTCGCACCAACGGCAACATCGCCACCTTATTAGAAAGTCCGGCAACAAAACCAGTAGAAAGTCAGGCATTAGCCAGATATTCCATCTGCGCTGGAACCCCTCGAATCGTACAAAATCAGCCACAAATTTGGACACCGCCATTAGGAGAAATATTTCCCTTTTTGCAGCAACTTTGGCAGCAAATTGAAGCCCGCAAACAAGGCAAATTTTTTCACAAGTCTGCGGTGTTGCCCGGTTTATTGCCAGACCCATCATTGCCTTTTACCGGCGGTTGGTTAGGTTGGCTAGGATATGACCTCGCTTGGGAAGTGGAAAAACTGCCCAAAATGAACTCAGATCCCCTACCTTTTCCCGTGGCTTATTGGTATGAACCCGCAGAATTTGCCATCTTAGACCACCAGGAACAAATCCTTTGGTTAGCCGCTAGTGAACCCAGGAATCTTGATGGTATGGAACAGCGATTAGAAACTATCAAGGCAGAAAAGTTAGCACCAAATTTCTTCACAGCCCCGCCCTTAGTCACGGGTGAATCATCGGTCGATCCCCATTTTCAGGTAAACCAAGGGGACTATGAACAGATGGTGCGTCAAGCCAAAAAATATATTCAAGCGGGAGATATTTTTCAGGCGAATTTGTCCTTACGCTTTGAAGCGGAAATTAGCCGCAACAGTTGGCAGATTTATCAAGCCTTACAAAACATTAATCCTTCTCCCTTTGCGAGTTACTGGCAAACCCCCTGGGGCGAAATGATTAGTTGTTCTCCCGAACGGTTGGTTAAGTTGCACGATAAGCAAGCAGAAACTCGACCCATTGCCGGGACGCGATCGCGCGGAGTCACCCCAGAAAAGGATCTCCAACTTGCCCAAGAACTCTTGACCAACACCAAAGAACGGGCTGAACATATAATGCTGGTGGATCTGGAACGGAACGACCTGGGGCGAGTTTGTCAATGGGGTTCCGTGCAAGTGGATGAACTCTTGACCATCGAGCGATATTCTCATGTAATGCACTTAGTCAGTAATGCGATCGGCACTTTGCGTCCCGACTGCAATGGCATCGACCTGATCCGGGCCATGTTTCCCGGTGGCACCATCACCGGCTGTCCAAAAGTTCGTTGCATGGAAATCATCGAAGAACTCGAACCTGTCCGGCGCAGTTTATTCTATGGATCTTGTGGTTATCTCGATTGGCGGGGAAATCTCGACCTCAACATCTTAATTAGAACATTATTATGTACTCACGGGGAAACCTCTCCTGATGCCAACAGCCCCCTCGCCACTTCTACCAAAGCCTCAGCCTCCGCATCCTCCCGCGTATTTGGGCAAGTGGGTGCGGGAATTGTCGCCGACAGCGATCCAGAAAAAGAGTGGCATGAGTCCCTGCATAAAGCCCAAGCTCAATTAGCCGCTTTACAAATTGCGAGAATTAGCGATCCAAATACCTGATAAGATTTCTTTGTCATTTCACTTAAAATAGGACTTACGCAGCGCGGATATATCCGCAAGAGCAGTTGGTAGGTGCTCTCCCGTGGCGGTGGTTGCCCCAATTAGAGACTCTTTGCGTAAGTTCTGTAAAATTTAGACCAATTGCTGGATCAAACCTTGAATGAGCACTGAAACTTATATCAATCATCCTAACTTTGGCCTGCTTTATCGAATTTGTCTGATTGCGGATAATCAAGAATTATTCACAACTCTCTATGCCCAACGTCTCTATTTTTTAGTCTCTAACCACCCCGATGGTTTGCAATTTCAACCCATTACCCGGAATGAGGCGAGAATTAATGTAGAAAACCGATTGCGAATGTTGCGGCGAAATCGACAAATGAGTGAATATCAAGAGCTAATGAAAGTTCATCAGCGGAATTTTTAATTAAAACTTCAGGCAACCTTCAGGATTTTCGCTAAACAGGTAATATTTTGAGCGCGATCGCCTTCTCATAACTCTCATATTCCTGTAAAAATCCTGTCGATATCAGTCTATTAATTATTGATAATTGCCATCCGATGATTGCTCAATATATTAATAGTTTTAATCAAGATTAGTCAATCAGCCAATTTAAATCACTTTAACCCCTATTTAAATATTTGATAATGATGAGTCAAGCCATCAGAGAAAACATTACCAATGTTCGCCAAACCTTGCCCGCCAAAGTGCGACTAATGGCCGTCAGCAAATATGTTTCCGTTGAGGAAATTAGAGCGGCTTATGATGCTGGGATTAGAGATTTTGGGGAAAACAAAATTCAAGATATGGAGGCAAAAAAAGCTCAATTACCAGATTTATCAGACATTACCTGGCACTTAATCGGTCATCTGCAAACCAATAAAGCCAAAAAAGCCTTAGAACTATTTGACTGGATTCACTCCGTTGATAGTTTAGCTTTAGCCGAAAAATTAAACCGAATAGCGGGGGAATTATCTAGGCAGCCGCAAATACTTTTACAGGTAAAAATATTACCAGATCCGAATAAGTTTGGCTGGGAAATCCCGCAACTCATGGAAGACTTACCCGCTTTAAATGATTGCACAAATTTAAATATTAGAGGCTTAATGGTCATTGCCCCTTTGGGCTTAAATGAAACCGAAAATCTAGATTTTTTTCAGCAAGCTCGTCATTTGAGTGAAGCGATCGCGCAACAAAATTGGTCGCATATTTCTATGGCAGATTTATCAATGGGAATGTCCGGGGACTACCCCTTAGCCGTCCAAGCAGGTGCCACTATCGTCCGCTTGGGACAAATTTTATTTAGGTAGATTGTTATTTGTTGTTAGTTATTCGTTGTTAGTTATTCGTTGTTAGTTATTCGTTGTTAGTTATTTGTTGCTAGTTATTTGGTGTCATTATTGCGAATATGCGAATAACAAATAACCAACAACCAACAACAACCAACCAACAACCAACAACCAACAACCACCAACCACCAACCAACAACCAACAACCAACTAACAACAACCCGATCGCTAACTGCCACAGGTACTTAGCAAAAAAATAAAAAACTTAAGATAATTGATCCAGAAATGCCAAAACCGCCGAGACACTTATACTATATTAAAAGCATCCTGTACCCTATTGTTACAGCCTAGGACTTTGCCAATACTCAAAAAACGGGTGCTTGCTGGCGATCTAGGCATAATAAATATACTGTTCAGGACTTACGCAAAACATCCATATTTGGTGGTTTGTAGGGGCTCAACCGGAAAGCGGTGGTTGCCCCTATGTGTTGGTGCGTAAGTCCTACTGTTAATCTAAAGACAGTAGTGAAATCCCGGCAGGTTTGGGAGCCTTTACGGGTAAGTGATTAAAGCAGATAAAAAGGTGCAGTCAACCACCAGTTAGGATGGAAAGAATTGCGACACCGCGATCGCGAGCAAGCAAAGAACAGGGGACAGAGTTACGAGTAAGTCATCGACTTGTAAGATCAAATCGGCGTTTTAATCAGGAAAGCTCTGGCCTTGAGTGAATCATTATGTAATGAGGGAGCGTGAACCGTGAACAACCTTTTTTCTAAGTTACGAGATTTCGTCACCGGCACCCCAGGCGACGAATACGATGAATACTATGATGGAGATACGGAGGGACAAGGCTATCAAAATTTGTACTCAGAACAACCTCCGGCCCCAGCCGCCCCTGCCGATAATAGCCAGACCCGTAGTAGACTTCGAGACAGAACAGTTAGTGCTGTTGGCATGAGTTCTTCAAATATTGGTATGGGTGGAGCAGACACAGGAATGAATACAAATTTAAAGGGGATGAGTAATGTGATTGGAATGCCCGGTGCCGCTAATGGGATTACCGAAGTCGTGGTGATGGAACCGCGCTCTTTTGAAGAGATGCCCCAAGCCATCCAAGGTCTGCGGGAACGCAAATCTGTGGTGTTGAATCTCACCATGATGGATCCCGACCAAGCTCAAAGAGCCGTCGATTTTATTGCCGGTGGCACTTATGCCCTCGATGGCCACCAAGAAAGAATTGGTGAAAGCATCTTTTTGTTTACACCGAACTGTGTTCAAGTCAGCACTCAGTCTGGTGTTGTCCATGATGTCCTGCAACATCATATCCGCTCTTCGCGTCAGCCAATAGCGCCGACCGGAAACTGGAATGATGACCAAATGCGGATGGCTTCTCAGTAAGTTTCTGGCTTTTTGCTAGTCAGTCTATTCTTAGGGTGGGCAAAGTTTTGCCCACCCTACTGTTTTAAAATTATCCATATTCGTAGGGTGGGCAAGATTTTGCCCACCTTACTGTTTTAAAATTACCGATATTCGTAGGGTGGGCAAAGTTTTGCCCACCTTACTGTTTTAAAATTACCGATATTCGTAGGGTGGGCAAAGTTTTGCCCACCTTACTGTTTTAAAATTATCCATAATTAGCAGAAAGGATTAGAGAAAATTGTCCATAAAATTAGGCATGATTGGCGGTGGGGTAATGGGAGAGGCGCTTTTATCCCGGTTAATCGCCCAAAGCGTCTATGCGCCTCAAGAGGTCATCGTTAGCGATCCCCTACCTCAGCGAAGAGAATATTTAAGTGAAAAATATCAGGTTCAGGTGACATCTGATAATCAGGCTGTCGCCTTGGCAAATCGGGTGCTCTTATTGGCAATTAAGCCCCAAGTATTTGATGCAGTGGTGGCCCAATTATCTGCCGGTGATGCTAAAGACCAGTTGGTGTTGTCTATTCTCGCCGGGGTGCCTCTGCGGAAATTGGAGGCGGCATTTCCCCAACAGCCTGTGATTCGGGCAATGCCCAATACTCCGGCAACGGTGGGGGCAGGTATTACCGCGATCGCCCCTGGGAAACTGGTTACACCGTCTCACTTGCAACAAGGTCAGCAGATTTTGCAAGCAGTGGGGGATGTGGTGGAAGTCCCCGAATCCATGATGGATGCAGTCACGGGACTTTCTGGTTCTGGCCCTGGTTATGTCGCGATCGCCATTGAAGCCTTAACTGACGGCGGTGTTGCGGCTGGTTTACCACGGGCGATCGCCGCCAAATTAGCCTTAAACACCGTCTTGGGCACCGCGCAACTACTCAAAGAAACGGAAATGCACCCAGCAGAACTCAAAGATCGAGTCACCAGTCCAGGGGGCACCACCATTGCCGGAATTTCCCAACTAGAAAGCGCCGGATTTCGTTCCGCCTTAATTGAAGCCGTCCGCAAAGCCGCCCAAAGGTCCCAAGAACTCGGCAGCTAGAGCCCCAGAAACCGGCCCAGAAACCGGGTTTCTTGCGTCAACCCTTGCCACCAACCAACAACTCTCATAGAAACCCGGTTTCTTCTTCCCCAGAAACCGGGTTTCTTGCGTCAACCCTTGCCACCCACCAACAAACATCATAGAAACCCGGTTTCTTCTTCCCCAGAAACCGGGTTTCTTGCGTCAACCTCTGCCACCCACCAACAAACATCATAGAAACCCGGTTTCTTCTTCCCCAGAAACCGGGTTTCTTGCGTCAACCTCTGCCACCCACCAACAAACATCATAGAAACCCGGTTTCTTCTTTGCCGAAGTCAAATGGCCCCAAGAACCCCAGAAACCGGGTTTCTTGCGTCAACCCTTGCCACCCACCAACAAACATCATAGAAACCCGGTTTCTTGTTTGCCGAAGTCAAAGGGTCCCAACACCTGAAGCGGTTAGAAACCGGGTTTCTATGTAGGGGCCGGTGGGGAGGCAAAGGTTGTCTAAAGAAACCCGGTTTCTTGTCCCCCCTGAAACCCGGTTTCTCACCCCTTCTATGCTACTCTAGACCATGTAGCAAAGCCGATCTAAACCAGCCCACCTTCTCACTCCCATGACCCAAATCTGGCAACCCGTCATCTGGCAACCCAACCAGCAACTCAACAACGGCAAATACACCATCACCGGCATCCTCGGTGGCGGTGGGTTCGGCAGCACCTACACCGCAACGGAAAACAAAAGCGGCAAAACCTTCGCCATCAAAACCCTCAACACCCAACAACAAACCAACAAAACCATCACCGAATTTACCAGCCTCCAGGTCAGTTTTGTCAACGAAGCATTACGGCTGGCAAAATGCCCTCATCCCCACATTGTCCAAGTGTATGAAGTGGTGGAATCTCAAGGACTCATGGGCATGGTCATGGAATATATCCAAGGGCAGAACCTAGCGGAACTCGTAGAAGACAATGGCCCCATGTCCCAACAGCAAGCCCTAAAAATTATGGAGCAAATTGGGGCAGCTTTGACCTTGGTACATAGCCAAGAGTTATTACACCGGGACATTAAACCCCACAATATAATGTTGCGCCGTAGTGATAGTAGCGCGGTGTTAATTGACTTTGGGTTAGCCAGACAGTTTGCCTACGGACAAACCGGCACCATGACCAACTCCAGAACCGAGTGTTATGCTCCCATTGAGCAATATAAAAGTCAAGGAAAATTCGGCCCATATACTGATGTCTATGCCTTGGCCGCTACGCTATATAATTTGCGGACAGGTAAAAGCCCGATACCCGCTAATTTTCGGGATGAGTTGCAACTTCCCTTGCAGGAACCGAAACAGCATAATCCGCAAATCCCTGACTGGGAAAATGCCGCCATTCTCAAAGGCTTGGAATTAGAAGCAGCAAACCGTCCCCAGTCCGTCGCTGAGTGGTTAAAATTACTAGGTCCTTTTACCACCTTTACCTTTAACATCGTCAAAGTCAACGCCCAGGGGAAAGAAATCAGCCGCAGTCAAGGGCAAGCAAAACAAATCATCACCGACCTGGGCAATGGCGTCACCCTGGAAATGGTACTTATCCCAGGGGGCACCTTCACAATGGGTTCCCCTGCTGGTGAAGGAGATCCTCGTTGGGATCATTATGAAAAGCCGCAGCATCAAGTCACCATCAAGCCTTTCCTGATGGGCAAATATCCCGTCACCCAAGCCCAATGGCGGCAAGTGGCCAGTTTTCCCAAGCTGCAAATAGACCTCGACCCCAACCCGTCAAGATTTAAAGGAGAAAATCTTCCCGTTGAATGTGTTTCATGGTATGACTGCATCGAATTTTGTGCGCGGTTAAGTCAAAAAACTGAGAAAAACTATCGCCTGCCCAGTGAAGCTGAGTGGGAATATGCGGCACGAGCCGGAACGACCACAGCCTTTCACATCGGCGAAACCCTGACAACCGACCTGGCCAACTATGATGGCAATTATACCTATGGCTCAGGTGCTAAAGGCGTTTACCGCGAAAAAACTACTCCCGTCGGTCATTTTCAACACGCCAATGCTTTTGGCTTGTATGACATCCACGGGAATGTTTGGGAGTGGTGTTTAGACGATTGGCACGACAGCTATACTGGCGCCCCGACTAATGGGTTGGCGCGGCCAAATGAGAATGATAATGATTATCATTCCGAGCGTAATTGGATCCATTGGTTGAAAGAAATTTTTACCCATAAAAATAATAAGCTGTTTCGCGGTGGTAGCTGGAACGACGTTCCGAGGTACTGCCGTTCGGCGTTTCGGGGCTGCAACAGTCCCGGCGTTCGGCTCTCCTACATTGGGTTTCGTGTTGCCGTCTCCCTGCCGAGAACTTAATTTCCCTCTACTCTTTTTCTCTTTTTCCCTTTTGGCGCGAAGCGCCTTTTTTTTTTTTTTTTTGTAAAGTTTTGTAAAGTTTTAAGAACAATCATGTTGACTAAAAAATCAATATTATGTTGACTAAAAAATCAAGTATTAATGCAGGGGCAAGAAACCGGGTTTCTCTAAGAAACCTCTGCCACCCCACCGCCCCAGGGACAAGAAACCGGGTTTCTTGCGTTAACCTCTGCCACCCCACCGGCCCCTCCATAGAAACCCGGTTTCTAACCTCTCCAGGCTTCCCTCCGCCCCAGGGACACAGGGACAAGAAACCGGGTTTCTTGCGTTAACCTCTGCCACCCCACCGACCCCTCCATAGAAACCCGGTTTCTAACCGCTTCAGGTTTTTCACCCCAGGACCCCTGGACAAGAAACCCGGTTTGATGCGATAATTTTTCTCGGTTTTCTTATCCTAAATCCTGATATGCCACGTCGCGAAGTTATCTTTCAAGCGGGTAATTATTACCATGTTTATAACCGAGGTAATAACCGTCAGCTAATCTTCTTTGAACGAGATAACTATGTTTATTTTTTACGCCAATTAAGAACCCATTTGATTCATCGCGGCGTGGATATTATTGCGTATTGTTTGATGCCCAATCACTATCATTTATTAGTGTATCTGAAAACTGAGAATTTTTCTAAGCTGATGCAGGCATTTACTTTGTCTTATGCTAAGGCGATTAATCAACGGTATAAAAGGGTAGGGTCACTATTTCAAGGACGGTTTCAGGCGATTCATGTAGATAAAGACGAATATTTATTAAACCTAACTCGCTATATTCACTTAAATCCCGTCGAGGCTAATTTAGTGGAGAAAGCAGAGGATTGGGAGTTTTCCAGTTATCAAGAATATGTTGATTTGCGTCGGGGTAGTTTGCCGAAATTGGATGGATTGGAGTTGGTTTCAGCGGATGCTTATCGGGATTTTTTAGAAGATGTAAATATGGAGAATATAAGCGAGGATTTAACTTTTGAAGAGTAGCCTTAGAAACCTGAAGCGGTTAGAAACCGGGTTTCTATGTAAGGGCCGGTGGGGTGACAAGGGTTGTCTAAAGAAACCCGGTTTCTTGTCCCTGTGTCCCTGGTTTCTTGTCCCTGGGGTTAGGTTTCTTTTTCGATCGCCTGTTTAAATTCTGCCGCCGTTTTATAATATAATTCTGGTTGATCTAATAAGGCGCGATCTATTATTTTGGCCAGAGATTCGGGAAGCCAGGAAGCGCGATCGCGAATGGGCACCGGATTATTTTTCAACACCGCCAAAAATGGGTCTTGCCCACTCAAATCGCGGGGAATAAAACCTGTTAACATAAAATACAAACAAGCCGCCACAGCCCACACATCAACCGCCGGATCTGCATACTTAAAATCAATCACTTGTTGTCGGGGCATAAACGCCGGAGAACCTGCTTTATCACCACTCATGGTAAAACCACTTAACCCCGCCAAATCAAACGCTTTTGATAACCCATAATCGCCGATTTTGGCCTGAAATTTTCCCCCTTCATGCACTAAAAAAATATTCGGCGGCTTAATATCCCGATGCACCAAACCGCGACCTTTACCAAAACCACCACCGGCCAATTTTACCGCAGGAATTTCGGCTTGATGAGCATAAATTAACCCATCCAGAACTTGTCGAGTAATTGCCAAAGCTTCATCAATTGATAAATTTCGGCCAAGTTGTTGCATCCAATCACAAATATTGCCACCGTTACAATATTCTAGAGTAAAAAAGAAATTGCCATCGGCAAAACCCGCATCTTTCAGTTTAACAATATTGGGATGATTTAACACCCTAGTATTTTCAATTTCTCGCTGAAACATTTCCACGGCGCGGGGACTGGCTGCTACTTGTGGCAACATGATTTTTAGGGCAACTTCTTCCCCAGTTTGCTCATTTTTTGCTAAATAAACTTCCCCAAAACCGCCCTCACCCAATTTACGCAATAGGGTATAATGTTTAATCGACCTTAAATTTTCTTCTCCAGCTTTTGCCCGCTTTAATAAACCTTTTAACCAGTCCCATAAATTCGGTTTAGGAGAATGAACCGTAGCACGATAAAGCGGCACTTTAGCCACATTCGGGGTTGGTAAAAATTCCGGGTCGGAGACAATACCCACCGAAAAAATCGTATTACTGAGTTTAATTTGATCCCCTGAATTTAAATCATATTCAGGAAACTTGATTTTTGCCCCTTCTTCGGGGCTTTGATTTGCTTCTCGTTGGCCAATTTTTTGGTCATTAACAAAGGTGCCATTTTTGCTGCCAAAATCCCGCACCCGGAGATTTGGGGGGTTAATATCCAGCAAACAATGATAACGGGAAATCGGGCGATGGTATTCATCATCGGGTATTTTCGGATAGCAATCATCAGCCCGACCGATAATACAAGTAGCGCGGGAATCAAACTCAAATTTTTGTCCCGTTAGGTTGCCTTTGGTGATGGTTAAAATAACTTTTGCTGACATAATTTCCTTTCTGAGAGAGACGTTAGAAACCGGGTTTCTTGCCCTGGTTTCTTCTTTGCCGAAGTCGAAAGGCCCCAACACCTGAAGCGGTTAGAAACCGGGTTTCTATGTAGGGGCTGGTGGGGAGGCAAAGGTTGTCTAAAGAAACCCGGTTTCTTGTCCCTGGGGTTTCTTTTGCCTGGGGTTTCTTGTCCCTTAAAGTAATTCTGAGCGATCTAAATATTGTTTTTTCTTTTGCGGAACAGGTTTTGACTCCTCGATCGCCAAGGGAACTTTTTCGATTTCGGGAAGTTTTAACGGTTGTTTTTCCACTTCTTGCTTAAGCGCTTTCGGGGTTAACACGGGCAAAGGTTCCGGTTTTTCGATCCAGCAGCTTGCTATGGGTAAAGTATGTTCTAAGTCTTCCAACGGTCGAGGAATCACCATCACCGCGTTCAATTCGCCAATCCTCTCCGCTTCATACATCCCCGCTTCCACCGCGACTGCTACATCCGCCACGGGACCCCGAATAATTGCCGTACATAAGCCATCCCCAATGGTTTCATAAGCAGCCATTTGCACGTTGGCAGCCTTCAGCATGGCATCAGCAGCGCCGACCATTGCCGGAAATCCGCGAGTTTCCAACAGCCCGATCGCCTGATTACTTAAACGGGATGACCCTTGCTGTTCAAAAGCCAACTCCGCCAAGCGACTCCCTAGAGGAAACACCACTTCCATATTTGGCATTGGTCGAGGAATCACGGACTTAGAAACAAATTGGCCAAACTGTTCGGCAACTCTGGCGCCTTCTTCCACCGCCAAACGCACGTCGGCGACTTTGCCTCGGATAATTGCCGTACAATAACCGCTGCCAATTTTCTCATAACCCACGAGGATTACACCAGCGGACTTTAACATCATATCCGCTGTGCCAATAATTGCCGGGAAACTCCTGGTTGAGACTAAACCTAACGCACTTTCGCGAATATTTTCGATTTGTCTGATTCGCCGGGAATTACCTGGGAGTTTCCTTTGTACTTTCATAGACATTGACGTATTACCTTACTTATAAAAATATCTTAGACTGGTCAAATTTGAATTAATTTTCTGGTTGGTTGTTGGTTGTTGTTGGTTGTTGATTGTTAGTTGTTGGTTGTTGGTGATTTGTTATTTGTTATTTGTGATAAATTTTTTCTCTGCGGATGAGGACTGGCTGTGAGAAACTGAAAGAGGTATTGTTTTTCTCTTCGTTTTATGACTCAAATGCCTCACGACACTTCGGCAAATTCTCAACCCTCGGAAGAAACGATCGCTGAGTTATTACAACTCCTGATTTATAAACAAGGAACTTGGGTAGATTGGGGAAATGCTTGTCAACAGTTAAAAAAAGCTGGCTATACGCCACAAAAGATTTTTGAAGAAACAGGATTTCAACCGCAGCAGCAAAATTTAATTATCGTTGCCTCCCAAGTCTATGATAGTTTAATTAAAGGGCAAGTGTCTGAAGCGGTGGCTGAATATTTCCTGGGGCCACGCAGTGATGTTTTGCATGAGTTGCGGGTTTTGAACCAGGCCGATCGCGTGACAGCGGCAGAATTTGCGATGGAAAAAAATCTGGATGTGGATGCAGCCCATGAAATGGCCAAAGCGATGAAAGAATATGCGGCTTTGGCCAAAAAACCAGCGGGATTTTCGGCACATCCTGGGGATACAATGGCTTATCAATATTGGAAAGTTGCGCGAGAAAAAAAGGATCTGCAACAGCGATCGGTTTTAATTGCCAAAGGTTTAAAGTTTGCCTATTCTCAAACAGCCCGACAAGAAATTGAGAAACTGCTGTTAGATTTTACCGTGGTGCCCACCCGGAAAGCCCCTTTGTTGCCGGTTTATCGCTTAGAGTCTGACGACGATTTATCTCAGATAATTCCCGTGTTGCGATCGCTGTCTGTGTCTCCCCAAGAATTTGCCGCTATGCCAATTTTAGAGAAAACTGGCGATTTTATGGTGGTGAATTTCTCCGGGTCTTGTGCTTTGGTTTCCTTACCAGGATGGCAAGTGATTTTGAATATCAGTGAACCCGTGGGCATATTATGCTCTAGCGAACAGTTGCCTCAACCACTGCCCGGAAAACCGGAAGAGATTTTGGTGGTGGTCGATCGCACTTTACGGGAATGGAGTAGTCAGAGTTATTTCTTAGTCGCTAATGGGGACAAATTAGAAATTAACTGGTTTGATTCTGCCCCAGAAAGTCCCATTCTCGGACAAGTTATCGTGGTTTTACGACCGAAAAAGATTTTTGATGAGAATGCCGTGACTGAACCTTGGCAAATGGATGATTAAAGGTTAACTAGCAATTAACTAGCCAGTAGCCTTCAAGATTCGCATACATACATAGATAATTTGTGTTTTATCTATGTTTTATTTATGTTTTTGCGAATCTTGAATTCATCGATATACTCCGATGGACAATTGATGATTTTTGTCAAACAAATCAGAGCAAATCAATGGTGCTTTTGTCTAAAATTAGCAAAAATTTTAGTTTCTTTATTTGGCTAAAATAGCCATTTTTGCACTTGAAGTAAGCTTTTCCATTCCGGTTTTCTGGTCAAGCCATCGGCGATATTTTCTTTCACTTCATCGTGCAATTCTGAGGAAGCGATGATTAATTGTTGGACTAATTCAATATGCGGACGAACCCCTTTTTCGCCACTGTCGAGCATGGCTACCGCTAGGTTTACCCGGGCTTGTGGATCTTGAGGATTCAGTTTTACGGCTTTTTGAGCCGCTTTATAAGCATTTTTCGGTTTATCGACTAATAAGTATAGCCAAGCTAAACAAGTCCAAGCATTGCTATTTTTGGGGGTGCGATCGCACAGGTCTTTAAATATAGGAATCAGAGTAGCTGGGTCTTCCCCCGCTTGATAGCGTTGTAAACCCTCATTAAAAAGTTCGTCGATTTGAGTCATGTCTTTAATTAGATAATTCGATTCGTGGATAATTTTTCTGGTCTGGTTATTTGTTGATTGTTGTTGGTTATTGGTTATTGGTTATTGGTTATTCGTTGTTCGTTTTGAAAATCCAATCACAAACAACCAACAACAACCAACAACCAACCAATAACGATAACCGCGATCGCGGTCAACAACCAACAGTCAAGATACCAGATTTAAGCCGAAAAGGAATTACCACAGCCACAAGTTTGGGTGGCATTGGGGTTGGTAAACTGGAAACCACCGCCAATCATGGCATTTTTATAATCCAGGACAAGGCCATAGAGATAAAGTAAACTTTTAGGGTCGCAAACCACCTTAAAGCCCTCGTAATCGTAAACTTCGTCTTTGTCGGTGATTTGGCTGGCGTCTTCAAAGTCCATTGTGTAGGACATTCCAGAGCAACCCCCTTGACGGACTCCCACACGCAAGCAGAGGTCTTTTTCTTGTTGCTTACGCAGTAGCTGAATCTGCTGGAGAGCGCTTTCGGTCATTTGGATGCCTTTTTGGGGCGACTGAGTTGCTGTTGCCATCAGGTTCTAAGACTCCTTCTTGAATATAGGATAATGAGCTATTTTCATTTTAGCCCCATTGCTGCTTTGTGCCACTGGACTCGATATGTCAAAATGAAAGCGGTTCCTTAACCCCATCGAATGGTGAAAGGAGAAAGAATGGTTGAGATTTTGGCGTCAACCCTTAGCTGAGTAACCCCTAGTTTATTGGTGTTTTGCCCAACTGGACTAGGCAAAACAGCAGAAGTCGTCAATAATGTCAATCATACTGATTGGATACTGATTGTAATTTTGAACCAATTTGTAGGATGTTAGGTAAAAATGTCAGTGCATCTGGTTCCATCATTAGACGTAGCAACACTTTCTGCGGAAAAATATCCTCACTAGGTGTGTTGTTGCCCTCTACAAACTCCGGGATTTATTCGCTAAGTGATTCCATAATTCTGTAATTTTCGGTAATTTTCGGTAATTTTCTCTACTTTATTTATAATTTTATGGCTGCATTGAATCGCTCCACTCGTCGTCGCTTAAAAAAACTGCCACAAATTCCCAACAGCGTGTGGGAGGGCGATCGCCGTCGGTTAGCGCAACCGTTACCGATGGGCTATTTAGATGACCCACAAAATCCAGACGGTGGCGGGGACTGTATTTTGTGGGTCGATGGATCCCAAGGAATTGTCAGAGCAATGGATGTGGTTTCCCCGCAAATCGGCCCTGCGGCGGTAGTCCGCACGTTGTTGCGAGCGATGGAACATCCTCACAGTCCGGGAAACCCGGCCCGTCCGCAAAAAATTGTGGTCAAAGACCGGGAAATTCAGTTTTTCTTACGGGGAGTGTTGCAAGAACTGGACATTGATATTGAATATGTCCCGGACTTACCTTTAATTGATGAAATCTTTCGCGGGTTTTCCGAGGCGATGGATAATCGACCGGAAGCCTTACCCCGGAAGTATGCCAGCTTATTGCTAGAGAAAAGTTACCAAATTTGGCAAGATGCCCCCTGGGAATTCCTCGGAGATCACCAAATTTTGGCAGTGGAACTGAATCAGTGGGATGTGGACAATGTTTATATTTGCGTGATGGGGATGCTGGGTCTCGATTATGGCATTTTGTTCTATCGGTCTTTGGATTCCCTGAAGCAGTTTCGCCAAAGAGCGATCGAACGCGACTCTGGAGAAGATATCGAAGAAGCTTTTCTCTCCCAAGATTGTTTATTTGTCACCTTTGAGAGCGCTGAAGAATTAGATGACGAGGATGATGAGATCGATTTAGCGGATGCAGATATAGAAGATATTGAGCCGTCTTTTGGCAATTTGCATCCCCTGGAAGGACTGCGGTCTATTCTCTATGATGATGAAGCCCTGATTACCTTGGTGTCTCTGGAAGCTTTGCATCGCTTTATTAAATCCCATCGCCGCAAGTTGACCGATGATGAGTTCCCGACGTTAAGTAGTCGCTATAAAATTCCGGTGCCCCCAGAAGCAGAGTTGGGCAAAAAGGACATATCGGTGCAAGTGACTACCCTGCCAGAGGTGTCGGCAGAACTCTATCAAATGAGTCTGATTGCTCAACGTCAACGGGAAGAAGCGGAGGCGCCGCCTCGGTTACAAGATGACCTGGTGCCGGAAAATTCTTTTTTGGGTTTAGGGGTAATTCCTTGGGAGACGTTAGATTTGCTGCGGCAAAGGTTGAGTTGTTATCAACGCGCGGAAATGACTGAAGGTGGGGATGGGTTGCCGGTGATTTTAATTCAAACCACTCGACCGAAGGCGAAAAAGCTGATTTCTGATTTGAATCGGGTGGTTCCTCAAGGAATTGGTTTTAATCAGGGAGAGGAACCGACGACAGATCGGCGTTATGACCTGGGTATTTTACAGAGCAAGAATGGTGATTTGCATTTGTTTGGGGAATTTTTAGAGGATGACCCGGTTCATCAAGGGGCTCGCAAAAAGTGGGACGATCGCTGCCAAAAAACTAAGGGCTATTGTGGGTTATTGATTGCGATGGGTTTAACCGGGGCTTCCCGAGGCAATCCCCAACTGAAGGATATGATGGGCCTGTTTGAGGTGCGATCGCTCTCAGAAAAAGACTTAGGACTCGGAGTGCTCCGTCGAATGCCGGTTATCCCGATGCCTCCCCTTTAAATTCCCTTGAAATTGTTTTAAGTCCAAGCCCGGAAAAAGGTGTTGTCTTCCCATTGGGCGGCGGTGCGTTGTTCAATTTGGGCGATCGCGGTCTGACTCAGGGGTTTAAACCCTTGGGCAACCGCCACATTCGCCGCCAATTGTTCCACAGTATCTGCGGCGACGATACAACAATGCACTCCGGGCTGAGAGAGGCTATAGCCCATTGCTTGCGCCATGCCATCGAGAACCCCAGAGGTTAAAAGTTTGCCGTAAGCGGGAACTTTCATGGCAATGACGCCAATATTTTTCCGTTGGGCAACGGGTAAGACTTGGGAAATAAAAGACCGAGGATGATGGCGTTCGGCGGCATTCACGGGAATTAATGTGGTGTCAAACGGATACCGCTCTAATCCTTTGACAATAATATCCGGTTCGTGGTGTCCGGTGATGCCGCTAAACCGGATAATTTTTTGGGCTTTGGCTTCTTCGATCGCTTTGATTGCCCCGTTAGACTGAAAAATTTGGTCTAATTCCCCGTCAAAGGATACATGGTGCAGTTGCCACAGGTCGAGATAATCCGAGTTCAAGCGTTGCAGCGATCGCTCTAATTCGCGCCAAGCCCCATCCCGATCTCGGGCAGAAGTTTTTGAGGCGAGGAATATCTGCGATCGATCCGGTGGCAAGACTTTTCCTAAATAATCTTCACTCGGCCCATAACTTGGTGCCGTATCAAAGTAGCGAATGCCTAATTCTAAGGCTCGCTCAATGATTTGGACGGCGGCTGATTCTCGATCCAATTTAGATAAAGGGGTTTGTCGAGAAGAACCGCCAAGGCCAAAAATCGGCAGGGACTGCCCCGTATTACCTAATAATCGTTCTGGCATGGTTGGGTTGACCGGCAGAGTTAAAGGTAAGTTGCTGCTGGGGGGGACATTCGCGGATTGTTCCGGCTGACTCCAGGCAGAACAAGCGATCGCCCCTCCAGCAGCCATCATACTTAGGGTCAAAAAAGACCGGCGCGTGGTTTTTGTGGCTTTTTTTGTCATTTTGTCCTCTTTATTTTATTTTGTTTTAGTCTGATGTTTTTTTATATTTTCTTTATAATTGCCTTGGGTTTGATTTTGTCTTGGTTTAATGGTGATTAAAATCAGTATATCTAATGATCCCCATCACATAAACCTTGGATTTATGTCACAAAATTTACTGCCTAAAATCACCAGGGTGGCTGCTTAAAATCACCAGAATTATTAAAAAAATGTTAGACAATATATGGTGAATAGTCAATTGAAGTCACGATCATGATGCCAGATCAAAGTTATTTCATCTATTCTCAGGTAAGTAAGTTATTTAGCAAAATCTGGAGTCAAGGCGGTTTGACTGCGAGCGATCGCCAACGACTGATGTTTGCCCTCCTGAAAACCACCCTGTGCGAAGAAGAACTGTCTACCATCGATCGCATCCTCCATGCGGTGCGGCGCGGATGGTTGCAAATCATCGATTAAGCTGAAGTTATCGGACTCAAGTTCTCGGACTCAAGTTCTCGGAATTCATCGATCGAGAAAATATAGCAAAAAATAGGGAGCAATTTTCCTGACTCGCTGACCGGAAATTGCCCATGTTAAACCCTAATTTTTGGTAAATTATTACCATAAGATTTAACGGATATTTTATGGTATATGACTAAAGCTTTTAATTCAAAACTAACTTAGACGAGCGGTGCATTCTAGGATCAGTTTTTGGTCGATCAGTGAATAAGGCTGAACCTCTAAAGCTTGACGAAAAGCTGCGATCGCGGCTCGATAGTCTCCCACCGCTGCATAAGACAATCCCAGCCCATGCAGCGCCCCAAAATGAACCGGATTCAGTTGTAAAACCATTTCGCAGTCTTTGATGGCTTTCTGATATTTGCCCACACTGTAATACAGCACCGCTCGTCGATTCCATGCTTCCGCAAAATCCGGTTGGTCTTGAATCAATTCATTCAGAATCGCTTCGGCTTCTTGTATTTTGCCCAACTCTAATAACGTTTGCGATCGCTGAAGAAATTCTAAGCCATAGGCGCCTTTTTGGTGAAACCAAATATGCCACAACTGATGGGTGGCATTAACTCTAACTTGTTCTTCGGGATTTTTTAAGTCTTGCAGTAACTTTTCTAGGGATGGATGATTCATCATAGTTTAATCACCATAAGATAATATCAAATTTTAGCACAATCTAACATTCAATTCCACTTTAAATGTGACGACAGAAGATAAATAAGCGACAAAATTATATCAAGATTATATCAAAATTATATCAAAATTATATAATAGCAAGATTATCTGAATTACTGAATAGTTTCATCATTAAAAATCATCGATCGCATAACCATATAGCAGAGACAGCAGGTTTTAATTAGTGTCTACAGATCGCAGATAATGAATTGCCACCTACTGCTCTGGGTTTCCAGATTAAGCCCCTTGTCTCAAAGACGCTTCTACCTGTTTAAACTCTTGCTCTAAGCGATTCTTTAATTTCTCTGGCACTGGACGGTTGGGATAGTAATTGTAATGACCAGCCAAACCATTTAAAGCGGTACGCATAGTGGTGAAAGATGGCAGTTTGGCGATATTCGGATCGCGGACATAGCGAGAGGCATATTCATTGATGACTTGACGTGCTTCTGCTTGAGCGGCGATTTTTTCCTCAGAACCTTCCGGCAATTCAATGGCGGTTCTTAAGCTGTTCACCAAATTGAGGGTGTCTTGGCTGTAATTCCCTGTGAGAATTCCCGTACCCCCGGAACAACCCACCAAACCGATCGCCATAACTAAGACTAAGGCTAGAAGCTTAGAAAATATTTGTTTCATAAACCTGATAAACGTAAATCCAAAGTAACCACCATCGTAACTTGGATTGGGATCGCCGCGATCGCTGTTTCGGCATAAACTTCTCTTCGTCTATCCGCGATCTATCGGTGTGGGGTGTAGGGTGTAGGGAATAATTAACAATTAACAATTGATAATTGACAATTAAACAGAATTATCAATTATCAATTATCAATTATCAATTATCAATTATCGATTATTCACTCTCCCCTGCACAAGAGCCCCTCCGCTCCCCTGTTGCCAGTCAAAAAACTGTCCCATGCTCTACGGAATAAGCAAGGGCGATCGCGCATCCCTGGAAGTGGATCAAAGCCAATCAATACAAGACTTTTTCTCTATAACCAAGGGGCGATCGCGCCAACCAGTCCGCCGCAAAAAAGTAGTCAGCCCACAAACCTGCACAAGCTCATCACTTGAACTCAAACCAGTCACCTAGAGTTGAGATATCAAAAGTTCAGATACAACTCAAAAGGAACAAACACCATGAAAAGCTTAATTAAATCCGCCACCATCTCTGCTTTATCAATCGTCGTTATGGGTTCCGCAGTGGTCGCTAGTGGTGCCGCCAATGCAATGGATCCAGTCACCGGCAAACTTGGTGTGACCACCAATTACGTCGGTGGTAGCGCCGGTGGCAGCTTTAACACCGTAGAAGACAGCGATCAAAGTGTCTTCACCGGCGGTCTGCAAGGTCGAATCACCACCCCGAACGCCCCAATATCTTTAAGAGGTGCCGCTTTATTTAATGATAAAGCCGCTGCCTTGATCCCGGAAATTACTTACGATTTAGCCGTCACAGATAACGCTAATATTTACGTCGGTGGAGGCTATTCTTTTATCACCAAAGAAGATGAATTAACCGCCCTGGGAAATCGTAATGCCCCAGTCGTCACCCTCGGAGGAGAAATGCAGTTGCGGAACAACGTGGTCATCTTTGGTAATGGCAAAATGGGGATTAATGCTTATGAAAATACCAATAGTGATGACGAACTAGCCTTCTCGGTTCAAGCGGGTGCTGGCTTTAGCTTCTAAGGCGAATCGCTCACCGGGGGAGTGTGGTGTAGGGGAAAAAATTAACAATTAACAATTGATAATTGATAATTATTTTTAATTATCAATTATCAATTATCAATTATCAATTATCAATTATCAATTAAATTTGCTCAAAATAAACCTTATGAATGCCCCATTTTCTCCCCAACATCGGTTTTTTCGTTATCGCCTAGCACTGCTGATTAGTATTGCGGCGATCGCTCCCTTGGGCTTAATGATGAAATTCTATCGCGGGCCGGGGCAAGAATGGTTAAATAATAGTTTTGGCGGAGTGCCTTATGAGATTTTTTGGATTTTGCTCGTGGTATTTATTTGGCCGCAATTTTCCGCATTATGGGCAGCGGTGGGAGTTTGTATAGCTACTTGTTTGTTAGAGTTTCTCCAATTGTGGCAGCCGCCATTTTTACAAGCTATTCGTGCTACTTTAATCGGGCGTTTAGTTTTGGGCAATACATTCCAATGGTCAGATTTTTCTTATTATTTTATTGGCAGTTTTCTCGGTTGGGCTTGGTTGCGGGGGATTCAACATCAAATCCTCCGCGCTAAACTGAATAATCCTGAAAAAAGCGATCGCCCTCTCAAATGATCTCAAAATGCTATAATATCCTCTATAAACTGCGATGAGAAACAATTAACTATGGCCATCGCCCAATCATTAGAACTGGGAATTACTAGCCTTCCCGACCATACTCAACTTCCCGAATCCGACGGTACTTTTGTGAAAAACTTTCAGGAGCATCCCCAAAGTATTTTACTCACTGATTCGATTCAATCGACACTGGATAACCTGCATCCAGACCAACAATATGCGATCGGTCAAGACTGTGGTATTTACTGGCGATTAACCCAACCCCCAGAAAAAGGGGCGGAATGTCCCGACTGGTTTTATGTTCCCAACGTTCCGCCAACTCTCGATGGACAATTCAGACGTTCTTATGTGTTATGGCAGGAATATATTCCCCCTTTAATTGCCATTGAATTTGTCTCAGGAGACGGTTCAGAAGAACGCGATCGCACTCCCTTATCCCAAATTTCAGGAGAACGTCAGAAACCCGGTAAATTTTGGGTCTATGAACAAGTGATCCGTCCGGCTTTTTATGCAATTTATGAAGTGCAAAAAGCCAGTGTAGAAGTCTATCGCCTAATCGCCAATCATTATGAGTTAGTGGCAGCGAATGAAAGAGGTCACTATCCCATTGAGCCAATGGGTGTAGAATTAGGCATTTGGCTCGGACAATATGGCAACTTAGAATTGCCGTGGCTGCGCTGGTGGGATAATCAAGGTAATTTGCTCTTAACCGGAGATGAACGAGCAAGAATTGAACGCCACCGGGCGGAAACTGAACGCCAGCGGGCGGAAACTGAACGTCAGCGGGCGGAAACTGAACGCCAGCGGGCTCAACAAGCTGAACAGCGGGTCGAACAAGCCGAATTGGAGTTACACCAGGAACGCCAACGGGCGGAAGCGGAACGCCAACGGGCGGAACGACTCGCGGAGTTACTGCGATCGCAGGGAATTAACCCGGATGAACTGTAAATAACTCTGGCGGAAAGGCGATCGCCAAGCCACTCGGTTAGCGAAGCCACCCTTTTACAGCAATTTTCTGTTGAGTAAACCACAAATTTTTGTAGGGGCGAAGCATTCCGGCAGACAAATTATTGCTGAAAAGATTGTAGGGGCGATTCGCTTGCTCGCCCCTACGGAATGCTTCGCCCTACCGTGGTTCAGTAAGAAAGAAAACCGCTGTAGGGCTGGGAGGATCGTCTCGCTGACTGATTTGGATTCAACCGTCTTGAGACTTCTGGCTGTAAATGTTGATTTTTTAGTCATAAGTATAGCCATGTTAGCGCCACTGCGCGATCGTAAGCGATCGCGCCTCCTCCTGCTAATACCAAATCCGGTTGTCAAAACCCACTTATAAAGCCTGCCCCCTTTTCGACGGGGGTCAGGTGTTATGCCCGCGAATGCGGGAATCCACAAGCGTTTTAGGTGATGAGCGTAGGGGCGAGCAAGCGAATCGCTCGTACAGGAAAACCGGATTTGGTATAACCTCTGTCATTCCCGCGAATGCGGGAATCCACAAGCGTTTTAGGTGATGAGCGTAGGGGCGAGCAAGCGAATCGCTCGTACAGGAAAACCGGATTTGGTATAACCTCTGTCATTCCCGCGAATGCGGGAATCCACAAGCGTTTTAGGTGATGAGCGTAGGGGCGAGCAAGCGAATCGCTCGTACAGGAAAACCGGATTTGGTATAACCTCTTAATTCTTTTAGGGCAGCGATTTGAGCCGGGGATTATCATGGATAATGGCAAAAGAGGAGATGTTTCGGAAGGAGAATTGAGCGGCGATGGAGTGGCAAGAGGTGGTTAGTTCGGTTGATGAGTTTGTATTTCAGAAAACTGGGGAACACTTGAATAGCCTGCAATTGACGATTTTAAAGGGAGTGCTCAGTGGTCAAAAATATGTAGCGATCGCCAAGCAGTACGGATGCAGTACGGGTCATGCCAAAGACAAAGGATATGAACTGTGGAAGTTGTTGTCAAAAGTCTTTGAGGAAGAGGTAAATAAGTCAAATTTAGTCGCTACAGTTGAGCGCTTAGGATTTGTAAATTATCAGCATATTGTTAATAGCTCCGTTAATATGAGTAATATTAATTGTTTCACGAATCCTGAAAAATACAATTTAGCCAATCGAGATCCAATCGTCCCTGAATCTAACGATAAAAATACTAAATTTGAACCTAACAGAGTTGAACAGATATTGCAAGAAAATAAATTTAAAGCCGTAGATAAACTAAGTCAACTGGGTTTAACCCCGGAACAGATTGCCGAATCTTTAGATTTACCCTTACCAGAAGTTCAGAACTGGATCGAGTAAATTAAATATTGAGAATTATGGATTATATTATATGGCATCACAATACCGATTTTGGATGACGCTATTCGGTTCTACACTATCCATAAGCCAGGTACTTTTCTTTTGATCGAAAATTAGATTAAATATCAAACTTTCACAGGGAGTTTGACCATTTTTCATGTGGTATTTCAACCACACTTTAATTTTGGCTTTGCTACTATTTTTAGCAAAGGTCTGGAAGGCATAAACCTCAACTTTTCGGACAGAATTCCACCAATTATCATTAACCCTTTTTGCCGCTTCCCGTCGCCAAGGGTCGCTGAGTAACTTGATAGCTTCTTTTCTATTGCTTGTGGCTAACTGATAATACCTAAAAATTGTTTGTTTAGGATCTGAATTTAGCCCCGCCGTTTGATTTACAGAGGATTGCGAAGTTGTTTTTTGAATTTGGGACTGCCAACCGAAATAAACAGAGACAAAATAAGTAGAAACAGTAAGAACACACAAGGCTCCAGCAATCCACTTTTGCGTTTTTGACGATTTAAATTGAGCGGCTTTTAATTGGATCAATTGCAAAAATGAATTAGTGGGTTTGCTGGGTGGCAATGGATTAGTAGGTGGAGTTGGTGTAGGAAGGATAGTTAAAGGTGATGTGAATATGGTTCTAGGCAATGGGCTTAAAGGGATATTAGGTGAGCCATAACTTGGAGTAATCCTAGGCGTATTTGGATTAGAATTAGCGCGATTTTTGATAATATTAGGTAAAGATGAAATTACGGTATTAGGCCAAGTGAATCCAGCAGGATTTTCAAATATATCAACCCCAATTTTAGCTTTCCGTTCGCACCAGTAACATCTGCCATAGGTTTTAGCATAATAATGCTGGTCTCCGGCAACAGAACATTTTTTTAAATCATTGATTGCCACTTCTAAATAATTTTGCCATTCGGACGCACTAGGTCGAGCATAAGGATTGCGATGTCCATCATCAAAACAGCGACGAAATAAGACTTGTAGCTGAGGATGTATTATATCAAATGATATGGTTCTGACACCAGGTTTAACCTTAGATCTTTTACCATAGACCCAGTGTCCTTGAGCAATTTTTTCTCCTAAACTTGGAGGATCTCCAGAGTCATTCCATTTACCTGAAAACGGGTGATCGTTAAAAAGTAACTGCCAAATTAGAATAGCTAATCCAAAGCGATCTTGTACTTCATGCCTATCGCAATCGCGAAAATTTTTTCCATACATTTCCGGCGGCGTATAATATTCTACTCCCACATTACAACGATAGACTTTTGAATTGCGAGGATTTGTCACTTGAAAAGAATCAGTGTCTATGATAGAAACATAAGTATTTCGTTTTACCAAAATATTTTGATCATTAATATCTCCTATGACATATTTTTTGGCATGAATAGACGAAATACAAGCCGCAATATTCATCGCTGTAGCGTGTAAGTACAGCCAATTAAAAGTTGGGGCTTTTTGTTTGCGATCCTTAGGATTATATAGAAATGAAAATTCTAATGTATCGCTAATATAAGGCAGTAAAAACCCTTGGGGTATTCCTTTATCTGTTAGAATACACTGCGGCCAAACAATTGAAATATGGCCATTTTTTAAAGTTGGTTGCTGGGGAGGATTACTAATCATTAAGCGTAGTTTATCCCAAGTATCACTGGGTGTTGGCTTAAGATATATCTTGGCTACAAAACCAGTCTTGCTAGTTTCATAAATTATTGCTTCTCCTCCTCTGGCAATTTCTTGTTTAAGACTAATTATCTCTCCGGTTTTTTCGCATTTAAGATAATTCATAATACTATTTTGTTTGATTTACATAAATATCAATACTAATAATTAAAATTAAGCTATATAAAAAATAAATTAATATTGTAGTTAATAATCCATTGGATAAAATACTTATTAAAACGCTGATTAATGTCATTAAAATTCCCAACAGCATTAAGGATAAAATCTTTTTTGCCCAAGGAGCAATAGAATCTAGACTAAATTTGTGTTGCCAATATTCATGGTTTAGATTGTCTGTATGATTGATGTTTACGTTTTTAATCGGCAAATGATAACCATTAAAATCAATTTCTCCCAATAATAAATCAATGAAATGTTTTTGATTAATTGGTTTGTCAGAGATGACGGATATTTTTAATTTTTTTCTTGTGAAACTTAATTTTAAGTCTATATTGGGGTATTGCTGATTTGTTAATCGATAAATGTCTTGCTTAATTTTTTCGACTTCTGTACGAATATTATATGGTTTGCTATTCAATGAACCATCTTCAAGAGACTCAATGGGTTTTTCTGATTTAGATGAAGATGTCGAAGTAGCAGAAGGGGGGAGGGAGGGAGCTTGTTGGATGTTTAATGATTGAGTGTGACCTGATGAGAAGTTATGGTTATTGCCATTTTGAATGCAAAGCAATACCGTTTTGTCATCATCAGTTCTTTGATTGATATCGTCAGATTTGAGCCAATCACTGACAATCTTTTTTTTCTCTAATTCGGTTTTAGGGGAACGCATAATTTGTGTTTCTACCGGCTCAAAAAACTGATCGTAAGCCTTCCATTGTTTAGATTTAATCAACGAAATACGTTCTATACCATCAGTAGCGGCACAAATAAAATCAATCGGTTCAGCAATAACTTTAACTTGCATATACTGATAAGCAGAAGCAGAAGTTATCGGTACGTACTCATTTGCATATTCTCCTTTTTGAGGTTGGAATATAAGTTGATAATTTTGAGAGGAGTGGGGACGGATTACAATTAATCCATCACCACATTGCATAGCAACAAGCAAATTAGGTGTGGCGATAAATGCCAATAGCGTACAAGCCATATCTCTAACTGAGTAGCCTTCCTTTTTAGCCACAGTTTGAATTTCTGTGACTACAGTTTTCAATAATTTCTCAAAAAAGACTTGGGCTTGACTCTCATTTATAGAATTATTCAACCAATCCCGTTGATTGAGACAGTTAAGGGTTGTTTGCACGGCTATTTTTGCACCTAAATCAGAATGGGCGGCACTCCCCATTCCATCAGAAACAGCGCCAATAGTTACCTGATTATTTGAGATGATTTTATAATCGCAAAAATCCTGGCACGGAATACCTGTTTTAATATGGCTTGAGCCTATTTCACTACACCCAATTGCTTGCCAATGCATGATAAAATCCTATTAATAATTAAGTGCCAACTACCCATTCTGTTGCCGGTGGCAAAGCCACTTGAGCGCCACTACCTTGACTTCGAGATACCGATCCCATTGACTTAGACAACCAGGTAAATAACTGCTTAAATGCCAATCCTTTTAGCTGTTGAGGAGGTATAGAACCGGGGGGAACAATTTGCGACAGAGTATTCATGTCTGCACCCTGAACAGCAACGGCAAAAAAAACAACCTTTTTATTAGCATAAAATTGATCGAGCATTTGAGCGGCATTTTGCCAACTATCAGTAGGTGCGCCATCTGTAATCATTAATAACCAAGGTCGATAATAATCAATGTCATTACCTTTAAGAATCTGCTTGTGAGATTCGATCAGATTGAGCGCTGTTTCAATACCTTGACCCATTGCCGTTGTACCTGTGGCTGACAGGTGAGGAGGATTAAATTGATCAAAGTCAACAAAATCTTGAACGACACTTACATAACTATCAAAGGTGACAATTGCCACTTGTACACGCCGAGCAGCCAAGTTATCTTGGCTTAGTTCTTGCTGAAGAGTGACTAATCCCCGATTTAATTCCTCAATGGGTTGACCGCTCATTGAACCTGATGTGTCCAGAAGCAAAACAACTGGACAACGAGGATCGGGGTTCCTGGCATATTCGGGCTTAAAATTCATGTAATTCTCCTTAATTATTGAGATGAATTAACTTTATTCCCCCAGCTTTTATTGATTTTGAGCAATATTGTCAAGATACTGTAATTGATAGGCTAGTACCGACTTACTTATTATTATTCAATCATCAAAGTATTACAAGCCGGAAAAAGACGGAAAAAGACGGAAAAAGACGGTTCTTTTATTAAGAAATATAAAATTTTCGGATGCTTGCCTCTAATGGTAGAGGACAAGATGTTTCGGCAGCGGAATTGAGAGGCATGGATTGTCAGAGGTGGAGCGATTCAACTGGGTAAGACTTGGATAGTCTACCGTTGATGCTTTGAAAGGAAGCGCCGACGGGTCAAAAATAGATAGCGATCGCCCAATCAAATCCTCTTAAAATGCTATAATATCCTCTATAAACTGCGATGAGAAACAATTAACTATGGCCATCGCCCAATCATTAGAACTGGGAATTACTAGCCTTCCCGACCATACTCAACTTCCCGAATCCGACGGTACTTT
>JAABRM010000076.1 GCA_011390955.1 Oscillatoriales cyanobacterium | reverse complement strand
ATATCAAGAGGCTCTCAATGATGTGCGGTCTGCTATTTTATTTCATGTTGAGACTTTTGGAAAATCGGTAAGCTGAATGAGAAATTATTGAAGCTTTTGCAAAATAATGGATTGATACCCCCACCCTTAAAACCCCTATAGGCTTTTTAGCCTGGGAAATCAACAAGTCTATTGTTGTTCGTTGTTAGTTGTTAGTTATTAGTTATTAGTTCTGAAAATCCTAACCCGAATAACTAATAACTAACAAAAGAATCCCTACCCACTAACAACCAACAACGAACAACTAACAACTAACAACCAATAACTAACAACCAATAACTAATTTTTGAATTAATTCTGGGGTTAATTCTTGAACGTTGCTCAGGACCACAGCGGCGCCAGCTTTTTCTAGGTTTTGAATATAGGCTTCCCGGCGATCGCCCGTCACATGAGGGGGCAAGACTCCCACCCCGACCCAAACGCGATTCCGCGCCAGCGGATCCCTGCGGGAATCGCTTTGTTGTTCCTTAGCTTTCTGCACCGTCCACATATCCGCCACCGTATCGCCGACATAGATCGCTGGAGTCGTTTCTGAGATGGGATGCTGTTGTTGCAGTCCGGCTAAAACGGCAAAAAGTCCGGTGGGGTCGGGCTTTCCGGGGGCATCTTCCATCGCTACAACCACGGGATTTTCCAGCCCTAACGCCCCTTCTAGGACATAAGCGGCTTCTGCCCGCATTGCCCCACTAAAAAATCCCCAAGGAATTCCCGCATTGGTGAGACTGGCTAAGTAACTGGGTTGTAATAGTAAAGGTTCTTGGGTGATGTAGCCATTCATGTTCACCGGGTCGGTGCCGCGATACCGGGATTGAAAAAATGCCACTAAGGTTTCAAAGTCCAGATTGATTTCCCCACGGCTTTGACCCTGCCGTTCAAAATATCGATAGATTAATTCTTGGGAAGCTTCCCAGTCATTATTCCAGATCCCTTCTGATTTGAGTTGGTCGATATCCCCTGGGGTGGGGCGGTATGTGGGGCGGTATTTGGCGGCGGTGAAATGTTCCACGGTATCCGCGATCGCCCGTCGGTATGACCCACTCACGTCCCTGACCACCCCATCGATATCAAAAACCGCGATCGCGATTCCCTTTCCGGATCCGCTTCGCGGCATCGCCCTGTCTTCTCTTGTTAATTCTCCGCTCACTGATTTCCTCCCAAAAAAATAATTGCGGTATAACTGCGCTATTGACAAAAATTGTTGTACAATAGAGAATTGTACATTTGTAAAATAGTCACCGCATTGTCCGGGAGGTTTGATTGTCAAAATTCATTCTAAAGGTTCTCTGGCTAGAGGACAACGTAGCGCTTGCGGTCGATCAAGTTGTTGGTCAAGGCACCAGTCCATTAACTCGTTACTTCTTTTGGCCTCGCAATGATGCCTGGGAAGAATTGAAGAATGAACTCGAAGGTAAGCACTGGATCGCCGAAGTCGATCGCGTCGAGTTACTCAATAAAGCTACAGAAGTAATTAACTATTGGCAAGAAGAAGGTAGACGGCTTCCTTTGTCCTCTGCTCAAGGTAAATTTCCAGAACTTCAATTTACTGGTAGCAGTTGATCTAGCTTTCCGAGAATCTTTTTACAGCGGATATCCCTTGGTAATTGAAAAATAGGGGACATCCGCTGATTATTTTTTTGTTTGTTAATTGTTGGTGGTTGGTGGTTGTTGGTTGTTAGTTGTTGGTGGTTGCTGGTTGCTGAACAAACAACAAACAACAATCAACAATCAACAATCAACAATCAACAAACAACCATCAACAAACAACCATCAACAATTATGCTGAAAATTTGGCTGCACCAGGGGCAGATTCGCTTTTTGGGACACTTCGCGAGCATACTGCTGCATGGTCACAATTGTAAAGCGATCGCACATTAAATTAAGCACCTGACTGAGGATTTCTATTTTCTTTGCCGAAGGCAGTTTCATCGCGGGGAAAAATGCTAACTCTGGGGCATCATCATAGCCGAGAAAATCCAAAGGATGAAGCAATAAAGACGGTTGCACTCCGGTTAAGCGGCATAACAACATGGCTATCCGAAAATAAAGTAAGGCTAACCCTGTTGAAAATTGACTCAGATAGAGAATATAGCTGACATGAATTGGCACTTTAAAAATGGGCATGGTAGTGACAGGAATTTCCACAATTTCCCCTGCATCCAGATGCCAATGATAGGGTTTTAAGGGTCGAAATCCTTCGGCGAGACTGCCAAATAATGCTTTGCGTTTGCGTTGTTCTTCCGGGTCTAATTTGGTGGTGAGGAAATAATAAGCCCGGGCAAGGGGTCCGAGAAAAGTAGGGAAAGTTGAGGCATCATATTCATAGCCTTGTCTTTTTAATACCCGTAAAGTGTTTTGGGAAATACTGAAGCCTGGGCCGCGAAATCCAATGGGACGTTTGCCCGTGACTTGCTGAATCTGCTGTTGGGCCATGACAATTTCTTGTTCAATTTCTGCCTCGGAATACAGATGCAGCCACGGTTCGTGATTGAAGGAATGATTGCCAATTTCATGGCCTGCATCGGCGATCGCTTTTAGGGCTTGGTGGTTTTTTTTCAATGCCGCATCTTGACCGACAATAAAGACAGTAATTGTCTGATTTCTTTGTTTGAAAAATTCCAGGAACCGAGGCACGACAATATCCAAGTAGGAGGGGAAAGTTTCCCAGCCGCGATCGCCGTGAGTTTTCATATATGACCATTTGTTATCCAGGTCTAGGGATAAGCTGGCGTAGGGTTTGTTATTTTGGTTTGTGTTCATAGTTTTTATTTAAAAAATGGGGTTTTTAGTCGTAATTTTTGCCTCGTTACCCAGATTTGCCGGAAACATCGGCCAAAAAATTTTAAACTGGGTCGTTTTTGCTTTGGATCAAGTCATGCCAAGATAGACCCAACCGGGTGGCGAGGAAAAATCCGATCGCGGTGAGACTGAAGAACATGAGAATTCTTAGGGTGATGGCAAAAGCCACGATCGCATCTGGGGGAATGGCGTAGAGTCCCAGTCCGAATCTGATGGCGGCTTCAAAAGGGCCTAAGTAACCGGGGGACGAGGGAATGGCGATCGCTAATGCCACAACCCCTTGGACGAACAAAGCCCCCATTGGGCCGGGGGTATTAATGCCAAAGGCCAACATCAGGAACCAGTAGGTCATGCCGGTCATGCCCCAAATACAGAAACTCTCGATCACCGCCATAATGCCCCTTTGGGGATAGCGGAGGGCTTCGAGTCCAGTCAGTAGCCCTCGGACGATCGCCTCAATTCGGGGGGCATGGCGACCCAGACCGACGACTCGGCTAACTTTGCCGACGAATTCCGCGATCGCTAAAGGCCATCTAGCGGCGGATAAGAACATTACACAGGCGATCGCTAACACCAGCGCGATCCAGCCAACGGGCAAAGCGGCAAAATTTCCCGGCTGTACGGCCCCAAGGTGACTGGCTTGGGTCACGGACAACAGGGCAATTAATAATAAGAGAAAGGCGACCACCGCATCTAGCAAACGTTCGGCGAAGATGCTTCCCAGGGCAGCCCCCAAAGGAACGCCGCCAAATCGATGCAGAATTAGGGAACGAATCACCTCTCCCGCATGGGCTGGGAGAATAGCATTACCAGCAAAGCCAATGAACACCGCAGATTGACGGATGTTAAATGGCCCTGGGTCGCGGTGTGCCCCCAGCAAGGTGCCCCAACGTCTTGCCCGAATGGAAAAGGAACCGATAAAGGTGATTAACCCCAGCAGCACCCATTCTCCTTGGGACTGTTGCACCGCTTGCCATACCACCCCTGGGGATACACCCCGTAATGCCCAGACTAAAAAGACAATGGTGATGATTAGACCCAATAGTCCGTATAGCCAGCGACGAACGGAAGTCTCTCTTTTTTTCAGGGAACCTGGTTTTTCTTTCATATCAGTTCCCCTTGTTTAAAGCTTGAAAGCTTGGTTGCGCGGGATCTGGTTTTGCCGTGTTTCGCCAGACAAACTCCACCGTAGGGGTACGCCAACCAGGGACTTGGGTGCGATCGAGATGCCATCCCAATCCGTGGTAAAACAGTTTGGCGGGAGTATTGTCCGCCTCGACGATCGCCCGAATTTGGTCAATTCCTGCCGCTTGAATCTGGGTTACAGCCCGGTTGAAAAGATCCTGGGAAATTTGTAAACCAGATTGTCTGATAAATTTTGGATTTCGGTAAGCGGGCAGTACCCCAAAAGAAAGCAGTTCTCCTTCTACTGTTTCTGGTTCACCAGTAGGGGTCAATGGCCGTTGACCCCTACCTCTCATAATTTGCCACGCTTCCCAAATCGCCCCCTGTCGTTTGGGTTCCCGCAGCACCGAAGTGCCAATGACCCAAATTAATCGCCACCAATGGCGTCGGAGGGCAATTTTCATAAACCCGATTGAGTCTGGTGTGGCGACGATAAATCCGGCGGGTTGACCGTCGATATAGGCCACGGCACCACAAATTAAACCCTCGCGGGGCAATATATGATAGTAAAATTGCTCCATAAATCCCTGTCCCAATAAGGCTACAGGACTGGTCGGCAGTAAAGTTTGATGTAATTGGGTCAAGTCCCGCGCTGGGGCTGGGGTATTTTGATTAAAGACAACAATTTTGTAAGAGATACTCATTAACGCCTCTCCTGTCCATCTCGGACACTGAGCATACTGGCGACCAAACGAATTAGATCCGGGTCTTGGGGCAGGGGATCGTGGCCGACGCGACCTTGAAATAAGTAATTGCCGGGACTGGTTTCTTGCACGGGGACTCCCGCAGGGATGGGGATGGGCAGTCCGCCAGCCCCGTCAATGACTGCACTATTTTCTGGTTTAATCCAACCATCGGGGTCAATTCGCACGGAGAGATATAAAATCGCCCGGTCTGCGTCTGGAGGAATGGTTTTGACTTGTGGGGAATCGACTCCCAGTCCGTAGGGAGTTTCATCAATCGGGACGCTGGGGGTGCCATTGAGTGCCACCTGCAAGGGACTGTCCGCCGCAGAAGTGGCAAAGGCTGGACACATTTGTTGATTCCCTGCCCCGGAATAACCGCAGAGGGCATTGGTGCCATGATTGGCCCCGGCAAGGGAAATCCAAGTGCGTACCCGTTCTGGATGCAGTTTGGCTATGTACCAGCGACTACTCACCGCCCCCATACTGTGGGCTACGATATCCACCTTCACGGGCATCGGTTCTGCGTTAGATTTTTTTTTGGCGGCATCTCTGGCGGCTGCCTGGGCTTTGGCCAGCATCGACTCCACCGCAGGCGCAATGAAGGTTTCGGCGGCGCGATCGTTTGCCCCATCATTGGGCTGGAGATCCACGGCGTAAAGATATGCCGATGGATAACCAATTTCTTGCAGATGTTCGATCGTGGGCTGCCATGTGTGCGAACTCAAACCAGAACCGTGGACAAATAGCACTGGAGTGCGAGAATAGTCAGCCGAGTCGTTAGTCGATTTCGGGTTTGGGGAAACATTGCCCTTGGTGGCACAACCGAGGATGATGCCCAGAATACAGGCGATCGCTATTCGTAGGGTGGGCAAAATTTTGCCCACCCTACCCTCGGTTGAGGCTTGGATTTGATTCATGGGATTCATAAACGCCTCCTGATTGGTTTTGCTGGGTTTCCCGCCGCAACGGTATAAGGTTCTACGGCCTTGGTGACAACCGCCCCAGCCCCAACCACACTCCCTTGACCGATATCGTTCATCACCACTGCATTCGCCCCGATCCAGCAGTCATCGCCAATTTGAATTCGCCGCAGTTGTCCACCTTGTAAGGCGATGGGAATGTCGGTGCGATCGAAATTGTGATAGCGCGAACCGCTCAAAAGTTGGCAACCGTCGGCAATTAAAACATAAGACCCAATATCGCAATAATGAATCGTAATATGGTTGCCAATGTTGACATGGCTGCCGATTTTAATATTGCGATAAGTCAATATTGTGCCAAAGCCGATCGCCACATTTTTCCCACAGCAGGTTAAAGTCCAGCGGTAGAACTCATATCGGATAATTACGCCGAATAAATAAGGGACAATTGCTAATAGTTCAGAAACCGTGCGAAAGATAAAATCTGACCTTCGAGATAACCAGGCTAAAGGTAATACTAATGGCCAAGAAAGTATCCCGGCAATTTTCATCGCTATACGGAGATTTTTGGGCTGGGAAAACTGGTGATATTCTACTGGGGTATAGCGATCGCTGACAATTGGTTCAACCAGCTTCAATGTCCCTCCTCATTTTCTTAAACCGTTCGCTATGCATCCAATCATTTGCCAAAACTACTTTTTGAGGAATTTTAAATTTAGGCATTTTTTCTTGGCAAAAACCCCACATTCTTTTTCTAAATTCTGGAAGGCTTTCATTGGTACTGAGTTTAACTTTAGCTTTAACGATTTGCCCGGTAATTGGGTTTTTTTCCGCGCAAACTGCCACATCTTCCACTCCTTCCATTAACTGAAGGACACTTTCGACTTCTGCGGGGTAAACTTTTTCTCCACCCACATTAATCATTTCTGATTTTCGGCCTAAAAATCTAATATATTCTCCGTCAACTTCTACCGCATCACCAGTTTTTAACCAACCATCTTCCGTAAAAGGACTCGGTGCATTCATGTAACCCAACATGGCGGATTTTGCTTTAATTTCTAGCTGACCATCCACGATGCGGGTTTCAAATCCTTCGCCCCCTACTTTTACCCATAAAGAATCAGAAGATTTTGACTTCGATCGCATAATGCCAATTTCTGATAATCCATAGGTTTGTAATAATCTAACATTGGGAAATAGTTGGTTAAATCGTTTTAAGGTGGTTTCTGCCATGACTTCCGTGCCATAAGTCACCAGCTTAAGACTAGAAATATCATAGCGTTTGTAGGCTTCACTCAACAAGATTAAATTGATAAAAGTGGGTGAAGTGGGCAATAATTCCAGCTTGTATTTTTCTATGGCTTGGCAAACTACATCCGGCGACCTATCTTCAATACTAACCACTAATCCAGCATTGGCTAAACTATAAAATAAGGTATTAATTCCCCCAATATGATCGAAGAGTAAAAATGTCAGGGTGCGTAAAAATTGGCGTGGTTCTTTAAATTTTTCCAACAGCGGGACAAAATCATGGACGGTGGCTTTACTTTTTCCCGTAGAACCGGAAGAAAAGAGAATCAGTCCTGGTCTGGTGTGATGTTTCAGTTTTAGCAAAAGTTCGTGAGTGGCAGTGATGGGCGTTTTCTCAATTTCCACTGCTTCTAAATCACTGACTTTAATGATTGTTTCTACCTCAGCAATTTCCCGAAATTCCGCTTTTTTCATGTCTACAGAACTACTCAGGGGAACAATGATGCAGTTCTGTTCGATTAAAACTAACAACAAGGCGATCGCGTTGGGCGAAAAATCCGCTTCCAGGCTGACCACTAACCCTTCAATTCCCCTAAGTTTTTCGCGCCAATCGGCGATCGCATTTAGCAGCCAATTGTAGGAAAATAGCTGGTTTCGCCAGACGATCGCTTCTTGTTCTCGGTGGCGATTAAATATGTCAATTAAAAAATCAATATACACTTTAAACCTCCATAATTTTTGGTTAAATTAAGTTATTTCAAACATCCTTATGACTTACGCAACGACTCTATAAGTAGGTGAACATAATTAATTTCACTTTTCTTTCCCCGCCGATAGGCTGTGGATTCCCGCCTTCGCGGGAATGACAGTTTTTTTCTCATTGGGTCTGTGGTTATTTCTGCCCGTCTACTTATATGGGATATTGGTGCGTTACGCTTCGCTAACACACCCTACAGATTTCATGCGTAATTCCTGATTCAGCCATGCGGTGTTTTACCGGAATTTTGGTAAGTTTTTCTGATTTATAGGCAATCGTCACCCAACTTATGCCTTTAATTTTGGCGGCAATTTGCCTGACGCGATCGATTAAGTGCATTAGTAACATTTCATTACCATGAATCCCCAACGCAGAATAGTCTTCTCGCACCACGATATGCAAAATCGCCATATTGTCAGGATTTTCGCGCATATAAGCAATCATCCCCAGCAATTCGCGATTCCCGCAAGGGATCCGCTTCGCGGAATCGGCTTTTTGACCATTCAGGGCAAATAATGCTTGCACAATTGAGAAAGAACCCACCCCAATTCTCAGGCGATCGCCCTCCCGATAAATTTTCGGCTGACCATAGCGTTCAACCGCTGAAATCACCTCATTTCTGACTTTTTCTTGTTGGGGATTGAAAAACATCAGCTTTTCTAAATCATCATAATAATCACTATTCAGAACCGAGGAAAAAACGATTTTACTCATCTTCAGCTTCTCCAGTAATTAACAATGAGAAACCGTTAAATAATCAATGATAATCTCAAAAATTAGACGCCCCCTAAAAACAGATTTTGACCTGTAACTAAGCCACTTTCTTTTTTGAGATAAAAGTCAATCACATTGGCCACATCTTCACAAGTTCCCAAACGGTGAATTGCTTGTTTGGCAAGTAAATAGTCAATTTTTTCTTTCGGGACAGCCCGAATTAAATCCGTCTCAATGGGTACGGGCCCCACGGAGTTAACCGTAATGCCAAATTCCGCAAATTCTCTGGCTAAAACTTCCGTTAAAGAAAGCACTGCTGCTTTTGATGCCACATAAATCGCTTCTCCTGCTAATTTCAGGGGGACGGCGATCGTGGTGAAATTCACAATGCGACCATACTTATTTTTTTTCATTAATTTAGCCGCTTCTCGACAAAAGAGAAAAGTGCCAACCACATTCGTATCTAAAAGTTTGTGAACTGTGGAAACGGGAGTCAGCAAAGAATGGTTCATGGAAGCCATTCCCGCATTATTAATTAAATGATCTAGCCGACCATAAGTTTGGCGTAAATCGACAAAAATTGCCTGCACCGCTTTTTCATCGGCAACATCCGCGACGTAGTGAATATAACCGTCTAATTTCCAATCGATTTCCCCGCGACTGCAACCAATGACATGATGTCCTTGGGCGACATAATGTTCGGCCATAAATTTGCCAATTCCCTTGCGAGTTCCGGTAATCAAAGTAATCGGATGATCCATATTTTTTACGTTTCCGTAGGAATTAAACTACTGGTATATTCAGCTAGAGAATTAATATTGCGATAGGGGCTGTGCTTTTGGGACATGGCTTTTTCATCCGCGAGACTCACAGTAACTCCATATTTATCGGCGATCGCTTCTTCCACCGCGACCACCAGGGACACCAGTCCCAAGGAATCAAATAAGCCATGCTTGCCAAACAGGGGAGTATTTTCCTCTAAAGCATCAGGAATTTCTATATCTTGTTCCTCGGCAATGTCCCGAACATTGGCCAAAATTAGGGAGACAATTTCCGAAGTTATGGTAGATTTCTCTAAGGTCGTCAGTGCTTGATTGCTCATAGAACACTCCTTTTCGGGTGAGTCGGTGAACTGCGATCGCCGTGCCGACAAATCGCTGAAAAATCCTATATCCCTATGAAAAACCCGATTCATTTAGCTGTGTTGCCAGTTTGGCATTCTGTTACAAAAATTTACTTTTTTTGCGATGTGATACTTGACCGACTGAAGCGATCGCGATTTTTCAATTGCCATAGCCCAGGCAGGTCGCTGGGTTCAATTTTAATTTTTTTTTGAGTTAATAATTATTTAAGTGACCATAGTCGTAAGTTGTTTACAGATGCCAAGTTTCCATCACTATATGCTTCAAATTTAGCAATTAATCCTGGAGAGGGATAAAATAAAAGTAAATCGCTATTCCCATAGTCTACGGTGCTGGCATCGGAAATATTTGGGTCAGCTTTTTCAGGGTTAAACATCTGAAGAGTTTTGGGAGTAAACAACTGCAATTTTAAGTTGGATTTGTCCAAGTTATGATAGTAAATTAGATTCCAGATTCCCCACAATTTTGTGTCGCTGATGACAACGGGATTTTGATATTGATTTATTTGCTCCACAATTTCAGTATAGTCATTGCCAACCTCCTTATTCCACCAAGTTTTTGACGGCAGGCTAATCGCCCCAGATAAAATCCCTGATGAAATCAATCCTAATAAAAGAATATGACAGAGCCTTTGAGGGATTTTTTTCTGACTTAGTTGATAGGATAAAAAATCTGCTATGGATATTTCTATACCCATAACAACCGGAAATAAATATCTTTTGTTGGTTAGGAGAACTCCAGAGGTTGTAGTTAAATCCCTGAACACTGTCACCAGTAAGATAAACCAGGTAAAAATTACCAAAAAGGCGGAAATTCTTAGAGGATTTTTACGAATAGTCACCCAAGAAGCATAACAGATAATTGCCAGGACGAGGGAATTTAAGATCAGCATCACAGAAATTTTCAGAACCGAGTCTGAATAGCCAGGGCCGAAATCGATAATAATTCTAGGCAGAATCCCGATTAAGCGCTTGGCTATAACAAAAATAGAAGCCCCGGGTTGCTCTGGATAATACTCTTGAAATTTTACAATCAATAAAATCCAGGGAGAAAACGCCAGCACTCCCCCGAAGGATGCTATCAAATAAGCCATCAAGATTTTACTCAGTCGAAACCGTTGAATTACGAGAAGATAAATTCCATGCCCTACAGCCACAAATACAGAAAATAGATGCGTGTATAGACTGGCAGTCAAAGCGATCGCATATAGGCCCCAATTGAGCGGTTTATTAATCCTAATGGCTCGGAGTAAAGCGGCACTAGAAAGTAAAATTGTCACTGCCCATAAGCTATATGGTCTGGCTTCTTGGGCGTATAAAACTTGATAAGGGCATACAGCGGTAAGAGCGATCGCAATCCATCCGACTAATGATGAATTAAACAATTCCCAACATAGCCAATAGATCGCGGGAAATAAGAATAAACTAATCACCGCAGAAAACGCTCTTATAGCGGCGATCGAATCCCCAAAAACTCCCACCCAGCAGCGTACCAGGGCAAAGTACAGTGGTGGCATCAAAGGAGTATCTTTTGCTAGAGCATTCACCGTATCAATGACGTTATTTCCAGGAACAATCCCCTGATATTTTTGGAAGTCTTCAACTTGAATAATTTCCCCGGTAAAAAGACTGGAGGTTAACTCCGTTGATGTATGACCTGAAATCCACAGAGAAGTATAAGCTTCGTCGCCCCAGTAAATTTTTTGCTCCAGGTTAGCAAATCTAAAAAAAATGCCGATCGCTAAAACGGAAATTATGATAAATTTTAGCCAGTTAGGGTGAATTTGGCAATGGTTATTTAAAAAAGTGTTCATTGTTTTCATAGTTATCCTCGATAATACGACCAATTTTTATAACCATCGTGTTTTTTGTTAATTGTCTTGAAAGTCGCTTTTATGTTTTATGAGGAATATATCAGTAAAATATATCCGTTTATTAGGATATAAATCTCACCCATCCCTCAGCCAGGGGTAAAATCAGACAATAATTTTGATTCACTTTAGGATATATTATTTTTCTGGCTTAGAGATGTAACGGTCCATAACAACTTTACATTTTCTACAGATTCAACAGCCCAATTTTGAGTATTTCTAACTTTAGTAATTAACCCCTGAGATGGCCAGAACAAAAATAATTTTTGATTTACATCGTCATTGGCTGTATTATTCGCAGTAAGTCTTGATTTTATGCTCATGTTTTCATCAAAATCAAACATTTCTAGGGTTTCGGGGGTAAACAATTGAAACTGTAGATTTGAAGGATCCAAGTTAGGATAGTAAATTAAATTCCAGATTGCCCATAAGTTAATATCACTGATGATTAAGGCATTTTGATATTGATTTATCCTCTCGACAATTTGAGGATATTGAATTGGGATTGGCTTATTCCACCAAGTTTCGGCTGGCAAGCTAACAGCACAAGATAATATGCCTGATGAAATTAATGATACGAAAAAAATTCGGTATTTTTTATGATTTGTTTGATTGCCTTCAAGCCAAATATATATCAAATAAGCCACAGATATTTGTACATATAAAATAACCGGAAACAAATATCTTGGACTGGTTAGAAGCACTTGAGATACTTTGATTAAATCCCTCAAAACGGCTAGAGGCAGGATTGGCAGACTCGACAGAAGCACAAAACCCCATATTTTCACAGGATTATGAAAAATTAAAAACCAAAAGCTATAACCAATTAGTATAATAATAATACTGCTCAGTATCGTCATTATAATAAGTGTTATAACTGAGTCTGAATAATCCGATCCGAAATCGATAAAGCATCGAGTAAACAAACCGATTAAGCGCTTAACTAAAGTAGAAATAGAAGCACCTGAACTATCTGGATAATAGTTTTGAAATTTTATGATGCATAAAAACCAAGGAAAAAATAAGAGGATTACGACCAAAAACGATACGAAATAATTCATCAATATTTTCTTCCAGCGAAACCGTTCTACGATCGGAATATAAATTCCCTGCCCGACAGCCACAAATACAGAAAATAGATGCGTGTATAGACTGGCAGTCATAGCGATCGCATATAAGCCCCAATTGAGCGGTTTATTAATCCTAATGGCTCGGAGTAAACAGGCACTAGAAAGTAAAATTGTCACTGCCCATAAGCTATATGGTCTGGCTTCTTGGGCGTATAAAACTTGATAAGGACATACAGCAGTAAGAGCGATCGCAATCCATCCGACTAATGATGAATTAAATAATTCCCAACATAGCCAATAGATCGCGGGAAATAAGAATAAACTAATCACCGCAGAAAACGCTCTTATAGCGGCGATCGAATCCCCAAAAACTCCCACCCAGCAGCGCACGAGGACAAAGTACAGTGGTGGCATCAAAGGAGTATCTTTTGCTAGAGCATTCACCGTATCAATAACGTTATTTCCAGGAACAATCCCCTGATATTTTTGGAAGTCTTCAACTTGAATAATTTCCCCGGTAAAAAGACTGGAGGTTAACTCCGTTGATGTATGACCTGAAATCCACAGAGAAGTATAAGCTTCGTCGCCCCAGTAAATTTTTTGCTCCAGGTTAGCAAATCTAAAAAAAATCCCGATCGCTAAAACTACAACTAATAAAAATTTAAATGACTTGGGCAAAAGTTGCCAATTTTTATTAGCAGTTAATCTGGTTTTTGTAGTGTTTATCATATAAAAATCCCGATTTTTTTAGCTAAGGATAAAATTGTTAATTTTTCAGGTATTGTGATTGATGTTAGTCGGGAGCGATCGGTTAAATGTTCTTCTTATGACGAGGGGAAAGTTTTAAGCCCGTGTAAAGACAGAGTAGACTACTCCCGAAGCTGGGTACAGTTATTTTTTCTACAACGGTAAAATATTTAAGCAAAGTAGGAATTAAAGCTTTGCGGCGATCGCCATAGTCATTTTTTGCACTTTTTCCCGTAAGAAGTTTTAATCCGATGTCCACAATTTTTGAAGCACCTGGAGTCACAACAACTAGAGAACCTCCCGGCTTGAGAACTCGCTGCATTTCCTGAGAAGCTGCATCTAAATTATTAATAAATTCAAGACTGCTAACGGCCACTAAACAGTCAAAAAAATTATTTTTAAATGGAAGTAATGTGGCACTACCCGAATAGAGTTTTGCTGAAATATTAAATTCGGCCAAAACTTTAGTCACTGATGCTTGTTTTTGGTGAATATCAATTCCGTAAAGTTCCCGACAGCGATCGCTTAATTCAGGCATAAAGACACCACTGCCATAACCCACTTCTAGTAATCGATTGACTCGTTCCTTGGCCAACAAAGATATAATCAGATTAAATCGTTGGCGTTGAATCCACCCTAAAATAGGTCGATAGTTCCAATCTGCACGATCGACTGCACCTGTTTTTAACAAGGTTTCTTGTGGTAGAAGTTTTATGGAAGATAGCTGGTTCATATACTTACCTCGTTGTGGTATTTTTCAAGGTTAAATAGGCAGATTAACAAGCTGTTGACTTACCTTTTCCGCAAGCTGAATGGTTTCATTCACATTCAATGTGCCGTTGAGAATATGCGCGGTGTTGATAATATGTAATCCGGGGATAGATGTATTAATTGGCGGCAACATTTCTGAGTAATTTATGGTAGAAATTGCCAGAACATAGCGGACTTTTGAGACTTGGAAACAAAGAATGTTACTAGGGTCAAACTCTGGATACATTCTTTGCAGTCCTTGAATGAATTTTGCTTGAATTTCTGAATCAGATAAAGCAAAATCCGGGTCGTTTTGGGTGACATATTTCGGCAGGTAAACCAAAGCATTGCCGTGGAAGTTTTGGCGATCGACTAAGGCGGACATTTCAATTACCCCGGTAAAGGGAACCCAGTCCTCAGTAATATTGGTGACATAGAAGTCAGATAAAGGCTTCTTCAATAGCAGAGAAGCACAAATAATTCCCTGGTATTGAATGGCTTGGAGTCGCTTGATTTCATCAGCGGTTAAATCCGGGCAAATTTGGGCGGCAATTGGGGCCGCACAGGTGACAATTACGCGATCGCATCTTGCTTCGTACCCATTGTCAAGCTGAATCTTGACGCCCTGGTGAAATCGCTCAATTCTTGTCACCCGATGACCCAGTTTAATGGTGACATTTTCGGCGGCTAAAACTTGGGCAAAGCGATCGATAATTTTGGCATATCCACCGGGAACATAGCCAAACATTTCTTTTTTTAACCCGGTACGACGGGCGGCATATAATCGGGCAATAATTGCCCAAATAAAGGAAGCAGAAGCTATTTTATAGTTCTCTCCCAGCTTCGATCGCAGCAAGGGCAACCAGATTTTCTCAAACACCGACTTGCCCGACCAGCGGATTAACCAATCACTCACAGAGATTTTTTCTAGCTTTTGCCAATTTTTAATTTTTGAACCGTAGAGAATGGTTAAAGCAAACCGGATTTTACCTAGTAAGCTTAGGGGAAAATATCGGAGAAATTCGATACTATTAGAAATCGAATATAACTTGCCATTGGTATATAAGCCGGTGCGAGTTTCCACCCATTGCATTTCGGCGGCTAAACCCAGTTCATTCAACAGATTTTTCAAATAAGTATCTGACAACAAGGTGACATGATAATGGCGATCCCAAACTAAGTCACCCAGTTGCCAAGCACTTGCCAATCCACCTAAATAATTGGCACTTTCAAATAAGGTGACATTTTTGCCTTGTTGCGCGAGACGGTGGGCTAAAGTCATGCCCAACATCCCACCACCGATAATTGCCCACCGTTCGGTTTTGGGATGTTCCATATGGCGATTTTTTATGGTAGATGATAAATTGCGATCGCTCATCGGTTTTGCTCCTACTTTTCCGGTCTTATTATCCCTTCAAACGGGAGGGGTTAATTCGGTGACAACTTGATGTTTTACCGAGTATTTTAATCCGCAGACAGAACAAGTCACTTCCTCAAACTGCTCGGTTTCATGGGTGAACCGAACCAGGGGTTCTCCACAGCGGCAAACGCAACCAATGGACTTCGCTGGATGGCCAATTGCCAGATGAAAATCCGGGATTGATTTAGTCACCAAAGACCCCATGCCAATCATCGCAAACCGACCAATTTCCAGGTTATTGCCAATGGTACAACCGGCACCAATGGTTGCTCCTTCTTTGACCAGAGTTGGCAAAGTATGGTCATCGGGATCGGAAGTTCTTAACTGTTTTAAATCTGAAGTAGTCGCTCTGGGAAAGCGGTCATTAGTAAAGGTAGTTGAGGCGGAAATCATCACTCCATTTTCTATGGTGACAGCGGTGCAAATATAGACAAAAGCGTTAATTTTCACTCGATCGCCAATCGTCACCCCATAAGCGATATAACTTTTTTCGCCAATAATACATTGCTCACCAATTTGAGTAGAATGACGAACATGAACATTTTCCCAAATAGATGTCCCTTCGCCAATTTTTACACCGGATTCAATGTTGGCCGTGGGATGAATTTTAACTGTCATTGAAAAACCTCATAGACTGTTAAAAGATGATTTTTTCGGCATAAAATTAATAAGAATTACGCTTTAGAATTGATGGTCGATCTATCAGATATGGTGGGGATTTTCCACTACACGAGGGTGGTTGGTGGGCAATGCCCACCCTACAGATTAACTGCTGAAAATTAGGCCACTGAGTGCAAGAAATAATCGGTTCTGACTGTGGCATTACCCCGATCGCCGACTCTTGTCCACTTGCTGTTTTCTAGTGCGGCATAAGCGGCTTCAATTACTTCTACAGAGGCCAGAGCATCTTCGTGATTAATTAACAGCTTTTCTTCATCTTTAATGCCTTTAGCAAAATTTTCTATTTGACTGCGGAATGCCTGTACTTTGTCGTAGCCATTGCCAAATTTAATCCAATCTTTACTGGAACTTTGACGATATTTAGATTCTTGCCAGCCCACCGAAATTGTTCCTTGAGAACCGTAAATGCGGATATAGTAATCCAGTTCTTTGTTGATACTCCAAGAAAGATCGATATTGCCGACAACACCGCTGACACTTTTAGCAAAAATACGCACCGTATCTTCCACAAGCAAACCTTGAATTCGTTTGGCTTCGACTACCTGTACTTCTGCCAATCGTCCGAGGAAATAGCGCATAATATCAATGGAGTGAGTGCCGTTATCAATTAACACCCCACCCCCAGAAATTTCTGGTTTGGCATTCCAACGGGATGACATATCAACCCGCGAGGTAAAAGCATTTTCAAATAAGACAATTTCCCCTAAAATTCCCGAAGCGACAATGCTTTTTGCTTTGATCACATCTTCGACGTAGCGGAATTTTGAAGCCATTGTGAGTTTTACTCCGGCTTTTTGCGCTGTATCCACCATTCTCCGCGCACTTGCGAGGTCAATACTCAGGGGTTTTTCGCACAAAACAGGAATCTGACTTTCTAAAAAATGTATGGCAATTTCCTCATGAGTAATTGGTGGCGTGCAGATAATTACTGCGTCGATCTCTGAAGCTTCATTCATTGCTTGATAGGATGCGTAACTGGGGCATCCTAATCTTTCGCCGAAAGCTTGGGCGGCTTCGGTTCTCAGATCGGCAACTCCCACAAGTTGAGCAGTTTCACTGGCTTCAAATGCTTGAGCATAAGCTTGGGCGATCGCCCCTGCCCCAACCAGTCCAAATTTAGTTTTTGTCGTCATAATAATTCACCGGCTTTTATTAATGGTTTTTTATGGTTAATTTTCTCGGACTAACAGCTAATCCAGCTTGCTCTTTTAATCAGAATCAGTGATTAGCTATTAGTCACAATTGTCAGTTGATTAGCGATTTACCAGTAATTCCACCGCGTTGAGAATTTCGCTGGCAATATATTCAACATGATCGCTGGTGTAACGTTCGTTCCAAGGTAATACGAGGACGCTTTCTAGTCCGGCAAAAGTACCGGAAAATCGGGCGCGATCGTAGTCAACCGCTTCCGGTCGGGCTAAGGTAAAGGGATAGTGAGAATTCCCAAAAGTCCGTTGTTTTTGGAAAACTTCACACATGAAAGCAGGTTTTTGGATATATCGAGGCGCGGAAAAAATGCCTTTTTCTTTTAGTAGTTTGGCTAATCCTACGGGACCGTTGGGAATGATTTTACTGTTAACCCGCAGACAATATTTCCAGTAAGTATGAATGTTACGGGGATCGACCCAAGGAGTTTCAATTCCGGCAATATTTTGCAATTTTTCTGTCAGTTTGTTAGCGGTGGTGATGCGACTGGAAATCACTCCATCTAATTTCTTCAGTTGGGCAACCGCAACTGCCCCTTGTAATTCGGTGATGCGATAATTTAGGGCTAAAAAGTAGTGGTCTGGATTTGGATCTCCGTAACCCCACGCTTTGTTGATAAATAAGTACATCCGACGGGCTAAAGCATCATCGTTGGTGATGACAAATCCACCTTCCCCAGTGGTGATATGTTTGCCTTGTTGTAAACTAAAACAACCAATCGTCCCAAAAGTACCGACGTGCTGATGATTATGTTTGGCCCCGTAAGCTTGAGCGCAATCTTCAATGACAGGAATATTGCGAGATTTCGCTAGTTCAATAATCTCGCTCGTGTTGCAAGGATTGCCAAATAAATGAGTGACGATGATGGCTTTGGTACGATCGCTTAAACAAGGCTCAATGGTTTCTGCGGTGACATTCCAAGTTTTCGGATCGACATCGGCAAAAACGGGAATTGCCCCTTGATAAACAATCGGAGTTATGCCTCCCATATCGGTGATGGAAGTGGTGACAATTTCATCTCCTGGTTCTGGATCGATCGCCGCTACGGCTACATGAATGGCTGCTGTTCCAGAAGCACAAGCGTGAGCGTGTTTTACCCCTAGGCGATCGGCAATTTTTTGTTCTAATTCTTTGACAAAATTTCCTTTGGTACTGGTCAAAGTTCCACTGCGGATTGCCTCAGCTACCAAGGCGATTTCTTCATCGCCTAGGGTTCTGCCAGAAGCTTCTTGATCGGAAGGTAATGTGATGGTTTTTTGCTTGGTAATTTCAGCAACCATGATGTTAAACTCCTAAAAAACATATTTTCTGAATATTTGGCTATCTATTTGATTGATTTCTTGATTTTTCCATCTCAATTGTTAAGAAAATTATATTTCTTTAACAATTGATGTAATCAATCTATTTGCTTTGTCGATCGCACTTAATTTTTCGCTGGGTGTGGCTAAATTGACAAATTTTTTATACTCAACAGCGATCGCCATTGATGGGAACACCCGATATCTCTATGAAACACTATTTTTTTCAATCCGTGTTGCCAATTTGGCAGATTTTTGGCAAATCTTTGGCAAACACCCGTTTTTTTTAACAAACCACCTTTTTGGTATTCAAGCCAGCCAAAAAACCGGCTTCTTCAAGAAACCGGGTTATTGAGGTTCTGGGACTTTTTTAATTTTTTATTCAATTCTTGCTTATTTATGCTTATTTAACTTATAAACAGCCGTTCCTAGGTAAAACATTTCTTCAAAATTACTTTTGGTTTGCATGGAAATAATTCCCAAGCTCACTAACTGAATTGCCAACATCAAAGTCATCCCACCAATAATAAAGGTATGAGGCGACTGGTGAAAAGCCGCCGCTACTGCATCGGAAAAGCGATCCAGAAACCAATCAGCCGGTAAGTTTTGATAATTGGTAAAAGTATGAATGAGTACCCAAGCATTCGCTAAACAAGAAAAGCCAAACAAGAATAACCCTGGAATTAAGAAAAATATCACGGGTCGGGAAATAAATCCAGAAAATAAAACCGACCAAATTTGCCGAAAAATTCTCATGCTAGATCGTCTTTTCGGCTTCTTCACGGTGCGCTCCACTCGCCAGCTTAAGTGAGCCGGGATCTCTTCAATTCTCGCTCGTAAAATCCGGGCTTTGTAGATAATTTCTGGATTGATATCCATGCTCATGGAACGCAAATTCAGCGATCGCAAAAACTGCCCATCATAAGCCCTGACCATGCCGGTGACTGTGGCTAATTCTCCCTTAGAAGTCGCGGATAAAAATCGGTTAGCCCAGATACTTAATTTTTTCCTCGTCCAAGGAACATTAGAAATATTCCCGCCTTCTATATAGGGAGAAGCTACGACGATTTTTGCCCTAGTTTCTCGCATTTTGGTGAGAAGTTTTTCGATGTGTTCTGGAGCATAACTCAGATCCAAATCGATGACGACAACATAATCTCCATGACAGTAATTAAAGCCAAATTTCAGGGCTTGGCCGAGTCCGAAATTGGTGATATGATGTAAAACATACACATTTTCTCTGGTACTGGCAAAGGCTTCTGCTAGTTCTCCGGTCTCATCCAAACTGCCATCATTAATCACCACAATTTCCCAGTTATAGATATCCTGGAGAGATTCCATATATTCGCAGAGAATAGTGAGATTTTGTTCCACGATCGCCGCTTCGTTGTACCCAGGCACAATTAATGAAACTAGGGGTTTTTGTTTCTGTGGATCTCTCCACCAATTTGCTTGATATGCTTGATTGAACGGTGATTGATTTAAAGGTTTAATCGAATTGTTTGAATCTGGCAGCGATGTTAACATAATTTCACCTTGAGCGATTTATCTAGAAACCTTCAGATGAGCGAAAAACTCTTTTACTTCCCTGCGATCGCCGTAGTCCGAGAAACACCGGGTTTTTGTTCATTTTTCTGACTAGATTAGCTAACCACCAATGAGAAACCCGATTTTCGATCCCTTGGAATACTTCCTTCCCAGTCTATGAAACATCCGAATTCCGAGATGATGTTGCCAAATTGGCAACTCGTTACAAAATTTTACAGTCTTTGATAAGTTTTACTGTTATTTGTTATTTGTTATTTGTTGACTGTTGTCGGGGGAAAGAGAACCGCCCCTTCAGACGATTCCCGGTTAATGGCGGTTGTTCGCAGTTCGCGGCTGAGTTAACGTCCCCATGACCAGCTACAGTCAACGATTAAAGGTCGATCGCCGCTAAATCCGATGAATCAAAATGCTTCAATGCCGCGATCGCGTGAAGTCTGACGGTTTCATTGGCATCAGCTAACAGTTCTTGCAAGGGTTCAATGGCGATCGCCTGTCCTAATTGACCCAACCCCAGGGCGATCGCCTGTCGAATTTTTGGTGCAGCGATCGCTGTTGTTTCCGACTTGAGGAAATTAATCAAAATCTGCGTCGCTTTTGGTTGCAAAACCGAGGATTCTACTCGTCCCAAACTGATAATAATTGAATACCATACTTCTGAGGACAAAGGCAGGGTTAAAGCTGCGGCTAAATAGTCTAAGGCGATGGGATGAGACATCCATCCTAGACGATGAACCACTGTCACCGCTAAAGGAATTGGGGTATGTGGAGATTCGATCGCTGTAAATAAAGCATTGGCAGCGGATTCATTGCCCACACGCATCAGGGCGATCGCCGCTTGTTGACAAACTTCTAAGTTAAAATCCCAGAGGCGATCGCGCAACAAATCCACTAAATTGTCTGGCAACAGATTAGCGGACGAACGCATAGAAAATAAACCCAAACCAATCACCGCTTCTAGTCGCACCGTGGCCATCAAATCCGACAATGCAGTTACTAATATTGGGGGAATTCGGGCATCATCAAAATTACTTAAAGCGGCGATCGCACTGGTGCGGATTAAAGGGTCTGAATCATCGACCACCATTAACAATGGGGCAATAATTTCCGGTCGATGAATTTTCGCCAAAGCGCGAACCGCAAAAAGTCGTGATAGGTCATTTTTTAATAAGGTTTCTAATCCCTGAATTGCATTGGGGCCAATACTAGCCAAAGCCTCTGCTGCCACCAAACTGAGTTCTTCATCACTGTCCCTATTCACCAAATCAATTAACCCTTGGACGACTTCCGGGCGATCGAATTCACCCAGAATTTGTCCGGCAAACCACCGCAATTCTATTTCTGCGGCTTCATCCTGCAAAATATCCATTAAAGGGGCGATCGCTGCATTGCCTAGAGTGAGAAAAATTTTTGCCACTTCCCAACGGGCTTGAAAATCACCAAATTCTAGGACTTCTAATGCTAAATCTAGTATGGTGGGAAATAGCTGATGGGCTTTTGGGGCATTTGGTGAATTCAGCTTAATTTCATGTTTTTTAATCTGATTTGACGCGATCGCTGGTTTTTTGCTAGAATCTGTGCCAGAATGTAACAATTGATGCAGACATTGGGTCACAAACGACCAGTTATTTTGCTGCGCCGCGATTTGGGCTTGTTCGGTCAGGTTTTGATTAGCTAAAAACATTACATTTATCAAGTTTTTTGCTTCAGAGATTGTTTTCAGGAATTCTGCTTAATCTATCTTTTCTGGGGATGAATCGCCAGGGCAATTATGCAAAAATTGCATCAATTTTATGTTAAATAAGCATAACTTTGAGGACAAATCACCCCCTGCCAACCAACCGCTATCCGAAAATAAAATAGATCGCCCTTGTCCCACATAAAAGAAACCGGGTTTCTGTAGTCGGTATCCCCAGTTATCTGTTTTCAGCGAACAAGAAACCCGGTTTCTGGGTTTTAAAGTTACAACAGCACATAACTTTCCTTGCCATGTTTCGGTAAAACCCGCAGTTCTTGATGCAGTAAATCTGGTTCTAATCCTAAATCTTCTAATGGCAAAAACCCCAATAAAGGCTGAGAACCTTCCGGTAATTCTACACAATTATAACGACCAATCCGGCCTTTTACTTCCAGACTTACATCCTTAAATAACCGCACATTTCTCGAATCTACAGCGGTTTTGGCTTCGATTTCTTCCAAAAAAGGAATCCCTAATTTTTTAATAATATCTGCGGGCAAACAAAGCTGACTTGCTCCCGTATCAACTAAAACGTTATCCAAAATGACCGAACGCACTTCCTCTGGGGGCAGAAACCCTCGTTCGTTCAAAATTTCATCAATATGATTTGTTGCTTTGATCGTGACGTTAACTTTTCCCATTTTATTGCCCTTGGTTCATTGGCGAAAAATTCGCTCATCAATGGTTATCAACATTATAAACCAGAAAAGAATAGAAACCAGGCTTCTCCTGAGAAAAGAAACCGGGTTTCTGTGGTGGATATCAGAAGTTATCTGTTTTCAGCGAAAAAGAAACCCGGTTTCTGGGTCCCAAGAGGAGGCGATCGCGAGTTGGTATCCGAAAATAAAATAGTCAACCTATCCGCTGCCAACCGCTATCCGAAAATAAAATAGATCGCCCTTGTCCCACATAAAAGAAACCGGGTTTCTGGGCCATAAAAAAGAAACCCGGTTTCTGGGTTCTACCCTCAAATGCCCCCATATATATGGGCGCACACTATTCCCATTTTAAAGTCTTACGATAAATTCATCATAACTCAAAATCTTGGTAATTGTCAAGGGTTTTTTTAGAAAAATTTTGGTTAAGAATTCAGGCAAAAAATCCGGTGACAAAACCCGGTTGCTTAACTTTGGATGAAAGTTTCAGCCACCGGGTTTATCTAAGAATATTTCCTTTAAACCTACAACCTACCTAAGAAACCCGGTTGCTTGAATTCAGCGAAAAAAACCGGGTTTTCTGGTATTTACTTAGAACCGCTGGGACCTAAGCCAATTTTACCCGCATAAACCGCGCGATCGCCCAATTCATCTTCAATCCGCAGCAGGCGATTATATTTAGCAACTCGTTCACTGCGGCACAGAGAACCAGTTTTAATTTGACCGGCGCGAGTGGCTACAGCCAAATCCGCGATCGTTGTATCTTCGGTTTCCCCGGAACGGTGACTAATCATCGAACGATAACCATTACGGGTTGCCAGATCAATGGTTTCTAAAGTTTCCGTTAAAGAACCGATTTGATTCAGCTTAATCAGAATTGCATTCGCCGCCCCTTGATCGATGCCCTTTTGCAAGCGGGTCGGATTTGTCACAAACAAATCATCGCCCACCAACTGCACTTTCTTGCCTAATTTTTCCGTCAAAACTTGCCAATTTGCCCAATCATCTTCATGCAATCCATCTTCAATAGAAACAATCGGATATTGGTCTACCAACTTAGCCAAATAATCAATTAATTCCGCTGGTTCGTGGGCGCTGCCTTCATAGACATACTTGCCATCTTTGTAAAATTCACTGGCCGCCACATCCATCGCCAAAGCCACTTGTTCTCCGGGTTTATAACCGGCTTTTTCGATCGCTAACATCAGAATATCTAACGCTTCTTGGTTAGAACCCAAATTAGGGGCAAAACCGCCCTCATCACCGACCCCAGTCAGCAAACCTTTTTCCGCCAAAACTTTGCTCAAGCAAGCAAACACTTCAGCCCCCCAGCGTAAAGCTTCTTTAAAAGAAGCCGCACCACGAGGCACAATCATAAACTCTTGAAAATCCACATTATTCGCCGCGTGAGCCCCACCATTAATCACGTTCATCAGAGGCACGGGCAACACATTAGACAATGGGCCACCGAGATAACGATAAAGAGGAATTTGCAACGCATCAGCCCCGGCTTTTGCCGTAGCCAAAGACACGGCTAAAATCGCATTTGCCCCTAATTCTGACTTATTGCCAGATCCATCGCGATCGATCATCAATGCGTCCACGGTGGCTTGGTCGAGGGCATCCACCCCGTTTAATACGGGCTCAATTTTTTCCGTCACATTCCGCACCGCCTTGAGAACCCCTTTGCCACCGTAGCGTTCTGGTTCATCATCGCGCAGTTCATGGGCTTCAAAAGTCCCCGTGGACGCGCCACTGGGTACTTGGGCCAAACCATAAGCGCCATTGGCCAGAGTTACTTCTGCTTCTACGGTCGGACGTCCGCGAGAGTCAAGAATTTCACGGGCTTTAATGGTTTCAATTGCTGTATCTAGCATAGTTGTCTGTATCTGTTATAGATAGTTGCCGATGACCATCAATTGAGTATTGGGTTGAGTATTGGAGTGATTGCATATATAGCAGTCCTAAATCACTTGTAGAAGACCCTCACCCCCTGCCCCTCTCCCAGAAGGGGAGAGGGGAGATGAAATAGTTACAAGTCATTTAGTATTGCTATATTTGGCTCAACCTCAACGGGTCATCAACATTCAAGATACAGCCAACTTTCTCAAAACTGATGATATTTAAGAATATCTACCGATCTCGACGCAATGTTGTTGGTTATTTGTTATTTGCTATTTGTTGGTCGTTGGTGGCCAGAAAGTCCTCGGTCATTGGTTTCCTGGGGACTTGCGGACGGTCAACCGCCAACATTCCCTATTTTTGAATTGACTCGTAAAATAAATCAAAGTCAAGAAATTGGGATATTTAGATATGCGAATGCTACACACGATGTTACGAGTCGGCAACTTAGAAAAATCTCTCGACTTTTACTGCAAGGTCCTGGGAATGAAGCTATTACGGCAAAAAGACTATCCGGGGGGTGAGTTTACCCTCGCATTCGTGGGGTATGGGGACGAGTCAGACCATACGGTAATTGAGTTGACCTATAACTGGGGGGTGGAAAAATATGACCTGGGTAATGCTTATGGTCATATTGCCCTGGGGGTCGATGACATTTATGGCACTTGCGAACAAATCAAAGCCCAAGGAGGGAAAGTCACCCGCGAACCAGGGCCGATGAAGCACGGATCCACGGTGATTGCCTTTGTGGAAGATCCCGATGGTTATAAAATCGAGTTAATTCAATTGAGCACTCAGGGTTCTACCTCAGAGAAAGCTGCTGTGGCTGCGGTTTAACCTAGGGCCGAATAATTAAGTCCCATACAGCAGATTCCAAATATTTATGAAGTGTGGTAGGGACACGGCTGGCCCAAGTCCCTACTAATTCAAATTGTGGTTGCTAACCTTCACAATTTTCCAAATTAGCCCTAGCATTTCGCCGCCACATTTCGGGTTTAATCCGCCGCAAAGCCGAAGCGGGAAAACGCCGATTCCATTCGTCTTCTGATAACTCTGCCAATTCTGCCAAAGTCGGGGCAAGATTCTCTGGATAAGGCTCAAATTCTTTCACATTTGTAGGTTGGGCAAACCGTTGATTCCAGGGACAAACATCTTGACAAATATCACAACCGGCTACCCATCCTTGTAAATTAGATTTAATTTCATCCGGTAAATCTTCTGCCCGGTTTTCAATCGTATGATAGGCAATACAACGGTTAGCATCAACTACAAAAGGCTTCACAATAGCCTGAGTAGGACAAGCTTCAAGGCAGCGATTACAAGTGCCACAATGTTGGGTATGGGCGGTATTTCTTGTTAATTTCAGATTCGTTAAAACCTCCCCCAAAAACACCCAAGACCCATATTCACGAGTAATCAAATTCCCATTTTTAGCAATCCAACCCAGACCAGCTTGTTGCGCCCAAAACTTATCAGAAATTGGCCCAGTATCCGCATAATAACGGGCTTTAATTCCGGGGGCTTGTGCCTCTAACCACAGAGAAAAAGCTTTCAATTTTTTATGCAATACCCGATGATAATCTCTGCCCCAACCATAGCGAGAAATTTTCGCAATATTTGGCTCGTCATAATGTTGATATGGGGTATAATAATTTAAGGCCACAGAAATCACTGATTCCACGTCGGGCATCACTTGGCGAATATCTTGGCGTTTGGGATTTGCCATCCATTGCATATCCGCTTGATAGCCATAATTTAACCAAGATTGGAGATGGCTAACTGCTGAGGAATCGGCATCATCTATTAAGGCAATGCCCACTTTATGAAAGCCAAATTCTTGGGCTTTTTGTGTAATTTGGTTACTGGTAATTGGAGAATTCATGGATGGAATAATCTTGATTTAGTGATATAATATTTGTCGGGTGGGCAAAATGTTGCCCACCATAACTCCACTGGTAGGGTGGGCAACATTTTGCCTACCATAACTCCTGCAACTTGCCCAATTCTGACTATGACAGCACTCACCAGCAACATCAAACTACCCTTAGAACAAATACAGCAGTTTTGTCGCCGCTGGCACATCACAGAATTTGCCTTCTTTGGCTCGGTCTTGCGCGATGACTTTCGCCCCGATAGCGACATTGATGTCCTAGTTACTTTTGACCCTCAATTTAACAGAGGTTTAGCCGAAACTTTACAAATGCGTCAGGAGTTACAAACCCTCTTTGGTCGCCCAGTGGATTTGATTGTAAAAGCCGCCATAGAGCGCAGCGAAAATTGGCTCCGCCGCCAACATATACTAAAATCTGCACAGGTTATTTATGCCACGAGATTTAGCATCCCTGATTGATATAGTACATAACTCCACGGGTAGGGTGGGCAAAATTGCCCACCATAACTTGATATAATCATATAATATTTGTATGGTGGGCAAAATTGCCCACCATAACTTGATTTAATCATATAATATTTGTAGGGTGGGCATTGCCCACCATAAATCCACGAGTAAGGTAGCCAACATTTTGCCCACCTTACATAACTACAAGTTAAATTTTCGGCCAATAAAACAAATCGGGTTAAACAACATGACTGAAAAACAATGGTACGAATCCCTGTTCGAGAACTACGGAGAAAAATACGATTCTGAGATTTATACAAAAGGGACAATTGGTGAGTGTGATTTCATAGAAGCAGAACTAGGATTTAACAAATCCTTGAAAATATTAGACGTGGGCTGCGGTACGGGAAGACATACAATTGAACTGACAAAGCGGGGATACTCTGTTACTGGAATTGATTTATCTGCATCCCAGCTTAAAAGGGCAAAAGATAAAGCAAAAAGTGAAAATTTGATAATTGACTTTCAGCAGCAGGATGCCCGGAATTTGACATTCAATAATGAATTTGATGCAGCGATCGCGCTTTGCGAGGGGGGATTTTCGCTCATGGAAACTGATGAAATGAACTTTGAAATCCTGAAAAATGTCACCAAGTCATTAAAGGCAGATACCCATACTAAATTTATCTTCACGACCTTAAATGGATTGTTTCCATTATATCATTCGGTTGAGCAATTCTGTGCATCAGCAACGGAATCAGGAAATTCTATCTGCCGAAGCAATTCTTTTGACTTGATGACATTCCGGGATTATAACATAACGGAATTTGAAGATGACCTGGGAAACAAGAAATCCCTTGCCTGTAATGAAAGGTTTTATGTGCCGAGTGAAATTACCTGGTTACTTAAATCTCTTGGTTATAGCAGGATAGATATTTATGGTGCCAAGCTGGGGGCATATTCTAGAAATGATAAATTAACCACTGAAGATTTTGAGATGCTGGTGATTGCTGAAAAGTAATTTCTTCTGATAATTGACAATTGATAATTGATAATTGATAATTGATAATTAAATAAAATTATCACCAACCACCAACAAACAACAAACAACAAACAACAACACCCCCCCAACCCCCCCTTCAAGGGGGGGCAACCAACAACAAACAACCAACAACAAACAACCAACAACCACCAACCAACAACAAACAACAAACAACAAACAACAATCTCTGGTTCCTAGGCTCTGCCTGGGAACCCCAGTCTAGAGGCTCTGCCTCGCGTCAACTACCAACAAGTAACCGGAGGCAGAGCCTCCAAGAAAGCATTCCCAGGCAGAGCCTGGGAACGAGAGGATACCCCCACCAACCAACAACAAACAACCACCAACCACCAACCACCAACCAACAACCAACAACAAACAACAAGTTATCCGTTTTCTGCCCACAAGAAACCCGGTTTCTAGACCCCAACAGATCATAGCTCCCATTATGCTATTGCCCTTACTGCTAACCTTAATCACTACGGATGAAACGATTTTTAACTCATATTCGCCGAGGACGTAACCAAATGGATTCACTAGATATAGTTGACACCATGCCTCACTATAGTATGCGAGGCATGGAACATACAATTATTGATTTATTTGCAGGCGCAGGTGGACTAACGACAGGATTTCATCTTGCGGGTTTTCGCTCCTTATGTGCGATCGAAGTTTCGTCAAAAGCATTAGCGACCTATAAGCACAATTACCCGAATACAAAAATCATCAATCAAGACATACGACGGGTTAACCCTTCAGAATTGAGATCGCACTTAGGATTAAAGAAAGAAGAGTTAACAGCGTTGATAGGCGGTCCTCCATGCCAAGGCTTTTCTAGGAATGTTCCTGCGGATTATCGCTATCTAAATGATTCCCGTAATCAACTATATCGAACATTCCTGGAATTTGTAGATGAATTTAAGCCTTTATATGTGGTGATAGAAAACGTTCCAGAAATTCTAAAGGCATACAATGGTGTCGTCAGCCATGAAATTACCGAGCGACTTGAAACACAAGGTTACAAGGTTTCTTCGACATCATTAAATGCTGCAAATTTCGGGATACCTCAAACTAGATCGAGGGCTTTTTTCATAGCTAGTCTAGAAAAGCAAATTGAATTTCCTGCCCCAACTCATTTTGGTGAAATTAGAGGCGATCGCAGGAATCAAAAAAACTTTAGTCAACTGACACTTTTTCCGCCAGAAATGTCTCCAGTTATCACAGTTAAAGATGCTATTGGAGATTTACCACCTCTAGAAGCAGGGCAAAAGTATGATGCAGAAGATTATCCCTTTCCACCTGAAACTTTATATCAGGCTATGTTGCGCTACGAAAGTACAAAACTCGTCAACCATGTCGCTCGTGCTTTAAGCCCAATTCAAATGGCGCGGGTTCAAAGTCTTAAAGAAGGGCAAGATGCTAGAGATTTATCACCTGAACTATCGCCCAAAAAGCATTACAGCGGTGCTTATGGAAGGCTTTACTGGGATAAACCGGCAAGAACCATTACAACATGGGTTTTTCATCCAGGATCCGGTCGATTTTTTCATCCTACGCAAAATCGAACTATCACAATCCGTGAGGCGGCAAGACTACACTCATATCCAGACAGTTTTCATTTTGTCGGCACATATACAGATATGGCTTCTCAAATTGGCGAATCAGTTCCTCCTTTATTGGCTAAAGCAATTGCCACAAAAATTATTCAGGAACATTGATCGGGGGCTAATTAAGGCGCTAATGATTGAGTTGATTGCGTAACGTTGAGAGAACAGTTTGTACATATTGCTCGGTGGTAAGACGGTTTCGTTCGACCGTAATGAAAACTGCTTCTGAAGGAATACTTCTTGTTCTAAAAAGCTGCTTTTGGTTCTTATACCAAATCAACTGAGTTTTTCCGGCAATGTCACCTTGTAAACCAGCACCTTGTCCGCCAGTTTTTCGGTTGATTGTCCATGCCCAAGAAAAGGAACTTGCATCAAGAGGATCGAGAGAAAACTCGCAGTAGACGTACTCGCATCCTTCGATTGTCTTTAATAGTATCCCTTCATAAGTAGGTGAACATAATTAATTGCACTTTTCGTTCCCCGCTGATAGGCTTTGGATTCCCGCCTGCGCGGGAATGACAGGTTTTTTCTGATATGGTATGTGGTGCATTTATTTCTGCCCGACTACTTAACTATTCACGACACCTTGCTCTGATTTACTCGAAATAATCTTGTCGTTCCAATGCTGAATAATAGCTGCCCCTAATTCATCAGGAGAAGACTTCTCAGTCAAACCAGGAAAACCAAGTTCTTCAGCCTTTTTAATAATATCCGCCCTTTGAATAACAAATGAAAACGTATTGGTGGCCATGAAATTCTTTAGTTGTAAAGACTTAAGAGACCAGCCAGTTGCGGTTTGTATGTCAACAGCATCATAGAGAAGCTTACTGCGTCCCAAGGCAGGATCTGACAAAGTAATATCTTTGACATAATGAAAAATTGCTTCCCATGTGTAGTCCTCTATCGATCCAATCATGGGAGAGGCAATAGTTGCAATAATGGCTTGCCTTAACCGTTCAATTTCATTCTCCGTCAGCATTTACGAGTTCCTCAACAACCTGCAAAAACTCGCTCATCGAGATCCCTAAAGCGTTAGTAATGTGACTAAGAACTCTAACAGATGGACTTTTTAGCCCTCGCTCAAGCTGACTGACATAAGTTCTGTGCAGACCTGTAACTTCTGCCAGATACTCCTGTGACCAGCCTTGCTCTACCCGACGGCGCTGTATTTCTAGTCCTAAAATTCGATTGAGCCTGCTATTTTTCATATAAAGACAAGGCTAGTAGTTTGAATACAAAAGTTCCACAGACTAAAGTATTCAAGGTCTAGCCTTCCATTCAGGCAGTCAGAAAAGAAACGTAGGGTAGGGCCCCGCAGCAGACTCAGAAACCGGGTTTCTTTTCGTGATATCAAAGTTATCTGTTTTTTGCCCACAAGAAACCCGGTTTCTCAGCCCCCGCAGTAAACCCAGAAACCGGGTTTCTTTTCGTGATATTAAAGTTATCTGTTTTTTGCCCACAAGAAACCCGGTTTCTTAATCCCACCAACCAACAACCAACAACCAACAACCAACAACCAACAACCAACAACAAACAACAATCTCTGGTTCCTAGGCTCTGCCTGGGAACCCCAGTCTAGAGGCTCTGCCTCGCGTCAACTACCAACAAGTAACAGGAGGCAGAGCCTCCAAGAAAGCATTCCCAGGCAGAGCCTGGGAACGAGAGGATACCCCCACCAACCAACAACAAACAACCACCAACAAACAACAATCAACCAACAACAATTACTCTAATTCCCGAATTCTAGCTAAAGCATTCTGATACCATTCTTGGTTTCCTTGCCGCTGATATAGTTCCGCAGCCCTGCGAAAATTCTCTAAGGCTTCACGTTTATTTCCCTGTTGGTTATAAGCAAGACCTCGACTATAGTAAGAATTAGCATATTCAGGATTAATCCTAATCGCTTGGTTATAATCCGCGATCGCCTGGTCTAATTTTCCTTGCTTGTAGTAGGCAACACCTCGATTATGGTAAGCATCGACATATTCAGGATTAATCTGAATCGCTTGGTTATAATCCGCGATCGCCTGGTCTAATTTTCCTTGGTCGGAGTAGACAACACCTCGGTTGATGTAAGCAAGGGCATATTCAGGATTAATCTTAATCGCTTGGTTATAATCCGCGATCGCCTGGTCTAATTTTCCTTGGTCGGAGTAGACAACACCTCGGTTGTAGTAAGCTAAGGCATCTTCAGGATTAATCCTAATCGCTTGGTTATAATCCGCGATCGCAGAGTCTAATTTTCCTTGGTCGGAGTAGGCAGCACCTCGACCGACGTAAGCATCGGCATTTTCAGGATTAATCCTAATCGCTTGGTTATAATCCGCGATCGCAGAGTCTAATTTTCCTTGGTCGGAGTAGGCAGCACCTCGACCGACGTAAGCATCGGCATTTTCAGGATTAATCCTAATCGCTTGG
>JAABRM010000024.1 GCA_011390955.1 Oscillatoriales cyanobacterium | reverse complement strand
AACTGGCACCGACTACTCCTCTGTATAACCATCCTCTGCCCGATATCGAGCAATGGCTGCGCGATATGGGATGCGAACAAAGCCGCGATGAGTTAAGTATTTGGTATGTGGAAAAACCCACCTGGAAGGCTGAGATAGAACTGGATATCGATCAAATTAATGTCCGTTATATTAATGCCGCTGGTGGCAATCAAGATATTAAGCGCTCTTTTAAGTATTCCTTGAGTCGCGAAGATATTCAGGAAGCGGTTTTTGCTGGGCCTTAATTCGGTCTGAAAGAAAAAGCGATCGCCTTTGGGGAAATAACCTCAGAGGCGATCGCTTTTTTTTGCTCTAATTTTTGACAGAGAGCAAAAATGTTTATGAGTTGCTAAGAATTGCGTTCGCGAAGCGTTGCGGATGCAATATCGGGAAGCGTTGCGGATGCAATATCGGGATCGATGCCCGCTTCTCGCAATAATTGTTCTAAACGTTTAGCCCGTTCGCGTTCCTGTTCCAGTTGTGCTGATACAGTTTCCTTAGCCTGACGTTTTCGGCAAATAGCCAAGCCAAGTTGTAGTAAATGACGGTAATCCAGCGAAATTGAATGGTATTATCGGCCATCGGTTGTCCATCACTTTCAGGATAAATGATTTCCGCTTCGGTTTGGGGCTGTAATTGCATTACCATAAGTTATTTCCTCAAATCCGCACTACTTATTTTATATCACTTTTTTTGCCAATATAAGTCGATCGCTTTTTCCAAGAGAATAGCTAGAGGAAATGCTAGAGAATATATAGAAGGCGATCGCCCTTGAAAATTTTTTATTTTCTCAAGGGCAAATCAAAAGAATTACCCACTCTCAACATAACCGCAAAAATCACCATATAAATTCATAAAAACCTGCAAAAACCGACTAAAATAACAAGTAAATAACCGTCAAAAAAAATCATAAAAACTATTGACAAATCCAGAATAAAGCCTCATAATATAGTTATAAAGACACTCAGGTTAACTGGGGCCAATGTAATACAAGCCCAAGCTAAACCAGGGATACCCGGCCCGGAGTTCCTCTTTTGAGATACTCAAGGGTTAAAAAACAAGAAAAAACCAGCAGTAGGAGCAGTTCAGTTCCACTCCGGGCCAGGTAAAACCCTCATAGCTTCCCACTCACCAGGAGAGCCCTCTGGCGGGGCTCTCCTGTGCCTATTTGTGATTTTTTGGTGATTTTTTTGGATATATTTGCGATCGCCCTTATAGCGGTTATTATCTGGATGAAGTACAGAGGTTTTCTGGATTCTAGCGGGCGGGGTTCGGGACAGGTTTTTTTTGTACTTCATAACTCTGACAATTGCTATAGCTTGACGCTTCACTTGTGATTAAGTCACCTAAAGCCTTGTGGTAAAATTTAGATAACTATCCCTAATGGCTTAAAAGGAAAAAATATGAGATTTATTAGTCCCAAGGTCGATTATGCCTTTAAAAAAATCTTTGGTTCTGAACAAAGTAAAGAAATCTTAATTAGCTTTCTCAATGCGATCGTTTATGGGGGAGAGAAAGTGATTCAATCTTTAACCATTGTCAACCCCTATAACCCCGGTCAGGTGATGACATTAAAAGACACCTATCTAGATGTGAAAGCGGTTTTAGCGGACGGGTCAATTGTAGCGATCGAAATGCAAGTGGCTTCCATGACCGCTGTTAACAAACGAGTGGCTTATAATCTGACAAAAACCTATAGGAACCAGTTGGTTACAGAGGAGGATTATCCCTTTCTTAATCCAGCGATCGCAGTGACAATCACCGATTTTATGCTTTTTCCCCAAACCCAACAGGTAATCAACAAATTTGTGTTTCAAGAAGAAACGCAACACTTTCCCTGTATTGACAAAGAATTGCGCCTGATATTTGTGGAGTTGCCCAAATTCAAGAAAACTCTCTCAGAGTTAAGTGCTTTAAGCGATAAATGGATTTATTTTCTCAAAGAAGCGGCTACTTTAGAGGAAATCCCACCAAGTTTAGGGGAAGTCTCGGAAATAGAATTTGCTTTGAATTTGGCTAACCAAGCGAAGATGACGGTAGAAGAATTGGAAGCGGTAGATCGCCGAGGGATGATGTTGCAAGATGAGAAAGGACGACTATCTTATGCCAAGGAACAAGGACGACTTGAACAAGCGATCGCCCTCGTGATCCGTCAAATATCCAAGCGTTTTGGAGAAATTCCCCCGCCAATTATCAGTCAAGTTGAACAGCTATCTTTAGCGGATTTAGAAAGTTTAACCGAGGCGATTTTCGATTTTCAAAGTTTGGCGGATTTAGAAAATTTGCTGCAAGGTTAGGGGCGAAGCATTCCCGCAAGTAGGGGCGAAGCATTCGGGCAGTTATCTCCAGGGGAAAACCCGATAATTAGCAGCCCGAATGCTTCGCCCTTACACTTCTGCATTCGGGCAGTTATCTCCAGGGGAAAACCCGATAATTAGCAGCCCGAATGCTTCGCCCTTAAACTTCTGCATTCGGGCAGTTATCTCCAAGGGAAAAACCGAGAATTAGCAGCCCGAATGCTTCACCATTACAAACGAAAATTTATGGTTTATGCAACAGGAAATTGCTGTAAAGCTGGAAAATTTTATTTCCTCCAGAATGGGTCAGCGATCGCCGTATTGAGCAATTCCTCAACACTATGAACCATTAACACGGGCACCTGAAGTTGACGGGATAAATCTTCAACGGTGACATCATCTAAAAATCGACTTTCACCATGTTTCAGCATCACCGTGGGCAATAAAATTGCTTCCCCTAAATCTTTCCCTTGCAATCCCATTAACAAATCTTGGCCGGTTAACACCCCAGTCACGCTAATAGTTTGCCCCCAAAATTCACTATTTAAAGCTACCACTTGTATCTTTAATCCTTGCACCTGATTCAGCGATCGGCGAATCGGGTCAAAGGCTTTTTCCACCGCATTGCCCACCACCCAAGTTAAACGCCGTTCTGGGGTAACTTCTTTGGGCAAAATTCCAGCCGCTAATTCTTCAAATTGCCTAATAAATAAGCGAATTGAACCCACACCATTATCAATTTGCGGATAGTCTTGATAGTCTGATTCTGGGGGTAATTCTTCCCCGGCAATTAAGAACCATTCATCCGCCAACCACGCAAAGGTGGATTTTATTTTTTTTCTAAAAGATGCTTGCAAATTCTGCACTTGCTGAATCACTTCTCTGGCTTTTTCGGGAGAGACAGGGACTAATTCATCTTCAGCGGGTCTAAATTTGGTTAAGCCAACGGGGACGACGGCAACCGATGCCACTGCTGGCACTTCACCTCGGCCAAATTTGGCTAAATCTAATAAGGTTTGTTCTAAGTGTTGACCATCATTAATTCCCGGACAAACGACGACTTGAGCATGAATTTGCAGGCGGCGTTCTTTAAACCATTGTAACTGTTTAAGGATGTCCCCGGCTCGCGGATTTTTTAATAAGCGAATGCGGATTTCTGGTTCGGTGGCGTGAACGGAAACATAGAGAGGAGAAAGCCGCATTTGTTCGATTCTTTCCCATTCTTTTTTTGGTAAGTTGGTCAGGGTGAGATAAGACCCATATAAAAAGCTGAGACGGTAGTCATCATCTTTGAGATATAGGGTGTCTCTCATTCCGGGCGGCTTTTGGTCGATGAAGCAAAAAGGACAACGATTATTACATTGAATTAGGCCATCAAATAAGGCGCTTTCAAATTCTAGACCGAGGTCTTCGTCGTAGTCTTTTTCGATTTCTATCTGGTGAATTTTTCCTTTGGTGTCTTGAACTTCCAGTTCTAGAAATTCATCAGCACAAAGAAATTGGTAATCAATTAGATCCCGAGGACGAGTGCCGTTAATGGAAATTAGGCGATCGCCCGGTTCAAAGCCAATTTCAGCGGCGATGGAATCGGGAATAATTTTGGTAATTTGGGCAGGACGGATAGATATTTCGCTCATTTTGGCAAGGGATTTAGCAACGGATAAGTTTATAAATAGGGTGTAGGGTGTAGGGTGCAGGGTGTAGGGAATAATTGATAATTGATAATTGATAATTGATAATTGATAATTGATAATTTTGTTTAATTGTCAATTATCAATTGTCAATTGTTAATTCTTAATTTTACCTCACACCGATGGCGGCCCCACACCCGACAGAATTATTGTCCTACTGTCCAGGAAAGTTGGGCACCGATCGCGCCTAAAATAGTCAGACCAAAAATTAGCCGATAACCGACAAATATCCAGGTGCTCTGGGTTTGTAAGAATTTAATTAACCAGGCGATCGAGGCATAAGAAAATACCACTGATGAAACGAGTCCGCAGATTAATGGCACCATGCCAACACCCCCGACCCCTTCACCTAATAAGTCTTTAAGCTCAACTAACCCGGCTAAGGTAATCGCGGGAATTCCTAATAAAAAAGAAAATCGTGCCGCCGTAGCCCGTTCTAACCCCATAAATAAACCGGAGGTAATGGTGGAACCGGAACGCGACACCCCAGGAATAATGGCTAATGCTTCGGCGCAACCCATTAAGATGCCGTCTTTGAGGGTCAACTGCTCAAAGTTGCGCTGGCGTTTGCCCAGGATTTCTGCCACTCCTAATAATTGCCCCATGACAATGGAAACAATGGCAATCACTAATAGACTTCTGGCTTTGGTGTCATAAAAATCCCCAATGGTGGCGTTAAATTTAATCCCTAGTCCTAAAATAACGATGGGCAGGGTTCCCAAGGCAATGCCGATGACGATTCTTAGGTCGCGATCGCTGTAATCCTGCTGCCGTAAAGCACTGAATGCACCTTTCGCCAACCCAGTCAAGTCTCCCCAAAAGTACCACAGCACGGCGGCAATACTGCCCAGTTGAATCACCGCTGTAAAAGAAATACCGGGATCTCCCCAACCGAGGACAACCGGCACAACTTTTAAATGAGCGGTGCTACTAATGGGTAAAAATTCTGTGAGTCCTTGAACCATTCCCAGGACAATGGCTTGCCAGAATGTCATAGAGGCTTCGGTTGCCGAGGTGCTGGTTTCCGTGACTTGGTTGCTCAAAGCTTGACTAGAAAGCAATAGGGCACTGGTGACACCAGACCCGAATCCGATTAATAATTTCCAGTTTGATAGTTTCAATTTAGATAGTTTTAATTTAGATAAACCCACGATTCCTCCTTTTGTGTTGGGCTATTTTGGGCAACTTACAGACCATAGAACAGACCATAGACATTAATTCATTCAGATTGAATCAGTTCCTTTAAATATATCGATCGATATATCGATCGGAAAAAGCTCCCTAAATGGGCTTGGCAAGGATTTGAGTCTGGTATATTAAATAAGATGAAGTTAAGTAAAGAATATTAAAATCCGTTGTTTAACGATACTTGGTCTGTTAGGGATGTCACCGCATCTTTGCTGAAGTCTCCGGTTAATTTTCTCACTTTTGTTCTAGGCTTCGTTCCTAGTCCAGTCGGGAAGGTCGCCACACCGGGATGGATCTTTGCTGCGTCTGTGTTTCTGGTTTCGGTGCCGGTATTTTTTGAAGCTCCTTTGGTGAGATATCTGCCTTTAGTGAGCTTGATTCTCACCGGCGGCTGGTTTTGGCTGAGTCGATGGTTGATGTCTCAGCCAGTTACGGCGGTTTGGGGCGATTTGTTGATGGGTTTTACGGGTAGTTGGTTGGCGGGTTCTTTGTACTGGGGGGGTTTGCGTTGGGAACCGACCCTACATTTGCCCGTGGAGGCGATCGCCCTACCAATGGCGATTTGGTGTATCCGCCGAAATCAATGGCTGGTGGGTGCTTGGTTTTATGTGGGTTCTTTATTTGGCACTGCGGTCACGGATATTTATTTTTATTTAGTGGATCTGATTCCCCACTGGCGCCAATTGATGCTGGCTGAACCAGATTTGGCGGTGCCAATTTTCCGCAGTGCGATCGCGCAAGTCCATACCCCTTGGGGAATTGCCTGTGCTGCGGTCCTGGCTACGGTTCTGCTAGTCGTCGGTTTTCTTCCTTTACGCTATCGTAGAAGCAGCCCATCAGAAACATTACACTGGTGGGCATTTTCGGGTGCAGTTCTCAGTACAATTTTGGTAGATGGCCTATTTTGGTTGGCGGCTTTGGCGGCTTAACAGAAAATGCGGATAGACCGAAATAGATGGCGCCGATTTCTGGAAGCGATTCGCCCAAAATCTTCGGCTGACCAAAATCTTTGGCTCAATTATGTAAAACATCTGTAAAAAATTGCCACCTCTGTCCTTGAAACTTCCCAATGGAAACCAGGGTAGAATCAGAGGGCGAGGTTTGGCAGCACTGGGAGGCTCATAGTGAACTTGCAACGAAATCCTCATTTGATTCTGCGAACTGAATCCGGTGAGCGCTATCTTCCCCTCGTCGGTACAAGCTGCTGGACGATTGGTCGCAGTGACGATAATCATTTTGTGTTGCCAGACCGCTGGATTTCCCGAAACCATGCCATGATGCAGCGGACAGAAGGGGGTGAATTTTATTTAATCGATCTCGGCAGCCGTAATGGTACGTTTGTGAATGGCCGACGGGTGACGATTCCGGTTACTTTACAAAATGGCGATCGCATCATCTTTGGCGAAACAGAAATTGATTTTTACTCAGCCGCCGACAAACCTGCGGATTTGTCAGAAGACCAAGACTCCCAGGATTTAACCGCTGCGTTATATCAACGCTGTTTAATATCTGTCATGGTGGTAGATATCCGTAATTTCACCGTACTGACTCGGCAGCTAGACGAGAAAATTCTCTCAGAAGTAATTGGCACCTGGTTTCGTTACGCTGGTGACATTATTAGAACTCATGGCAGTTGGGTAGATAAATATATTGGCGATGCAGTGATGGCGGTTTGGTTTCATCGCGTCGATCGCGTCAGTGCCGAAGAAGTGCTGCAAATTTGTCAGTCTTTGGTGGCTTTAGCCCAAATTACCGAAAAATTAAATCACAAATATCCTCTCCCTTTTCCATTACGCATTGGGGCGGGGGTGAATACGGGATATGCAATGGTGGGCAATACTGGAACGGGCGATCGGCAAGACTACACCGCCCTGGGGGATACGGTGAATGCGGCATTTCGCCTAGAAACCACCACGAAACAAATTGGCTGTGATATTGCCTTTGGGGAAACCACTTATAAAGCCCTCTCCGCTTGGGACCCCAATGAGCAAGTATTCCAACAGCATACAGTGAATTTAAAAGGCTACGATAAACCCACCCTAACTTATGGGGGTTCTTTCGTAGATTTAGAAAAATTTATCCAGGAAAAAAGTTCTTAACCGGGGCTAAATATCCCCGTAAGGGATTTAATCGATCATTACAATTATCCAGGAAATTACATCTTTAAAAGACTAAGTTTCCGATAAAAAAATACGGCGCTTATTTCGTCTATTTGGATAAATTTGTCAACACCAAAAGTTATTAACAGGGAATAGTTTGACTTCGTGATTTACTTCTATAGTTGTGGTGTCGTTTGTAGCCAGCCGTAGCCAGCCTGATTTGCCCGGAAAGCGATTCGCATTTGCGATCCTCCGCGCTGGGGCGGAATCGCGCCATTAATAACTACAGAAATCAAGGGATTATCTAGCAGAATTAATAAGTTTTGACAGGAAGGTGCTTTTGTAAGTAAGGGTGCGATCGAGCAAAAGTAAAGGATAATATCCGAAAATGTGGAGCTTATCTAGCAAATCTGACGTTGAATATATAGTTACAGCTAGAAGCGGATACTTTTTTGCATAAAAAAGGGGAAACAAGCAGATCGTGGCAGTTAATAGAGATAAAAAGAAAGGTACAAAACCATTCCGTTTTGTGTTAAAATATTCCAACGCGATTGTTGCCAATTCATACTTAATTCTTTACCCCAAACCACACTTTGAACAAAAAATTGCCCAAAACCCGGAACTGAATCAAAGATTGTTTGAAGCGTTGAATCAGATCGCCGATCGAGCCATGCTTGATGAAGGTCGCGTGTATGGTGGCGGAATGTACAAAATGGAACCAAAAGAATTAGCGAATGTTCCGGCAATTGAAATTAGCATTATGCTTGAGAAAAGCCCTAACAAGGCGTTGCACTCGGACGGCAATTGCGCGGCGAGCCAATCTATTGTATAGTATAATTGTGGCGAAGATTGTTGCCAGTCTGATTTGTCCTGAGATCGTATAAAGTGATAAATACTCCGATCGGGGGGTTATATGGTAGATTTGATAAACTTCGTAAGTTAGGGGGTGATCGGGCAAAAGTGACGGGTTAAATTTGGCAAGGTGGAGCTACTCTAGCAAATTTAACCTTGAATAGCTAGTTAATTACACCGCTTATATAGTTTTCTGTAGGGCGATACTGAAAGCTTATCCTGTTTGTTAGATTTACACAGTAAGATAACTTATTTAACATTTATATGACCCTGAAAAATAGATTTATTGAGGCTCTAGACAGAGCAAAAGGTGAACGGGCTATACATAATTTCTTAAAAGAAGAACCCTTACTCGTTTGGGCGACTTTTATGACTTGTGGCGGACATTCTGATTATGTCATTCCCGAGTTTTCTTTAAGTGGTAAGTATCGTACTGATTTTGTTGTTATGCAGTCATTTTCTGGAGGTTGGAATGTCGCATTTGTAGAGTTAGAGCCAGTTGATCAACCACCTTTTAATCAGAAGAGTGAAACGCAACACAAGAGGTTGCGTAGTGCCATTAAACAAATTGAGGACTGGCAGAATTTTGAGAGGGAAGAAGGATCGGCTTTGCGATCGCAGTTGGCTGATGCGGCTCAAAAGTACGATACGTTATATCCTGAGAGGAATTTGGCACGAGAACCTTGGTGTGTCAAGATGCCGCTACGCGATCCTAAAACCTATTTATGCTGTAAATACTTCATTGTTATGGGTAGACGCAGCCACTTTAATAAAGAACTTATCCATGCAAAGTCGAAGTTTCCTCGGCACCACAATGTTGAGATATTAACCTACGATCGTTTCATTGAAGTCGCTGAAAAGTTAGAGCAACAAAATGAATACTATAAAAGTAGAAAAATAGAAAAAAAAGACCGGGATTTTTTAGATGAATTTGCTAATAATCCGAAAAAATTTATTGTTTCTAGCCATTGTAATTTAAGCAAGTATCCAAGCCAAATAGAAGTTCATGGAACTTGCTATGAAATCCAGCTTAATGAGAGGGGAAATGGCTTGATAATCGATATTCTTGGTACTTTCTATGAAATTGATGAAGATCGATGTACCTTTAATCTCTCCAGGATCGATTCTGATGGTATAGCATCAAACGTGGCCGTCAATCTTGAGTCCTTATCTGCTGCAATACAACTTGCTGAAATTTATGAGCGATTCTTTTACTTCCATTTGGATACTAAACACTCACTTGAGTTAGTAAACGAATGCTTACAATTTTTAATAGAAAATCCTCCGTATATAATTACGGAGGATTGACGATTGAAACACTCCTGGCGGCAAATTAATCTTATTTTTTCTGAAACCAGATTAAATAAAAAAAATATATTAAAAGCTGGAATAAAAAAAACGCAAAAAATAAAACTTTTGATATTCATTAAATAAAAATATAAACAAGTGTTAAAAATTGCTGTGGCAGCAATTTTCAGCGATGAAAACAGATGAAGCAACCGCAAATACTTGGATCGATGAGCCGCTAGAAGTATTAAACATCAATTTATCAAACTTAAACGAAATCAATGGAGGCACCATGTCTGAGATAACCCTAAATCCCGACCAACTTAAGGAAATTTTAAAGAGTGCAATTGTCGAGCTAATTCGCGATAACCGCCAAGAAGTCTCTGAATTTATGGCAGAAATTATTGAAGATGTGGCAATGGAACGGGCGATCGCTTCAGGGGAAACAACTGAACTAACTAGCCGTGAATCTATTTTTCAACTGTTGGAACCAAAAGCATGAAAGTTGAATTTAGAATTTTGAAAAGGATCCGCTTGTCTAACAATTCAGTACACAGATGGAAGGGCGATCGTCTTACCAACCCGCAGCAAATCTGACAGACTGTTCGCGATCGCGCTTGCCGAGACGAATGAGTTATATTACACCTAAAGATGAGCCGGAGATTAGGCCATGATTTATGACGTGATTCTCAGTCGAGAAGATGATAAATATATCGCTCGTGCCAAAGAATGGCCGGAAGTCACGGTGAGCGAAAATAGCCGTGATGCCGCGATCGCTCGCCTTAAATCCCAACTACTTGACTATCTAACCAATCAGATTGAAGTCGTTCAAGTGGAGATTCCACTGTCAACCCAGACAGGAAATCCTTGGCTGGATAAATTTGGCTGGTTCAAGGACGACCCAACCTTTGACGATTTACAGGCTGAAATTGCCGCATATCGCCAAGACATCGATCGACAAATGGAACCTGACGGTGACATAGCCTAAGTGACCCCTAAATGACTTTATATATTTTAGATAGCGATCATTTGAGCCTCTATCAACGAGGCCATGAACCCCTAGGTCAGCGATTGCTCACCATCCCGTCTGACCAAATTGCGATTACTGTGATTAGTGCTGAAGAATTAATCCGAGGTCGTTTGGCACAAATTCGCAAAGCGACTAAACCGCAAGAACGGGTTTATGCCTATTACTGGTTCACAAAAACACTGGAATTTTTGCAAGATTTTCCAGTGCTGGACTACGATGTTCAAGCAGAAGCCCGTTTTCAATCCCTTCTCGCCCAAAAGATTCGGATTGGCACACAAGATTTGAAAATCGCCGCGATCGCCTTAAGCCAAGGAGCAACTCTAATTACTCGTAATAAGCAAGATTTTGATCGCGTCAAAGGTTTAACTATTGAGGACTGGTCAATATAGTAGATTTCGCGCCAGTCTGATTTACCCGTCCGAGCGATTCGCATTCGCGATCCGCGCTGGGGCGGAATCGCGCCATTAATAACTACCCCAATCAAGGGATGATCTAGCAGAATTAATCAGTTTTGTCAGGAAGGGGTGCGATCGGGCAAAAGGACGAATAAGATCCGAAAACGTAGAGCAAATCTGGCAAATATAACATTGAATTACCTAGTTAGACAGCATAGCCATCCGGACAAACAACCTTGAATTCACAGAATAGTTGAATCACTAGCATTAAGATAATAGACAAGGCTCGAAATTATCCACTTAGGAGGCTGACTTTTGGATAAACTACAAAGATTAACCCTTAATGGCTTTAAGTCTATTAAGGCACTCGATCTTGAATTACACCCTTTAAATGTCTTAATTGGAGCGAATGGGGCGGGCAAAAGCAATCTCATCTCATTCTTCAAAATGCTGAATGAAATGATGGCTGGGCGCTTTCAACAGTATATTGGCATATCAGGACGGGCGAAATCTCTTTTACACTTTGGACCCAAGACAACGCCTCAGATAGAAGCCAAGCTAGAGTTTGAAGTTGAAAATGGAATCGATACCTATCATATAAGGCTATTTCATGCTGCTGGTGACACGCTTATTTTTGCCGAAGAAACAATCAGCTTTCAGGAAAAAGATTGGCAATCTCCAAAAACTGATATACTAGGTGAAGGGCATCAGGAAACCAAAATTAACCAAGCAGTAAAAGAAGGAAAGCAAACAGCTAAGATTCTCAAATACTTGCTCGATCGCTGCCGCGTATATCACTTTCACGATACATCTTCAACCGCAAATGTGCGTCAATCCTGTTATGTTGGGGATAACCGATGGCTCATGCCTGACGCTGGTAATCTAGCGGCATTACTCTTAAGGTTTCGTGAAGAAAATGGCGGGGCTGCTTATCAACGAATTGTAGGAACGATTCGCCTAATTGCTCCCTTCTTTGAAGATTTTGTGCTGGAACCGGATGCCTCTAATCTGGTCATGCTCAATTGGAGAGAAAAAGATTCAGATAGAGTATTTGGCCCCCATCAATTTTCCGATGGGACTTTACGTGCTATTTGCCTGACTACGTTGCTCTTACAACCGGAAGATGAACTGCCAAAACTTATTGTGATTGATGAACCTGAATTAGGTCTTCATCCTTATGCCTTAAACGTTGTGGCTGATTTGTTGAGTAAAGCTGCACTACATACACAGATTCTCATTAGTACCCAATCAAGTTCTTTCTTGGACAATTTCGATCCTGAAGATGTGGTTGCCGTAAATCGAGAGGGTAAGGAGTCGCAATTTAAGCGGCTAAACCCTATTGAGTTAGATGCGTGGCTCGATGAATATAGTCTAGGAGAAGTTTGGCAAAAAAACATAATTGGCGGAGGTCCTCATTGATGGCACGTCTTTATCTATTTGCTGAAGGACAAACCGAACAAACATTCGCCAATGTTTTAATCAAACCACATCTGGCTCAATATCAGGTGTTCATGCACAATCCGATACTCATTGCCCATGCCAAAAAAAAGGGTCGCGTACATCGGGGAGGAGGTCGTAATTATGCCCCGATGAAGAATGACATCATCCGCTTTCTTAACCAGGAAAAAGCCGCAGATGTATTCTTTACAACCATGATTGATTTATATGCCATTTCTGATGAATTTACCGGACTAGACGAGGCTGAAAGTCTGAGACAAAATCCCTTGGAAAGGGTTACGTTTATAGAGCAAAGATTTGCCGAAGATATTGACGATCGCCGCTTCATTCCTTACATTCAGTTACATGAGTATGAAGCGTATCTTTTTTCTGACCCCGCTTGTTTTGAGTACCTGGGTGGGGGAAACACCAAAGGAGTTGAAACGCTACAAACTATTGCCAGTCAATATGAGACACCCGAATTAATCAACGATGGAGAACAAACAGCGCCTAGTAAACGGATTATCGCTCAGTTCCCTGACTATGGAAAGGCGAAATCTACTTTTGGGCCACAATTAGCAGAAAAAATAGGGTTAGAAGTAATTCGGAGTAACTGTCTTCATTTCGGGGAGTGGCTGTCAAAGCTTGAATCTTTAGATGGGGTAATTACAGCCTCTTCACCAGTCGCTTAACACATTGCCCTAAAGCCCTCACCCCTACCCCTCTCCCATGCATGGGAGAGGGACTTTGAGATTAGATCGGATTATTTCTGAACAGGCTGTATCTGCTTTGAAAAGCGATCGCCTTAAGCCAAGGAGCAAAATTACCCGTAATCGGAGCGATCGCGCCATTAATAACTACAGACATCAAGGGATCATCTAGCAGAATTAATAAATTTTGTCAGGAAGGGGTGCGATCGCCACAATCATTAAAAAATTAAAAAAAATTAACTTAAAAATATTAACGATTCAATAAATAACGAGTATAATAAATTAAAAGCATGGGGCAGTAATTAAGCATAAAAAAGTTACCATTTCCCAAACAACCATAGCCCATAGAACCAACCAAATTATTATGATTGCAGCCAAAGACAATTCCCCACAACTCACCCCTGAAGAGTATTTCCTTTGGGAAGAACAACAAATAGAAAAACATGAATATATTGATGGACAAGTCTATGCCATGAGCGGTGGCACCGTCAATCATGGCCGCATTGCCATCCGGTTTACCGCCATGTTCGACGCTCATTTAGAAGGTAGCGGTTGTATCACTGGCAACTCTGATATCAAGGTTAACATTGTCGAAACCAATGACTATACCTATCCAGATGCCAGTGTCACCTGCGACGAACGGGATAAGACCACGACCAAATACATTACCTATCCATGTTTAATTGTTGAGGTTTTATCAGATAGCACCGAAGCTTATGATAGAGGTGGCAAGTTTAGAATGTATCGCAAAAACCCCGTTTTAAAAGACTATTTATTAGTCAATTCTACCCGAATCGAAATGGATTTATATCACAAAAATGATGCCGGTGAATGGATTATCATTAATTACCAATCAGGAGACACCGTAGAACTAAAAAGTATTAACCTCAGTTTCCCCATTGAGCAAGTTTATCGCGGCCTGAACCTGACGGCATAATCTTGATAAGATATCATTTAAATCAAGGGAATCCAATTTCTGAAATAGGTCATAAAAAAGTCCCCAGTCCCCAAAAAAACCATAGCCCATAGAACCAACCAAATTATTATGATTGCAGCCAAAGACAATTCCCCACAACTCACCCCTGAAGAGTATTTTGTTTGGGAAGAACAACAAATAGAAAAACATGAATATATTGATGGACAAGTCTATGCCATGAGCGGTGGCAGCAAAAATCATAGTTTAATCTCTGTCAGAGTCATTACTTTGTTTGCCAATCACCTAGAAGGGAGTGGCTGCGAAACGGGTAACTCAGATTTGAGAGTTAACATTGTCCAAACCAATGACTATACCTATCCAGATGCGAGTGTCACCTGCGACGAAAGGGATAAGACCACGACCAAATACATTACCTATCCATGTTTAATTGTTGAGGTTTTATCAGATAGCACCGAAGCTTATGATAGAGGTGGCAAGTTTAGAATGTATCGCAAAAACCCCGTTTTAAAAGACTATTTATTAGTCAATTCTACCCGAATCGAAATGGATTTATATCACAAAAATGATGCCGGTGAATGGATTATCATTAATTACCAATCAGGAGACACCGTAGAACTAAAAAGTATTAACCTCAGTTTCCCTATCGAGCAAGTTTATCGCGGCCTGAACCTGACGCCATAATCTCGATCGCCTTTCTCGATCGCCTTTCATGGACATCAAGGGAATCCAATTTCTGACCCATCTCCCCGTGAAGCGATCGCGATCGCGGATCCAGAGACGGGCGATCGCCAGTCCCATTCCCAGACAGGGCAGCCATACGTCCTCCAGATACACCCCAGGTAGATTCATCAATCTTTACAATCAGAACAAAACCAGAATCTCACACTGATTCCCTTGAAGCAGCCAACAGAGGAACCATAGCACAAGCGGCCTTTACCGTAGCGAGCCACCGCCAAGCTATAGACGGGCGATCGCTGATTATATTATGGTATCATTGCCCCCCGGACTGGCACTCAGAGTCACTTTTCCCTGAGCCTTCTTCCTGGTGTAGCGGCATTGATTTGGTAGCCAAAGATATTAAATTGCCAGAATTCTGCAATAATTTCCAATAATGTTTATGAGTCAGATTGGGAGTAATTTATGAGACGATTGCTGCGCTCATTGGCGGTTGTATGTGTATTTAGCCTAAGTCTGTTGGGATGGATGGGTTCTGCCCAGAGTGCATTAGCGGCTAATTTAACCCAGGTAGCCCAAAATGCGCCTTTCTTCTTTGCCGAAGTCAAGGTTCGCAATCCCCTGGAAGACAAATTTTACGAAATCGGCAACAAAATCGATTTAAACAACACCAATATTCGTTCATTCCGGGAGTTACAAGGGTTCTATCCGAATCTGGCCAGTAAAATTATCAAAAATGCCCCGTATGAAAAGGTTGAGGATGTGTTAAACATTCCTGGACTGTCTGAAACCCAGAAAGCCCGTTTACAAGAGAATCTAGACAAATTCACCGCCACCGAACCACTGCCAGATTTGATCGAAGGGGACGATCGCATTAACAAAGGCTACTACAAGTAAATTTGCCATAAGATTTACCCTTTGATTTGCCATAAGATTGGCCTGTTGAGTTGCCAGACGATTGGCGGGAAGATTGGCCGGAAGATTGGCCGGAAGATTGGCCGCAAATAACTAGCAAGCCAGACTTTGAATAAAATCGCTCTTTGTCGAGTAAGGTTAAATAGGTCCATAATTCTAGATCAAACCAAGCAACCGACAAGGGGCGATTTTTCATTGGTGAATCCATCAGACTTACTCTCTTCTGCTAAAGACTCTCTAGGCCAGTTTGATGTCCTGGTGGTGGGCGCTGGAGCCGCCGGTCTTTATGCTGCATTGTGCCTACCAGAATCGTTACGAGTGGGCTTAATTACCAAAGATCGGCTAAAAATTTCTGCCAGTGATTGGGCTCAGGGGGGAATGGCTGCGGCGATCGCCTCTGACGACTCACCCCAACTGCATATTCTGGACACTCTCAAAGCGGGCGCCGGACTCTGTGAGCTTTCCGCAGTCAAATTTCTCGCCGAACATGGCAAAGAATGTGTCGAATCTTTAATCAAACTTGGGGTGGGGTTCGATCGCAAAGAAAACGACTTGGCTTTGACCCTAGAAGCCGCCCATTCTCGCCGCCGGGTCCTCCATGCCTCCGACACCACTGGGCGAGCCGTGGTCAGTACCTTAACCGAGCAGGTACTCAAACGACCGAATATTAAAATCTTTTCTCCCGCCCTGGCGATTAGTCTCTGGCTCAAAGAAAATTCCCCCCCCGACAGTCCGCAGAATTCGGCCACGACGCCTCAATGTCAGGGAGTCTGCTTAGTTTATCAAGGGAAAATTTACTGGGTGCGGTCCGGTGCCGTAGTCTTGGCTACTGGAGGCGGAGGCCAAGTTTTCGCCCAAACCACCAATCCCTCAGTGAGTACGGGAGATGGAGTAGCGATCGCTTGGCGATCTGGGGCAATTTTAAGAGACTTAGAATTTTTTCAATTTCACCCCACCGCCTTAACCAAACCCGGTGCCCCTCGCTTCCTGATCAGTGAAGCCGTCCGGGGGGAAGGGGCGCACTTGGTAGACGATCAAGGGCGTCGATTTGTATTTGACTACCACCCATCGGGAGAACTAGCGCCCAGAGATATCGTCAGTCGAGCCATATTTAACCACCTGCAACATCGGGGGGCAGATCCAGTCACCGGCCATGTTTGGTTGGATCTACGCCCAATTCCCGTAGAAAAAATTCGTTATCGTTTTCCCAACATTATTAGAGTTTGTCAAAAGTGGGGCATTGACCTATTTAAGGAACCGATCCCCGTCGCACCAGCAGCCCATTATTGGATGGGGGGAATTGTCACCGATTTAATGTGTGCCACTTCTATCCCCGGTTTATATGCCGTGGGGGAAACCAGCAGTACCGGAGTGCAAGGGGCGAATCGTTTAGCCAGTAATTCTCTGCTCGAATGTATCGTATTTGGGGCCCAACTCGGTCATCTTCAACCCAGTTCCCCGCCCAATGAATCCTTAACCGATGCTGCCCCGAACATCGCCGCTTGGGAGTCACTTGCTAAAGACTGGCCAAGCCAACAAGCCAAAATTCAACAGATTCGACAAGACCTACCTCGTGTGGTGTGGCAAAGTGCTGGCATCTGTCGGGGACAAGCCAGTTTAGCTGAAGCGATCGCCCAAGTCACCGCGTGGCAAACGGAATTTGCCGCTTTACCCATCACTCAATACCTGATCGACCTTAAACCCAGCCTGCCCATTAGCCTATCTCTGCCTGATGCCGACGGGGAATTACGGCAATGGGCGGAAACCCGCAATCTCTTAGATGTTGCTTATTTAATTCTTACCAGTGCTGCCTTTAGAACCGAAAGTAGAGGGGGTCACTACCGGAGCGATTTTCCGCACCAGGATCCTAATTGGCAAGTTCACACAATGGTACAAAGAAACACTTGGTGGAAGTCTGCCCTGGTTTCTGACTCAGATTCCGGTAGCGATGGAATCACCAAGGGCTGATTTATCATCCCACGACAATTTATCCCATAGATTCAACGGTTACTAGGGTTGGTGGCTAATGTTAGCGGCTAATGGTGGCGAGCGGGATCAACCAAAATCTGCTTAAACGGCTAAATCGATTATTTCTATTACACAGCGTCCGCCTGCTCCTTCACTTCCCCCATCCGGGTGAGGTTTATCTGGTGGAGGTGGATCCTGTGCCACAATTTGCGGGATGATGATTTGCACAAAAGTTGGTCGATCGTAAGATTTGCCAGATCCTCTGCCTTGATTCTCTGGTAAACCTAATGAAATCAGTGAGAGATTAATTCCTAACCCAACTAGCAAATATGCTGTAGCTGTCAGCTTTAAAATAGCACCCATGTTTATAACCCCCTTAGATCGTTTTCCAAGAAAATAGACTATACTTGGTGATTCGATCTACCTCCAGTATATCAGTAAATCCACCGAGTTGTCCACTGTAAATAACGAATATCCGTAATATTACGCAACAATGTCCGTAGATTTACGGAGTCTGAGTTAGCCTGATGCGATCGCCTGACGATATTTTTCCTAAATATGCATCTTCAGATCGATCGACCCTGGTAATAATTGCTTATTTTATCGGCGATCGCCAAGTCAAATTATAGCCAAGTCAGCGGCAAGTCAAATCCGCATCGATTCTAGCCAAGTTACTGAGAAGATCGGTGCAGTCACCCATTATTCCTTCTTTCGGGTGTTCCCACAAATATCAGCGTAGTTTTATAATTAACCCGTGTCTACGAAAACCCAAGCTAATTTATCTCTACGAAGACTGAACTTGAGATCGATCGCCACTTGCGTAAGTACCACAAATTTCCGGCCATTGGCATAAAAAAACCCCCCTGATGTTTCGGGGGGGTGGAGAAATCACAATTGGAGAGATCAAAATTGAACTGTTTTGCTTACCAAAGGACTGCCCCTAGGAAAACTTAAAGATTGCAGTCCTCTGGTGTCAGATTTCAACCGTTATACCATTGAGAACAGTTGCAACTCAGTAGCCGCTTGGTACAAATCTACCGGAGTAATTTCATCCAGAGATGCAGCACCAGTCTTGTTCAGCAGCGGATCTTGGTTTTCTGGCTTATCCTTGATCGCTTGCAAGCCACTGAACACATAACCATCAATCAGACCTTGGCCGGTGAGATATTCTAACTTCTGACTGAAGGTGACATCCTCAATCGACTGGACGCCTGCGTAAGCCAACAGCTTATCTTGAGCAACCGCACCTTCCGCGAAGTCAGTCTCAAAGTCATAGTCATCGGAGGTTTCCAGACCTAACTCTAAACCTTGACCCGTGGCAAAGTCTTTGAGTTCAACATCATCGACTTGACCATCGCCATTGAGATCCACGACTATTGCCGCTTCCGCTTCATCAATGGCACCATCACCATTGAGATCGACATTCAGATCGACTAAGTAGGTTTCGCGATACCACTCTGGTTTATAGAGAGGTGATGCCGACAACCCTTGCCCTTCCGGGGAGGTGATGAATTCATAAACTTTGTCTGCACCCATGTTGAAGACATTCTCTTCACGATAGTTGAAGACAATATTTTGGCTGAATTCCGCCTTGAAGTAATCGATGTTGACGGAACCTTCGAGGTTCAGACCGAGGTCAGCACCTTGCTTGAGGATGAAGCCAAAGACATCTTCATAACTGAAGGTGGGTAAGGTGTTTACGTCTAATTGCAATTCTTGAGCGATCGCCTCACCATTAGCCTCGACAAATTTTTCCACATCCACTGGAGTAATCTGAATGCTGGCAGGGTCAGTTTGGTAGGCTTCATAGACATATTCCAGCACTTGTACGTCGGTCACTTGCTCGATCGCTACGCCAAACTTGCTGCTTAATTCATTGGTGTACTGAGCTTTGACAAAGTTGTAGTCAATGTCATTAGACAGACCGCCATACATCGCATCGACCACTAGGGCATCACTCAGTTCAGCCACCGCAGCTACGTCGATGCCATAACGTTCGGCGATTTTAACCGCAAATTCTTCCTTCAGGTAAGCAACTTCCACGAAGTCTATGGGATTGATTCCGAGTTTCACACCCTTATCGAACATGAACTCGATCGTTTGCTTATCGGTCAGCTTGGTGACATCGAAGTCTTCTCCCGCAACCAGTTGATCGCTGTTAAGCTTGCCACTCTTGACCTTCAGAGACTTGCTCTTCAGTTTCATGGAGCCAGAGCCAAAGTTCATAGAGCCAGAACCAGAGCCAAACTTCAGCGAGCCACTCTTGGGTTTGAGGGAGCCGCTCTTACCGAACTTCAGAGAACCGCTGTTGAACTTGTTAGAGCCACTCTTAATCTTGATACCAGGTGCCGCAAAGTAGTCAATCAGTGCTTGCTGGTTGGCTTCAACATAGCCAGCAATGTCGATCGCAGACAGTTTCACTTCTTCAACCGCTAAGACTTCCTTGAATTCAGCACTGTAGGCAATTTCAATCAGTTGTTGAGTGGTTAAAGTAGCGCCTTCAGCCAAAGTGATACCTAAAGCATCTAAGATGGGGGTTTGCGCCTCAACGGTCAAGCCTTCAAACTGGTAGGCGATGAAGCCAGCATCAATGCTCTTGTAATCTTCCGCTAACCAGGTCTGAACATCCTTACCGGAAGCCGCGATCGCCGCCGCATAAGCGGTTTCAAAATAACCAACGGTCACGAACCCTTCTAGGCTGATACCAAGTCCGGCTCCTTCACCCAGCATGAACTCAACAATCTCGTCATGGCTGAGTTTGGCGACTTCTTCGAGTTTGATTCCGAAGCCATCAGCGATCGCTTGCTCATTAGCCTTGACATACTCACCCACATTAAATGGTGAGATTTCAACGTCTGCCAAAGTCTCTTGAGAATAGAGATACTCAACTACTTGGAGTTTAGTAACTTGCTCGATGGATTCAACCTCAAAGGTTGCCAAAACATCGCCACCTTCTGCCACAAAGGTACTTAGGAAGAAATCAACATCAAGTGCTTCAGTCAAACCGCCAAACTGGACATCGAGAACCAACTCAGCGCTGAGGGTACTGACATCTTCCACCCCATACAACTCTTTCAGCAGGGCTGCATTTTCTGTGCGGTAGAGTTCGATATCTCCCGCAGAAACATAATCAGACAGATTAATGCCAAACTTCCAGCTTTCCTTGACCATGAACTCACGGACTTGACCTTGGCTGAGTTCTGTCACATCGGCGACACCAAAGAAAGCGAGTAATTGAGTCGCATTGGTTTCGGTGTAGCTGGCAATATCAAATGCTGAAAGTTTCGTCAAACCAGCTTCAAAACCTTCGCTGAAGATATAAGCTTTCAGTTCGTTACCTTTTAGGTCTTTCACCGGCACACCATCAGCGGTGACTTCTTCTCCGGTTAATTGAGACTTGTAATATTCCTCATCAATATAAGGAGCGCCATCACCGAACACAAAATTGATTACATCTTCATCGGTAAAACTTGCCCCAACATATTGAGTCAGTGCCGCCGTAAACTGAGTCTTATAGAATTGGATATCGACCACTTGGGTAATATCGATTTGCAACTCTAAACCTGCACTAAAGATAAACTGTTGCAGTTCATATTCAGTCAGAGTTTCGACATCTTCTACCCCAAAGAAATCCTGGAGTTGTGTACTGTAAGTGTCAATTAAAACATCGAACTTAAACGGAGACAGTGCGAGTCCTTGTTCTTTACCTTCATTCAGAGCAAAATCAGTAATTTGCTCATCGGTTAGGGCATTAACTTCAACCCCTAAATCTGCCGCAAATGCTGTCAGTGCTTCTATGTGAACTTCCTTATAGAAGCGGATGTCGATAACGATGCCACCATTGCTAAAGATTTTGTCGAGAACTTGTGCCTCTTCGAGTTGAGCAACGCCTTCTTCACCGTCGGCAATATCGAATTTTTCCCGAAGCTTATCCTTGTGAGTTTTCTTGGCAAAACCAACGTTAAAGAATGGGGACAAATTCAGACCTAGTTCCAAACCTTCCTTAGAGGTAATAAACTCGAAGAGTTGGAGGTTGTTGGTGACATCAATCCCAAATTCAGCCAACTTCTCAGCGTTCAGTGACTTGAGCCATCCTAATTTAATCAATGGGGTCGGGCTGAAACCGAGTTCAATTCCCTTTTTAACCAGTTCTTCTTGACTGAGTGCGTCAATGTCAGCTTGAGTCATGCCTTGGGCAATCAGTTGGCTGGTGACTTTGGTCTGGATTACCGTTGAGAAGTAAGACACATTCACAAAAGCGGAAGTGTTTAACTGTTCCTCTTGGGCAAAGGTCACGATTTGCTGAACTTGCTCTTGGGTTAGGTTCTCGAAATCAATGTCGGGGAACTGTTCTGCCAACTTGTCTTGGTTGTTCTTGATAATGTATTGAACATCAAGAAACGCTGTTGGTGCTGGGATTGGGGAAGGAACTTCGCCCGGTACTTCGCCCGGTACTTCGCCCGGTTCTTCGCCCGGTTCTTCGCCCGGTACTTCGCCCGGTTCTTCGCCCGGTTCTTCGGGAGATACTGGGTTGCTGGTCTGACCGCCAGAAATCCCTGGAATACTGACGACTAGCTCCGCATCACCATCATCAGCGGCATCATCGACATCATCATCGGCATCATCATCATCATCATCAGCGTCACCATCGGCATTATCATCATCATCATCGTCGTCCATTTCACCAGCGATCGCTTCTTGACCTTCGCTGGTGGAGATGAACTCTAACAATGACTCCAATGAGATGGATGCGCCAGAAGAACTGCTGATTAGAGTGCTAAAACTGGTGCCGACAAATCCTAACAGAGATTCAAAGCTGATTTCGCTGACTGTAGCCACACCAAACAAGCTGCTAATCTGTTGGCTGGTGAAGCTAGTTTCCAGAGAGGAAAACAGATTGCTAAAGAATTCAGCCAGGGAACCAAAGCTAACTTCAGTGGCACTGCTGACACCAAACAAGCTGCTAATTTGTTGGCTGCTGAAACCAGAAAGACTGGCGATCGCGCTGCTGAGGTTGAAAGATTCCGAAGTTTGTAACCCTTGGGCAAAGGACTGCTCGATCGCATAAGAAACCAGTGCAGTCGCATCAATTTGAGCAACTTCAGTCACGTTGAAAACACTTTGCAGCAAACTGCTATTCGCTTGAGCAAAGAAGCCCAGATCCAAGAACTTGCCGATCTTGCGTAGCTCTTTGAACCCAAAATTGAACATATGCTCAAACGCTGTGGTCTCACCAGCTTCTACGGCAGCGGCCACATCAGGGTTCAGGCTGAGATATTCTTCGACATCAAAAGCACGACTAAACTTGCGTTTTTCCTTGCAACCATACTTAAACAAATGCTCGATCGCGCTGGTTTCACCGGCTTCTACTGCTGCCTTCACATCAGCATTCAAGCTCAGATATTCTTCAACATTAATCAAGGGATTAAACTTCCGTCCCTCTTTCATGCCGTGTTTTGTAAAGTGTTCCAGGGCGCTGGTGACACCGCTTTCTACCGCTTCGGCTACGTCTGCATTTTCTGCTAGGTAGTAGCTGCTCTTGAAAATATAGCTAACTTCCCGCTTTTCAAGGCGACCATATTCCAGGTAATGCGCGATCGCGGTAGTTTCACCCGCTTCTACCGCTGCCGCCACATCAGTATTTTGTTCTAAATAAGCCTCGACGCTAAAAATGCGGCTGAACTGACGGAATGATTCACTCTTACCATATTTGACAAAGTGTTCAGTAGCAGTAATTTCCCCGGTTGCCACCGCTTCAGCTACATCTGGATTTTCTTCCAGATAAACATCTTCATCAAACATACCGGAATCTTCCACCTCAGCGATTTCCGCAGAAATCATATCCGCTTCAGTCGCTTCTTCCGTTACTTCCGCCGTCACTTCTGCGGTTAAATCATCAGAAGCTTCTTCTGTTACATCATCATCGGTGACTTCTTCAGTCGCTTCCGCCGTTACTTCCGCCGTTGCTTCTTCGGTGACTTCTTCGGTGACTTCTTCAGTCGCTTCCGCCGTTACTTCCGCCGTTGCTTCTTCTGTTACATCATCATCGGTGACTTCTTCAGTCGCTTCCGCCGGGGCTGGGGCGGTTCCGGCTAATTTGCTGCTGGCGGAGCGATCTTCGCCAACGCTGGTTAGACGTAATCCGAAGTCCTGACTCAAAAATTGATCGACTGTTAAATCACCCGCTGCATTAGATAGAGTAAACGTCGTGGATTGAATGTCATCAGTACCGATTCCATCGGTACCAATTTCTACCCCACCATCATATAGATCGGGATTAACATCGACAGCACCACCCAAATCATTAACACTATCAGCGGCAAAAGAAGAACTGGTTACGTTGCCTCCAGTTACGGTCATTCCTTCTAATGCAGCATTGTCAGCCACATTAAAGAAAACTCCCCGGATATCGCCGATGGGATTTATGTTGTCAACGGTGACTTGAACCCCTGTTTCGACTTGTTCTAGCTTCACTTGAGCCGTTGTGCCATTACCATTGGTAACGTCAATGAGATCGATGGTGACAAATTGATTGTTTTGATTTTGGTCGTCCATGATAATTCTCCGTTTTCCCTGGATTTAACTCTGGTTTGGTGTTTTTTGAAATTTGTTTGAGGAAAATGTTCTCTGTTTTGTTAAGCTAATCCCTCTAATTATCTCCTCTTTATATTCGGCATCTAGCTAATTAGTGGGATTTTTGCCTTGATATAGAGATTTTTCCCGATCCTATAAATGCTGCCCTGAATCTTCTGACTATAGTAGTTAGTATCTAGGGATATTTTTTCCTTTTATCCGTCAAAAACGCCAAATATAAGGGTTTTACCTTAGATTGCGTTTCTTACACTATTCATATTAACCTATTCAATCAATATTGTCTATATATTTTTGCCATTTTTCTATTTGTATTTCTTATGATTATCCTGTTTAATTGGTTGTTTTTATAGCTTACACTAATATCAGTAAATTCACTGTACTTTTCGATCTATTGCTTTTGTTGATTAAGTTTGTTTACGCAGAAAAATCATAAAGATTTACTTCAATCTTTATGATTTTTTAGGATTAGTTTTTGTTGATTTTTTTGAGATGTTTTTTATATCGATTCTTGGCTTTTATGGTTGATTTTTGCCACAAAAAGCCAATAAAAAACCTTGCCTATAAAGGCTTTGAGGTAAAATATAAAAGTAGTGTTTGACTAAATCTAAAATTACTTATAATTCAAGACGAATTTTATAGCTTGTTTGTTTCCTTGAGGTTTTTTAGCCAATCCAACCCTAAAGTAAACATGAGCTTGGATGAATCATTACAGGTTTATGAATTCGAGGGTTATTGAGTCGAGCAAAGCTCCAATTATTCATCTCCCTTGCTTTAAATTTTAGCTGCTGTACTTATTATATTTGTTCTCATTGGATAACCACTAATTAGATCGCCAAGACTCTAGTTAAGCTACTCCCTCTGAGACGGGAGATGTCGTTGATAGGTTCCCGAAAATATTTCACATAGTTTTTTTCGGCATCTGGCAACTGTGTAGTTTGCCAAATTTAGCTTCGATCCCTTACCAGTGTTGGATTATCAGAGGTAGCTTGACCTGTTACGCTTCACTTCAGAATTGAGAAATAAGGATGCAATTTTCACATCAGGGATTTTACGGATAAGTGATGAACTCGCATCCCGATCGCATCTGGTGATGTCTGTGAAACTGTCGGTTAATTTCGCTACTCCAGATGGAATGGATCGGTGGCGATCGCTCTTAGGTAATTTTATTGCTTATTGGTAATTATTAATTGACCTAACCATAAAAGACCCGCAATGGTAAAGAGTCTGCGATCTGTCTATGGGGTGAGGGGTGTGTCGAGGTTTCCGGTTCGATCGTTAGACAATTCTGGCTTTCATAAGCGATCGATCCCCCAACCCCCCGACGATCGGGGGGATGAGTGAGAATTTTGCCCGGAGTGTCTATTTATATAGCTTGCGGTACAAGATTTAATTTTCCGCGTAAGCTTTGTAAGCTTTTAACGCATAATCACGAAATCGATCTAGATCCGCTTGAATGGTTGATTCCACCACTCGGCCCAAAAACAGGTTATCCATAATTTCGCCTACAACCCCAGGAATTTTATAGGCGATGGTAAGTTTGACAATGCTTTTGTCGTGGCGGTCATAAAAACGAACGGCGCCTTGGTTGGGCAGTCCGTCTACGGATTCCCATTGAATAATCTGATTGGGGACTAATTTGAGAATCCGCGAAAGCCAACTAAATTCAAATCCCCCAGAGGCGAGTTTCCATTTAGATAAATCAGGGTCTTCTTCTAGAATTTGTACGGAAGAAATCCACTTCATCCACCGGGGCATTTGTTCCAAATCAGACCAAAGACTCCAAACAAAGTCTATGGGGATGTCTACTTCGACAAAAACGCTGTGTTCTAGCCAATTTTTCATTACGGTCAAAAATATACGGATTTTCTGAATTTTATTAATAATATCATTGATTCAGGAGTTCAAAGCGTGGTAAAATGTGTGATGCGATCGCCTCCATTTAAGGATTATGGGTAGATTCACCGTTAGTCGATCCTAAAAATGAAGTTAATTATTTGATTTATTTGACTGAATTTATAGAGATAATTAAAATAAAAATTAGATAATTTGCTCATGGGATTTCACAGATTTTCCGCTTGGTGAAGTGAATTAATATCCATCAAATCGGCTCGCGGCGATCGCTGGTTGACCGGATCGTTTAACGGTTGATGGCGGAAAAAATAGTCACCGGGTTGAGGTGATTCCTCTAGGTTAATCAAATTAAGCATTTTCCAGGCAAGAGGCACGGTCAAAGGTGTAAATATAAAGATAGTTGCAGGGGGGTGGAAGGTTCCCGTCAACCTCGATCGGGGGAGCGGGGGAAAACAATTAACAATTAATAATTAATAATTGACAATTGACAATTGACAATTAAACACGATCTTCAATTATCAATTATCAATTATCAATTATCAATTATTCACTCTCCCCTCTGCCCCTCCGCTCCGGAAGCCCCTCCGCTCCGGAAGCCCCCCGCTCCTCCGCTCCTCCGCTCCTCCGCTCCTCCGCTCCCCCGCTCCAGGGCGATCGATTCGGTAGGAGTGAGGAGATAATATGATTGATTTCGCGTAAATATATTTTTCTTTGCTGAGGATCGAAACTCGAAATCTGGGTTACAAAGAGAATATACCCTGTTTTTTTGGTAACGGCTACGAAAAAATCAGCATAGACTTGCGTCGTCAATCGAGGGAGCATCTGAGGTATCTATTACTTATCATCGAAAATCCCATGCACGCAAAAGTCATTCTGACGATTAGTCAAGGTCAACTCCAAGGAGAGACCTATCAATTTGACTCCCGGACTACCTGTTTGATTGGTCGGGCCCAGGACTGCTATCCCAAAATCCCCGATCGCCAAAGTAATCGCACGATTTCACGGTATCATTGCTTACTGGATATTAACCCACCGGCCATCCGAGTCCGAGATTTTGGCAGTAAAAACGGCACATTCGTTAATGGGGCAAAAATTGGCCAACGACAACCCCACCAAACCCCCCAAGAAGGGGCGAAACTGATCTTCCCTGAATACGATCTAGCTGATGGTGATGAAATTAAACTGGGTCACACAGTATGTAGAGTTACTATAGAAGGGGCGAAGCCCGCAAACCTGGTAATTGATTCCGATGGTGAAGCAGAGGATCGACCATCAAGCTTCAAGTTTCATACCGGGGCGATCGATCCCAAGAATGTCAAGTTGAGAGAAATTGTGGCGCAATTACTGAGTCAAGCAGTTGCGGTGACGGCGGATTCGCCTTTGATGCCGATTCGCGGTTATTCAATTCAATCAATCCTCGGTAAAGGGAGATGTGGTGAGGTTTATTTAGTTCGCCGCGATTCCCTTCGGGATAGCTTCGCTTACCGCACCGGGGAAAAATCCGCGCTGAAAATCGCCCTGCCACAAGTAACGGTGAATGAAGCCGCCCAAGACTGGTTTTTCGGGGAAGTGAGAAAAACCAAATTATTAAGACATCCAAATCTTGTCCGTCTCAAAGATTTTGGTTATATCAATGGGATATTTTTCTTCATTCAAGAATATTGTAATGATGGCAACGTTTTGGATTTAATGGCCAAACGGGGTGGTAAATTATCCGTGGATGAAGCCGTATCCATTATTTTGCAAATTTTAGAGGGATTGGACTATGCCCATAATGCCGGAGTGGTGCATCGAGACTTGAAACCGGGAAATATTTTTTTAAGCAATGTGGGGGGTTTATGTATCGCCAAGGTGGGAGATTATGGCTTGGATAAATCTTTTGACTTGGCCGGGTTTCGGGGTCAAAGCTTTACGGGGACAAAGGGGTCAATGCCATTTTTTATGCCTCGAAAGCAGGTGATCGATTTTAAATATGCTCAACCGGATGTGGATGTTTGGGCGGCAGCGGCATCTCTTTACTATATGATTACCGGCACATATCCTCGGAATTTTACGAATAAAGACCCATTTTTAGCGGTATTGACAACGGAACCTGTTGCGATCGCCAAGCGTGACCCCGCCATCCCGAAACTTCTGGCGGAAACGATCGATTTGGCATTGGTCGATAATCCGGATACCCAATTTAAAACCGCCGTCGATCTGAAAAATGCTTTATTAAAAATGCATCGATGATTTGATTTATCTGCTCTCCAAGTTCGGCTTAATCTCAAGGGTTCATAAACAGGTTTTTCCCGGTAAAACATATTAGAATCTAAGCTAAAAATACGGTAGATAAAATATATTTATCTCAAAATTATCTGACTATAAAACTCTAAGAGGAGAGCGGAGAAAGTCAGAATTAATATTAACAGGTAAGCATCTAAATTTAGGGATGGGGGACTATGCAAATACAGATTTCCAAAAACTGGCAAGTGGGAGATGTTTTCCTGGATTTATATCAAGTTCTGGAAACACTCGGTGACAGTAGCGTGGCCACTCTTTATAAAGTCCGACATTTAGGTTGGAATACCGAGCTATTGGTGCAAGTCCCTCAGCCAAAAATTGTCCAACTCCTTGGCGGACCGGAAAATTTTGAGGCTCAAGTTAAGGTCTGGGTGGATTTGGGAATGCATCCTCATTTGGTTACTTGCTATTATGTGCGATCGCTGGAACGTACTTGTCTGGTGTTTACCGAGTTTGTCGTGGGGGACACTTTGCATGACGCGATTAGACAAGGCCACTTATACCAAGAACCCAGCGCCCAAAACCTAGGACGCATTCTCGATATTGCCATTCAGTCCGCCTGGGGACTCCATTATATCCACGAAAATGGGGCAATCCACCAAGATGTTTGCCCCGCGAATTTGCTGTTGAGTGCTGATGGTGTGGTTAAGCTGACTAATTTGGGGATGATTTACGGGGGGTCAATGGTGACTCAAGAATCGGATTCAGCTAATGCTGATGGGGATCTGGCCGTCCAGGAGGGGATGACTTCTGCGTATTGTTCCCCGGAACAGGCGAAGTTACAACCCTTAACCCCAAGTACCGATAGTTGGAGTTGGGGGCTATTAGTATTAGAACTGTTTCAAGGTCAGCGAACCTGGTCTGGGGGAACTTCCGCTGCCCAAGCTTTGAAGAATTATCAAGATTATCAACAAACTCTGGCGGTTTCCGCAGAAGTGCCGCCTATGCCCGGAGAGGTCAATTGGTTGCTGCGCCGCTGTTTCCGCAAAAATCCCAGCGATCGCCCCACCCTCGCCGAAATCGCCTCGGAGTTGGCCAAAATTTACGCCCATACTGTCGGTGTTCCCTATCCCAGAAAACAACCTAACTATAGAAAAGAAACTCCCGACAATCTGAATAATAAAGCTTTATCCTGTCTGGATTTGGGCGCAAAAGCGATCGCCTTGCAACTGTGGGAGCAGGCCTTGGAAATCCAGCCATTTCATGGGGAATCGATTTATAACCGGGGTTTAGTCCTTTGGCGCAGCGGTCGAATTAGCGATCGAGCTTTGGTCAGCAAGCTGGAAAAATTACATCGTTTCCCCACGAGGGATTCATTAGTCGATTATCTGTTGAGTTTAGTCCACTTGGAAAGAGACGATGGTCCTCGTGCCCTGAAACTACTGGAAAAAATCTCCCCACTGTGGCGCGATCGCGCCATAATTCAAGCCGCCCTGGGAATTGCTCAAGGGCGATCGCCTCATGGAATGGGATTGATTCGCACCTTTGAAGACCACACTAATTTAGTCAAATCCGTTTGTTTTAGTGGCGATGGTCGCTATGTCTTATCGGGCAGCGATCGCAATACCTTTAAACTGTGGGACGTTCAAACGGGAGAATGTCTCCGCACCTTTAGCGGTCATACCCAAGAAGTGAAATGTGTCTGCATCAGCGGTGATGGCAAATACGCGATTTCTGCCAGTTGGGATCGCACCTTAAAACTCTGGGATGTGGAAGCTGGGACTTGCCTCCGCAGTTTTCAACCCCATGCCAACGAGATATTTACCATCAGTCTGAGTTTTGATGGAGTTTATGCCCTCTCCGGTAGCAGCGATCGGTTTGATTTATGGCAAATTCATACCGGAGAATGTTTGCGGAGTTTTGCCGGACATAAAGGAGACATTTTCTCCTTAGTCTTAAGTCGCGATGGTAAATATGCCCTCTCCGGTAGCTTAGATAAAACCATTAAACTATGGGATATCCACACCGGCAATTGTATTCAAACCCTGCAAGGTCATCAAAGAGAGGTGACTTCGGTTTATTTGAGTGCCGATGGCAACTATGCCTTATCTGGCAGTTCTGACCATACCTTAAAGTTATGGCAGTTATCCACCGGAAACTGTTTGCAAACCTTGTCCGGTCACACCAGTGAAGTTACTTCGGTTTGTTTAACGACCGATCGCAATTATGCTCTATCTGGCAGTTCTGACCACACCATAAAATTATGGCAGTTATCCACCGGACGCTGCTGGCGTACTTTTGAAGGCCATACCAGTGCAGTGACTTCCATCTGCTTAAGTCCTGATGACACATTAGCCCTGTCTGGCAGTATGGACGATACCCTCAAGCTGTGGTCAGTTCGCCCCCCAGATCCCCCATATCAAGCCCCAATGCGTCTGTGTCCCGGTCAAAGCAGTGCCAGCGTTCTGGACTTGGACGAACCGGGGCAAAGATCCGAAACATCCCCTGAACCCGCTAACACCACGGAAATACCACGGGTGAAGACTTTAATTAATCAACGAAACTATATCGCGGCGGCGGAACAAATTCGCCTTTTGAGAGGGCGCCTCGTGAAAGGGGCTGTTGCCCCAGGTTCGCATGGGACAATACCGGAGGCAATACCGGGGACTAACCGGGATGGCAAGTATTTTTCCGCCTGGAGACAACTCTATGTTGCTTTGCCGAAAAAGGCATTTATTGCCCCTGTTTTGGGGATCGATCTGGCGGAAGTTACGAGCGTAATTACTGCTGTTGCGTTAAGTCAGGACGGTCGTTATGCTCTTTCGTGCGGCACTTTAGACCAAACTTTTCAGCTTTGGCTGCTGGGCAGTGGTCGCAGTTTACGCACCTTCAAAGGCCATACAGATCGGATCCTCTCGGTTTGTCTAAATTCCCATAGTTCATTAGTTCTTTCTGGCAGTGCCGATAAAACGGTGAAACTCTGGGCAGTTGCTACAGGTTTATGTGTTTTGACCCTGACCGGACACCAAGATGCGGTGACATCCGTGTGTTTTAGTGCCGATGAGAATTATATTATTTCCGGCAGTGGCGATCGCACCATCAAATTTTGGGACATGGCCACCGGAAAATGCCTTTATACCTTCAAAGGACATTACGGTGCCGTAACTTCGGTGTATCCCAGTCCCGATGGTCGTTATGTCCTGTCTGGCAGCACGGATACTACCTTGAAAATTTGGCAGATCCGGGAGCCAAAGTGTCTGCATACCTTCAAAGGACATCAAGCAAGTGTCACTTCCGTTTGCATTAGTGCCGATGGTGCATTAGCCCTCTCTGGCAGTGCTGATAAAACTCTGAAATTGTGGCAACTCCATGAAACGAAATGCGTTCAGACCCTTGTAGCACATACCGATGAAGTCACTTCGGTTTGTTTAACCCCGGATGGTCGGTATGCCCTCTCTGGCAGTCGGGATCGAACGGTAAAAATTTGGAACCTGCAACCGGGTTTCGGCGACGACTCTGCCCCAGATCCCAAATTCTCGGAAAAAACCCGGTTTCTTTGCTTGCATACTTTTATGGGCATGACCGGAACCGTAAATGCGGTGTCTTTGAGTGCCGATGGCAGCTATGCTCTTTTTGGCGGCGCTATGATGCTGAAACTTTGGTCTCTTGACTGGGAACTCGAAGATCGTCAGACGTTGCCCTGGGATGACGCCGCCCGACCATTCCTAGAAGTTTTTCTGATGCTACATAGTCAAGGGAAGGAGGACCCAGAGTTCTCCTCGTTCCCAGGGGCGCTGGTGCAGGGGGCAGAAACGTCCACAGACAACAGTCAACGGGGCGATATTGCCAGCAATATTGCCAGCAATATTGCCAGCGATATTCCCACTTGGAATGAGGCCAATTTTGACCAGTTATTACAAACTCTGGCTTGTGCTGGATACGGCTGGCTGGAACCAGAGGGGGTCAAAAGTCAGTTAGAAACAATGGCGGCGAATTGGCAATGGTTATCTCCGTTTATTTCTGAGGTTCCCGACGAGTCAGAAGAGGAAGGCACTCAATTAACTTTTTATGCCCCTGAGAACCAGGAACCAGCGGAGCCCGCCATCAGCGGAGGAGCGGAGGAGCCCGCCATCAGCGGAGGAGCAGGGGAGAAAAGCCGACGGCAGGCCGACGGCGGGCCGACGGCGGGCCGACGGCGGGTCCCGGAAGCCGATGGCGGGCCGATGGCGGGTCCCCCCGCTGCCCAAAACCTACCCCTGCCCACCGTTACCCTGACTTTGGAGTCAGGCCCACTCAAAGGACGAAAATTTCAGTTTACTTCCCGCACTACTTGTGTGATTGGTCGGGGAAAAGATTGTTATCCCCAAATGCCGAATGACCCCAGTCATCAAACAATTTCTCGGTATCACTGTTTGTTAGATATTAATCCTCCGGCTATTCGGGTTCGCGATTTAAGTAGTAGAAATGGCACGTTTGTTAATGGCAAAATTATCGGTAAAGGGGCGCAAAAAACTACAGAACTTGAGCGCGATCTGAGCCAAGGAGATCAAATTAAACTCGGTTATACTCCGTTGCGAGTTCAGATTGATTGTCCCGACCCGCAGCCAGGGTTAGGTTTGTCATCTTCTCTAGGGGGTGGTTTGGCTCCAGGAGAATCCGCTAATTCGGCGACACTTCCGGTAGTAAAAGGTTATACAACTCTGAAATTTTTGGGTCAGGGACGAGTTAGCCAAGTGTATTCGGTTCGCCATGATGAAACTGGCAAACTTTTGGCTTTAAAAGTAATGCGGCCTCAAGGTGCTTTTACTCCAGAAGCGATCGCTATTTTTCAGCAGGATTTAGAATATCTGAAAGCATTACATCACCCCAATATTGTCCAACTTTACGATTATGGTTACTGGGGCGATCGCTTCTTTTTAACTTTAGAATATTGTCAGGGCGGTACGGTGGCTAAGGTGATGCAGCAACAAGGAAATTGTTTATCGATTGATGAATCCCTGGGAATTATTTTGCAATTGCTCAACGGGTTTGACTATGCTCATCATCTAGAAATTACTGATGCTAAATCTTGCAATATATGGCAGCCAAATCATGGTTTTGTTCATGGCAATTTAAAACCATCTAATATATTTTTTGCTGATAAATTTGCTGATAAAATTAACGGTAATTCGGCATTAGTTAAGCTGGGAGATTATGCTTTAGATAAAGCTTTTGATTTGGCGGGATTGAGTGGTCTAACTATGACCGGAGAGCAGGCTAATCGTCCGGTTTTTATGTGCCGTCAACAGGTTTTTGATATTAAATATATGCAGACGGATTTGGATATTTGGGCGGCAGCGGCCAGCTTATATTTTATGCTCACAGGTCGATTTGCTCGTGATTTTACTGGCCGAGATCCTTGGTTGGTGGTGTTACAAACCGAACCAATTCCTATTCGCGATCGCCATCCCCATATTCCCAAAGCCCTGGCAGAATTAATTGATTTAGCCTTGGTCGATCGCCCCCATATTCACTTTAAAAAAGCGGCAGCATTTAAACGAGCTTTGGAAGCGGTAATTTAATTTGTCATTGGTTAAGGGAAGGGGGTGTGGAGCCGCCATCGGTCGCCATCGGAAAAATTAACAATTGACAATTAACAATTGATAATTGACAATTAAAAAAATTATCAATTATCAATTATCAATTATCAATTATCAATTATCAATTATTCCCTACACCCCAAAAGCCCCCGCACAAGAGTTACGGGAAAAAGAACAAGTAACTAATCTGCCGTACAGAATTTGCGATCGCGATCGGACTCTGGTTCTTGCCATGCATAAGCAAAATGGCTCACCGAATCAATTCGATTACCCAATCGACGGTAGATATCATCCATCTGGGCCTCTAAACTGGGACGCTCCTTAATCGACTTACCCCAATCTCCTGCCAACGCGGGAATAATTCTCGTTTGTGGGGACGCCATCGAAATCACGCGCTCGACTTCCTCCACAATACAGTGGGTTTTCCCACAATTGGCATAAGCCATCGGATGGAACTCCATACTGGCAGGAAATCTATCCCAAGGCTGTAACCGGGAATCATACCCGCGTTCTCCCACTGGACGGTTGCCCCCTGGGAAAAACACCGCCCCAGCAGGAATTCCCTGGGCTTCGATCGGCTCGATCGCTAAAGCCACAAAATCCAAAATCCCTTGCACCGCATGGGCTACACTCAGATACCACAGTTCCCATTGCAACTGAGGTTGAAGCTGTTCTGGGGTAGCCACGGTTTTGGTGGCAACGACCGATCGCCCTTGCCACAGGGGTTCGCCCTCAGTGGGATGCTGTTGATTAATTTCTGCAATATCCTGGGCCGTAATTCGGCCATTGGCCACAAATCGGCGAATCATCTCTCGCCCTTTTTGGTTCAAGGCTCGTTGATAGAGAGTTTCTCGCGAAGCCTGGGAGTAAATCCACAGTTGGTCAACGTTGCTGACCACCGAAGCTGGCCCCACCCCGCGCATATAACGCACGTAGTCAAACAACATTCCATCGGGTTGCCGCTTGAGGACTTCCGAAATCATCACACTATAGTCTTTTCGGGCTTGAGGACTATATGGATCGACAAAAACATGACCCTCTTGAGATTCTGCATCAGCGTGCAGCCCCAATTCCTGCCGGATATTCATCGTGTTTTGTCCCCGACCATTTTTGGCTAAAGCAGCTTCCCGCTCTGGGGTTTGGGCATAACTGTGGCCAAAGTTCATGGTGAAGTGCCACGCATACACTTTGAGACCCCGCTGGCGACCTTTTTGAATTACTTCTGCCAAGAGATCCCGATTTTCCAACCCAGGAGTTCTAATCGCCGAAGGCCAAGCGGTGGGGTTGTCAGCCATAGGCAGTAAGACTCGACCATCGTAGAATGTTTCCACATAGACTTGGTTGTATCCTTTGCTGACAATTCGATCTAAAAGGGCGTCCAGTTTTCCCGGTCGGGCATCGCAAGGGTATAGCCGCACCCAAATTGCTTGATTTTTCGGCCAGTTTTGGCTGCGACAAGTGTTTAAGCGCTGTGCTTGTTCTTGTAAGAGTGCTTCGTATTCTGCTTGCGCCGTTTGATCTCCAGCGATCGCTCCTTGGCGTAAGTCATCTTTTTTCGCCACCTCGTCTGCGGACAGTTGACAAGTAGCCCGCATCACTGCTTGCGCTTCGGAAATCGGCAGCATCGGACTGATGATGGCCGTCAGGAAAGCCGTAATTAAAGCGGGAGTCATCTTGAGCCAGGAAAAAGACCGCGAATGCGAACTCATTCGAGTGATTGGTTTCCCGGTGACATTTTGCGAAAACAATGTCAGACCATTAGACATATTGTGATTAGTGTTAGAGGAGGACATCATATATAGATCGTTTACTTCTTCCCAGGCCTGGAAAACTGAGCCGGAAAAACGGTTAAGCATTTAACTTGACCGTTTTTTTGCCTTTAGGTTCGTCAAAAGCAGGATTTTTGAGCGGTGTTTTTAGCATACCTCAATTCCAGCCCTCTGTTTATTATCCGCGATTCAAACCTCTAAATTATGAGAATGGCAATAAGTTTTTTTTATTTTTTAGTTAGGATTTTTTTCTTTTGGGGCGTTCCCCTGGTTGTTGAATTTTTTCAGCCCAAAAAAAATCCTGCGCGATCGCTTCTATAACCTGCTCTATAACTTACTCTGATTTATTGCATTATTTATTTATATTTATTGGGTTTTATTTAAATATTTACAAACGGTAAAATATGTGCTAAAACCCATTGTTAAACTCAAGATAACGCTGGCAAAAAATGGATTTACGGCTAGATTGATTAATGGTATAATTAAATTTTCATCTGGGATGAAAATATAGGGAAGACTGGCAGCTATGATTCCTGCCATTCCTAACCCAGCGGCTAAGGCTTTTAGTTGAGTTATTAATCGCTTTTCTCGCTGGATTTGGCCTAATTCTATTAAGCACTGCATGGAAATTATGCCTTGATTTAGTAATATTTGCCATTCTTGAATTTTGTTGATATTGCCTTGAATCTTTTTTTGCTTATTTTCGGCGGCTTGTGTGATGAAACGAGATAAAAAAAATAGAGATAATTCATCTTTAATTCCCAATGATTCTAGTTGATGCAAGGTTTGCTGATATCGATCGCTGCTAAAGGCGATCGCTTGCTGCCCATTTTCTAATTTTAGCAATAATTCGGCATACTGTAAAGCTAATTTTGGGATATGTTTAAGGTGATTTTCTAGTGGTTTTATAATCTGAATTAAGCTGTTATTTTTTTGGTAAATATTTGCCAGTTCTTCAAGTAAATGCTGAATGTTATGATTAGCTTCAGCGATTAAATCATCCTGCATTTCCCTTGCCACTCCTACCGCGACAATTTGATGGCGATCGCAAAATAACTGAAAAAATTCTTTCTGACAGTTTTGATAAATTTGTTCCGTCGATCGATCTGGGACAAACCAAATTAGAATATGGGAAACTGTGGCAACATTTGAAGTGAAACCATATTCAAAAATGGGATAACCTAGGAGTTTACCCTCTTGATTAAATGGTGGTTTAATTTTAGTTTGGCTTAAAAGGGCATTTAAGGCGCGATCGCTTAAATTTTTTAAATATTTTTGGTCAGTTTTTGCCTTGAGTTTTTGATCGGGAGTCAACCCCAAGGTTAACAATAAGGTTTGACCGAAAATTTTATTTACTTCTAAGTCATTATCTGTTGCTAATATCAGCCGATATTTTTGATTAAACGCCGTCAATAATTCTAGGGGTACTTCTAGGAAACTGCCCGAACCAGCTTCTCGTTCGGGAATATGCAGATTAACCCACAGACTACAATTATCGTCAATTTCTTGACCAGCCACATATCCCCAAAACGGATAATTTTTTTCTCCAAATTTAATTTTTTGAGAAAAGCGATTTTCACTCTCTTGGGGAGTCATCTCTAATGAAAAACGCAGCATATTAGCCGAATTTGTCGCCATTACTTCCGGTTTGTCAGCCCTATGTACTGCCGGTGATTGAAATTGTTTTAACAATTCTGCACCGTACTGATAAATCGGCTGTTCTGCTGTGTTTTTGCCCTGGTCTTTTAAGGCAAAAGTATATAAATATAGACTAGGGGCATATAGGCGATCGCCACTCATAATTATCTCCCATCTTTGGTGGTTTTTGTATTATCCCAGAAATCGGGGTTCTTTTCAGAATATCAAAGTTATCTGTTTTCAGCAAAAAAACCCGGTTTCTTAGTCTGGGAAGAGCGCCCAGAAACCGGGTTTCTGTGGTGAAAATTACAGTTATCTGTTTTCAGCAAAAAAGAAACCCGGTTTCTTAGTGTTCGCTGGTTAAATCTGCGCTGTAAATCACCAGCCAAACTTTAGCAAAATTTTGCTTTTAGCTAGTTTTTTCAGAGACTAAATCAATAATTTGGCTATAAAAATAACGAAAACTAGGAGACTTATTTTCAGAGACATTCATGTGAGGAGCAATATTATCTGCCCACAGTGACTTTTGTTTACCAACCTCTTGCCACCCACGCTCTAAGATTTTTTTTGATCCTCCTGGATAAATCGCATCTGCTAATATTTCCCATGTGCCACATATAGAGTCATTAACGTATGAATTCAAAATATCTGACTTAACATCTGGGTAAGCTTTCGCGATCGCATCTAAATCACCCAGAAACCATGCTTCTCCTTCCTCAATAGCCAGACAAAAGCGAGTCAATGGTTGAGGATCGCATTCATTTAAGAGTTTGAGTAATTCATGCTTAAACCTTTTTAAACATTGGTCATCCAAATCGCAGATAACAATCACCGCAGCTTGGTAATTTTTACCGTATGCGGCAAAAGTTTTACCATATCCTCTTAATAACTTAGGGAGTTGATCGAGCAATATTCGCTTGCTGGGATCGCTCGTTCCTTTTAAGTTTTTTGGTAAACGTCCGATTCCTTTGTAAGCCCGAACCACAAATGTATGGTTAGGGCCGATTATATTAGGAACTAAAATATCTAATGCCTTTTTACCAGACTGATCCTCAACTAATATTTCCAAGTGCATCGGATTACCTGACATCTAAATAATCACTATACCAAAGACTTCCCAGGGGTAAGCCTTCACTCACCATATTATTAATTATGGGATCTTCACTGGCTCTTTTAATTTTGGCAAAGCCATCATCCCCTTTTTCTAGAACCCAGACTTCTGATGGTTCCAAAGCATCTACTAAATAAGGTTGATGAGTCGTTAGAAATATCTGTGAATCACTTTTACGACCCGTCGCATTAACACGAAATTCAGCGACTAAAGTTTCTAGTAACTTATGGTATAAGCCATTTTCCGGTTCTTCGATACAGATAAATGGAGAAGGGCTGGGGTCTTCCAGAAGCAGAAGGTATGCAAATACTTTCAATGTGCCATCGGACATTTTTTGCGAATAAAATGGATCGGTGAATCCTCGGTCATTAAACTGGAGTAATAGTCGGCCATCGGGAGTTTTTTCTGTACTGATTCTTTCTATACCGGGAATTTTATTTGATATTTGTTCTAGAATCGCTTTAAATCGTTTGGGATGCTCCCTTTCCATAAATTGAACTACATTCCCTAAGTTATCTCCGTGTATATTCAGGTGTCTTTGCGGCCCTGCTAATGGCAAGCTTCGCGCCGCATCAGGAGTAAAATAACTCAGATACCATCCTTCAATAAACTGACGAAATGCAGAAATTCTGGGGTGTTGTTTCAAAGACCCCAGGGTGGCAATTCCCAACTTACGCTTATCGTCAAGTTCAACGAATTCAGTTTTTTTACTTTCTTCTCGATCGTCGGACATTTCTATGTCTTTGATTAATTGGAATAAATCAAAATTGCGATCGCCTTCCTCGATCTGCTGTCCATTTTCTTCCCCTTTCCAGACAACACCTGTCCCCTCATTCAGTACCAAAAACGAAAACGGCCAACCATAACGCTGACCTTTGCGCCTCTGCCGCAGTCGTTCTTTTTTCACATAAGGGCGATCGAAGCTATCAATATCAATCGACAGTTCATAGGTAATTGGGCGAGCATTCCGATCTTGTTTATAGTAAATTTCAAATTCAATTGGCTCATTAATTCCTTGAGAGCGTAATTTCCCAAATCCCCCACGCCCTTTAGCATCGCAAGCCTCTTCCACCCCAAGCTTTAAACAATCGGCGAGAAAACCAAACGCATCAAAAAGAGTGCTTTTTCCTACCCCATTCTTACCAATAACTGCGGTTAATGGGGTAATTGGTTCTAGGGTTCCTGTATTCCATAATCTACCAATTGTTATATTTTTTAAAGCTTGATAATTTTTAACTCTAAATCCCTCAATTTTTGCCATATTCTTCTCCAGCATAAATTAAGTTTTATTTTATTATAAAAAAGCAGAAAATATGGTAGATGGTCTTTAGATTTTTTGTGTTCTCTGTGCCTCTGTGGTTAGTTCACATGGAAACCATATTTTCAGAGGTCAGAAACCGGGTTTCTTTGATTAAGTCTCTGTCACCCGGCCCAAAGACTCATAGAAACCCGGTTTCTTTACCACGGAGTTATTTTACCCTAACAATTCATGGGCACGTTTGACCATATTTTCTGCGGTAATACCATTCATATTTAACACTTCATTGGCACTGGCAGCAGTTTCGCCCCGCTTCCAAGCAAAGATATCCCGCTTGGCAGTAGAACGCAACATAATCGGTTCTAACATGGCGGAAGTTCCCCCGGTAACGGCAATTAAAGCATCGCCACCAAAGAACTTTTCAAACTCAGCATCTTCTAAGAAAAGACCATCCGGTTCGGAACAGGTTGCCCAGGCAGTATCGCTATCACGATATAAGCGACGGGGATTGATGACTGAGATAATTTTTGAGCCAATTCCTTGGGCTTTTAATTGTTCCGCAGCGGCAAAAACTGGGGCTAAAACCAGATCGCCAACCACCGGGAAAACTACGGTCTTTTCTCCGGGAATTTCTTGGAGAAGTATCGCCCCTTTCTCTAACCCTTGACGGGTTTGTTCAAAGGTGGTGTAAATCGGTAGGGGCGACTTGCTGGCAATAATCACAATTCCCTTATTTTTGGTGGTTAATGCCCAGTCATAACAGACTTGAATACTGTTAGCATCCGTGGGGAATAAGGGGAAAACATTACCATTCCGCATCATGGCGGCAAAGTAGTTTTCCACTTCCGGTCGTTGGTGGGTCCAACCGTTGCGTCCTTGTTCTAATGCCCCGGCAGTTAATAACATAATGGTGGAGGGAGTAGACCGGCGCAATTCGGCCATTGCTTGGGTGACAGTTTGCCAAATTGGTAAACCGTTGATGGCAAAAGATTCATAAGAACACCAAAGAGTCCGCGACCCAAATAAGGCTAATCCGGCGGCTAACCCGGCACAAGCATCTTCACTCAGGGGTTCGTAAACTTGACCCTCTGGCCCTTGATAGTAAAGTTCGTCAATGGTGGGGTGGGCAATTTTGAGGGCAACGTTGATATTATTAATCCCCGAAGCGGCGTTACCATCAGCGTTGGAGATGATGAAATTGGGGTCAGTTTTGCCCACATGGGCGACTAATTCACCCATTGCGGTGGTGGCAACCTGCTTGTCCCCAACGGCATATTCTTGCACGGGTAGTTGACCCAGTTCGGGTAAGGGCAGTTCAAATTCTGTCACCACGGTTTTGACCGCAGGACCACCAGCGGCCCGTTCGCAGTTGGTGCGGACGAGTTGCCATGCTTCTGGGGCCAGGGCGCGGGTTTTCAGGGCGCTGACAATTTCTGCGTTGTCCAGGGTGTGATGGGCGTAGAGGTTATGGGATTTGGCGCCCCGGGCGTGGACTCCGGCCCCTTTGAGTTGTTTGATGATAAAGACGGTGAGTTTGCCAGAAAGGGCGGATTTGGCGGCTTTGTCTACGCCTTCGAGCACCGCTTGGGTGAATTTTAGCCGTTGTTCTAGGGAGAATTCGGTGCTGTCTACATAGTCACCGGGCTGGTTTTGGTCGTCGAAGTCTTTGGCGTTGACCAGGATGATTTCTTGGAAGCCGTTGCCTTCCCAGTATTCGATCATTTCCTGGTTGGGTTTGGTGGAAACCATGCTGTGATGTTCCTGGGAGTAGCCGTTCCAAACCAGGATGGGCAGGAAGTTGGTGACTTTGGGATAGGCGGTGTGGAAGTGGGCCATGCTACTCATAATGTAGGGTTCGCCGAGTCCACCGTCGCCAATGGTGACAGGGAATAGGACGCCGGGGTGGAGTTTGGCGCCGGACATGGCGAAGTGTTGCCCTTGTCCCAGGGGGCCGGCAGGTCCAAGAAGTCCCGGAATTTGCCCGGAGAGGTGGCCGAGGAGTCCTTTGTGTTCCCGGAAGCGATCGCGCATTTGTTGCACGTTATCGATATCCATCTGTTCTAAGGAGCGATCGAGGAACATGGCACTATAAAATCCGGGGGCATGGTGGCCCACTTCCGTGAGGATATTTTTGTAACCCAGCATGACCAAGGCGGCATAAACTTCGGCTTTGCTGGCAAATCCACCAGGGTGGCCGGATGCTTTGCTGGCGGTGACTTGCATGGTTAGGTAACGCAGGGCGTCGGCAACGAGAAGGGTTTGAAAGACGGCGGCAGGATCCGACGGAGAGGCGATCGCTTTTTTCCCAGAGGCGATCGCGGGTTCTTGGGCATATTTGTCAAATCCGGGCAACGGTTCGCCAAAATATTGGATGCCTTCGCAAAAATCGGGGGTTTTAGTGGGGGCTGGTGCTGTGCTGGTCATGCTGATGGTTTACCTTAAAGTGACTATATCTATAGCGTTTCATACATTAGATCGATTTAACTATTATTTTAGGTTTTTAGCAACAGGGTTGTTGTTTAACTATCCTCTGAGAAACCGGAAGCGGTGAGAAACCGGGTTTCTTGGGTCAGCCTTTGCCTCCAACCAACAACGCTTATAGAAACCCGGTTTCTTCTCTGCCGAAGTCAAGTAGCCCCAAAACCTAGGTCTAGAAACCTGAAGCGGTTAGAAACCGGGTTTCTATGTAGGTGCCGGTGGGGTGGCAGAGGTTGTCTGAAGAAACCCGGTTTCTTGTCCCTGGGGCGGTGAGAAACCTGAAGCGGTTAGAAACCGGGTTTCTATGTAAGGGCCGGTGGGGTGGCAGAGGTTGTCTTAAGAAACCCGGTTTCTTGTCCCTGGGGCGGTGAGAAACCTGAAGCGGTTAGAAACCGGGTTTCTATGTAAGTTTCGGTGGGGTGGCAGAGGTTGTCTGAAGAAACCCGGTTTCTTGTCCCTTGGCGACAGAAACCGGGTTTCTTGCGTTAACCTTTGCCACCAACAAACAAATGTCATAGAAACCCGGTTTCTTGCCCCGGTTTCTTGCCCCGGTTTCTTCTCTGCCGAAGTCAATTAACCCCAAAACCTGAAGCGGTTAGAAACCCGGTTTCTTTCCTGCCTGACTTCAAATTGCCTGACGATTTTTCGGAAACAAACTAATCAAGGTGCGTAAAGCCCTGTTGACAGTTTCAGCATCAGGGAAATATTCCCGCACATCTGGATCGAGCATAATTGCTCCATCTTCTAGGGTAAAATATTGCACAATATCGTTGCCATCATTTTGATGAATGGTCACAGTATGTCCTCTGCGATATGCTTGGTAATGCTTGCCGCGTATGCCGCCGCTAAAATCATATTCTGGAAGCATTTCATCATCAGTGATATCAGGGATATTTGGCTGTTCAAAATTATGATTGTTCATACATTTTTCTCTCTGTTTTGGTGGCTTGACGACAACTAATAATTCTAATGTTTGCTTGACGTTCTGTGTAAACTACAACAAGTAACTTACCTTGACTAGATCGACCAATATCAATATAGCGTTCTTCATTATCAGAGTGCTGGGAATCAGCGATCGTTATCGATAATGGGTCATTGAAAACGGTTTTTGCTTCATCAAAACTAATTCCGTGTTTTTTGAGGTTATTTTCTGCTTTTTCTTCATGCCATTCAAATTTCAAATATCATCGCCTCTTGAAGAATTGAGCAACCGGGTAATTGACGAAAATCTCGGTTAGGATAGATAAATTATTGCAGAAACCCGGTTTCTTGTCCCTGGGGCGGTGAGAAACCTGGAGAGGTTAGAAACCGGGTTTCTATGAAGGTTTCGGTGGGGTGGCAGGCATTTCTCATAGAAACCCGGTTTCTTGTCCCTTGGCCCCAGAAACCGGGTTTCTTGCGTTAACCTTTGCCACCAACCAACAACGCTTATAGAAACCCGGTTTCTTGTCCCCACCAGCAACCCCTAAACCTGAATGGGTTAGAAACCGGGTTTCTATGTAAGTTTCGGTGGGGTGGCAGAGGTTGACTTAAGAAACCCGGTTTCTTGTCCCTGGGGCGGTGAGAAACCTGAAGCGGTTAGAAACCGGGTTTCTATGTAAGTTTCGGTGGAGTGACAGAGGTTGACTTAGAGAAACCCGGTTTCTTGTCCCTTGGCCCCAGAAACCGGGTTTCTTGCGTTAACCTCTGCTACCAACTAATAACCTACATAGAAACCCGGTTTCTTGTTTGTCGAAGTCAATTAACCCCAAAACCTACATAGAAACCTGAAGCGGTTAGAAACCGGGTTTCTATGTAAGTTTCGGTGGGGTGGCAGAGGTTGTCTTAAGAAACCCGGTTTCTTGTCCCTGGGGTCCCAGAAACCGGGTTTCTTGCGTTAACCTCTGCTACCAACTAATAACCTACATAGAAACCCGGTTTCTTGTTTGTCGAAGTCAAATAGCCCCAAAACCTACATAGAAACCTGAAGCGGTTAGAAACCGGGTTTCTATGTAAGTTTCGGTGGGGTGGCAGAGGTTGTCTTAGAGAAACCCGGTTTCTTGTCCCGGTTTCTTGTCCCGGTTTCTTGTTTTGTAGGAGGCGATCGCTACCGATTTATGACTCATTCATCGTGCCAAGTTTTGCAACCACCGAAGGAGATTGGCAATCAAATCCGGGTCGCTTTCTAGGAATTGCGGGAGTCGGCACTCCGGGAGGGGTTGGGGAAGAACTACGGCTATGGGGGGATGGCTAAACCGGGCGAGTTGATTGAGGACGGCGATATCAAAGCCTTGGGGCGGTGGGTCCGTGGGTTCTTCGTAGAGGATGAGGGCAATTTGATGGTCGCTGAGGTCATCCTCGCAGTAGGCTTGTAATTCGGCAATGGTACGGGGTCTACCGTCGGGACTGACGGGACATCCGGCTTTTTTCAAGGTGGTGTAGATTTGCAAGGCAGGGTTGCTAGGGTCGCTGAAGCGGCTGCCATCGATGCAAATGGGTTGGCAGTTGACGGGGTGGGTTTGGATGGCTTGGTTGAGGATTTGGGGGAGAAGGGCGAGGTTATTCTGCAACTGTTCTGAAGGTTGAGATAAATCTGGTGGGTCGCTAAATAAATCTTCTAAATCACTAGAAGATATGTATAATGGCAGTTGGGATGTATCTAATATTTCTAAAGGTTGAGATAAATCTGGTGGGTCGCTAAATAAATCTTCTAATAAATCTTCTAAATCACTAGAGAATAGGTATAATGGCATTAGTTTGGGATAGGGAGTAGTAGTAGAAGGATGATGCCATGCTTGGTAAAATTCGGGATAGGAGAGGTTTTTTGCACAAATCGAGATAATTTCATAGCATTTATTGAATAAATCAAAGTCGTTTTGATACATTTCCTCACTGAGACCATCTTTCAAAGCAGATACAACTCCCGCATATTGTTCGGGGGTAGTAATAATTTTTTGTAAGCTTTCTGTAGCTATTTCCAGGGTAGCTTTATCCCTAGTGATTTCGGGAATGTGGATTAATGCTGCAATTGCCTCTAAATTTCCCTGTGCGATTTTACCTAAAGTATCTGCAACACTAAAACGACTCCATGCGTTTCGAGTAGTTTCAAGAATACAAATTAAATTCTTAATTACATCTGAATTGCCCTGTGCAATTTTACCCAAAGTCTTCGCTGCTATCTGAAAGGTTGTTTCATCATCAGTCATACCAGTCCCACCAATATGCTCAAGTAGTGATGGTAGATGATAAGTAGGTGGACTATCCTCGAATTTATCTTCAATGATTTTGAGGATGCGAATTAATGCTGTAATTACCTTAGAATTTCCCGGATGGAGTTCACTCAAATCTTGCACTGCTATCAAAAGAGTATTGTTATTCTTAGTCGTTTCTGTAGGTGGAGTATCCAGTAACTTATCTTCAATGATTTTGAGGATGCGGATTAATGCTGTAGTTACCTTAGAATTCCCCGGATCTATTTCACTCAAATTTTGCGCTGCTCTCAAAAGAGCACCTTGATCCTCAGTCGTTTCGACAGTAGTTTCAAAATAGCGAATTAAAGCGGCGATCGCCTCTGGATTTCCCTGTGCGATTTTGCCTAAACTCTCCGCCGCTATCTCACGGCTATTTTTGGGTATGTTAAACATAAGTAGTTTCAAGGTAGTGGATTAAAGCGGCGATCGCCTGGGGATTTTCCGGTGCGATTTCACCTAAACTTCTCGCTACTGTGCAACGGGTATTTTCGTCCTGAGTAGTTTTGAGAAGGTAGATTAAAGCGGCGATCGCCTCTGGATTTTCCGGTGCGATTTCACCTAAACTTCTCGCTACTTGGCGACGGGTATATTCGTCCTGAGTAGTTTCGAGAAGCCAGATTAAAGCGGCGATCGCCTCTGGATGTCCTTGTGCAATTTGAATCAAATTTTGCGCCACAGTTAAACGGGTATGTTCATCCTGAGTAGTTTCGAGAAGCCAGATTAAAGCCGTGTTCGCCTCTGGATGTCCTTGTGCAATTTGAATCAAATTTTGCGCCACAGTTAAACGGGTATGTTCATCCTGAGTAGTTTCGAGAAGGTGGATTAAAGCCGCGATCGCCTCTGGATGTCCCTGTGCGATTTTACCCAAACTATACAGTGCATTGCGACGGGTATCTTCGTCCTGAGTAGTTTTGAGAATCTGGATTAAAGCGGCGATCGCCTCTGGATGTCCTTGTGCAATTTTACCCACAATCTCTGCCGCTTTCCAACGGATATCTTGAGAAGTGTTGAAGCAGAGTAATGGTAGATCGGGCAACTCCGACGGCAGAGTATCGGAGAATTCATCCTCAGTAGTTTCGAGAATACGAATTGAAGCGGCGATCGCCTCTGAATTCCCCTGTGCGATTTTACCCACAATCTCTGCCGCTTTCCAACGAGTATTGTAATCCTCGGTGGTTTCAAAAATGCGGATTAATGCTGCGATCTCCTCTGGATTTCCCTGTGCGATTTCATCCCAACGATACATTACTGTACAAAGGACATCTTTATCCTCAGTGGTTTCGAGAATCCGGATTAAGGCTGGAATCACTGCTGGATTTCCCGGTTCGATTCGCTCCAAACTATTCGCCGCTATCCAACAGGTATCTTCATCCTCGGTAGTTTCGAGAATGCGGACTAAAGCGGCGATCGCCTCTGGATTCCTTTCTGCGATTTCACCCAAACTATACACGGCATGACAACGGGTATTTTCGTCATTAGTAGTTTCGAGAATGCGGACTAAAGCGGTGATTGCCTCTAGATTTCCTTGTGCAATTTTATTCAAAACGTGATACATCACACTACAGCGAATATTTTCATTATTAGTAGTCTTGATAATGCGGATTAAATCTTTAGTCACCGATGAAGTTTCTTGTGTAATCTTATCAAAATTTCTCGCTATACTCTCACATTTTTTTTCGTCTTGAGTTGTTTCGAGAAGCCGAATTAATGCTGAGATTACCTCTGGATTCCCCTGTGCAATTTCACCCAAACTATACATCGCATCATCACAGGTATGTTCGTTCTCAGTGGTTTCCAGAGTCCAGACCAAAGCGGCGATCACCTCTAAATTCCCCTGTACAGCGGTGTTCCAAGCGAAACTTAAATCTGAATTGTCCTGTGGAGCTTCACCAAAAATCCTCACTGCATTTCGGCGTTCTGTTTCATCCTGAGTAGTTTTGATAATCGAAATTGATGTAGCAATAATTTCCGAAATCCACTTTTGTCGGATTTTTCCTTGGATAATAATTTCTCTTAATCCTTCGAGGGTTGGCATTAAATAATCTCGCCACTCCTGTGTTTCACTATTGAAATCACCCGTGCTCCGCTTCACTACCTGCCGAATAATCTCATTTGCCAGAGAACAAGCCTTAAACTCATTCACACCCGCCGCTGCAAGAAAATAGGCATGATATTCATAAAATCCTCTATCTACTTTCTCAAAATTCCACTCTCCACAGCCATCATTAAACTCAATCAATGCACGAATAAAACCCTCCTTCTTCTCATCCTCAATATCCCCACGCCCCAACCAACACAAAATCACCTGCTTCCACTGCTTCTCAAAAATCCGATACCGCTTCCCCGCTACCGGACAATCCACATGATTCCGAGGCAGAAAATAATCCCAATCCTCCACCGCCAACGCCGCAAAATACTCCTGAAACGTGGCATGATAAAAGGCAAAAATACTATCGCCGCGCCCATCTTTGCCCACCCGATTTAACCAGCCCAACCGCAACGCCAAATAACCCAAGGAAGTCCGATCCCATTCCTCCCCTAGATGCTGTTCCACCAAAGCCTGTGATAACCGAAATCGCTCCTGGGGCAAATTCAGCGCCGCCTTTGCCAGTTCCCCCAATTGCTGATTCAAATCCTGCTTTAATTTCGTGGTGGTCGTGCCACAACGTTCGGCATACTTTTCCAACTCATGCCAATTCTGATTCCACTCATAAATCTTTCTCAGATAACGCTCATATAACTCCGCCTGAGTTTCCGGCAACGATGACCCATCCCAAGTCATGCAGAGCAAGGTCAAACGCAAGGGATTGCGGACTAAATCAAGGAGATGTTCCCGTCCCGGTTCATGGAGGGCGGCAATTAGCGCATCGGCAGGAGTTAAAGTGGAATTTGTCATGGCATTCTTGTTTGAGAAATCAAAAGCTAATCACTAAAGCATCGTTTATTGTCCCGGTAAGGAGCGACTTTATGTGTTCAATGTCGGTGGATGCCAGCCAGCCCTAACCCAATTTCGGCGCACAACCACCGCCAATGAATTGTTAAGCTGTAATGCGGCTACAGTGGCACGACCACAAGCCGTCAAACCAATAATTTCTGTCCCATCATCACTCCATTGAAAATGATCTGACCATTGTTGTTGACGAGGATTAAACAAAGCTATAGATTGCCCAGTCTGTGGATCGTTGAATTTCGTCTTTGTCCACTTATATTGATTACATAATTCACAAGCTAAACAGAGATTTTCCAACTCATCACCACCCCCCTTTGCCACGGGTAGTATGTGATCGACCTGTAACCGACCCATAATGTAATCTTGATGGCTCAAGCAATATTCACAACAGTTTCCGGCACGTTGACGAACGATTTGACGTACCGGGTCAGATAAACTCATGGGGCAAGATTGGGGCTTAAACCCCGCGCTTTGGCTTCGGCTAAGGCTTCGGATTTTCGCAATAATCCCAAACGATAACTCTGCATTAACATCAATAGTTCATATCGCTCCGCTTGGGTTAAGCCCTGAGCCTTTCCTTTCGCTTGTAAATCTCCCAAACGCTGATTTTGCCCAGCATCTAGCTTCATCTGTGCCAACGCGATTACCCCATCATCATCCAACAAAGCCACGGGACTGTATAAATCTGCCGCTAAACTATCCTCCCCTAACCAAGCATCAGGCTCGGACACTCCCAATGCTTGAGATAGCAATTGCTGGAGAAATGTATCCAAACTTTGACCCTGCTGCTTTGCTTCAGCCAGGAGTTTAGCTTCTAGTTCAGGATTCAGAGCGATGGTGAGGGACATGATGAGCATCCAAAATCTAACGATCATTATAAATGAGTTGGGTTAATCAGTCTGGGCAAAGAATCGCCGGATAAAGGTTTCCATTTGATCCGCCTCAAAGGGTAAATTCCGATAGACATCAAACCCCGAAAAGGCATTTCGATCGGCTTCCCAGACATTCACCCGACAGGTAATAATCGCCCGTCCTAACCCCACCCACCCGGTTAATAACTGGGACACATGGGGCTGTTCAATCCGGGCTACCATTTCATCCAAGCCATCCATCAATAACCAGAGATGCTCTTGATGGTCTTGGAGAGAGGCGATCGCCCCTGCAACTCCCGCCGACTTCAGCCATTTTTCCAGATAATCCACCAGAGTCGGTTCGGTAAATTGTGCCAAGTCAATCCAAATCGGGATGCCGAGATGTTCTGCCAATATCCAATCGGCGATCGCCTGTAACCGCGTCGTTTTTCCTGACCCCGGTTCGCCAATCACCGCAATCCGTCGCCCCTGACTTTGGGGACTTTTTCCCTGCCGCAAAACCCGATCGAAAAACTCATCCTCGGCGATGGGAGTCATTCTCTCTTCTTCCCGTCCCCACTCTTCTGGATTTTCCAAACTTTGCCCCGGTTTCCGTTGCTGAGTTTGGCGACGTTCCACCAATGCCAACGGCACATAGACATCCACCCGCTTAAATGCCGGATTAGCGGTTAATGCCTGTCGGTTAGCCAGCATTAACTCGGCAATGGGTCGCCATTCTGCTAAGGAAAGATGGGGGTTAGCGGCATCAAAATGCGATCGAATTTCTGCCACCAAACTTTCTAGGGTGCTTTCCAGTCCTTGCAACAACTGAGCGATTTGGGTTTCCATCACCCCCAACCGTTGACAGACTTCCGCAAAACCGGAATCAATCCTGCCGGAAATATCGGTAAAAAATGCCTGTTGCTGGGTGACGTTTCCCCGTAACTGGGTTTCCAATTCCTGAAACTGTTGCAGGATTTGGCTGAACTCCTCAGCATTGACATCCCCTGGATTGGCTTGCAGTTGCCTCAGTTGTGCCTGCATTCCCGTGAGTAACTGCAACGTTAACCCCGCAAAGGCTTTCCCATCCTTGGCAAAGTCTTCTTTGAGGGTTTCTCGCAAGGCTTTGGGGAAGGTAGTATGGAGTAATTCCGCGACTTGTTGACGCACCTCCGAGGGAATGGGAAAGCCGCCCCCTTTACAAGCTGCCATGTTGAGGCGGACGAAAATATCCCCCCATTCTGTAGCGGTGAGGTTGCCTTGTTGGGTGAGTTGGTATTCTTCGGGAGTCAGGAATTGATCGAGTTTCGCTTCTCGCAGTTCGGGGTAACGTTGCTGGGTGAGTTCCTGTTGGGCGATTTTGACCCAGTTATCTTTGGCTTGGGCAGCAATTTTTTCTAAATATTGACGGGTTTTGCCGGGGTGTTTTCTGGCTTCGAGGGTAATAACGGCGGCGATCGCTTTTCCCACCGCCCGCGTTAAATCCTGATTTTGTAGGGATACCCTATCCGGGTCTTGCCCTGCGGTTAAGTCATCAAGGGAATTAGCTGTAGTGCTGATGGCCACGTTTCCTAAAAAAGAGGCTAAGATTGGACCCAAAACACTTCCTGCTTCGATCAGAATTGGCGAACAGGTCAAGCCCATAAACGCACAGCCAGTCCCAATAGTTAATTTTAGGAGCGATCGGCCTACACCCATAGTCATACCCTCAACACTGTCACTATTTTACCCCAGAAACCGGGTTTCTTGCGTTAACCTTTGCCACCAACCAACAACGCTTATAGAAACCCGGTTTCTTGTCCCCACCAGCAACCCCTAAACCTGAAGCGGTTAGAAACCGGGTTTCTATGTAGGTTTCGGTGGGGTGGCAGAGGTTGACTTAGAGAAACCCGGTTTCTTGTCCCTGGGGCTGTGAGAAACCTGAAGCGGTTAGAAACCGGGTTTCTATGTAGGTTTCGGTGGGGAGGCAGAGGTTGACTTAAGAAACCCGGTTTCTTGTCCCTGGGATTTTGCCATGAGTGTAAACTTAAGGCAGAAACCCGGTTTCTTGTCCCTGTCTCTTTCTATCTTTCCCGCTTATGATTCCTCGTCTAAATCTAAACCAAACCTTAAATCAATCTTTAAATCAATCGTTAAAACCTGACTATGCGGAATTTTTAGCCGCCCTAGAAAAAACCTCTTTCTCTGGGGAAATTCGCCGTGAATTCGCCAGTCGCTTAATTACTGCAACCGATAACAGCATCTATCAAATTTTACCCCAAGCGGTCGTTTTTCCCAAAAATACTGCGGATTTAGTTAACCTATTTCAATTAGCCAATCAACCCGCTTATCACCAGATAACTTTCTCTCCCAGAGGTGGGGGTACGGGAACAAATGGTCAATCCCTTTCTCCCGGCATTATGATTGATGTTTCTAAATATATGAACCAGATTTTAGAGGTGAATGTAGCAGCGGGTTGGGTGCGCGTACAACCGGGCGTTGTCTTAGACCAATTGAATGCAGCTTTAAAACCATTCGGCGTATTTTTTGCCCCCAGTTTAGCCCCTAGTAATCGGGCTACGATTGGCGGGATGATTAATACTGATGCTTGTGGGAAAGGGTCGCGGATTTATGGTCGCACGAGTAATCATATTTTAGCCTTAGAGTGGGTTTTGCCTGATGGAACTGTGGGCAACAGCCACTCTGTTGATTTGCCCAATTTATCCCAGGTTAAACAACAGTCAAACCGGCTGGGTGAAATTTATCGCCAAGTAGATGATATTGTTAGTTATAAACAAGAGTTAATTGCCGAAACTTTTCCCAAGTTAACTCGGTTTATGACCGGGTATAATTTAGCTAAGGTTTACGATCGCGCCCAAAATACTTTTAATTTAAACTGGCTATTAGCCGGATCGGAAGGTACTTTAGGGGTAATTACGGAAGCGAAGTTAAAATTAACCCCGATTCCCAAAGCCCAAAGGTTATTAGTGATTCATTATCGCTGTTTTGATGATGCTTTATCCGCTGCCGAAAATTTATTAAAGGCAGAACCCGCAGCGATTGAAACGATTGATGAAACAATTCTACAATTGGCTAAAACTGATGAAATTTATGATGAAGTTAAAGATTTTATTGGGGATGCTAAAGCAATTAATTTAGTGGAGTTTGTGGGGGAAACGGAATCGGCAGTTAATGACAATATAGAGGCAATTTGTACAGCCATAGGACATAGTAAAAATAACCCCCAAAAAGCAATTGGTTATTATTTAGCCCAAAATGCCCAGGAAGCTGCAAAACTTTGGGAATTGCGGAAAAAAGGGGTGGGTTTATTGGGGAATAAACCGGGAAAACGTCAACCCATTGCTTTGATTGAAGATACTGCCGTCCCACCAGAAAATTTAGCTAATTATATCGGAGAATTTAAAAGTTTACTGAGTAAATATGAGTTAGAATATGCTATGTATGGCCATGTTGATGTAGGCTGTCTTCACGTGCGTCCTGCCTTGGATATGAAAGCGCCAAAAGATGCAGCTTTAATCCGAGAATTGTCGGATCGAGTGGTGGCTTTGGTGCGGAAATATGGCGGGGTAATGTGGGGTGAACATGGCAAGGGTTTTAGAAGTGAATATACTCCCCTATTTTTTGGGGCAGAACTTTATGAAGATTTACGGAAAATTAAGGCAGCTTTTGACCCGTATAATCAATTAAATCCGGGAAAAATTGTGACGCCTTTTGGTAGTGATGCGGCAGTTGTGCCCTTAGAATCGCCGTTACGGGGAGAATTCGATCGCCAAGTTTCCCCGGAGTTGCAGTTAGAATATGAGGCGGCATTTAAGTGTAATGGCAATGGGGCTTGTTTTAATTATCACCCCGATCAAGTGATGTGTCCTTCGTCCAAAGAAACACGCGATCGCATTCATTCTCCTAAAGGTCGCGCTAGTTTACTTCGGGAATGGTTACGGCAATTAGAAATTGGAAAAAAGGGAACGGGGAACGGTTATCAGGGAACGGGGAATATTGCCTCTGCCCCTACCCAGACCTGTTCCCTGTTCCCTGCCTCAAATTTCCCAATTAAACTCTGGAATACCCTGCAAAAATATCTAGGATTTTATGACTTTTCCCATGAAGTTTATGCCGGGATGCACGGGTGTTTATCCTGCAAAGCTTGCGCGACTCAATGCCCAATTCATGTAGATATTCCAGAGATGAAAGCTAAATTTTTATCTCTGTATTATACTCGATATTTAAGACCATTACGAGATTACTTCATTGGTTATATTGAAACCTTGGCACAATGGCAATCTTTTGCCCCAGGATTGGTTAATTTCTTAAGCCAAAATTCCCTAACGCTTTGGTTGATTAAGCATAGTATAAAGATGGTCGATCCCCCGGTAGTCAGTCCGGTGACAGTTCAGCAAGGTTTAGCCGCAAAAACTGCCCCAGAGTTTGACCTGGATAAATTAGCCAAACTGAGTGAAAGTGAAAAATTAAATAGTGTGATTTTACTGCAAGATGCGTTTACTAGCTTCTATGAATCCGACTTAGTGCTAGATACTTATGACTTTTTGACTAAGCTGGGATATACGGTTTATGTGGCACCATTTTTTCCCAGTGGTAAACCCCTTCATGTGAAAGGTTTTTTAGGACAATTTGGCGCGATCGCTCATAAAAATAGTGCCTATTTCCATCAACTTGCTGATTTAAATATCCCCATCATTGGCATTGAACCCAGCATCGTCCTTACCTATCGAGACGAATATCAGAAAATTATCCCCAGCGGCAATAACCCCCCTGTCCAGTTATTACAAGAATTCTTAGTCAGCCAATTAGATCGACTGCCGCAAGTTAAGCATTATAATAACCATTCTCACTCTTATCAATTATTCGGACATTGCACCGAAAAAACCGCTGTCTTAGCTTCCCAACGACAATGGCAACAAATTTTTCATGCCGTTGGTTTACAATTAAATCTGGTAGAAACCGGATGCTGTGGCATGGCGGGAATTTACGGCCATGAAGCGGAACATTATGCCGAATCTCAAGGCATTTATCAGATGAGTTGGGGGCGGCAATTGCCAGAGAATATAGCGGAACAACCCTATATTTTAGCCACCGGATATTCTTGTCGATCGCAAGTCAAGCGGTTTGACGGTTGGCAGCCATTGCATCCGGTACAAGCGTTGTTAAAATTAATCTAAATTACCCATAATAAACCGGGTTTCTGGTTCGGATTCCTAAGTTAAGTGCGATCGCCAAAAAACAAACCCGGTTTCTGGGTTCTCTACCCAAAAGATGAGTGAAACCCGATGGATTAACCGCAGGATTTGGCACAATTGAAACAAGAATTACTTGATTTTTTAGGGAAGAAACCCCAGGGAGAATAGCTAAAAGACAAATCTAAACCAAAGCTTTCAAATGTTGCGCCGTTTGATCCAGTTGTTCAATCCCCAATTTCGTTTGACTAATTCTGCTAGAGGTTTGTTGAACTCCTGTATTAATCGTATTCATGGCAATCATAATTTGATTGATGGCACTGGCTTGCTCCTGAACATTTGAAGCAATCTCTTGCACATTTCCAGAAATATCATTAATCGCCGTGACCATATTTTCTACCGCCTGGGTGCCTTTTTCTGTGATATTCACCGTAGAATTGGCCGATTTTTGCAGATTCTCAATTAACTGATTAATTCGTTCAGAAGCCTTGCGACTTTCATCAGCCAGTTTACGAATTTCTGTGGCTAAAACGGCAAATCCTCTTCCTTGATCTCCAGAGCGAACCGCTTCCACTGCGGCATTGAGTGCCAGCATATTCGTTTGACTGGCTAATTCCGTCACTACATTGGTAATCCGATAAATTTGATTGAGTTCTTCGCTCAAAGACTGCACTTTGTCCGCAATTTCCTCTGAAGCTTTTTGTAAACAAACGGTTCCGTTGCCATTTTCTGAATGTTCCCGATCGCCGCTGGCCAAGTGTAATATCTGACGCGCACCCACGGCGGCAGATTCGGCTTGCAGAGCGGATTTTTCTGCCGATCGCCGCAACTGTTCAATACTAATTGTTGTTTCATTAACGGACGAAGCTTGCTCACTAGCAGTCCGGTCTTGTTCCGTGAACGTTTCGGCAATTTGCGAACAAGAAGAAGCGATCGCGATCGCTTCTTGATTCAAGCGTTGGATCAAAACAGAAATAATCAAAAAACCTGTAGCGATCGCCACGATTACAGAGGCAGCCGTCACTTGCCAAATCAGTGGATCTATCTGACTTAATGCGGTATCTTGTTCTTGTTTTATCTCTGCGTATGTAATGTCCCCGGTTTCTCGAAACTGACCCATCAACGTTTCCAGGTCATTCTGAATCTCTCCATAGTATTCTTGATGCCATTTTTGGCGAGATTCGGCGATTTTTCCTTGATTAATCAAAGGAATTAATTCGGTTTCCACAAATACGATCTCTGCATCTATCTTGCTCTTATATTGAGTAAATATTTTTTGTTGTTCCGAATTTTGAATCTTAGCTTGGTAGGCTGCCGCTAAATTGTGATACAGTTGAATATTTTGTTTTAATTCCTGTAAAATTTTTGCATTCGGATCCAGCATATAACAACGAATCACCACTCGTAAGTGTTCTACCGCAAAAGCAACTTCATCCCCTTGTTTTTCAACGACATTGTAGGCATCCAGTTCACTCACTGCACGAGATGCCCTTTGAACGCTTCCTTGAATCAAATAAGTCGATAGTAGCAATAAAAGAATGGGAACTGAGTAGCCGATGACAATTAGCCACCGGATCCGAAACTGAGTCAAATTCAGCATAACATTTCCTCTGAAATTGCCTGAAAAATATTTTTCTAGAGTAAATAACCTTGAACCTGTCAAAAACTCATCTGTTCATTTAAGCGGGGCTGTCTGAGCAAACGTTAAAATTGTGAAGAAGCTTAAACGTTAAGAAACCCTGGATTCCGATCTTGTATTATACTATTTTTCCAAAAAAAAAGTTTTAAAGTTTTGTAAAAAAACCCAATGGGTTGACTGAAGTAAAGCACTCCGATAATTTGAGTTTAAAAAAATTTGCTGGGGGATTCATGGGATCCAGGGGAAAAAGTCAAGAAAAACCCCGATTCCATTGCCTTGCTGAGATCGGGGTTGCTTCATATCTGTGTTCCGATCCTGGTCAACCCAGGGGCGATCGTTTTACGCAATAACCGGAGAAAAAGTCGAGCAATTCAGAGACGCTGTGTTTCATTCTTGGGGGTTTTTTTCCTGGAGGGATGGATAAATTTTTGCAGAAATTTATGCAGGGGAAAAGTTTTGTCTTTTTCGTTGTCTACTGGTGAGTGGTTCATTTTGCCTCTCCTGTAATTTTGTCCTACTTATATCATGGCAAATTTTTTAGAAAATTGGGTGATTAAATTCACACATTATCGTAAATTTAATGATAATTTAATAAAAATGCTGGCAAAAAACCCCATCAATACCACTCTTGACGGTATTTTCAGCCTAGATCCGGAATTTCTAGTTTTTCGATCAAAGTCTGGGGCAGTTGGCAAACCAGGGGCGTTGTTTTACCATTTCCTTGGTCAACGGGAAAAAACGGAAGAGAAGGGAAAAATCATTTCCTACCGATATGCCCATATATACGGGTCATTCCTGAATCGTCCCTAGGTATCGGGGAAATCATTACCATAAAAAATTAAAAACGTCAACTATATTTTAGCTAATTTATCAAAAATTCATAAAATCATCATTTTGATGACTGGAACTTGACTTTTTTTATTACAGTAAGTAACAATTCACCTAAAGCTGATATAAAACGTCGTGCATTTACAACCATAGCCTTGGCTCGCGGAAACGAAATCAGAGCAAATAAATATTTTTTCCTGAAAGATTAAGGTATAAGAAAGAAATGCAACCTGGGCTAAAAAGAAAACTGGCAATAAAACCGGCAATAAAACTGGCAATAAAACTGGCAACGTTGGCGACAACCACTTTAAGTTTATTGACTGTATCGGCGGAAAATCCTGCCATAGCGGGGGCGGTAAATTTTGACTCTCGGCATTTAGAAAAAATGTTATCGGTCAAGATAGTTCCCAATCAAATCGGGATAATTTCTGGAGAGAATTTGATTAGCTTAGGTCAATTAAAAGAACCTCAACCAGATGCTCAAAAAGATGCTCAAACAGATAATCTAAAGATGGCAATTACCTTCGGGATAGCTGCGGTGACTAACGATGAGATGGGTGTAGAACCGTTGATAAATTCCTTGGTTGATGAGCATCAGCCAGTAGCTTCGATCGAGGATCCAGCCATTGCCGAAAGGGTAAAATACCGGGGAGAATATACCGATAATCCGAATTTTTTTGAAACGGTGATTTTCTCGATTTCCTTAATCGGATCGGTGATGACTCTGACGCCAATCATCATCGTCAAACGTCAGATCAAAAGTTATCTTGAATAAGCCCCTAACATTCGTAGGGTGGGCAAAAATATTCACCCCACCCTACCATATATGATGGTGGACTTTTGCCCACCCTACAATATAAATACTTATTGTTGCATAAATTTTTGTAAATGATCTAAGATAAAGCCAAGATAAAGCTAAAAGAGTTTGATAAAATGACGATTTTGCTTGACTAAATCAAACAGTCCATCAGATTAATCAGGGAGCGCCTGAAATACAATGCGATCGCGCCCCTGATTTTTCGCTTCATAAAGAGCAATATCCGCCGCTGCAATTAAATCCTGTGGGGAATATTGCTCCGAAGGAATGGTACTAGAAACCCCCATACTCACCGTCACATATTTACTCACGCTGGATTGAATATGCGGAATTTTTAGCCATTCAATTTCAATCTTAATCGTCTCCGCAATATACATCCCGCCTCTAGCACTGGTATTCGGCAAAACGATCGCAAACTCTTCTCCTCCATAGCGGGCAACTAAATAGGCTGGATGTTTCACCGCACAGGTAATGGCTTTCGCGATTCGTTGTAAACAATCATCGCCCATCAGATGGCCATAACTATCATTATAACTTTTAAAACAGTCCACATCACACATAATTAAAGACATCGGCGCAATCTCATTAATTAACCGCTGCCAATTCTCCATCAGATACTCATCAAAACGGCGGCGGTTGCCTACTTGGGTTAAACCATCTAAACTAGCAAGGCGTTGTAATTCCTGATTCGCTCTTTCCAGTTGGGCGGTTCGTTGAGCTACTTGTTGCTCTAAATTCCGCGAATATTCCCTAAGTTGTTCATATAAGCGGGCATTTTCAATCGCCACTGCCGCTGGGGCAGCGAGAGCTTTAAATCGTTTTAAATCCTGAGCGGTATAGTGGGTAGGATTGGCATTACTAATATTAATTACTCCCAGGGTGCCACTAGCTGCAATTAAAGGGGCACATAATAAAGAATTAATTTGATTTTCACCGGGAATATATCTCGGATCTGAGTCCACATCATTGACAATTTCTGCTTCACCAGAGGCTAAAACATGACCGGCAATCCCCACCCCTGCTTCCATCACAGTTTTTTGGTTATTTTCTTGACCCCGTGCGGCAATAATCTCAAGTTTTTTCGTTTCTTCATTAATTAACATCACAGAAACATTGGTTCCCCCGATAAGTTTCTGCGCTTCAGAAATCACGAATTCAATAATCTCTTTAATCCCCACACAAACCGCAAATTTACTGGAAATCTCATACAAAAAGTTGATCTCTTCGTATTTTTCCAAAGTTTCAATAGCGAGAGTTTTCTTTTCTAATTCTTGATTGGCAATATAACTGATAATCTGGACGAATAACTCAGCTTTTTCCGATCCAGTCACCCAGCCAACAATTTCTGAAGCCGTTTTAATCGGATATTTTTGTGAGAGATGTTCTAGGGAATTGGCATTTCCAATTAGGATGGTTCCTTTGGCATCCCAAATCGCAATGTTAGGATCTAAGGCTGCCACCAGGTTTTTCATCGCTAATGAAATATCAGGCTTAGAAATCAGTTTTTTTAGATTAATATGAATCATCTAATTCCTCATATTTCATCTTTTCAGGGAATAAGTGACTATTGAGTAAATAATTATCGACAAAAACCTAAAAATAAATTTGGCTCAAACAATTATTTCAAGAAATTTAAATAGGATTTGTAGCAGTTTTTTCAGGCTAAGTGCCTTATAATGTCATGGCTCAAAATTCAGATGATTTCTGAAAGCAGATCGGCGGATTGCTGCTGGTTCATCAGTACCAAAGCGCCGTTTAATTGAGCATGGGCATCTCCGACTAATGCTTAAACTCCAATTATACTCTCAAATTGGGCATTGGTAGTAATTTGGATCTAGTTAATTTGGCTAACCAATTTTAAACCAGATCGATCGGGTTCAGGATTTCTAATAATTCATAACTGATTTATCAATAGATTGCCCCCAGGGACTTATTGGTGAATCAGAGGATTCCATGAATAATAATTAATTTATCTGATAATTTATCTGAGAAATTTATTGATTTTTCAGTCAACCAGGGATTTTTGCATCAGAGAGCGCCGCTAATTTACCATTAATAGCATTAAAACAGGAAAAATCTTGGCTCCGCACCCGTCGGTAATGAATGATATCCCGAAGCATTCATGGCTATAATAATCCTAAAACTTCGCGGGATTTTTGTAGAACTTCTTTGGGGCGGAATGGTTTAGTCATGTACAAATCTGCACCTACGGCAATCCCGCTTTGTTTGTCAAATTCTTGACCTTTCGCGGTCAACATAATGATATAGATATTCTGCATAGCTAATTTATTTTTCACCGTATCGCAAACTTCTAATCCACTCATTTTAGGCATCATTACATCTAAGAAGACTAAATCAGGTTTTTCGCTTTTAATGATTTCCAAGGCTTCTAAACCGTTTTTAGCGGTGAGTAATTCTACATCGTTTTCTTCCTCTAGTTTTTCTAGGGCTTGTTCCATCAAGATGAGGATATTTGGTTCATCATCAACGATTAAGACTTTTTTGTTCATCATTTATGCATAAAATTGGCTGGATAATAAATTTAGGGCCGATTCCCTCGCCTGAGCTACGCGATCGCGCATTTTCGGGATTGACAGAATTGACCTGCCACCAGGACAACCGAGTAAACTTACTCTGGTTGGCCAAACAAAAGACCTCATGCAGTATTTTATTATATTTAGGGATCAACCACTAGATACTTAAATCAATCTGTAACCAAATAATGTTGGTGGTTGTTGGTTGTTGGTTGTTGGTTGTTGGTTGTTGGTTGTTGTTGGTTGTTGGTTATTAGTTGTTCGTTGTTGATTGTTGGTGATTGGTTATTTGTTATTTGTTGACCAGGGATTTTGTTAGTTCCGCTGCTTGACAATGGGGATCGTGAAAGAAAAAGTGCTGCCTAATCCGAGTTTACTTTCGACCCAAATGCGACCCCCGTGGTGTTCCACGATTTGTTTGCAGATGGGTAAACCTAAACCCGTTCCTTTCGGCTTATTCGTGAGAATATTGCCGACTTGTTTAAACCTTTCAAACACTTTGTTCTGGTCATCTTCGGCGATACCAATCCCCGTATCCGTGATGCGGATCGTTAGTTCTTGTTCGGCATCGAGGGAAACTCCTAAATTAAAGGGATCGGTAAATTTATGGGCAATATGGGCAGCAAAAGAGTCCGGGGAGCAAGGCTGCACGGCGGCTTCACAGATCACGCAGCCTTGTTCAGAAAATTTCACCGCATTGGAAATCAGATTAATCACTACCTGGATCATGCGATCGCGATCGACCAAAACCTGGGGCAATTCTGGGGGAATCTCCTGAATCAACTGCAACCGATGCCTTTCAAACAAAGAGGAAGTCGCCGCCAAAGCTTGTTTGAGGATTTGCACCGGGTCATCGGGCTTAATATCCCATTCCATAGGACCCGCCTCCATTTTGGCGATATCCAACACATCATTAATCAGAGAGGTCAAGCGTTCCGCCTCGGAAACAATAATATTGATATTGTCCAAAACTCGTTGAGTAGCTTTAAAGGTCTTGCGATTCTCTGGAGCAATTCCCGGTAAGATCGTTTCTTCGAGTTTTTCCTTAATAATCGAGGCAAAACCTAGTACAGAAGTCAGGGGGGTGCGGAGTTCGTGGGACACCGTAGCCAGAAACTCGGTTTTCATGCGATCGACTTCTCGCTCAACGGTGACATCACGGATTAAAATCACCGAACCGAGACATTGTTCCCCTTCATCCATTTCCGCTTCTTTGACAATACTGGTGGCCAGGGCTTGACCGGCGCGGTGGTTTTCTAGTTCAACATCAACGGTGACAATTTTTTGTTCCGATCGCTCCGTCTGAAGCACTAACCGGGCCAACTCAGGGGGAAAATTTTCTGCAAGCTGTCGTCCCCGTAAATCCACCCCTTGCAAATTAAACATCGCCAGCAATGCGGGATTAAAGCGAGTAATCCGACCCCGAGTATCAGTCACCAATAACCCATCAGCCAAATTATCAATAATCGCACTCAGATCCGCCAGAGTGCTCCGCAGTTGCCGAGACTGAGTTTTGGTTTGGGTGAGCAACTCTGCCTGATTAATTCCCACGCCCAACTGGTTCGCGACTTGGGCTAACAAAGCAATTTCTCGGTCTTCCCAATGGCGGGGACTCTGATGCTCATAAGCTCCCAGTAAACCCCATAACTTGTCACCGACAAAGACGGGCACCACCGCAAACGCTTTCACTTCAAAGCTTTCCAGAATTTCCCTGTGGCAAGGGGCTAGTTCCACTCGGTCGAGATCGTCAATGGCAAAAGTTTCGTGGTTGGCATATCTGCCCCCTTGAGTCTCTTGTAAATAGGGATCGTGCCAAACCGGATCGATGTCTGCTCCAATTAACAAAGATTTCCAGCCTTGGCAATGGGACTCGTAAACAAATTGACCGCTCCAGTTGGGATTAAACTGATAGACCACCACGCGATCGCAGTTAAGCATTTGGCGGACTTCCTGAGTGGTGCTACTAAATATAGCTTCCAGTTCCAAAGTCTGACGAATCCGTTCAATTACTCTGGCCAAAGTCCGTTCTTGTTGAGCCAATTTCGCCTGATGTTCTTTTTGCGCTTGCACCTGGGCCAGGGCAATTTGTAACTCCTGAGAGCGCTGCTGGGCTTGGTTCAGCAGTTCCGCTTGTTGCAAAGCCACCCCCAAATTCACCGCAATTTTCTTGACAAATTCAATTTCCCAATCTTGCCACTCTCGCGGCCCAGAACATTGGTGAATGCAAAGTAAACCCCAAAGTTCTTCGCCTTTGAGCAACGGCACCACCAAATTCGCCCGCACCTGAAACCGTTCCAGAATATCCTTATGACACTGGGAAATATTCGCCGCATAAATATCATTGGCAGCCCAAGCTCTTCCTTGTTGGTAATACAGGGCATGGTGGTTGCCAAAACAATGGTCCTCTATTTTGGCCGCCAAAGCGGAACTAAAAGAGGGGATTAAGTCTTCGGACACAAATTCCCCGCAAGAATAAGGTGGAACCTGACTGCCTGTAGCCTGCCCTTCTGGGGTCATGGCAGAGTCAAAGCGAAACATTCCCACCCGGTCTGCATTCAGCAGTCGCCGCACCTCGATCGCCGTAGTCTGAAAAATCGTTTCCAAATCTAGGGTTTGGCGAATTTTATCAATCACTTGACCGAGGGCGCGTTCTTGCTCCGTCGCCCTGGTGAGTTGTTCTTTTTGGGCTTGAACTTGGGCCAAAGCTTCTTGCAGGGCTTCCGACCGTTGTTCGGCTTGTTCCAATAATTTGGCTTGTTGCACCGCGACCCCTAATTGAATCGCGATTTTTCGCACAAATTCAATTTCTCTGGGTTGCCAATGCCGGGGACTGGAACATTGATGAATGCAGAGTAAACCCCAAAGTTGTTCTCCTTTTAACACCGGCACAATCAGATTAGCCCGAATTTGGAACCGTTCCAGAATCTTAATGTGACAATCACTGAGGCAGTCATTATAAATGTCGGGAATACTCAGAACCCGACCTCGGCGATATTCGTGGACAAACTGTTCCGCAAAACAGCGATCGCGCACTTTGGCTGCCAATGCGGAATGAAAAGGAGGCAGGACATCTTCGGAAATAAACTCTCCCTCATAGCAAGAATTGGAAGCAAACCGAAACACCCCCACACGGTCGGCGTGCATTTGCCGCCGCAGTTCGCAAGCTGCGGTATGGAAAATCGTATCTAAATCCAAAGTTTGCCGGATCTTCTCAATCACTTCCGCCAAAGCCCGTTCTCGTTGCGCCTCCTCTGCCAACTCATCTGCCCGTTTGCGTAATTGAGTCGTCAAAGCGGTTTCCAACTCCACCGATCGCTGTTGCGTCTGCGTGAGTAACTCTGCTTCTTGGATCGCCACTCCTAGTTGCGTGCCGATCTGAAGCAAAAAATTCACATCGGTCTGGTGCCAATAACGGGGTTGAGAATTTTGATAAGCCGCTAATAAACCCCAGAGTTTTTCCCCTTGATAAATAGAAACCACCGCATAAGCCCGGGCTTCATAGCGCTCCAAAGTTTCGATATAGCATGAGGGAAACCCGGCATGGTAAATATCTGGGCAAACCAGACAAATTTCCCCATGCTTAAACTCACCCCCTTCAGTTTCTTGAATATAGCTATCGGTAAATTGGTGGTAATCATCTAAATTTACCGGATCGGTTTTGACGGCACATTCGCCCACTTTGCCCGAACCCAGGCGATTTAACCGTTGCTGGACAATGGAAGTCCACCCTTGGGCCACGGAGTCCATGACAAATTCCCCACTCCAATCAGCATTGAAGCGGTAAATCGCTACTCGGTCAGCTTGGAGCAAATGTCGAACTTCTTCAGTGGTGGTTTGAAATACGGTTTCTAGATTCAGCGATCGCCGAATTTTATCAATCACAGCGGCTAACACTTTTTGTTGTCGCACCGACGCCACCAACTGCTGCGACTGGTCTTGCAGTTGCGCCACATACTCCGCTTGTTGCAGGGCGATCGCCAAATGATCGGCAATTTGGCTGACAAACTCAATTTCTCGATCTTGCCATGCCCTCGGTTTAGAACATTGATGAATACAGATTAATCCCCAGAGTTTTTCCCCTTTTAATAACGGCACCACCAGATTGGCTCTGACCTGAAACCCCTCCAGCAGTGCTTGATGACAATCACTCAGTCCTGCTGCGTAGATATCCGCCAGCACCTGCATCCGACCCTGCTGATACTGACTGGCGTACTCTCCGCCAAAACAATGGTCGTGAACTTTCCGGGCAATGGTGGAAACAAACGGTGGCACCACATCCTCCGCAACGATTTCCCCATCGGTATAGTTAGAATTGGGCTCAAAACGAAAAATAGCCACGCGATCGCATTGCAAAAGTTGCCGCACCTCAGAAGCGGTGGTTTGAAAAATCGTGGGTAAATCCAGCGATCGACGAATGCGATTAATAATCGCCGCCACCGCCTTTTCCCGTCCCACCGCTCGCTCCACCGTTGAGGCTAACTTCTCTGATTGCTGGCGTAATTCTTGCACCGACTCCATAAGCTGCACCGCAATTCCCAATTGCAGGGCAATATTTTGCGCCAATTTAATCTCTGAATCCTGCCAATGGCGCGGTTCAGAACATTGGTGAACGCAGAGCAAACCCCAAGCTTTTTCGCCGATTAAAATCGGCAATGTCAGATTTGCCTTTACCTGCAATAGCCCCATAATTTCCCAATCCCATGATGGTAATTCGGCGGCATCGATATGATTAAAAGCCCAAATTTCTCCCCGATCGTAATTGACAATATTGGCAATTTCTGTGGCGGCAGGGCGCAAGCATTGCGCCCCTACACCATGCGGAATTTTCATCCCCAAAGCGGCAGGAAACTTTTGCCCGACATTTTCACAGACAAATTCTCCCGGCGGGTAAGCCGTAACCCTGGATGCCAATAAATTTACTAGATTTATTTCTGGCTGAACACCGGGATTTTCTGTTGCTGGAGCGAACCGATAAATGGCAACGCGATCGACTTTCAAGCCCTCACGAACTTCCGTGACTACGGTTTGAAAAATACTCTCTAAATTTAGAGATTTTTGAATTAGTTTAATTACCGATAATAGAGCTTTTTCCTGGCTATAGCTTGATTCTAAATGATTAACTTCATCTTCTGGTGTCTCGAGGGGCGATCGTCCGAAATCGGATGTTTTTAACGCAGTTTTATTTATTTCATTTTTTGGATCTATTGGATGATTTACTGACATAATTTAATCAAAATCAATTTATTTTTTATTTTTAAAGTTAGGGTAATTGCGATCGAAATATGCTGAATATTCAGCGGCGGCCATTACATTTGTGGCTCCCTCGATAATTTTAACTAATTTTTTCTGCCAAATATGAATTTTAGGCGTGTTTTGTTAAAAAAATTAAAAAAATGTCCGCAAAAATGTTAACAAAAATTTAGGGTGGGCATTGCCCACCTAATAGCTAAACCGTTCCAGAACTGAGATAAATTCTTTCGGCGACCTGCTTAAACCGACGCAATTGAGCTTGCATATCTTGTCGAGTCCAGTTGGCCGCAAAGCGATCGAACCCAAACGCAATAATCGGATTGGGAATCGAAAACTCAAAACGATTCACTAATCGGGTTCCTTTACCCTCTGGCTGACATTCCCAGCGATCGCGCCCCGTAAAAAACCCCTGAAACTCCCAGACAATCAACCCCGGTTCTCGTTCGACCACCACACTATTCAGGGTCGGTTGCCACAACGGAACCAGAATCCTAAATCGACTGCGACTACCCAATTCCGTACTCCAGTCTCCCACCGGATCGCAGCGCAAAGCCGGATTAAGCCAACGATGCATCAGTTCTAAATCCGTGATACAGCTTTCTACCGCTGTAGCGGAAGCGCGAATTTGAATTGACTGTTCAAAAACTTGACAATATGCCATTTTTATGTTATAGCGAAGTGAGATCGACCGGAAAGCAATGCTGGCGACAAATAAACTCGCCTAATCGCATATAGTAAAACAATTCAGCTTGGGATCGAAATCCACAAAAATTAATTAGGTTCTCGAAAACTTGAGTCATAAGAATCAGCCGCGGCAAAATCCCAGGAATTGTGGCGATTGTCAACAAATCGCCATTCTTAACCCAAAACAAAGCCAACTTTCCCAGCCTCAGTCCTGTAGGATAGTGCCAAGTGCTGTACAAATGCTGAAAAATCGACGAGAAAATTGATTTTTGTTTTGTCTGCACATTAAAGAAGTTTAGGACAACTACTTATGAATGAAATTTTGCACATAACCACCATGCCAGAACCGGGCTTGAGACTGGGGTCTTATCTGGTATTGGCCCAGGAAAATGGAGTCAGTTCCGCCCTGAGTCCATTCACTTCATTTCTCAACAAAATTGGCGAGCAAGTCGGTAGCTTTTTGCCCAGTTTACTCGGCGCCCTGGCGATCCTGGTCTTGGGCTGGATGCTGGCGACGGTTTTTGCCGCTGGAACCAAAAAACTCCTCGACGCCACGGAGATGGACAACTGGATCGCCGCCAAAGTGATGGGTCAACCGCCCGGGGCTGCCAAAATCCCCATCGAAAAATGGGCGTCTCAAGTGGTTTTTTGGGTGATTATGATTTTCTCCCTAGTCGCCTTTTTCAATGTCTTAAATTTAGATATTGTTTCCCAACCACTCAATAGCTTTTTACAACAGATATTTAACTACCTGCCCAAAATCGGCGGTGCAGCGGTGCTTTTGGGCGTAGCTTGGATTGTGGCCACGATTACTAAAACCATCGTGGTTCACGGATTACAAAGCTTCCATTTAGACGATCGCTTGGCCGAACAAACTGGCGGTGAAAAAAGCCCCTTTTCGTTGAACGAAACCTTAGCCAATGCAATGTATTGGTTCGTGTTTTTGTTCTTCCTGCCGTTGATTCTGGATGCATTGCAGTTGCAAGGACCCCTGCAACCAGTCCAAAATCTCCTGGATGATATTCTCTCGGCATTACCGAAGATTCTCACTGCCGTAATTATTGGGGGAATTGGCTGGTTTATTGCCTGGATTGTGCGCCGCATTGTCACCAATGTCTTGGCAGCAATGGGCACAGACCAAATTGGTTCCAAGGTAGGACTGACCCAAACCGACGGGGCCATGTCTCTGTCTGCCTTGATCGGCACTGTGGTCTATGTGTTGATTCTGATTCCTACCGCGATCGCCTCTTTAAATGCCCTGCAAATTGAGGCCATTTCCGCACCAGCGGTGTCGATGCTGCAACAAATCTTAAATACCATCCCGCAAATTTTCACAGCGGCTTTGATTTTTGCAGTGTTCTATGTCATCAGCCAATTTATTTCTGAGTTGGTTTCTAATATTCTCGCCAGTGTTGGCTTTAACAAGATTTTCCAATGGCTGGGTCTGCCCACCGGATCTGCTAATTCCGATCGCCAGGAAAATTCTGGAAACGCAACCATCAGCAAAACTCCTTCGCAAATCGCCGGAATTGTGGTGCAAGTTGGCATCATGCTATTTGCAGCGGTAGCCGCAAGTGAAGTGCTGGGGATGCCCGCCCTGACTCAAATCGCTCAAGGCATTCTCCAAGGTTCTGGCGGCGTTTTGGTCGGTCTGCTGGTCTTTGGGGTGGGTTTATATCTCGCCAATTTAGCTTTCACCCTAGTTTCTAGCCCCGGAACTGCCAATGCGAAAATTTTGGCCAATACCGCTCGAATTTCGATTATTGCCCTATCTGGGGCAATGGCGTTACAGCAAATGGGCATTGCCACGGATATTGTGAATTTAGCTTTTGGTCTACTCCTGGGCGCGATCGCTGTTGCAGTGGCGATCGCCTTTGGCTTAGGGGGTCGCGATGTCGCAGCGGAACAGTTGCGCGAATGGTTATCTACCTTTAAAAACAGCGACAAATAGTTAAGAGAATAGACAATTCTGGCTTTCCCAAACCGGATCGATCCCCCCAACCCCCCTTTCCAAGGGGGGCTTTTTAGCCAGGGAAAGCCAGAATTGTCTAATATTGATATTTCTTTTCACTTTTAACTTTTAACTTTTCACTTTCCCCCACACCCCCACACCGATGGCGGCCCCAAACCGATGGCGGCCCCAATATTTTCATCCACGGACAATACAAGCTGGGCAATTGGGCAAGATTAGTTATATTGGTTAAGAAATCTCTGGTCAACATCCGTTAGACCCGTTATCAAATAGATTATTTTTTTCAATGAAAATTTACGCCAATTTATTTGCTTATCTCAACGATGATCCGGCAGTTTCCCTGGATTTGCCTGTCAAGGCAAAGAATCGTCCAGTGCTGATTTCCGATGGCAAATCTCATCGGCTGCCCGGTTTAATTCATCGATCTGCCCAAGTTTATGAGATTGGCTTTCCCTATCTTTTGCCAGAGGATATTGACAATCTTATGGCTCCTGAAGCAGCTTTAGTCAAACAGTGGCAGTTATCGGTTCACGCTCAAGAATCATCGTCAATTGATAAATTATTGGTGATGGATGAAGTGTTTGATGGTGCCGCATTAGAAGAAGAAAAACAATGGCATGATACCTGGAATCAGAAGTTAGGCGATCGCCTGGATGACCGGGTTTCTCTGATGCTGAAAACCTTAGTGAGTTTATTTAACAGTTTGGGGCAAAATTTCACCAGTAATCAGTTTGAAATTAATTTATCTCAACTCAATCAGCACCTTGATAATCTTGATATTAGGGAAGCTACCTTACCTGTGGTAGTCAGCCTCAACCGTCGCTACAATCTGCACCAGAAACTACAAACAATTACCCCGAATTTGCGGCATCAACTGAGACGGCGCAGCGAAACTATGCGGGTGGGAGACATTCAAGAAATGGATGCCTATTCGGTGAGAGACTATATTCGCCGTCCGGGAAGAACCGCCGCCGAAAAAGCTGGAGTAAAACAAGAGTTAACCGGCATCAATCGTTATGCCGATTATAATACAACAGAAAATAAATTTTTGCTTTATTTTGCAGGAAGCTTGCTCCATTCAGAGTGCGATCGCTATGAAAAAAGTAATGCCCAGCAATATCGCGATGAAGTCGTGCGCCTCCGCAATTTAATTACGCGGTTAAAACAACAATGCCGTCAAGAAAATACGCGAGTATTTACCGATAAAACCTATCAATTTACCCAACCGAATTATGTATTACTCAAACATCCACTATATCGCAGTTTCTATAAAGCATATTTAGACTATATTAGCCATAAAGAAGCAAAAGAACAAATTTGGCCATTTAGAAACCAAATATTAGCCGATGCCGTTTATTTATTTATGACAGCGGCCATCCAGCGCTTCCCGGAAACGCAAATAGACTCTCCGGCGATTTCCTGTCGCCAGAATCCCGATTTCGGCCATTATTTAATCCTGGATAAATCCACCCCGACCATTCGCACTGTAATTAATCATCAGCCCTGGTTGATGCGGTTACAAAGACCGGAAAAACATCAACCTCAATGTGATTGGATGCTGACCATGAAATCAGAACAAGAAACCGCCGCAACATCGGAATTTCATTTACCAATTTGGGTATTTTGGTATGCCCCAGACCGGGCAGCGATCGCCCAAGCGGAAAAATATCTCAACCAATTAAACCAATCTCCCATCGGTTTAATCTTTTATTTGCAAAGAACAGCCAAAACATATTCTCGAACAGGGGATGTGGGATATTCCCCCACCGGCAAAGTTTGGATGTTTCAACTACCCGCTGCCATTGAATCATTAGGCTTTTCCACAGCCGTCGATTTTCTCACGGAATTTTTACAACGCTTACTATTTTTATCCATAAGATAAAGGGTGTAGGGTGTAGGGTGTAGGGTGTAGGGAAGAGGGAATAATTGATAATTGATAATTGATAATTGATAATTGATAATTGATAATTGATAATTGATAATTGATAATTGATAATTTTGTTAATTGTCAATTATCAATTGTTAATTGTTAATTTACCCCCTACACCCTACACCCTCTTCCCCCTGCACCCCTACACCCTACACCCTCTTCCCCCTGCACCCCTGCCCCCCTGCCGCGAAGCCGAAATGCCGTCAACGGTCAGCCGATCGACCCAGAAATATGATAATCTAAATCATTTCCAGGAATCGAGTAAAAACGCCACAAGATTTGAGGGAGGAGGCATTCATGGACGGAATCGCAATACTCAGAGATCAACAAGCTGACTTCATTAAAAGACTCAATTCAAATGCAGCAGTATTGCATCAAATGAAAGATTATCAACTCACAGGTTATCATAGTGAGTTAATGGTAATTTCCGGCACTTTGTTGAATCGTCTCCAAAAATTCTATACCCGGCAAAAAGCGGAAAAACTACCAGAAAGTTACCAAAAATATATCGATAAAGATGAATTTAAGCAAAAACTCAAAAATAGTTTTAGTAAGTTAATTGTTAAGCAATATTTAGACCCATGGGTCGAAATTATCGACAGAAACCATGATTTGTCGCGCCAATATGGGGGTAATTTTACTCTAAATAATTCCCAGGATTTTTTGATAATTGTTAAAGGTAATTTTGGTGATAGAAAAACCGGGTCTTGGCCATTAAGACCTAATGATATTGACCGAGATGGGGTGGTAGTTTTTGTCTTAATTGAGGAAGATTTTGAACGAGAAAATTACCAATATAATTTGATTTTAGCCGGGTTTTTGCCGACGGAAATGCTCGATCGCACTCAGCCAATCCTGAGATTAACACTTCAGGATCTTCTCTACAGTGGCGGGCTGAAAAGTTATTTAACATCTCGCGCTGGGGTTACGGGTGAAGTGCCATCGGCAACTGGGTCAAATCACCCAGAGGTTGATCCCCCAAGCACTTGGATCTGCACGCAAACCCTGAATGACGAAAAATCCTTATTATCTCTCGCCGTCACCGGCGATCGCGTACCGGAGGGACAGTCACCCAAACTCGCTAGTGGCGGTTTAAACCAATGTTTAAATATTTGGGATTTAGCCACTGGGCAAATCCAACAAACGATCGCCGAACATCGTTATCCCGTATTTTGCTTAGATTTTAGTCCTGACGGGCAAACCTTAGCCCTTGGTTCAATGCAAGAAACCATTGAACTATGGGATTTGGGCAATGGCGATCGGCCTCCCACTTTGCAAAATATTCTCGAAGGTCATTCTCTGGGGGTTTTTTCCTTGCATTTCACCCCGGATGGTGAAATGCTGATCAGTCGTTCCCTAGAAGAAACCATCAAAATTTGGGATCTCAAAACTGGCGAACTGATTCAAACCCTGGATAGTCACGCGGGTCCCGTATGGTCTGAAGCCATTAGCGCTGATGGCAAAATCCTCGCTATGGGTAATTTAGACGAAAGTATTAAGATATGGCATTTAGAAAACAATTCAGGCAAATTAAACGCCTCTGAATTTTGCGTGATCGATGGCCATTCAGATATTGTCCGTTGTCTGGCATTTAGTCCTAATGGAAAATTCTTAGCTAGTGGCAGTGCCGATCGCACGATTAATATTTGGCTTCTGGATCGATCCTCAGAAAATCCCTCGATAGTTACTACCCTGAAAGGTCATACTGATGTCGTTTATTGTCTGGCATTTAGTCCTGATGGCAAATTCCTTGCCAGTGGCAGTGCCGATCGCACCATTAATATTTGGCGACTGGGTAATCAAACTAACAATTATGCCACCTCGTTAGAAGCAACTTTAACTGAACATTCTGGATTAGTTTGGGGGTTGAAGTTTACCCCAAATGGCAAAACTATCGTCAGTGGTTCTCAGGACGGAACCATTAAAATTTGGGATCGGTGTTAAAATATTTGTCAGCCCAAAATCAGACCTTTGATGCCCAAACAATCCTGATAATAACCGATAAATCAAAGGCAAATAGCTTTTAATAGCTTTTGGGCTGACAAATATTAAGGAAGTAACTAATAACTAATAACCAAAAAATCATTATGCCTGAAGGTATGCCCAAAGAAAGGCCGCTAAATCCTTGGAATTATAAACCCTGGTGGTGTCAACCTTGGTCAATTTTATTAACCGGCATGACGATCGTTGCAGGCAGTTGGTTGCTATTTCATCGCCTCTGGGTGACTGCGATCGTGGCAATACCCATATTAACTTGGATGGGTTTTTTCCTGCTTATTTGGCCAAAACTGATGATTCAAAGTGGCATTTTAGAGCAGTATAACAATGACCAATAATCTTCTTAATTGCCAATAAAATAACTGGCGGACAAAAAGAGAGGAGAGAGAATAGAGGAGAGAGAATAGAGAACCTTCTTCACCTCTTTTCTCTCTCCTATGAACCTTTCTTATTAGATGAAATTTGCTGGCGGATGGAGGATTATAGCGGTTATTGTCGTTCGGGAAGTACAGAGGTTTTCTGGATTCCCGTCGGAGTTTACCCCCGCGAAGGCCGCCATCGGCGGGAATGACAGGTTTTTTTGTACTTCATAACTATGACAATTGCTATAAATTAGTAGCTAATTATGAGCGACCAATACCCACATAACGGAAACCGGCAGCTTCAATGGCCTTGCGATCGAGGAAATTCCGACCATCAATCATCACCGGATTATTCATCGATTTAGCCATCTTTGCGTAGTCGAGATGCAGGAACTGGTTCCAGTCCGTAATCAAAACTAATGCATCACAGCCAAAAGCCAGTTGTTCGGCGCTGGTTTCTACAAGGACGCCAGAGAGTCCTTGACCAATGCCACTTTGAGAAACAATTGGGTCATAAGCTTTGACTTTTGCCCCTAAGCGGTTGAGTTGCTCAATAATATTCAACGCGGGGGCATCGCGCATATCATCGGTATCGGGTTTAAAAGTCAAGCCTAACAAACCAACAGTTTTGCCTTTGAGGATTTTCAGTTCATGCTGAAGTTTTTCGATCGCGATCGCCCGCTGGTGTTTGTTGACTTCTACGGCGGATTTGAGCAGTTTGGCATCATAGCCATAGTCGTCAGCAGTGTGAATCATCGCCGAGACATCTTTGGGGAAGCAGGAACCGCCCCAACCAATGCCCGCTTGTAAGAATTTCGGGCCAATCCGAGAATCTAAGCCAATGCCTTTGGAGACTTGTACCACATCGGCGCCCACGCGATCGCAAATATTAGCAATCTCATTAATAAAACTAATTTTTGTTGCCAGGAAGGAATTCGCGGCGTATTTAATCATCTCCGCCGAACTCAGGTCAGTTTTCACCACGGGGACAGGAGGCAAAGCAGGATCTGCCGCAAACTTCCGCTGGATCAGGGGTTGATAGAGTTCTTCCATCAGATCCAGAGCCCGCTGGCTATTGCCACCGAGGACAATTCGATCCGGATTAAAGGTATCGTAAATCGCCGAACCTTCCCGCAAAAATTCGGGGTTGCTGACCACATCAAATTCAATTCCCAATTTAGCGGCGACTTCATCCCCTTTGCTTCCAGATTTTTCCCGTTCCGCCAGTCCATCAAGGACAATCATCCGCACCCAGTCGCCAGAACCAATCGGCACCGTGGATTTATTCACAATCACCTTGTAGCCTTTTTGCAGGTGGCTACCAATCCCACGGGCTACCGCTTCCACATAGCGAGTATCGCTTTCTCCCGTAGGTAAGGGTGGAGTACCCACCGCAATAAATAGAATTTCTCCGTGATTTACCCCAGCGGCTAAATCACTGGTAAATTCTAGCCGTCCCGCACTGGTAGATGACTGCATAATCTCCGACAGTCCCGGTTCATAAATCGGGGACTGCCCAGATTTCATCATCTTGACTTTTTCTTCGTTGTTATCCACACAGATCACATGATGCCCTGTATGAGCCAAGCAAACACCTGTGACTAAACCAACATATCCTGTACCAATGACGCAAACGCGCATATATGCTTAACTCCTCATTTATTATCAGTGAGCGGTTCTTACAGCAATTTTCTCCGCGAGTAAACCACAAATACCTGTAGGGGCGAAGCATTCCGGCAGAAGTTCGATACTGAAAATATTAAATTAAATCCCGGAATGCTTCGCCCTAGCGTGGTTTAGTAAGAAAGAAAACCGCTATAAGCGAAAAGAAGCCTGATTGACGATTGATGAAGTGAAAAAAACGATGCACCTGTATTTCTGTGATTCTCAAGCCAATTTAAACCATAAAGGCTTGATGTGGAGCAGACAATAAAATCTCGAATTATTGATTTTCGAGAGTGTTTCCCGGACAGTTCCCGCCGATCGGCGATTCCTTCCGGGACGCTTCGCGAAGGGATTGTGACTTTTTGCCAGAAACCATCTTTACTGGTGGCTATTATATGACTCAGGATGCCGTAAAAAGCAAAAAGTAGTGAAATTAAGTCGAGGAATGGCGATCGCGGAAATCCTGAATCATCAACTCTAACCCTCGATCCAAAGGCACCGTCGGCTGCCAGCCTAGGTAATGCTTGGCCTTAGTAATATCCGGTTGGCGCTGACGAGGATCGTCTTGGGGCAGGGGCTTAAACTCAATTTGGGCATCGGGATTAATCATCTGTTGAATCTTCTCGGCCAACTCTAAAATAGTATATTCGCCCGGATTTCCCAGATTCACCGGCCCAATATAATCCCCATTCATCAACCGAATCAGCCCTTCGACTAAATCCGACACATAGCAGAAACTGCGGGTTTGGGAACCATCCCCATACACCGTCAGAGGAATTCCCTGCAAAGCTTGCACCACGAAATTACTCACCACCCGTCCGTCATTTTCCAACATTCGAGGGCCATAAGTGTTGTGACAGCAAACTCCATAGGTGCCGCCAATGAAATTTTCGCCCTCCGGCACCGAGAAATCGTAGACAAAATCATCAATTTCAAATGCGGAGATTTCCTTCACTTTTGCCCAAGCCAAGTGATTGGTGGTTTTCGCTTGCAAGGTTTGTTTGCTATCAGCCAGACTGAGAATCTCATAACGATCCAATCCTTGCACCGTCAGCCGATAAGACTTGTATTGCTTGGGATTTGATTTGCTGGCAGTGGTATAGAATTCCGAGACCGAACCCACAATACCAAATTTAGCCAAAATCAACACCAGTTTCTCGATAATGGCCGGACTAGAGCTATTCAAAATTAACCGCGACCCGGTGGTTTTGGCATCATGGTTGCCATCTCCCTGCCAAAATCCGTGCAAGAAATGTACTAATTGCTGTTTTGGTAGCTGTAAAATCCAGTTAGGAATATCTTTTTCGGTACTGAGATTTTTGCCAAAGCCAAAACTATTTACCACCAAATCAACGATTATTTTGGATCGGAGACGAACGCAGGGAGCTTTATTGGAAGCTTCATCCCACCGAATTTCACACTCGCATCCAAACAACGAGCGGCATACTGCCACCAGCTTCTCCAGATATTTCAAATTAGAGCTGAACAATAGCTGGTAATCTCCCGTTTGGCGATAGACGAGGCATCCCTCTGCCAGATAAAATCCCAAAAACCACAGTAAAGCCTCAATATCTTCGATGTAGTTGTTGACCCGTTTGGCAGAACTTGCCGTGGCGATACATTCTTTGGGGGTAATAGGCAGTCCCAAATGCTGCCATAATTCCAAGGGGATGCGATTGCCTGCTTCGTATTTTTTCAGGTGGCTGAAGTGCTGACGAGAGCTAATTCCTTTTTGCTGCAAGTAGTTGTAGATTGGCTTTCGGTATTGCTCTAGATATGGGACCACATCTTCGGGGCATATCGATACGCCAGTGCCAGATATTTTATCGGTAATGTAGAACGGCTCTAGAGATTTATCGATAAAAGGAAGATGAGTTGGAACGGCAACATCGTCACCGACTTGGAGGTCTTTACCAAATACCGGCTTGGGCAAACCATTTTCATCCCGCGTAAACAAGCTGTGATCCTCGGTAATTTTTACCCGCTTGCCCCAGGTTGTGGTAATTTCATACCCTGTTTTGGTGACTTTATGCTTCCAAATTGCCGAGATTGGTTTTAACACCATGTTGGCTTGGCTGTCAAAGCAGGGAACTGAGATATCGGATATGTCTTGGTGAATGCGATCGTAGCAGTCAGCAAAAGATTCACAGTAGAGTCGATCGCCCTGATAATAGATCACTGGCTGGTCGCCGGTTAAACTGTTGAAAATTCGCGCTACCCGAATATCCACATTATTTTGATGATGATAGTCAAAAGCCAGGGTTTCGGCGACTCGCTTCCCTTCGTCGTAGCAGGACCTCGGTCCAATACAGTTCACATTGCCCCGATACTCTTCGGTCTGGGGATGCACGTCCGGGTCGCCATAGACCTCAGAGGTAGACGCTATGAGAAATCGCGCTTTAACCCGCTTGGCTAACCCCAGCATATTCATCGTCCCGATTACGTTGGTTTTAATCGTTTTGACGGGATTGTATTGATAGTGAACCGGGGAAGCGGGACAAGCCAAATGATAAATCTGATCTACTTCCAGGCGAATCGGTTCGGTGACATCGTGGCGAATCAGTTCAAAGTAAGGATGATCCATCCACGTGAGGATATTCCGCTTGTTGCCGGTAAAAAAGTTATCCAGACAGATAACATCGTGTCCTTGCTCCATTAATCGGTCGATCAAGTGGGAACCAATAAACCCCGCCCCACCCGTGACTAATATTCTCATGCTTTTCAGATCCTAATGTGCTGAATGTAGCAGACTCTAGGATAGCAATTCTCAGGGGGTTATTCATAGGAATATATTTAACAAAACAATTACAGGCGATAGAATATCTAAGCAAACCCTGTTGGGGGAGACTGGTAAATTACGGCAAACGGATGAATCAATTAAACTACGCCTTTACTCTGTGGATGAGTCTTTTAGCAGAAGCAATTCCTTTCTTGCTGCTGGGGGTAATCTTCTCCAGTGTGCTTTTGTTGTTTGTGGAAGAGCGCAAGCTGATCGCGAAGTTGCCGCGCAACCCGATTCTCGGTGCGTTTGTGGGCAGCTTGATTGGCTGTATCTTTCCGGTTTGTGAATGTGGGAATGTACCCGTAGCCCGTCGGTTATTAATTCAGGGCGTCCCACCCCCGGTGGCGATTGGGTTTTTGTTTGCGGCGCCGACGGTGAATCCGATTGTGGTTTGGTCTACTTGGACTGCGTTTCGGGAGTTGCCGGAAATGGTGGTGTTGCGGTTGGGCGCTTCTTTGGGTATTGCCACTCTGTTGGGCTGGTTGTTTAGCGTGCAGCAAGATTTACGACCGTTTCTCCAACCTGCGGTGATTCGGGCGATGCCAAAGTCGATGAGTCCGGCGGATTTATTCGGATCTAAATCGGACAGTGGCGCATCTCAGGAATCTCAGGACGAGCCGATTTCGCCTCTGTTACAGTCTGGCAGTTTTTTGCTGGGGGAAACCGGCAGCCCTCAACGGTTAGAAACGAATATTTTGCAGAGTGGCTGGACTGCTGTCAGCGATCGCGAAGCTGCGCCGATGCGCGATCGCGGCCAAAATTTCGGGTCTAAATTGTCTCGTCGGCCCCGTTGGGTGCAGCAGTTGCCGATGGTGGTGGATAATATGGTGCTGGAAATTCGGGAACTGGGCGGGGTGTTGATTCTGGGCAGCGCGATCGCTGCTATTGTTCAGATTTTCGTCCCTCGTGACATTATTATTGGTTTGGGACAAGGCCCCGTCAGTTCGATTATTGCTATGTTGATTTTGGCCACAGTGGTGTCGATTTGTTCCACGGTGGATGCGTTTTTTGCCCTATCTTTTGCTTCTACTTTTACCACTGGTTCCTTACTGGCTTTTTTGGTCTTTGGGCCGATGATTGATATCAAAGCGATCGGGTTGCTGTTGTGGATTTTCAAGCCCAAAACCGTGGCTTATTTAATGATTATCGCCGCTCAACTCACCTTTGTGGTCTGTTTGGCTTATAACCTGAATATTAGTTAACTCTCCGAAAACATCTCCGAAAACAAATTTCATTATGGCTATGTTTAATCAATCAAACTCTGCTCTCTGGAAACAAGCCCAACCTTGGCTAGATGTAGGGGCGATTTTCGCTTGGGGAGTTTTACTGATTAAACTTTGGGTGACTGGGGAGTTAAGTATGCTGATCCATCCCAATTATTTTGGCCTGACGGTGTGTGGGGGTCTGGGGTTAATCGCCATTGCCAGTTTTAAAGCATGGCAACTTTTACCGATTGGTCGTCCGGTGAAGACTCGGGGTTTGAATCAGGCAAACCCGATGCAACATCCCGGTTCGTCGGCCTTGGGTTGGAGTGGTACGGTGTTTATGGTGGCGGCATTGGTGGGTTTTATGTTCCAACCGACGGTTTTTGCTAGTGATAAAGCCCTGCAAAGACAGGTGACGGATTTTGTGCCTTTGGCCGGTCAGAGCGTTGGTGGGGATTTGGCGGCGCTTACCAGAATCAGACCCCAAGCTTTTAATGCGAATAATAAGCCGGAAGAGCGATCGCTGATTGGCTGGGTTAGAACACTGACGGTTTATCCCGAACCCGATGCTTATACGGGTCAGCCGGTGAATGTTCAAGGGTTTGTGATTCATGCCCCGGAATTGCCGGAACAATATATTTTATTGGCCAGATTTATTATTACTTGTTGTGCCGCCGATGTTTATCCTGTGGGTTTGCCAGTGAAACTGACGGAAAATCGCAGTGCTTATCCCCCGGATACTTGGTTAGAAGTCCAGGGGGTGATGATTACCGATAAATTTGGCGATCGCCGACAATTAACTATTCAAGCCAATTCGATTACACCCATCCCCAAACCGAAGAATCCTTACGATTCTTAACAACTTTTAAAATTCATTACTTTGCCAATGTTTAACCCGTGCCAGTATTTCGTTTAATTTCTGTAGTAATTGCGGAATCTCTTGCGGTTTATTTTCTTGAGCATACTTTTGTGCCCTGGCAGCAATTTCTGGCATAAAACGCACCCCGACCGTAGCTGAACTGCCCTTGATTTGATGTGTACGACGGGCGAGGGTTTCCAGATCGTTTTTGGCAAAAGCTGTGGTGGCTTGTTCTAGATAACTTTCTGTATTGTTGATAAAAGTAATCAGCAGTTGTTCGATGAACTTTTTATCCCCGAAACTGATTTTTTGCAGGCGATCGCGGTCAATAATCTCTTCAATGGTTAAGTCATCCCCGGTTTCCCTGGGAGAGCGATCGCCTAGGGACAATTCTAGTTGCGGTAGCGCATTTGTGGCTAAATTATCACTAACTTCTACGGATTTACCGTTGATTAACTTTAACTCCGCTAAATAGCCGTTCAACTGCTGTAAAAGACTATTTAATTCCCCGATTAAATCCCTCGCCGGTTTTAGGTGATGCAATTTCGCAATTTCTTGTAAACTGCGGGCAATTTCGGCAATCTTGTTAATGCCAACATTGGCACTAGCACCGGTGACTCGCTCGGCTAGTTGGGTCACTAACCCGGAATCAAACTTGCTCAAACCTGCGTTTAACTGTGTCAAATACCCTTGAGTTTCTTGGAGATAACTTTCGATTAATTTGATTTCAAAAGCTCGATCGCCGCCGCTAATTTCTGCCAAACGATGGCGATCGATTAAATCTGGTTTTTTCTCAGGGGATTTTTCCGGCATCCATTTCGCCAAAACTTGGGCAATTTCTGCCATTCTGACTGGTTTAGTCAGGTAGTCATCCATGCCCGCAGCCAGACATTTTTCGCGATCGCCTTTCATGGCACAAGCCGTAACAGCCACCATCACAGTATGAGCATTTTTTCCTTCTCTTTCCCGGATTAACCGAGTCGCTTCATATCCGTCCAAAACCGGCATCTGACAATCCATAAATATCAGATCGTAAGATTCCTCCGCCAAGCGATCGAGGGCTTCTTGCCCATTTTCCACATAATCGGCTTGATAGCCGATTTGTTTCAGTTGATTTAGGATCACTTTTCGATTCAGTGGAGTATCTTCAACTAATAAAATCTTGATATTTCTATTAGCTTTATTTTGGGGTACATAGGTTATAGTATCGCAGCTATCGCTCTTAGTTTCTAGGGTATTGGTTAACATAATTTCCTCCGGGGTGAATCCCTTGATTAATATCATAAACCCGATGGGTTTACGGGCTTAAGCCGGTAATGAAAGCCACTTGTGTTCGGGGAATTTTCCAGTAATTTTGGACAAATTGCCAACCCTAAACCGGCGGTATGGTTGCGAGTGTTGCCACGATCGAGGGGCGGAAACCGTGGCAATAGCGACGCCACAGGGGTGCCAGCCATCCCAATTCCCGGTTCTGTCACCGGCAAATCAAGGGTAGCTTTCTCTCCTTAAATTATTGGTTATGCAAATTAAATTTAATTTAACCGCTCTTTAATTTTATATATTACCATTTTTTAAGATTCGATTAACGATTTAGAAACAATTCTCAATATTTTTCCGATTAAATTTTAAAATAATCCGTATTTTTTCTGGGTTTACTTATGCTTAAATAGTCCGTAAATTTACCAATATTAATCCCAATATACTTAAGTCCAAATTTTAAATTTATAGAGTTAATTATCGTATAAATACTGTCAGTATTTATACGGTATTCTGGTTATTTATACGAATAAATAAGTCAAGATTACATCACAAATAACAAATAACAAATAACAACCAAAGAATCCCTACCCAACAACAAACAACAAACAACAAATAACAAATAACCAACAACAAACAACAAATAACCAACAACAAACAACTATAAATAAATCTGTTCGCGGCAACGCTGCACATAAAATTCAGCGATCGCATCTTGGGGATTTTCTTGTAAAACTTGCTCAAAACTGACTAAACTTTGCGGAAAATCTTCAGCCAACCAAAATTGCATAGCGGCTTCAAATAAAGCTTTTGTTTTCAGTTTCATAGGGTCTAAAATGAGGCGACTATTGCCCAAAAGCTCATAAATTTTAATCGGGTTGGTCTTGCCACGAAGTACCAGGCGATCGAGCGATCGCACATAAACATTTTCCGCCCCAGAGAGATTTTGAAAATCCTGAAAAATCTGATTAATGACGGTTTCACTAACAATTATATCACAGCGGTAATATTTGGTTAATTCTTCTAACCGGGATGCGGTATTCACGGCATCGCCAATCACCGTTGAATCCATGCGCGAATTCGACCCAATGGTGCCAATTACTGCCTTACCAGTGTGAATTCCGATCCCAATTCTCAGGGGATTTTCTAAATTAAATTGTTGCCGATTATGGTTAAAATTTTGTAAAGCATAAGCCATGTCTAATGCGGCATTAATCCCGTCGGAGGAATGATAACCAGGTCGATCGAATACCGCCATGATTGCGTCACCGAGATATTTATCAATAAATCCATAATTAGCAGCGATCGCCTCACTCATTTGAGAAAAAAAAGCATTCAACCATTCATAAGTTGCTAAAGCTTCCTGGGATTCAGCCAAGGCCGTAAAGCCGCGAATATCACAAAATAAAACCGTGATTTCTTCTTCTAACGCATTCCCCAACCTAATTGAATCTACCCCTTGAGGCGCAATCCGACAAAGAAATTGCTCCGGCACAAACAAACGAAACTTTTCGATTAATTCTTCATTCACCGACCAAGCCAAATCAAACTGAGGTTTAACTTTGTCTGCTTGCTGTTTTTCTCGGATGGTTTGTAACTGCAACAAACTGGATATTTTGGCTAACAATAAATTTGAACTAATCGGCTTGGTGAAATAAGCATCGGCTAAACTTTCTAACCCCTGAATTTGAGAGGCTTCATCATCTAAGGCTGTGAGAAAAATAATCGGGACACTTTGCAATTGAGGATTTTCTCGCAGACGGCGACACGCCTCAAACCCATCCATATCCGGCATCATCACGTCCAATAAAATCAAATCTGGGACACGAGTCCCAGATTTTTCTAATGCTTCCATTCCTGATGTTGCCGAATCTGTTTGATAGCCTTCAGACCCTAATAACTCTTCGAGTAAGAGTAAGTTTGTGAGGTCATCATCAACCAGTAAAATTAAAGGGGACATATTTTTCTTGGTGATTTGTTGTTGGTTATTTGCGAGCCGCGTTCCGGGGAAGGACTTGCGGACAAATAACCAATAACGTGACTTGGATTTACGGTGAATTGCGATCGATAATCGATTTAATTGTTGATGATAATTCAGCCAGCTTAAACGGTTTGCTCAGGTAAGTGGCTGCCCCTGCCGCCAAACAGCGATCGCGATCGCCGGTCATGGCTAAAGCGGTGACTGCCACCACGGGGACTCCTTGCCATAAGGGATGCGCTTTAATTCGGCGGATTAACTCAAACCCATCGATCTGTGGCAGTTGAATATCCATCAGGACTAAATCTGGCAAAGATGTTTCTGTAATCAAATTAGAAGAAATCGTTTCCAACATCGTCTGTCCATCACAAATTAACTCAATTAAATATCCTAAAGATTCCAGGTACTCGGCCATCAAAACTTGATTGGATGGTTGATCTTCCACAATTAAAATGCGTTTACCCGTAAACTCGGATAGGATTTGCTCATCTCGTTCGGAAAGATTATGCGCCACTTCCAAGGGAGAATCCTGAGAATTTGTCAAAATTTCTGTCACCGGCAACCAGACCCGGAAGCTACTGCCGACTCCGGTTTCCGACTGAAAAGAAATTGTCCCCCCATGTAATTCCGCCAACCGTTTGGTCAAAACCAAGCCTAAACCGGTCCCTTCGTGACTGCGAGATAAAGATGAGTCCACTTGCTGAAATGGTCTAAATAATAAATGCCAATTTTCTTGGGGAATGCCAATCCCAGAATCTTTGACTTCTAAACAGAGATACGGGGTGCTGGAGTTGATCGTAGAACAATCGGGGCGACAGTCCCCTTGAATGCGATCGCCGGATTCCAGTTTACCAGTAAGCTTCACCTGACCGCCTTCTGGGGTGAACTTAATCGCATTAGAAAGTAAATTTACCAGAATTTGTCGGACTCGGCGTTCATCCAGTAAGACCGAAGAAAGGCGATAATCTAGCTCCAAAGATAAGGCTAACTTTTTCTTATCCGCTCGTGGCTGAATCATTTTCAGACAACTGCTACAGAGTTCGTGTATGGACACGGGTGCTAGATCCAGATCGACTTTACCGGCTTCAATTTTGGACAAGTCCAAAATATCGTTAATCAGTCCCAGCAAATGTTGACCACTTTTTTCAATCGCTTTCACATGGCTTAACTGACGATTGGTTAAAGTACCCCCAATCTGCCGTTGTAAAATATCAGAAAATCCCAGAATGCTATTCAGGGGAGTCCGCAGTTCGTGAGACATAGCCGCGAGAAATTGAGATTTTAAAGCGGAGGCTCGCTCCAACTCTAGATTTTTCTGACGTAAAATTTCCTGCGTTTGCGCCCGTTCGATCGCCGCTCCCAACAAGCGACAAGCCCCAAACAGTAAATCCTGATTCGGGGCTTCTTGGAGTTTTTGCACCGTGCGAGATTCTAAAGTCAGCACCCCGATAATTTCTCCCGTGGTGGCGGGAATGGGAAAAATCCCCAGTTGACCGATCCCAGGGTGGCGCAAGCTGTTAACGGCTTTGGGGTGTTCGGCATAATTCTCCACAAACACAGGTTTACCCGTGTCTACCACGTCCCACAGCAACCCTTGACCATAAGGAATTCCCTGATTGAGTAGATCCTGCATTTCTGCAACGACGGCTTCCCCGTAGGTGGCAATAAATTGGCTGGAAATTTTATTGCTCAAGACCCCTGCATAGCGATTTTGGGCATCACCGCTAATCACTTTCACATCCCCAAAGGCGGCGTTCATGGCTTTGACCAAGTAGGCTAAGGCAAATTGGCCAATTTCGATTAAATCCCCACCGGCTTGTAACCGTTGGGTCAGACCGAGCAAAAATCTGAGTCGCTTGACTTCTGCTTGCAGGCTTTCTTGAGAGCGATGATATTTGGTTAAATCCCGAAAAACCAGAAGATATCCGCGATCGCTCGTCACGGTGATATCCACTTGTAAGTTCATCTGTTGGATGTGCAACAGACAACTGGTAGTTTTTTGTGGATCTGTTTGGGCGATCGCCTCTTGGAGTTGGGTTTGGTGTTCGGGACGCCAATAACCCGTCTCGATCATAAAAGTGGCAATTTGATCGAAATGCGGCTGGCTGTCTAGCCATGCTGAATCGAGGATCCACAGGTTTTGTAATGGTTGGTTATATAAAATTAACTGACCTGCCGGGTTAAAAAATGCGATCGCATTATCCACCTGGTTCAGAACCAGTTCTTGTTCTTCGGTTAACCGAACAACCTGCTTATTGATGTTTTCTGGTGAGTTCTTCATTAAAATCATTATTTTCTTATGGATGACATCACTGATCCTTATGCTGAATCATCCCTTTGATGCCAATGAATGATCCGTTCCCTGGGCAGTCAAAATTATGAACCACACCCACTTTAATCTTGGCAAAATTTGCCAAAAATTAGACCACTATCTGACCGATAGTTTTATTTATTTAAATTTACAAAACTTAACATTGTCAACAAGAAATAAATATTTGACCTAGGCCGCGCGATCTGGCTCACAAATTATCTAAAGTTTTTCTAAAGTTTTTTGCGCGATCGAGACATTAAGTTTCTGGTAAAAATCTCTAGAGTCGAGGCAAATAGGATCCCTGGCAACCCGGTTTGCCGAAACTACTGCACGGGTTCGGATATTTCTCTTTTTCAGCGTCACCCTTCTGTAATAAAATCTTAAGTGTACTTTTGTGACGCTCAGGTCAGGGATTTTTGATCTACTAAAAGCCGATACTGAGCCGGTCAATGCTGCATCCAACGCAGCCTGAACCTCACAGCACTTAGGAGAGAACAGAACACGATGGCTTTTGAACTACCGACCCTACCTTACGCTCAAAACGCTTTAGAACCTTATATTTCAGCCAATACTCTCAGCTTCCATCACGGCAAGCATCACAATGCTTATGTGAACAACCTGAATAACCTGATCAAGGATACCGACCTGGCTGGCAAGTCTTTGGAAGAAATTGTCAAAGCTACCGCCAACGATCCCGCCAAAGCCGGTGTGTTCAACAATGCCGCCCAAGTGTGGAACCACAGCTTCTACTGGAACTGCATGAAGCCCGGTGGCGGTGGGACTCCCACCGGCGCCCTGGCCGATAAAATTAATGCGGACTTTGGCAGCTTTGAACAGTTCAAAACCGAACTGAGTAATGCTGCTGCTACTCAATTTGGTAGTGGTTGGGCTTGGTTGGTGTTGGACAATGGCACCCTGAAAGTGGTGAAAACTCTGAATGCAGAAAACCCCGTCACCAAAGGCCAAACCCCTCTGCTGACGATTGATGTGTGGGAACACGCCTATTATCTGGACTACCAAAACCTCCGTCCCAAATACATTGAGACTTTCTTCACTTCTCTGGTGAATTGGGATTTTGTGGCCGAAAACTTAGCTGCTGCTGCCTAATATTTCCTGTGCCTAATATTTCCTCATACGGAAATATCTAGAAACCGGGGTTTCTTCTATCTAGAAACCCCGGTTTCTTTTTATTCAGAATTCGTAGGGTGGGCATTGCCCACCTACATAACTTTTGCCCCAAATATATGACATCAATTTAAAATATGCTGGTGGGCAATGCCCACCCTACATAACTACTACATAACTACATCCTGGTGGGCAATGCCCACCCTACATAACTACATAAATTCAGCCAATTTAATCGATAAAAATATTTTCTTCCCCATCGCGTTTATATTGCCATTCAATATCAGGCATTCGATCGAAGGCTTCTTTGACCGAACGTTCCCATAATTTGCGAATTTTGGCTAAATAAGGATCTCCTAATGGTAATCGTAACTGATTTTTGATCGCAAGTGAATCAGTTTCATACATGATTAAATCAATGGGCGGCCCGACAGAAATATTAGATTTCATGGTAGAATCAATGGATAATAAAGCACATTTGGCCGCTGCTTCTAAATCCGTCTCAAAAGTTAAGGTGCGATCGAGAATGGGTTTACCATATTTCGTTTCCCCAATTTGCAGAAATGTCGTATCTCTGGTGGCGTGAATACAATTCCCTTGACTATAAATTAAGTACAGTTCCGGGGCTTGTCCTTTAATTTGTCCTCCGAATAATAGGGAACAATTAAAATCAATTCTATCTTTTTCTAGCCAAGGACGATCTTCATTGCGAATTTCTCGCAGTTTACTGCCAATATAGCGAGCCACTTCATACATAGTGGGAATATTGTGGAGATTTTTGGCCTCGTTGGACTGAATCTCTTTTTCCAAAATTGTGACAATGGCTTGAGTAATAGACAGATTACCAGAAGAACATAAGATTAATACTCGTTCCCCAGGGAAAGAAAAATCAAATAATTTTTGGTAAGTAGAGATATGGTCTACTCCCGCATTGGTGCGAGAGTCCGACGCGATGACCAATCCAGAACGAGTGATGATACCTAAGCAATAAGTCATAAAAGCGGAGCTAATGTACAAACCATTCAAAGTTTATAGCTATCTCGGTAGAGTGGGCAAAGTTTTGCCCACCCTACACATGATGGGTCAGACCCATCATGTGTAGGGACCCTCTAGCGAAAAAATCAAAAGTCAAAGAGAATAAAAGTAAACTGAAAGTGTTTGACATCTTCTAGCCCCGATCCCTCCATTCATCCCCTGGAGGGATTTTATTTTTTCAGGCGGTGAAGCGAAGCGCCACATCGGGGAATGGCGATCGCGTGGCTTAGTCATGTGCAGTCCCATCGGGCATCACCGTTCTTGTCAGAATCGCCGGTCTGTCTGCTGCCCCAAAATTGGTTCGGTCAAGGTTTGCCCCGGTTAGATTCGCATCGGTGAGATTGGCAAATTCTAAATTCGCTTCCGTTAAATTGGCGTAGGTCAGATTGGCGGCAATTAATTGGCTCCCTGCCAGGTTAGCGGCGATCAGATGGGTCGCTTCTAAGTTAGCGCCATTGAAGTTGATATAACAAAGGTTTAATCCACAGAGATTTTGGCCAGCTAAATTCGCTTCACAGAGGTTTGCCCCTCTGAGGTCAGCGGTTCTCAGATCCACTGCCATGAGATTGGCCCCGGCTAAATTAGCCCCTTCTAAGTCCGCTCCATCCAAATTTGCCCCACTTAAATCGGCCCCACGCAGGTCTGCCCCCCGTAAGTCCGCCCCGCTGAGGTCGGTTCCACTCAGATTTGCTTGGGTCAGGGTGGCCCCGGCTAAGTTGGCACCAGTGAGGCTGACGCCACTGAGGTTGGTATAACTCAGATCCAAATGAGGGGTGTTGTCATGCATCATTGCGGCCAAAGGATCGTTAAACCCATCGTTAAACCCATCGTTAAACCCACTGGGGGCAAACGATCGGGGGTCTGGGGGCGCGTAGGTTTGCCAGATAGGTTGCGGTGGATGATTGGCTAAGGCGTTACTGGGGGGAATTGCCTGGGGAATTGCCTGCTGTATTTGCAGTTCTGAGTCCGGTTGCCGTTGGGTGATGGCCAAACTTTCTGACGGGGTTTCTGTTTCGGGGGCGCTTTGGGAAACGATGGGGGCAGTTCCCCAGTGTTCTTGGGGCCTTGCCTGATTCCATGTTGCCGACTCTGGTAAATCCGATGCGGATCTATCTGATAAATGGGGTGTCGGGATATCTGATTCAGTGGGCTGGATTTGATGGTATCGATCGGCTTGGCGATCGGCAGTTTGCCAAGTTGGTAAAGGGGATTCTATGAAGCGATCGCCGTGGTGGAATTGCCCCACAAATGAGGTCACGGGTTCCGCAAATGGTTCGGCAGTTCCCCAGTTTTCTCGATCGCCGTTTGTCACTGCTGCGGTCAGGGTTGAGAATTCTAAAGGTTCTGCGGGTTCTAATGTATCGGTGAATTCTGCTGAGGTTTCTGAGGTTTCTAATGTATCGGTGAATTCTGCTGAGGTTTCTAAGGTTTCTAATGTATCGGTGAATTCTGATGGCTCGTCTGTAGTAGATGCAGTGGGGAATGTGGGTGCGATCGCTCTAATTTGTTTTAATTCATTAATAGAATAGGCAATTTCTCGATAAAATCTCTGGATTTCGGCAAATGCTCCTTGGGAAAGCGATCGCGTTTCTAAGCGATTGAGAATTTCCGTCAGTTGTATTTGCCAATCTTCGAGGCGTTGTGGTGCAACGGAATAATCTTGTACTTTGGTAATTAAAGTTTCTAGCTGTTGTCTGACGGGAATCACGGAATCATCCAGGATACTCAGTTCTCCTTGTACCTGTTCGATCGCCATAATCAAATTATCAATATCCTCATGGGAGGCATGATTTTGGGCAGTTTGATGAACTTGGGCGATTTCCGTTTTCATTTGTTCCACCCGTTCCGCGATCGCCAAACGAAGATCGAGAAGCAAATTCTCCAATGTCATGGTGGCATGAATCATCTCTTCTTGCTGAAGCTGATGCCAACGATATCTAATCATCAAATTCAGCCATAGGGAAAGAAACAGTAATACTCCGGCATAAATTACCGCTTCAAAAAATATGGCGGCGATCGCGGCGATCGTCGCCCCAGCTAGGGAAAGATATTCCGCAATTTTTAACCAATTTCGTTTAATTACTTCCATAAGTACCCAGAACCGATAGCAGTTTATGCCGGTATTTTAGATTACCTGCTACCCATCCTACCCAAATTATCTCGTTGTTGGTTGTTGGTTATTTGTTGTTAGTTGTTAGTTATTTGTTATTTGTGATTCAAAAAGACCCTCAAACAACCAACAACCAACAACCAACAACCAACAACCAACAAACAACCAACAACAAATAACCAACAACAAACAACCACCTACTTAGTCTTCTGCTGATTTTTATTTTGTTGTTCTAACAAAATTTCTTTCACCGCTTGGAAAGAACTGACATTAGATGCCCCTTCAATCGCTTTCACCGCCAAATCTTGTACTTGTTTCAAGGCCGCATCAAGTTGTTTGGATAAACTTTGAATTCGCCCATTTTGGTCTTTAATTGTTTCTTCTAAAGACTCAATTCTTAACTGATAATTGCGTTTTTGGCCTTCAATTTCTTTTTCTCGTAAATCCGCTTTCACCTTAGCTTGATAGGTGCCAATATTCCGGCCATTATCCTTGCCATTCTTAATATTTTTCTCCAGTTCTTCCGAAAAAGCCTCTACTTTTTGCTTCGCTTCACTATAGGCTTTTTCGCGATCGCTAATAGTTGTTTCCCGTTCACCCCAGGATTTTTCTTGGGCTGCTTTAATCTCACTCAATTCTTTATAAAGAGCTTTTTTATTCTCTTCATAAGCTTCACTATCCAACTGCCGCTCTAATTCCAAATTATAGCGATATTCCTGAACATCACGATGGCGATTTTTATGATGGGTCTCATTCCGTTCTTTAATCTGACTTTGATGAGTTTCTTGTTCTTTCCGCCAAGACTTCCGTAAATCTTGCATCTCTTGGTCTAAAGTTTCCCCTTTCTCACTTTCCTCCCGTTCAAAAGTCTTAGAATTTTCCTCATAAGACGAAATCAAATCATCCAGAGTATTATCCGCAACATCTTCTAAACTATGTAACTCTTTTAAACTTTCTAACTCTTTCGCCACCAAAGTTTGCACATCATCCAGGGTAGAAGCTTCCGTAGTCAGTTTTTCTGATAAATCACTCACTGCTCCCCCAAAACCCAAATGCAGTTGAGCCAAACTATCAATAATTTGATTCATTTTATCTTGAGCATTCACCGTCGCTTTCATAGGTTCTGTTCCTTTAATAGTTTCTGTTGGTTTCGTTGCGGTAATCGGTGCAGGAGATTTCGCTGCTGATTGAAGTTCTTTATGCAGTTTTTTAATTTCTGCCTCTAGGTCTGACTTTTCCTGATTTACTTCCGTCAAAGCTTCCAGTATTTCCGCCTTGGTACTTTTAGCGTTAACTTTTTTCGACATCGTAATTTCTCCTAATTTCTCCTATTTTTTACATTTTATCATGGCAATTAACTATCTTAGGGATTATGCAATTAATCTATATATGGCTTATTGGTGCGTTACGCTTTGCGCTTTCATACCAAATCCGGTTCTCATATACTGACTATGATCATTACCTAAAACGCTTGTGGATTCCCGCCTTCGCGGGAATGACATATGACCTGATAAACGGGTTTTAACAACCGGATTTGGTATCACACCCTACCGATAGCTGATGTTGTAGGTTGGGTTGAGGAACGAAACCCAACCTAATACTAATCTCAAAGCTAATAGTTAACTGCTGAATGCTTACCAATTAAGCGTCCTTTGCGGAACTTTGAAACGCTTTCATCGCCAACTCTTGTGCTTGCTTGGTCGCTTCTTGGAGTTGAGCGATTAAATTATTCATTTGTTCATTTTGTCGTTGAATCGTCGCTTCTAATGACGCTACTTTCAAATCATACCCTTGTTGGGTCGATTCCCACTCTTTCTCAAACAGATCCGTTTTTACCTTCGCCTCCCGTTCCGCTTCTTTAATCGCCTCTTCTTTGGCTTTAATATAAGCTTTCTTCAGTTCTTCCTCAAAGCCAGCAATTTTCTTTTCGTTTTCGGCAAATTCCGCTTGATGGTCGGTGAGATATTTCTCGCGCTGTTGCCAATCTTTTTCTTTTTCCTGGTTTTGTTCTTTCAATGTGCGTTCTTGTTCCCGCTTGGCTTGTTCATAGCGATCGAGTTCAACTTTCCGTAAGCGATCGATTTCATAATCATAGTCCGCTTTTTCTTGGGTGCGTTGTTTGACTAATAACTCATCTTCTTCTGTCACAGATAACGCAAATTCGGCTTGTTCTTTTTCCCAGGCTTTCCGCAGTTGAGTTTTTTCTTTGTCAATGGTTTCTTTTTGTAAAGCGGCTTGACTTTCTAAGGTTTGTAACTTCTCTTGGTGTTCTTGGTTTAAAATATGTAGGGCATCCGCCACCAAGCGAATTTGCTGTAAGTTTTCTAAGTGCTGGTTTTCGATCGCGATCGCCTGTTTCAGTTCATCCAGCTTAGAAACTTCTGTGCTTAACCGTTCCGACAAATCATGGATCGCACTGCCAAAATTTAATTGCAGCGCCGCCATCCCATTAACAATACTATCAACGGTATAATTAGCGGCAACTTCGATTAATTCTTGATTCTTTTCTTTCTTAGCTTCCTCTTCCTTGGTGTAAACCTTAGACTCATTCTTTTTCTTTTCCGCTAACAGCTTTTGAAACGCTGACAAAATCTGTTCTTTGGTTTCTGGTTGTGAAATTATCGCCATAGTTTTACTCCCATTATTGTTATTGGTTATTCGTTGTTAGTTATTCGTTGACCGGGAAGGGTGTGGGGGATAATTAACAATTAACAATTGATAATTGACAATTAAACAAAATTATCAATTATCAATTATCAATTATCAATTATCAATTATCAATTATCAATTATCAATTATCAATTATCAATTATCAATTATTCCCTACATCCCACATTCACCGAGCAATTTAATTATTTTAGTACAGCGATCGCATCGATTTCCTGGCCAGCAATAACACTCATCGATACTCCTCAGCAACATCGATTTTAGGCGTTGATTTTGTGCCAAAAGTGCCTGATAATTATGCTGGACAGAAGTTAAAACCGTTTGGAGGTGGTGGAAATCATCGGCGATCGCCTTTAAATCATTAAATCCATCCTTGCGGATATGTTCAATTGTGGATAAATTGCCTCGCAATCGTTTTTCCCACAACGCCTCATTCATCGAAACTGCAACTTTTTTCATGGCTGATTTTTTCTTGATTAAAGCATTTGTTGCTTGGTTGTTGTTGGTTGGTTGTTGGTTGTTGTTGGTTGGTTGTTGTTTGTTGTTAGTTGTTAGTTGTTGGTTATGAGTGAGCCAAACAACCAAATAATCCCTCCTGAAATATCCCTACCCAACCACCAACAAACAACAATGAACAAACAACAAACAACAAACAACTAACCACCAACAACTAACAATTACACCGCATCAGCCATTTCTGGTAAGCGGGGCAAAGCTTCATCAGCCCCCACCAAACTTAACTCACCATGAGACTCGTGACCATTAGTATAAGCCATCATTAAACTGGCAATTTCATGGGGCGGCAAATTATCCAAACAAATCATATTTGCCGTACTGTCTAAATCAATCATCCGGCTGTGATTGCTGGAATCATCTAAAACCGCTGCGGCTTTTTCCACCATCGACCAATCCGATCGCTCAACCCAATTCCATTTTAGGCTATAATAGTTAATGGGTTTAATCACACCAGCTTCATCAGGTTTTTGCCCGGAATGTTTCATAAATTCAGGGACAAAAATGCCCTCTGCCGGTTCGATTCCTCGGCTCTGGACTGAGGCCACTAAGCGATTAAAATCCCGTAAACTGCGGCCTTTCACATAAGTCACCATCACCACATTTTGGGGTAATTCTCCCGATTCCGCCACAAACCACAACTGTCCCCAAATTGTATTTTGTGTTTGCCCTAAGCTGCCAAAAAATTTACTAAATTTTAAGATGGTCATGCCGAGTTTAGAGCCATATTCATTATCGCCGATTGTCCATTTACCGCTTTGGCAGTTATTCCGAACTGCCAGAGGTAATTCGGGGACAATAATGGCATTATCCGGTTTGACACCAAAAACGGAAATTGTTGCTTTCTTAGCCATGATAAAACACTCCTATGAGTTAAAATTTAATTGTGGTAATCTTGGTAATCTTGCGTAAATATAGCGGGTATTGTCCCAATTAAGTACAGAGTTTTTTTGGATTCCAGCCTGCGCGGGAATGACAGTCTTTTTGTAATAACTATGACAATTGCTATAAATACTGGTAGCTGAATGGTGATTTTTTTGGCTGATAAAAAATCATTCAATCTGGTGCGTTACGGCGGTAAAATATGGATGATTGTGATTTATTGATATGACCGCCTAACACACCCTACATTGCTAATAGCTGAATGCTGACTATTGAATTAAATGTCGCTGACTTTCTGGGGCTGGATATTTGTAAGCATTTCCTCGATTTTTGCGGTTGTGAGCAATTTCCCGTGAAGGGAAATTATCCCGAAGCGAATCGCCCATTTCTGACTGATTAGGTGACAGATTGATGGGCTGATTCACGGGCTGACTAGCACAGCTTTGCAGCACCGTAATCAGATTTTTCAATAACTCAATATGATCTGGCGTAAAGTGAATGCTAAATCCGCAGCCATCACGGGCATAACCGGGACACACCAGGGAAGCTGCACCGCGATCCTCATGTTTGGCAATGTAAAGCCAATCTTCGCTATCCAGTTGGTAGTGAGTATCTCTCCAAGTTTTCAGCATGGTTCCTCCCAGTTGCGTCCTATAACCGACCCGATCGCGATCGACAATCCCCTTTCTCTGCCCAATCCAGCCAGAAATCTAGTCAGACATGGCTGGTGTTATACTAAAGTTGACTTAATATTCAACTTACTGGAGCGGAGAATGTTGATTTTTTAATCAACTAAATCCAGTATAGCTTGGGTTGAATAAAACGTCAACACCGAGATTGATTTTTTTGTCAAATTGCTTAAAATGTAGACAGAGTAGGAGATACAGCCGTGGAACAGACCTTTGGAAAGCTGATTTTGCAAGCCCGGAAGGACAATGGATATAGCCAGCGAGACTTGGCCAAACTGCTGGGGGTCAACTTCAGCTATTTGTCCAAGCTGGAAAACGATCGCGCCGACTATGCCCCCAAGGAAGAAATCATTCGGGGTTTGGCCAAGCACCTGCGCCTAAACCCGGAAGAGTTGATCGTGTTAGCGGGACGACTGCCGCAACAATATGAGGAGTTTCTCAAGCAAAACTATAAGGATATGCCTGCCTTGTTGCGACGAATGCAGGAAAATCCCGAATTTGCCCAGAAAGTCTTTCAAACCGTGAACGAGGGGGAATAATGCATGAGTATTTTCAAGCCGTATCGCTTCTATTCCAAATCAGCAATTGAGTATCAAGCCAGTCATTTGCTGAGACGAATGCAGGGACGCGGCTGCCAATTTGCCCCCAGTTGGCCGTTTGATGCCACTCTGGTGGCGGATTTTTTGGACTTGGGGGTGGTCTGGGAACGCATCCCCTCCGACGAATTAGGCGCGATCGCCGCCCGAATTTTGCCCCAGCAAAGGCTAATTGAAATTAATGAGGATATATTGAATCTACCCCAAGGGTTTCAAGAGTCCACCCTGGCCCATGAAATCGGTCATTGGGTATTACATATTAATCAAGAAGTGGCGGATGGGATAACATCACCCACGGAGGAACAAAAAACGGACATTTTTAACAGTAATGAGCCGTTTTTTTGTCGGGGCAAAGGCAGTTCCCGCGAACTGGAATCAATTGAGTGGCAAGCCCAATATTTTGCCGGTTGCTTACTGATGCCGAGACATATTTTATTAGCTAAAGCCCAGCAACGAGATTTAACTCTTTGGCCTCATTTATATGAATTAAAAGATGAGCTGGGGGTGAGTATTTCCAATTTAGTCAATCGGCTGCAAGATTTGGGCTGGATTTATGTTTTGAAAAATAGTCGCCAAATTTATCCCGGTCAAGCGGCGATCGATGGGGATGTGCCTTTGTTTGGGTAAAGAGGCATTGGGACAAAGAAACCGGGTTTTTGGGGCTTTTTTTGGGATAAAAGTAGCATCATTAACGATTGATTTTAACCAGAACAAGAGTAATTTTGTCAAAGATATTTATTCTGGTTTTACAGCGTTCTTCTGCTGAATAGACCACAGATGCAACGTTTATGGTTCAATCATCAGAAAAACGCTGTATTATCGCTAAACAATGAGGGTATTTTATGAGTCAACTAAAAACAAAAATTCTTACAGATACCTGGGTTAAAGCCACCTGGGATGAATATCTCCAAACTATTGAAGACCCTGCATTAGCAAAAGCAAAATGCTACTACCACAACGGAAAAGTGAGGATTGAAATGTCACCAGTTGGTTCAGACCACGCTAGGGATCATGCAATTATTATTATCGCAATGGGACTTTTTGCGGCTTTAAAAGGAATTCCCATTAATGGGAAAGATAACTGCACTTATCGCAAAACTGGATATGAAGACTCACAACCAGATGTGTCTTATTATGTTAGTGACAATGCGAATGTTATTCCTTGGGGGACTTCGATTATTGACTTAGATATTTATCCCGCCCCAGATTTAGTCATAGAAGTCGCCAATACTTCCTTAGTAGATGACAAAGGAGAAAAACGCTTACTTTATGAAAGCTTGAATGTATCAGAATATTGGATTGTAGATGTGCAAAATGTCCAAATAATTGCCTTTGCGGTGGCCGATCGCGGCAGCCGCATAATTACCGAGTCCCAAGTGTTTCCAGGGTTAGAAATGTCAATTCTGGAAGAAGCATTACAGCGCAGTCGTAAAACCAGCCAAAATGAAGTTGTCTCTTGGTTATTGCAGCAATTTCAGCCATAATTTTGCCCAGATTTTTTGCGATATTTTTTGGCGATAATATAGAATAGCTTTATGAGCGATCGCGCCTCAACCAGAAATCAGAAAGCCGGTTTTGCCAAAAAAACCGGGTTTCTATGTCTTGACTATTTTATGGATATAAGTAGGTGAAGATAATTAATTGCACTTTTCGTTCCCCGCCGATAGGCTGTGGATTCCCGTCGGAGTTTACCCCCGCGAATGCGTGGGGCGGGAATGACAGTTTTTCTTCTGATATGGTATCTAGTGCATTTATTTCTGCCCGTCTACTTAGCGGTTATTGTCGTTCGGGAATTACAGAGATTTTCTGGATTCCCGCGAAGGCGGGAATGACAAATTTTTTTTGTACTTCATAACTATGACAATCGCTATATTAGGGCAAGTTATTTGACCAAAAGACTTTCGCCGCAGTCGCTCTGGCTATTATTACAGATTTGCTATTTACAATTTATTACAACACAAACAACGAACAACCAACAACCAACAACCAACAACCAACAACGAACAACCAACAACCAACAACCATTAAATGTAAGATATTGAACATCAGTTTTCTTACATAAGCAGATGAAACAAGCAATTTTTTCTTTAAGAAAATATACTCAGCGGCTAATCGCGGTGATGGTGACGATTCTGTTAACCAGTGGGTTGGTGGCATTACCTGCGAGTGCGACGGGAATGTATCAAATGCCCCCGACGCCCCCCGATCGCAGTCGAGTTTTGGATGATGGAGAAATTCTTAGCCGACTGAATGAAGGCCAAATTAGCAAACAGTTTGATGCGGTGGCGGAAAAAACCGGCTATCAACCCTGGTTGGTGACGATTCACCGTTTAGATTATGGCTTGAGTATTGAAGATTTCACTAATCAGCTATTTGAGAAGTGGTTTCCCACCCCAGAAGCACAAGCCAATCAAGTCTTAATTGCGATCGATAACGTGACCAATAACGCGGGAATTCGCGTCGGAGAAGCAGTAAAATCCCTCCTCACCGATGACATTGCGGCTAGTGTGGTGAATGATACGATTCAGGTGCCTTTGATCCAAGGGGACAAATATAATCAAGCCCTGTTGGATGCCAGCGATCGCGTCGCCACGGTATTATCTGGGGAACCGGATCCCGGCCCGCCGGTGTTTGACAATTCCGTTGATGTGGAACGCACCTATAAAACGGCGGAAGAAACCGATACGTTTAATTCCACCATTGTGGTTGTGGTGCTCTTAATCTTAGCCACGGTGATTCCCATGGTGACATATTACTGGTACATTAATTAGTCATTAGTTGTTGGTTGTTTGTTGTTGGTTATTGGTTATTTGTTGTTTGTTGTTTGTTGTTTGTTAGAGCCATAGCCAACAACTAACAACCAACAACTAACAACCAACAACTACCCAATAACTAAAAACCAACAACTAACAACCAACAACCAACAACCAATAACTAACAACCAACAACCAATAACTAATTAATCTTGCACATACTCCTCGCCGGTGACTAAGGCCATTTCCGCCCGAACAAATTCGCGGCCTAAATAAGCGGCATGATTCAGCATGGTGACGGGAACTGGGCTAGTTTCTTCAAAAATTTTCACACAAATTTGTTTAGCCGTTTTCCCGGTAAAGATAGTGGTGTGAGTCCGTTCTACTTTACCCCTTGCGGGAATCACTTCGCCAGTTTCGGGATCGATCGCTAAACCGCGATCGTCGATCGCATTTGTAAAGTGTTTAGCACAAATCAGCCCTGCTTCTCGGTCTAGGTAAATAATAAAATAGCCATTGGGATCGAGATCGATATGACGTTGGGAGAGTTTGTCATCAATGGCTTTTAGATTGTCCGGCATTTGAGTCATGTTGATTAACAATGGGATAAATTTTTTCTAACCGCCGCAACTTTCCTTTTTTTGGATGGTCGCAAATAGTCTTTATTTATAGGATATCCTATAAGCTACAACCGTTGATATACCGTCACTTTTAACTCACTCGCTGTTGTGGTTTTACTGGATTGAGCGAAAAATGAGTGATGAATCGAACACCCCAAATAGCGGTATTTTTCAAGATTACGGTGATACCATAAAACTGTATCACAAGTTAGTAACTGAGTTAGGGGATTACTCAGTGGGATTAAAATTAGAGCGAAATAAATATATCAGATTGCAGTTTATCGATCCCGCAACCGGCAAACGTACAAACAAAGGTTGTGATTGCAATTCATTTACTACTGATAATGTAATCAGTGCTTACCAAAAAGCTATTAAGGTACATAACGCCTTAAAGACATTTAGTAAAGTGTCTGAATTTTGGGAATGGTACAATAGTGAGATATTAGGT
>JAABRM010000075.1 GCA_011390955.1 Oscillatoriales cyanobacterium | reverse complement strand
ACAACCAACAACAAACAACAAACAACAACCAACCACCAACAATGCCATAAGAGTGGATTCCCGCATTCGCGGGAATGACATTCGACCAACAAACAACCAACAACAAACAACAAACAACAAACAACAAACAACAAACAACAAACAACAAACAACAAACAACAAACAACAGTTAACATAAATTATGAGTAAAGATTGGCCACCTCCGAATATCAAACCATTAACCCGCATTCAAGTCAGTGATGGGATGCTGATTAATAGTGCGCGATGGCAAATGGCCCATGAATACCATCGAATTCGCCAAAATATTCACTATCAATCCCTGAACCAACCGGGGATTGTTTCCGATTTAGGTGTTTATGCCATTGAACCGCCCCCAGAAGTAGCTAAACAATATCGCGATCGCCGTTGGGTGAAGATTCAACCGGGAATTGCCATTGACTTATTTGGCAATGTAATTGTGGTGAATGAACCGATTTCGTTTAGAATTACTTCAGAAGCGAAACAGCAACCGATGACCGTTTATTTAACGGTGAGATATGTAGACCCAAATCAACTCCAAGGAACGGACAGTAATAGCGATTTTGTCACGGAAACTTTTAGAATTGATGAACGGAATAGTCCCCCCACGGATTTGGAAGTGGAAATTTGCCGAATTCAGTTGACTCCTGGAGAGGTGAAAATTTCCAATCCCACTGATGTCTTTTACCCAGAATTGAATCAATTAGATTTGCGCTATCGGCAAAAAGCGCGATCGCGATCGCAGGGGATCGTCCGAGTTGGGGTCGTCACCGACAACAATCCGAACTTACAACAACAGCTAAAGGATTTCTCCTACCTGCTTTATGCCGTCGAATCCTTATATCCTGCCTTACAAGGGGCTGAAGAAATTGGTCAAGTCAGCTTACAATTAGATCCGGAAGAAGAGACACAAAAAGAGTTTAATTATGACCTAATTTATTTCCAATATAAAGAATCACGTCCTCTCAAAGCTCAACAACTCGCCAGCCTGAAAAATTATTTAAACTCCGGCAGCGTCTTATTCATAGAAGCCGCCATTAAAGGCACCAAAATCGAAGACCTAATCGCGGTCAAAAAACAATTACAAGAAGCCCTGGGTAGTCTAGGCTCTTTAGAAGCCGCCGACTTACAGAAATTCCAAGAAGATATCAGTAACGAACTCCGAGCCGTTAATCAAGAACTAGAAAAAGAAATTCACCAATTATCAATTGCCTTTGAAGACTTTGCCAAGCAATTGGGTACTCCCTTAAAAGCGATCGATCAATTTCCCCAACCACATCCTCTGCGGACTCAGCCCTTTTTATTTTCTGAACTGCCCGCAATTGACCATAACCCGATTTCCGTTATGGTGGGCGGCGGAATAATCATTGTCATTGGTAATTTATTATCCGCTTGTGGACTAGATTCTCAGTATTCTGTCTCCAGAGAAACCATCCGCACCGCTCAAGAAATGGGCATTAACATCTTGCATTACGCGTGGCGGCGTCGGCAAATTACCTATGAACAATTGATAATTGATAATTGACAATTGACAATTGACAATTAAATAAAATTAACAATTGATAATTGACAATTGACAATTAAATAAAATTATCAATTATCAATTATCAATTATCAATTATCAATTATCAATTACACCCCAACCACCAACAAACAACAAAGAACAAACAACCAACAACAACCAACCAACAAAATTATGGCTTCCATCCGCAAAGTATTACCAACAATTCTGGTGTTACAGATTAGTCTAGCAATGGGTTTAATTGGCTGGATATCTTATGTTTCAGCCAAGAAAACCGTTCACGAACTCATTGCTAAACTGAGTTGGCAAGTCACCGAACATATCCATAATCAGGTAATGGCCTATTTGGATCCGGCAGAAATGAGCCATCAACTGAATCAAATTGCTATTTATAATGACAATTTAAAATTAAATGACTTTGAAAATTCAGCCACTTATTTCTGGCGGATTATTGTGCAAGATTCTGTATTTGAAGCACAAAGTAACTTGGATAACAATGATTTTGTCAATTCCCCAAACAATCCCCCCGTCCAAGCTCAAAGTGAAAAACTATTAGAATCTGTTAAGTATATTATGTTTGCCAATGAGCAAGGAGGATTTATCGGGGTTGAAAATCAAAATAATGAAAACATTTTTTTGAAACTGAAAAACCAGGGTAATTCTCCCAGAATTACATACCAACTAAATAACCAAGGACAGAGAATTAAGGAAGTTATCCGAGAAGAGTACGACCCTCGACAACGCCCTTGGTATCAAGCAGCGAAAGCAGAGGGAGGATTGACCTGGAGTGAAATTTATCCCTCGTCTTACGATCGAACCAGTTTAAGAATTAACCCTGTCATCCCCATCTATGATGCCAATGGTTCATTATTTGGGGTACTGGGAATTGAAATTACTCTCCGAGAACTTAGTAATTTTCTCAGTGATTTAAAGATTAGTCAGAACGGAAAAGCGTTTATCATCGAAGAAGAAACTGGAAAATTGGTGGCTAGTTCATCGGCGGAACTTTTGTCAATCTCGACCCCAGAGGGCACCCAAAGACTTCATGCGGTTGATAGCACGGATCCACTGATCCAATCAACGATGAAAGAATTAAATAGCATGATGCAAGATGTCACAAACCAGAAGCAATTTGAATTAAATATTGAGGGCGATCGCCAGTTTATTCAGGTGAAAGAACTCGACCATCCCCATTTAAAGTGGAACATTATTGTGGTGATTCCTGAAGCAGATTTTATGGGAAATGTCTATAGCAATTTGCGGATGACTCTGTTCCTCGGTTTGGGGGTATTAGGATTTGCGATTTTCTTGGGTATTCTGACTGCCCGATGGATTGTCAAACCTCTGGAAATTTTGAACCAAGCAGCGGCAGAGATTGAAGCGGAAGATTTAAATCCAGAAACCTTAGCGACGGTCAGCCAACGTCAAGATGAGTTGGGAAAACTAGCGCGAGTGTTTCAAGAAATGGCTGATAAAATTTACGCCAGAAAACAACGGCTGAAAAAACAAATGGAGGAGTTAAGCCGCGAGAAAGATCCGAAGAAAAAAGCTACGATGTTAATCAATTTAGGACAATTTGCATTTGTAAATCGGCTGTTAAAACAATCTCAAAAAATTAGATCGACTAATGAAGAATATCAGCATTTAAAGCTGCCAGACTTATTGAAAAATGTCAAGTTTTTCCGTAATTTTTCTAGCGATGACATTCAAGAATTGATTAACATTGGATATAAGACGACTTTAGAGGAGGGAGAATATATTTGTCGAGAAGATGAACCAGGAGATGCTTTTTATATTATTCTGGCTGGGTCGGTAGAAATTTATGTAGAAAAAATTAATAAGTTTTTAACCAACTTGTCAGCGGGAGCGTTTTTTGGCGAACTGTCTTTACTGCTAGGGATTCCCCGGACAGCTACAGTCCGCACTACCGAAGCAACGATTTTATTTGTTGTCGATCGCTATGGGTTACAAAAACTCTTACAAACTTACAAAGAAATGGCTGACCAGATTGCTGCTGAACTCAATAACCATAAAGCGGAATTAGATGAACGCAAAGAAATGCTGAAAAAGTGGGGGTTACTGGATGAAAATGACCGGAGTTTTAGTGAAAATCCTTTAAGTTGGATTCGCCAACTTATGACCGCACGCTTTGGAGTTTAATGTTGTTGGTTGTTTGTTCTTTGTTGTTTGTTCTTTGTTGTTGGTTATTCGGGTGAAATCCAAACAACCACCAACCAACAACAAGCAACCAACCACCAACAAACAACAAACAACGAACAACTAAGAACAAACAACAACCAACAAACAACAAAAGACTAAAAATATGGCGGAAATCAGAAAATTATTACCGACGGTTGTGGTGTTGCAAATATTTGTGGCAATGGGGGTGACTTCTTGGCTCTCTTATGTTTCGGCGCGGAAAGAAGTTGAACAATTAGTCAATAAAATTATTGTCCAAGAGAGCAACTTGACTAAGTATCAAGTGACCAAATACTTATCGGTTCCTCAGTTTTTCCAGAAAATGAATCAGATCGCGATCGCGAATGGCAATTTAAATGTCGAAAATTTTCCCAATTTAGAGCGCTACTTTTGGCGTCAAGTTCAACTAGGTCAGACTTCTGCCCCGGACGATGCTACCTCTGGGGAAGAAAAAGGCATTTCATATATATTTTATGGGAATGCCCGAGGAGATTTCTTGGGGGTTGAGCGGCAAGATGGCAAAAGCTTAATGCGAATCAGAACTCAAGAAACGGCACCCCAACGGGTATTTTATGAACTGGATGCCCAAGGCAAGCGTAGTCCCGAAGTCAGACGACAAGAATACGATCCACGGGACCGTCCGTGGTATCAAGCGGCTCAAGGACGACGAAAATTGCTCTGGAGTCCGATTTATGCTTCTTCATCGGATCGGAGTTTGGGGATTAATTCCGTTCTACCCATCTATGATAATAGTGGCGCTTTACGCGGGGTGATGGCAGTTGAAGTCAGCCTCGCGCAAATTAGTGAATTTTTGAGGGGTTTAAAGACCAGTCAAATGAGCAAAGCTTTTATTATTGATGGGTCGGGAAAACTGGTGGGGACTTCCGTAGCTGAACCGCTTTCCACTCAAGATAATCAACAAGTTTTAGCCACTCAAAGTCTCGATCCGATGATCCAAGAGACGGCCAAAAAATTATTGTCTGATTACAAAATTTTGCAAAACCCACCGCAACCGGAGCCGTTTTCTTTAGAAATTGATGGCGATCGCCTATTTGTGCAGGTCAGTACCCTGCAAGAAATGGAACTGGATTGGCGAATTATCCTCATGATTCCCGAAGCGGTGTTCATGGATCGAGTCTATGCTAATGTCAGGACGACTCTGCTGTTAGGTTTTGCGGCTTTAGGGGGTGCAGTGGCAGTTTGTTTGATTACTTCCCGATGGATCGTTAAACCGATCGCACTTTTGGATCGAGCGGCGCAGGAAATCCAAGCCGAAGAGTTTAACCCAAAAACCTTAGTTAATACGATCAAAAGGGATGATGAACTCGGACAGTTAGCGCGAGTGTTTCAAGAGATGGCCGTGAAAATCTACAATCGAGAGAAAGGCATGAAAAAACAGATGGATCGACTCCGTATTGAGCAAGAACAAGCTTCTGTTGCCAGTAAATTAGCGACCGTCAATCAAAAGTCTTCTCTCCAAGAATTGTTAAAACAATCTCAAACATTGCGGATTAAAGAAAAAAGAATACCAAACTTTAATATATCAGATTTACTGAAAAAAGTCAAATATTTCCAGAGTTTTTCTGAGGCTGATATTCAAGAAATGATTAAAATTGGTTATCAAAAACAGCTTCCTGAAGCCAGCTATGTTTGTCGAGAAGATGAACCAGGGGATGCTTTTTATCTGATCCTCACGGGAACCGTGGAAATGTATGTAGAAAAAATTAACAAATTCTTAGCCAACTTATCCGATGGCAACTTTTTTGGCGAACTTTCTTTACTGTTGGGAATTCCGCAGACGGCAACGGTGCGAACCACCACCGATACTCTGTTATTTGTAATAGATCGTCATGGGTTGCAAACTTTATTGCAGCGCGATCGAGAACTAGCTGACGAAATCGCTATAGAATTGCATCAACATTTGGATGAACATCAGGGGGAATTAGATGAACGTCAAGAAATGTTTAAAAACTGGGGATTAATCGCGGAAGATGATAATAGTTTTAATGACAATACTTTGACTTTGATTCGCCAACGAATCACTACCATATTTGAGGTGTAATCGCAATTTTGTTCTTTGTTCTTTGTTGATTGTTGTTTGTTCTTAGTTCTTTGTTCTTTGTTGATTGTTGTTTGTCAGCAGTCAACCACCAACCACCAACAACCAACAACACCCCCCCAACCCCCCCTTCAAGGGGGGGGCAACCAACAACCAACAACCAACAAATAACAACCAACAACCAACAAATAACAACCAACAACCAACAAAGTGTAAAAAATGGCAGAAAAACTGATTAGCGCACAGGTTCAGCAACGGGAAATATCGTTTAAACCAGGGGGGCCACCGGCAGAGTTGACGGTGACGGTGATTAACTATAGCGATCGCTTCGCCTCGTTTCAACTCGAAATCATGGCTGCTGGCATAGAATCTCAAGAAAACGCCTCTTGGTATAGTCTTGCTCCAGAAGTCAGTACCAAAAAACCCCCCGGCGCCGCCACAGAATTCAGAATTGCGATCGCGGATACCCCGATCCCCGGCTTTATCGGCATGATGAACCTAACCGTGCGGGTATTTTCAATGGATCTGGAAGGGGAAGATCGGCAAATTATCCGCTTAAACGTGGAACAAGGAAATAGTTCGATTCCTTTAGTGCTGGAATTGCCAGTCTCGCAGTTTCAGGGACTTCCCGACTCGGATATAGAGATCCCGGTGCGAGTGACGAACCCCACCCAACTTTCCGTCAATGCAGTGATTCGCTGTTTGGGCTTAGAAACCAACTGGTTTCCTGATGGCATTGAGCGACGATTACAAATTGCTCCGGGAAAACAAGCCCAAACCAGTTTCCGAAGCCAATTGCCGCCCACCACCGAAACCCTAAGCCAAGTTTACCCTTTTAAAATAGAAGCAACTCATGCCAAAGGTGCGCCCGCTTTTCGGGAAGGGAGTATCGAAGTCCTTCCAGCCGGATATGTCGAGTTTAACTGCGACCCCAAGCAATTACAAATTCCCCCACCGGGTTTTTGGTGGCAGAGTCTTTGGTGGCAAAATTGGCGGCTGGGCAAAAAGGAGCAGACAACCAGCGATCCAGGGGCAGTCATCTATGGGGCGGAATTTGAAAACGCCAGTAATCTTCCCCAGCAAGTTAGTATCGAGATGGTGGGGGCAGTGCAGCCCAATTGCAACTTAGAACTAATTCCCGAACAAGAAAATCTCGCCCCTGGAGACAGAAAATTCTTGGAACTGCGAGCCAGCAAGAGTCGCCATTGGTTCGGATGGGTGGAAAAACTGATCCTAGAAGTCGGGGCAGTAGTCTCGGACAAGCGCGTGGATATCCGCAATGATGTCCAAGTCCTCGAACTCCGGGTTATGCCCATTGTCCCTCGGTGGCTTCAAGGGAGTGGACTATTTCTCCTCTTCTTGCTGATCGTTTGGATTTTTACCCTGGAACCCCAAGGTCACAAAAGCGCCGTGAATGTGGTTCAGTTCAGCGGACTGGGGGACTGGGTGGTCAGTGGGTCCAATGACCAAACCATTCGCACTTGGAGGGTGGAGAAAAAACGTCTTAGCCCTCAAGGGGTGTTTGCCAAGTTTGATAAGTCAGTGCGGACGATTCGCTATCGACCCCGCGATAATAATACGATCGCCGTGGGGCTGGAGAACGGCGAGATTCAACTCTGGGACGTGTTATCCTCGAAGGGGAATAAGGATCGACCGAGAACAGCGATCGCCACTTTTTCTTATCAAAAAGCTGACCGGGTTTTGGCTTTGGAGTTTAGTGCTGATTCCCGTTACTTGTTTAGCGGACATGGTAGCGGCTTAGTCTTTCAGTGGGATACGGACTCCAGGCAGATCGACCAAACTACCCAGGTTCCACCCGTTAACCGTTTTAATGCCGGTTTTGCGGTGTATGCCCTGGAATTGGTTGGGCGCGATCGCCAATTAGTCGCGATCGCCGGTCAATATAACGGACTGGTATTATGGAATACCGCTGACAACAGCCGTCAAGACCTCCCCTACCCCATAGCGGGCAGTCAGGAAGACTATATCTTCAGCATCGATACCGCCGAATTCAAACCCAATCTCCTAGCCACTGCGGATCAACAAGGATACATTACCCTCTGGGACTTGAATCGGTGCTTCGGCACACCAGAAAACTGCCAACCAAGCGATCGCTGGTCTAGCGGACATCGAGAACAACCCGTACAATCAGTTGCCTTAAGTGCCGATGGTTGTCACCTAGTCAGTGGAGGCGCCGACGGGAAGATCGTGCTTTGGCCTTTGACACAAGATGGTCGCCGTGCCGACCCCGAAGGATACCGAGTCCAAGACCTAAAAAACAAAGACATTATTAACAGTATTGACGTGAAACGGGTAGGGGATTATATCCTGGTTGTAGGTGGCAGCCGCGATGCCAAAGTCCGTTTTCAGCGCTTAAGACAAAAAACCATTGACAAAAAAGTCGCCCCAGGCTGTGGCTCTTGAGTAGGGGGATCTCTTGTGCGGGGGAGCAGAGGAGCAGAGGAGCAGAGGAGCAGAGGGGAGAGTGAATAGTGAATAGTGAATAGTGAATAGTCATACTTATGCATAACTTTTCACTTGTACGGGCGTCCTTGCGGAGCCCATGCCGTCAGGCTATATGGCCATTCGCCCCTACGACTTTTAACTTCTCCCCTGCCCCTCCGCCCCTCCGCCCCTCCGCCCCTCCGCCCCTCCGCCCCACACCCCACACCCCAACCAACAACCAACAACCAACAACCAACAACCACAATATATAAGGAGAGATCCATGACCATTCAACCCTTGAGTGCCCCTCCGGGGGAGATGAATGGCTTTAGCACAAATAGCCGTTTGGGTAATTCTGCGAGTCATTCTGTCGCCAGTCCCCTCGGAATTATCCGAAATCCCTCTGGACTTGCGACCGCGATCGCTGGAGACGAAGACGGTCTGAAACTCAGCATCACCATCACCAATCAGGGTCCCATTAGCGCCCTGATTGATATCTATATTGATGAGAGATCCCAGCCCGTCCGTCAGTGGTGCGTCTCTCCTCACGAATATGTCGCCTTAACCCCGGGACAGTCCAGTGAAGTAGTCTTAAAAATTAAAGTCCCGGACAACGCCATTCCCGACACTTACGACTATCTGCTGGTAATCGATGCCCAACAGCATTACCCGGAAAATACCCCGATTTATCAGCCAGCCAAACTGCAAGTCATGCCCTTTGTGGAGGAAGCCCGCACCGCCACAGATGCCACCTTCACCCTACAACCCTCCACCAGTTCTCTGCAACCGGCCATGCTGCAACCGGGAGAACAACTGGAGTTAAATGTCACCGTTCACAACCGATCCGACCGTGTGGATCGCTTTCGCCTCACTTGTCCGGACTTAGACCCGAAATGGTTTCGCGTCATCTACCCGGAAGGATTACCCCTTGCCGGAATTATTACCGCCACCCAAGGACTAGAACTCAACCCAGGGGACAAGGGAGAAATCTTATTATTTTTAAGTCCACATAAGACCGCTTGGGCGGGAATGTACTCCCCAACAGTACGGCTTTACTCAGAAAATAATCCCGATCTGGTATTACTTGATGTCCTGTACCTGGAAATCGCCGAATTTCACCTAATTAATGTAGATTTTGTCACCTTGGTGAGCAAAGTCAAACATCAGGCGGGATTGTTTGAACTGCGATTTCAAAATTCCGGCAACACCGTCAGAGAAATTGAAATTGAGGCTAAAGATGCCGATGAAGATAACATCTGCACTTACACGGTAGCCCCGGAAAAAGTGCGGCTGTCTCCCGGCAGTTCAGCCCTGGCCGGAATTCAGGTAAAACCCACCAAAGGACGCCGACCTTTTTATGGGCGAATGCTCAACTTTGCGGTTGACCTCAAAGATACCCAAAAGTTGCCCTTGATTACCGATCATTTTCAAGGGACTTTGATGTGGGAGCCGCGTCCTTGGTGGCAATTTTTACTTTTAGTTTTCCTCTTAACGGGTAGTTTAGCCGCCCTGATTTATTTCATCTTTTGGTTAGTCACCAAACCACCAAAAAAACCAGAAGTAATTGAATTTTCCCCCGAACCGATTAACTATCAAGAAGTTAATAACGATGCGATTCGGTTAAATTGGCGCATCGAAAATCCGGAAAAAATTCAATCCCTCAAAATTACGGGAATGTCACCAGATGGAGTGGTATTAAGTGGCCCAGTTGTTTATGATTTGAGTCAAAAAAATCTGCCCAAAGAACTCCAAGATTTTTGTGTCCCAGAACCTCAACTGATTTGTCAAAATGTCTGGACAAATGCCCGGAAATCTGGGGACTATATTTTTGAAATGACTGTGATGCCAAAAAAAGGCCGAAAAGCAGTAGAACCGATTACCCTGAGAACTACTTCGGTGCGAATTCAACCCATTCCCGTGCCCCAATTGGTGCAAGTGGAATCTAGCCAACCTATTTATCAACAAGGAGGAAGTCAACCCAGGGCTTTATTAGCAGTTCCGGCTAATATTCCCGGAACTGGCCAAATTTCTGGTCAAAGTTCTGGCCAAAGTTCTGGCCCAAGTTCTTTACAAGGTTCCCCACAAAGTCCAGGGGATAGGATATTATTAAATTGGCGCTTAAATCATCCCAATCAAATTAAACAATTGCGCTTAATGGCCTTAAACCAAGAAGGCATCATTCAAAGTCAAAAAAACTATGAATTTATTGATGGGATGTCCGCTGAATTAGAGCGCTATTGCCAGAAAAATCTGGATAGCACGATTCTGATTTGTGAAAATGTGCCCACGGACGCTAAGGAACCGGGGCAATATATGTTTGAATTGCAAGTAATTCCCACCATTGGGGATGGCTCACCTACCGCCGTGATTAAAACCAATGCCATTCAAATTAAAGCCATTCCTCAGCCGAAAATTGTCGAATTTGCTTCTCTGCAACTGGTGTATGAAGAAGTAAAGTTAAAAGCGGCAACTTTGGCCACGAATCAGGCCACGAATCAATTACCAGCAGCCAGTAGAGTGAGTAGTATTCTGCTGAATTGGCAAGTGGATCGGGGGAGTCAAATTAAAGAGATCGGAGTTATGGCGCGATCGCCTGATGGTCGGGTAAATAGTCCCTTACAGCGGTATGATTTCAACCAAGGAATTCCGGCGGCTTTAAAAGACTATTGCCTCTTCAGTGGCCCGCAGCTTGTATGTAAAAATGTACCCACGGGAGCAACTCAACCGGATGACTATATTTTTGAATTAATTGTTTTACCGAAAAACCAAGCCCCCCAAGAAGGGATTACCATTAAAAAAACAGAAATCATTAAAATTCTACCGGAACCCGTGCCGATTAATATTGTGGCATTTAATATTAATGGCCAACCAGCGGCACCGAAATATATTTTTGAAACACAGCCTAAAACAAAACCCATTGTATTGACTTTATCCTGGCAAGTTACTGGCGGGAGAGATATGAAAGTGGAGATTTTGCCAGCCCCGGGCAGCGTATCGCCCCAGGGTTCTGTCACCTATCCCGTCACCCCAGACCCAGGTCAAGAAACCATTACCTTGAAAGTCACCAATGCTCAAGGTCAAGAACTGACCCGCACCGTGGCTATTCAAACCTTAGCACCCCCACCGCCACCGCCACCTATTGTCACTGGGTCGCCTGGGACTTCTGGGGCGACTGGGGCGGCTGGGGCGCCGGGTGCGTCTGGGGCGGCTGGTACTCCTGGGGCGGCTGGTACTCCTGGGGCGTCTGGGGCGCAGGGGGCAGCGGGGGCAGCGGGAACTCTGGAGGTTCCCGGTCAACCTGGGGCTGCCGGTACGCCGGGAGGCGGTGCGACTGAGGAGGAAGAAGAACCGCCAACCCCGGATAATACGCCTTTGTCACCTGCCGAAATTAATCCTCAATTTAATTAGTTGGTTGTTGGTTGTTGGTTGTTGGTTGTTGGTTGTTTGTTGTTCGTTGTTCGTTGTTCGTTGGTGGTTGTTGATGCTAATAACAAATAACAAGCAACAAATAACAAGCAACAATCAACCAACAACAAACAACAATCAACCAACAACAAACAACAACCAACAACCAACAACAAATAACAAAATTACCTGAATATGATGAAAAAAAATGAAGACGATATTATGTCAGAAAAAAATAGCTCGATATGGCCGCAAAAAAATTGGGGCAGCGATCGCATATTTGCTGATTTTTTATGTTGCTGGATCTACTGCGTTAACGGCTCTAGCGGCCAAAAAATCTGACTTGCAAAAGCTGCGAGAAACGCGAGTTTGTACTGAATGTAGTTTAAGAAATGCTGACTTAGAAGGCGTCGATCTGAAAGGAGCTAATTTAGAGCGATCGGAAATGATTCGCGCTGACCTCAGAGAAGCAGATTTAGGGGGTGCTAATCTTCAGGTTGTTGATTTAAGATTAGCGGATTTGCGGGGCGCTAAAATGGAAGCCGCTGACTTAAGTCGGGCGCATTTAGGCGAAGCCCAATTATCCGGTGCCATCTTATTTCGGGCAACGTTGTTTCAGGCAATTATGGAGGAAACAATTCTCCGAGAAACTAATTTAATTGGGGCGAACTTAGCCCAGGCAAATCTCACCAATGCCCAGTTAGAAAATGCCAACTTAGAAACGGCGAATCTTCAGCAGGCCAATTTACAACAAGCTAATTTACAACAGGCTTTATTAAAAGAGGCCAATTTAAGCGAGGCTAACTTACAAGATGCTAACCTAGAAATGGCTAATTTGCAAGGTTCTAATTTAAGTGGCACCAATTTGCTAGGGGCAAATCTTTGGCGGGTAAATTTTCAAAAGACTACTATTAATAAGGATACCATGATTGAGTCTTTATGGCTGAATTATTGGCAAATTTCTAATCAAGAATTACCCGGTAAAGACTTGAGTAAAGTTCAAATTCCCGGAGTTAATTTACAAGGCAAAAATTTAGAGGGGATTAACCTGACGAATGCGAATTTGCAAGGGGCTTATTTGTTTATGGCTAATTTGCAAAATGGCAATCTGAATCAGATTAATCTGCGGGATGCTAATCTGCACTACAGTAATTTAACTAAGGCTAATTTAAGCAGTGCTAATTTATTGGCGGCTGATTTACGTCGGGCGAATTTATTGGCGGCAAATTTGACTCAAGCTAACTTAGGTTCGGCGCTGATGATGGCGGCAGATTTGAGCAATACCATAGTTTTGGAAGCGGATTTAACTGGGGCAAATTTGCAGGAAGCTAAGTTATTGGGGGCAGATTTACGCAAAGCTAATTTGTCTGGGGCTAATTTAGAAAATGCCGATTTGAGTGGGGCAAATTTGTCCGGGGCTAATTTAGCCGGGGCTAATCTGAAAAATGCCAATTTATGTGGCGCGATCGCCCCTGATTATAGCCCAATTCCTTGTGAATAAATTAGAGCATATTTATGTATAGGGGGAAAAAATGATGAGAAGCAGAGAAGCAGAGGAGCAGAGGAGCAGAGGAGCAGAGGAGCAGAGGAGCAGAGGAGCAGAGGAACGGCGGTTCGGCTTCGCTCACCGACCGAGGAGCAGAGGAGCAGAGGAGCAGAGGAGCAGAGGAGCAGAGGAGAAAAATATCCCCCCCGCACCCCCGCACCCCCGCCCTCCCGTTCCCTTATTATTTGTCTTAGTGGGTTCTTCCCTGTTTGGCGGGATATTGGTGCCGGGAAATTATTTACTGGCTCAAGATTCTGTGGAGAAAAATTTTGATGAGTTGGCGTTAATTTGTCGGAGTTGGCAAGACCCAGAAAAACGCCCAGAGGCGATCGCAGCTTGCGATCGGGCAATTACCCAAAATCCTAACGATCCAGTCGTCTGGACCGATCGCGCTGATGCCTTATTTGCCGAAAAGCAATATATGGAAGCCCTGTTATCTTATCGTCGAGTTTTGGGGATGGAACCCCGAAATTCCCCGGTTATGGCGAAAGAATGTGCGACCTTATCGGAATTAAAAGAATATACCGAGGCGATCGCTGTTTGTGAAAAAGCTTTAAAGATTGATGATAACTGGCAAGACACCAGTCCGGCGATCGCTTGGTATTATCGCGGCGTCGCATTTCGGCAATTAGGCAATATAGAACAAGCTTTATATTCTAATGATTGGGCATTGCAACTAGAACCGAATTTTTCCCTCGCTTGGGCAGAACGTTGCACCGTTCTATCTGATGTAGGCAGTTATTCTGATGCTATTAAAGCCTGCGAACAAGCCTTAAAAACTGACCAAGAAAATGATGCTAATACTTTAGCAACTATCTGGGGAACTCAGGGTTCGCTATTTAAACAGTTGAAATATTACGATGAAGCCCTCAAATCTTACAATCAAGCCCTAGTGCTTAATCCGAAAAATGCCGAAAATTGGACAGAGTACGGCAATATTTTGGGCATTTTGGGGCGTCACGGAGAAGCGAGTACCGCTTATCAGTGGGCACAGAAAATTACGCCCCAATCTTCTTTAGTATTGACGAATCAATGTGCGAATTTGAACCGATTAGGCAATTATGAAGAAGCCTTGAAAGCTTGTGATATGGCACTTCAAGAAGGGGATGGAAATTGGGGGGAATATGGGCCGGCAATGGCTTGGAGTCAGCGAGGTAATGCCCTGACTGGACTAGGGCGATATGAGGAAGCTTTGACTTCTGCAAATCGAGCATTGGCGATTAATCCGAATTATCCTGATGCTTGGAGTAACCGCAGTGCAACTCTCTGGAATTTGGGCCGATTTCCCGAAGCGATCGCTTCTACGGAACGAGCGATCGCCCTTAAGTCAGATTCATCTTTAGCTTGGTTTAATCAAGCGAGAATTTTAACCACTTTGGGGCAATATGACGCGGCTATTTCCGCTTATGAATTAGCGATTCAAGGGGATGCGAATATTGGCGATCGCCCTAGTTTAGCAGAAATTTGGGTGAATCAAAGTGCGGTATTTTTGCGGTTATCTCGTTATGGGGAAGCGGTGAGTGCAACCCAACAGGCGATCGCGCTTTATGCTGATTTTCCCCAGGCTTTTTATAACCAAGGTTTAGGATTAATGGGGCAAGGTCTTTATGAAGATGCGGTTAAAGCATTAGAAGAGGCGATCGAACTCGATCCGCAAAATGCCGATTTTTGGGCAGGCAAAGGTCTAGCTTTTCAATATTTAGAAGAATATCCAGATGCGATCGCGGCATTTCAAAAAGCTTTAGAACTAAATCCAAATCATGCCCAAGCCAAACAAAATCTAGAATTTGTGCAATATCAAATAAAGAAACAAGCGGAGAAAAAAGCCGCCACTGCCGAATAAATAAACCGGGTTTCTGTGTTACAGCAGATTCCATATTTATGAAGTCTGGTAGGGACACGGCTGGCCCAAGTCCCTACGAGGTTCGATCGATAAGTCTCTAACATTCTTCGGGTGGGCAAAGCTTGCCCACCCTACCATATATGATGGTCAATTTTTGCCCACCCTACAATATCAATACTTATTGTTGCATAATTTTTTGTAAATGGTATTATTTACTTAAATAACAATACTTAGGATTTTCTAAGTGTTGCAGTATTTCCTGTAGCTTGCTGACCGGGTAACTCTGTTGTCGATATTCTTCTTTAGAAGGATATTCCCCTAAATTTTCTAGCATTTTTCGACTTTGTTCTACTATCTCTTCTTTGAAAAAGTCGATTAATCGTTGCCGATTAGAAATTTTTCCTTTATTTAAGTCAATGGCGTCGTATTCTAATTCCTGTCCCTCAATTTCTGTTTTTCTTTTATGAGATATGCCAATTTCGGCAAAATCGGAATGAATTAATCTCTCATAAAACTCTTGTGTAAATTCTATAGTAGCTGGAGCTTCACCATTGTTTCCATAAAAGGTAATATCTAAAGACATTTATTCTACCTCCTGTGCTTCATATTCTAAAAATTGAGTTTCTTCGATGTTTTCTGCCCAAGCGATATCCGCTTCATCAAATGCTGCTTTGGCAGGGCCGGTAATTTTACCAGTGGTTAAGACTGCACTGACAGTTCCTTTGTTGATAATTTGCTTGGCTAATGTAGAATCGATTAATTTTCTAGTTTTAATTTCAATATAAGGCATGAATTTCACCGAACTACAATTAAGGGTTATACTGTTGCTGAATTTTGCGAATAATTGCTTTGACTTTGGGTTCGTCTTCTGGATTCACATACAGGATATCTCCATTGCTATCATTACCTGTAGTTTTTTTACATGGAATTCCTTCTGCTTCAAGTTGTTTAATGATCCATCCAATCAGATTTTTATGAATAGTCAATCGTTCAATCATCTTATCTTCATCAGTTCGTTCAGTCATTACTTTTTTAATGCCTCCTTAGAAATATTGCGTCGGGTGGGCAATATTGCCCACCCGACATTCAATATGCGGAAATAACCCCGGTTTCTGCGGAGCGGAGAGTTATTTCAAAAATAGATCCTTTTGGCTGATTATTCATTACCTGAATTTCGCCTTGGTGAGCTTCAACTACCATTTTGCAGAAAGCCAAACCTAATCCAATTTGAGCAACATCAGGCATCCTTGTGCCAATTTCGTACTTCCTAAAAATAGTTTTTTGCAATTCAACGGGGACACCTGGACCAGAGTCGATCGTCTGGATTTTAATATTGGTCTTGAGGAATTCTACATTAATGATAATTTGACTCCTGCGGGGAGAAAACTTAATCGCATTGGAGAGTAAGTTATCGATAACTCTCTGGAACAGAGGCGGATCGACGGATATTTTTCGCTGGTTTGATTCCGGCAATTGAACTACAATCGCCAGGTTTCTTTGCGCGGCGATACTCTCAAATTTGCCTACCGCAGACTGAATTAAATCGCCTATATCTACTTCAGTTAAATTGAGATGAATTCGATCCGACTCGATTAAAGCCATTTGCAATAAATCATCAATTAACCCCCCCAATATTGATGCAGAATTATAAAGTTGATCCAGTTTATATGGATGCTTTTCTTTGGGATAATCAGGATCTCTGAGGATTTCCAAATTTAACAATATTCCAGTCAGAGGATTGCGTAAATCGTGAATTAGCATTTGTACCATATCTTCCCGCAATTTGAGCAAGGATTGCAGGTCATCATACTGTTGCTTAATCCGCAACATTGAGTGAACTCTAGCTCGCAATTCTAGAGCATTGATGGGTTTACTAATAAAGTCGTCTGCCCCGGCATTCAAGCAACGGGCAAGGTCTGATTTTGAGTCTAATGCCGTGACCATAATAATCGGAGTAGCTTGCCATTTTGACATGGCTTTAATTTGGCGACAAACTTCGATGCCATCTATTCCGGGCATCATCACATCCAGCAGAATCAAATCTGGCTGGTAAATGTCTAGGGAGTCAATTGCCTCTTGTCCGTTGGCAGCGTAATGCAACTCATAGTCTTGCTGGTTCAAGAGGGTTTCAATCACATCAAAATTATCCGGTTCGTCGTCAATGACTAAAATAGATCGATTCATTGCTTGTTTTTCTGGACAGCCAATAGTTGTTGAATAATATTCGTCAGTTGTTTCAGTTTCACGGGCTTACTTAGGTAATCATTGGCACCAGCCGCCAAACACTTTTCCCGATCGCCTGCCATTGCCAAAGCAGTCAGGGCAACAATTGGCACATCTACCAAAGTGCGATCGCGGCGAATTTGTTTCATTGCTTCCAGTCCATCCATCCCCGGCATTTGAATATCCATCAGAATCAAATCCGGCTGTGCGGACATCGCAGTCGCGATCGCCTCATGTCCGTTTTTGGCCAAAATCAAGCGATAGCCTTTTGCCCTCAAATAACTGGAAATCGTACTAATATTAGCCTCATTATCCTCAGCCAACAAGATTAACGGGGATTCTTGGGGAACGGGGGAGCGGGGGAGCGGGGGAGAATTTTTCTGATGGCGGGCTCCTCTGCTCCTCTGCTCCTCTGCTCCTCTGCTCCTCTGCTCCTCTGCCGACGGCGGGCTCCCCTGCTCCCCTGCTCCTCTGCTGACAAAAGGCAAGTCAACGGTGAAGCAACTGCCCGCCCCCACCTCGCTAGTGAGTCCCACTTGCCCCCCGTGCAGTTCCACAATGCGCTTCACCAAAGCCAGTCCCAGCCCCGTCCCCGTATATTGCCGATTCAGAGCACTATCAATTTGAATAAACGGTTGAAACAACTTCCGGGCATTCTCTGGGGCAATCCCAATTCCCGTATCAGTCACCGCAATTCTTAGCATCTGGTAACCCTGGGCTGGTGACAAACTAACCTCTAAAGCAATGCGTCCTCCTTCCGGGGTAAATTTAACCGCATTATTCAGTAAATTAATTAACACTTGACGGATGCGCCGCTCGTCGATCGCCAACTCTGGTAAATGCGGTGGCAGTTTCGTCTCTAACTGGATTTGTTTTTGATAAGCTTGCTGCTTAATAAATGCCAGACTGGATTGGCACAAAGGCGCGATCGCCGTCGGGGCAATGTCCAACACCAGTTGACCGGCTTCGATTTTCGCCACATCCAGAATATCGTTAATTAAAGCCAACAAATGAGAGCCGCTGCGTTCAATAGTTTGTAATGCCTTAACTTGTCCCTGATTGACATCCCCAAACACCCCCTCTTGCAGCCCCTCCACCATGCCCAAAATCGCATTCAGGGGGGTGCGGAGTTCGTGGCTCATATTCGCCAGAAACTCATCTTTCATCCGGGTAGCGCGGGCTAGTTCGCTGTTTTTTTGCTGCAACTCCTGATTGAGCCGCTGAATGGTTAAGTGACTTTTAATCCGGGCTTTAACCACTGGGGGACTAAACGGCTTAGTAATATAGTCGATCGCCCCTAACTCAAACCCCCTGGTTTCATTGCCCACCTCACTCAAAGCGGTGACGAACAATACAGGAATCCCCTGGGTATCGGGATTCGCCTTTAAGCGAGTGCAAACTTCATAGCCGTCCATCACCGGCATCACCACATCGAGAATAATCAAATCCGGGCCAGGGGCTCTCACTGCCAGTTGCAGAGCCTTTTCCCCGGTAGTCGCGGCGACGATCGCATAGTCCTCTTTCAAAAGCTGCATCAGCACTTGTAAGTTATCTGGACTATCATCGACAATTAAAATTTTCGGTTTAATCGGTTGAGAATCTGTCACTTTGATTGATTGTTGTTCGTTGTTTGTTGGTTGTTGGTTGTTGATTGTTGGTTGTTGTTTGTTGGTTGTTGGTTGTTGATTGTTGGTTGTTGTTTGTTGTTTGTTGGTTGTTGGTTGTTGTTTGTTAGTTTCCCTAGTTCCCAGGCTACGTCTGGGAACGAGAGGAATTGATAATTGTTAATTAATAATTATCAATTATCAATTGTTAATTATTAATTTTCTAAGCTTTTGCCAATCTCGTCGAGCAAAGTTTGTGCGCGATCGGTATCAAACTCGATTAAGCACTCTGCCACTGCCTGTAATTTAGCTTGAAAAGGAGTCCCTGTCACCTGCGCCTTGAGGGTTTCTAAACGGGCGATCGCTTCTACCAAATCCGTTTCCAGCAGACTGGTGATTTCCGCCACCAAAAGAATCACCTGTGGGCGATCGATTTCCTTCTCTACGGTAGGGGCGAATCGCGAATCGCCCCTACCCTGCGCTTCCGGTTCTTTAAGGGCGGTTCCCTCTTCGTCTCTACCCGAAATCATCGCCGAGATGCTCGTCCTCACTTGCTGAAGACACCGGGCTAAAGCCTGACTTTTGGCGGCTAACAAGTCTAAATCAATCGGTGGATTAATCGGTGGTGAATTGTTCGCCGTTGCCTGTTGCAAATCTGACTCCAAATCCCCCGCTGCTTGAAACACCGAATCAGCGCCGATATTCCCCGCAGAACCTTTCAGGGTATGCACCAGATAAAACGCCTCCGACCAATCTTGTCGATCTAACGCCCCTTGAATTTCCCGATCGGACTCTCGGTGAATCGAGTAAAACCTTTCCAGGATGCGCTGATAAACAGTCCAATCTCCCCCCATGCGGGATAAGCCTGCATTCACATTCAGACCGGGGAGACTGGGGAGCAGGGGTGCAGGGGTGCTTTCGGCCGCCATCGGTGTAGGGTGTAGGGTGTAGGGTGTAGGGGGGAATTTTTTCTCATCTCCTCTGCTCCCCTGCACCCCTGCTCCTCTGCTGATGGCGGGCTGATGGCGGGCTCCTCTGCTCCTCTGCTCTCCTGCACCTCTGCTGATGGCGGGCTCCCCTACCTCCCCGCTCCCCTGCCCCAAGGGGGCAATCCACTTCACCAGCACCGCATATAACTCTTCGGGGTTCACGGGCTTAGAAACATGGTCATTCATCCCCGCTTCCAGACTTTTGACTTTATCCGCACTCATGGCATGAGCGGTCATAGCAATAATGGGCACCGTAGCAAATCGCTCGGTTTCCAGATTGCCTATTTGAGCTAAACTCCGAATCCGTTGGGTTGCCTCTAGACCATTCATCTCTGGCATCCGAATGTCCATCAGAATTAAATCGTAATTTTGCCCTTGGACTTTTGCCAAAGCGACAACACCGTTAGGCGCAACCTCTACATTTAATCCCACAATTTGTAGCAGTTCTTGGGCAATTTGCTGATTTACCTCATTATCTTCTACCAGCAAAATCCGCGCCCCTCTGATCGGGCTCAGTTTTTCCGGTTTCACCGACGGTTTAGACTTTCTGAATTGATTGGCAGTCTGATGGCCAAACACTTCCAGAATAGATTCAAATAATCTGGAACGGTCAACGGGTTTGGGCAATATAGCCTCAATTCCCGCAGCAGCGGCTAATTCCCAGATATCTGCCCGATGATAGGCTGTCACCATCAGGATATGGGGAATATGGGCGAGGTTGGGGTCGGCTTTGATTTGTTGGCTGGTTTCGATGCCGTCCATATCGGACATACACCAGTCAATTAAGACCAGTTCAAAAGGATCGGATTCTGGCGATCGCCGCAGGAGTTCCAATGCTTCCAACCCAGAACTGGCGGCAGTGACGCGAAACGAGAAAGATTCCAAAACATGAATTAAGACATCGCGAACTTGGGAATTATCATCGACTACCAAAGATTTGATCTCCCGCAAGTCGGGAGTGGGGATTGTTTCTTGTACCTGAGATTCAGAAACATAACCGAGTTGGATTTCAAAGTAAAAATTGCTGCCGCGATTCAGTTGGCTTTCTACCCCAATATTGCCCCCCATGAGTTTAACCAGTCTTTGACAAATGGCTAGTCCCAATCCGGTGCCGCTGTATTTGCGACTGATGGAGGGATCCGCTTGGGTGAAGGCTTCAAATAAGGAGTTAATTTGCGATGGGTTCATGCCAATGCCCGTATCCCGTACCATGAATTTTAGGGTGATAGTTTTAGCCGGATAATCCCCCCTAGCCCCCCTTTGAAAGGGGGGAACCGGAGCGGGATAATCCTCCCTAGTCCCCCTTTGAAAGGGAAAATTATCCACCCTTAATAAGGGGGGAACCGGATCGATGGTTTCTACAGAAACTACGACACTACCTGTTTCGGTGAATTTGACTGCGTTGCCGGTCAAGTTGATTAATACCTGAGATAAACGCAAGGAATCCCCAACTAAATATTTTGGCACATTTTTCCCAATATTAAATATCAATTCTATGCCTTTTTCAACTGCTTTTAAGGCTAGAATATTGCTAATATTATTGAGAATTTCATCCAATTCAAATGGCGCTGATTCTAACTCTAATTTTCCTGCTTCTATTTTGGAAAAATCGAGAATATCGTTGATAATTTGCAGCAAGGATTGGGCAGAACTTTGAATCTTGCTTAAATATTCCCGCTGCACTGGGGTGGGGTTAGTTTTGAGTGCTAAATATGTCAAGCCTAAAACTCCGTTCATGGGGGTGCGAATTTCGTGGCTCATTAAAGCTAAAAATTCACTTTTGGCTCGGTTGGCATATTCGGCGGCATCACGGGCTTGTTGTAGCTGTTTTTCCGCCAGTTTCCGTTCGGTTACGTCTTGGACGGTGCCGACCAGTTGGGTGACAATACCGGCGGCGTTGCAGATGGGTTCCCCTCTGGCCATAATATAAGCTAAGGAGCCATTGGGACGATAGACTCTCAGTTCCATGTTGTAGGGACTAGCGGTGGCAATGGCGGTCTGAAAGGCGCGTTCGTGCAATAGGCGATCGCTGGGATGGAACGTCTGAGTGATGGTTTCCAAGGTGAGTTCTTGGGCTTTTGGGTCGAGTCCAAAGATTCTGAATGTTTCCTCAGACCAAGTTACTTGGCCGGTTTTTGGATAATATTCCCAACTCCCCAGCTTGCTAATTCGTTGAGCGGTTCGCAGGTGGGCTTCGCTTGAACGCAAAGTTGCCTCTGCCTGTTTTTGCTGGGTAATATCATAGTTAATTCCCACCATCCGTTGCGGTTGCCCTTGGCTATTTCGATTTACTAGGGCGAATGCTTTGATATAGCGAGTTTGACCGTTCGGCAGAATCGCCCGAAATTCTAAATCGTAGTCTTTTGTTCCTTCGAGGGCTTGCTGAATGGCATTCTGACCCAAGGTTCGGTCTTCCGGGTGCAAGCGACTGACCCAGGTTTCATAAACATTGGTAAATTCATCCCCTGTGATGCCATAGAGTTCATACATCCGGTCGTCCCAAGTGAGGATATTATTTACCACATCCCAATCCCAGATCGCGATCGCCCCTGATTTAATCGCCAGTTCTAAGCGATCGGAGAGGTGCCGCAGTTCTTCTTCTCGTTGTCGGAGTTTGGCGGTACGTTGTTGGACTCGGTTTTCTAGTTGCTGGTTTAGTTGCTTGATGTTGGTTTCCACTTGGAGGCGATCGGTGATTTCCGCTTGGGCTTTTTGGTAGATGGTGGCTTGTTTAATCGCGATCGCTACCTGAATCGACAATTGCCGCACCATTTCAATTTCCGTAGATTGCCATTCACGGGGGCGATCGCGGTGGCTGGCAATCATCAGCCCCCAAAGTCGTTCTTCTACGACAATCGGCACCATCAATTTAGCCCGAATGTCAAAGCCTAGCAGCAGTTCTTGATGGCAAATGGTCATTGCTTCCTGGTAGATATCCCGGACTACGCGAATTCGACCTTGGCGATAGGGTTCGATCCATTCCGGGGTGATACAGGGGTCTGACGCTTCGCTGTGCAAGACCGATCGCCCCCCCTCTAAGATAGATTCAGTGACAACGCTGCCAGTAAAATCATCCCGGAGTTGGTAAATAATTACACGGTCGCATTGCAAAGCGGCGCGAATTTCTCGCACCGTGGTATCCAAAATGGTCTGTAAATCCAGGGAAGAACGAATTTGCGTCCCGATATGACAAACCAGTTCGGCAGTTTGCGCCAGAAACCGCAGTTCTTGGGTGCGGTCTGCGACTTTCTGTTCTAATTCAGCGTTGAAGTGGTGCAGGGATTGATAGAGTTCTGCCTGTTGAAGGGCGATCGCTAACTGTACCGATAATCGTTGAAGTAACTGAATATTTGTCTGTTGCCAATTGCGCGACCTGCTACATTGATGAACAATTAATAAACCCCACAAAGGTGCCGATTCTGTATTGGGCAGCAGAATCGGCACGGCGATGTTAGCCCTGACTTGAAATTCTGCCAAAAGTTGTAGATGGCATGGAGTTAAATTACTGGTATAGATATCATTAGCAACAAATATTCTGCCCTCTCGGTATGCTAAGGCTAATTTATCCTCAAAACAGTTATCTTCTAATTCCCTATCCAGGCAAGAACGCCAGGGATAAGTCACCGACTCAGCCACTATTTTACCGCTGTTATTATGACGATTAAATTGATAAATTACCGCCCGATCTACGGATAAAACTTCCCGTACTTCTCGAACTGCACAAGTTAAAATTTCGTCTAAGTCCAGAGATTGTCGAATTCGTAGGGCAACTTCGGCGATCGCTGCTTCTTGTTGCTGCGATCGGGCTATTTCCCGTTTGAGTGCTGCGGCATAACGCAACTGATTTCTGATAGAAATATTTAGGGCAATGGCGGTGATATTCTCCTTAATTAAATAGTCGGCAGCGCCCAATTCCATTGCTCGCATTACGGTTGCTTCATCATCCCTCGCGGTGAGGACAATGGCGGGTAAGTTGCGATCGGGATAATCTGCACCCATCATCTCTAGAAATTCCAGCCCGCTGCCGTCGGGTAAGTTTACATCCACTAATACTAGGTCGGGGCGATTCTGTTGCCAAATTTGCCAACCTTCGGTCAGAGTTGTTGCCTCTAGAATCTGGCAATTAAAGTCACTTTGGGATCGAAGATAGCGACGGTAAATAGTGCGAGCAGTTTCCGAATCTTCTAGTACCAAAAGAGTGATTATTTCTGGTTCTATTTTGTAGATCATCCGTTAATTGTTAGTTGTTAGTTGTTAGTTGTTGGTTGTTAGTTCTTAGTTGTTGGTTGTTAGTTTTTAGTTTTTACTTTTTACTTATTACTTGTTACTTATTCTTTATAATTTATTATATATTGCTTATGTTGACGCTTGAATCTCTCCGGGCGATCGCATGGTCAACAGAATTATACGCCAATCTAGCAAGTTCGGGCGAAAGTGATTCGCGATTCGCGCAGCGACTCCGCGAAAGCGGAATCACCCCCAAGTCAGGTCAAGAGCAGTCAAGGCATCCAACAATGGGATCCTGGCCAAAAACCTGAATTAAACCCACTGCATTAGCGACAAATTACTATAGCAGTCCTAAATCATTTGTCAATTATGTAATAGAAAAGAGTCCTTATTTGCGTTTGTTTGTCAATTTTGCTATAATTTATTTGGTTAATATTTTGTTGAATAAAGCATCAAATTACCTACCAAAAATGTCAAATACATCTCAGAGCAATTTTCTGGTTAATCACATTTTTTTAGGGAATTGCCAAGACTTACTTTGTCAGTTACCCGATGAATCCGTTGATTTAATTGTGTCGTCACCTCCCTACAACTTGGGGAAAGAATACGAAGCCAAACAAGCCCTAGATATTTACCTAGCCGAACAAAAGATCATCCTAGAAGAATGTACCAGAATTCTTAAAAAAACTGGGTCACTTTTCTGGCAAGTGGGCGCTTTTGCAGATCGAGGAATGCTAATTCCTCTAGATATTCGCTTTTTTCCCATTTTAGAGTCTTGTGGTTTAATTCCCAGAAATCGCATTATCTGGGCAAGACAACATGGACTCCATGCCAGGAAAAAATTTTCCTGCCGCCATGAAACGATTCTTTGGTTTACCAAGTCCGATGACTATATCTTTAACTTGGATGCCATTCGGGTGCCGCAGAAGTACCAAAATAAGAAACATTATCGAGGCGATCGCAAAGGAGAACTATCCTGTAACCCAGACGGCAAAAATCCCGGAGATATCTGGATGTTTAGAAATGTCAAACATAATCACGAAGAACAAACCATTCATCCCTGTCAATTTCCCGAAGATTTAATTGCTCGAATTATTTTATCCACCACACAACCCGGTGATTTAGTCTTAGATCCATACATGGGATCGGGCACCGTTGCCGTAGTTGCCAGAGATTATCAGCGAGACTTTCTGGGAGCAGAACTCGATTCGAAATATCACCAAGTTGCCCTGCGTCGGCTTCAGGGAGAACCGGATATTAATGGATATTTTCCCAACTTAAAAACCCTGCGAGATTATGTAGAAAAAACCGGAGAAAACATTAAAAAATTCCGATTTGATTTACAAGTGGGTAAAACTGCATCTACACGGAGTCAAGCCAAAATTTATCCCGAAGAATATCACTTACAAGAAATGGAACAACGCCTCATGTATGAAGAATCAGTATTTGCTGCTGATTTACGGAACGAGCAACGTCCAATTGACTCAAAGCTAAATGGCAATGGAAAAATCAAGGATGAACCCATAAAAAATCTCGGAACAGCAGAACAAATAGAACTAGATTTATGGAAGTAAATTATCAGCTTTTAAATCAATCGAAGTACACAACGATTGCTTACCTTATTTTTGGAACTAATCTGGCACTGAATATCTTCCTGATGTGTAACAATTCTGGAGCGTTCACGCCCATATAAAGTCCATTTAACAGAAACTATTTTATCTACTTGTTCAAATAAACCGAGGACTCTTATGGGAACATCAAAAACACCGTATTCAGCTAATGCTTTCAATTGTTTGATTGCTTGTTCATAGTACAGTGTACTGTTAGAAGCTGGAAACATTTGCGCTTTGGTAATTATGAATACCAGTTTAGTATTCTGACCACCAAATTTAATTTGTGCTTTAAAGAATAATTCTGCCCTGATAGTGTTGTTAAGCAAGAATGGATAGTTGGAAAATTGGCTTTCTCCAATCAAACCGAGTTTGCCAAAGTCAACATCTGTTCCTAAAAAATTGTATTGTCTAGGAATTGGGATATTCTTTTCCCATCCGAGCTTAAGCAACTCAGTTTTAATATATTCGTTGGTGCCAATGGGATCGAAAATTGGATTCCCCTGAATTCCTGCTTGAGCAGAAGGTTTAAGATGTAGTGGCATAGATTGCAGAACACTACTTAGTTCATCCCACTCCGAGTGGCATGAACTGATAACGGTATTAGCAGCATTAAAATCTGTAAACTGAATGAGAATCGCTTTTGCCTCCCTTTATGCAATTAAAATTTTTAGCTTTTTCCTGAAACCGGGTTTTTTCTCGGTTTTACCCAGTTGGGGAAAATCTCAAAAAAACCCGGTTTCTGTGTTTCTGTTTCCTTAATCCACCGCTGGTGGGGTTGGCGCCTGGGATGCCCCCCCTAACGAGGGAAGATTGACATCTATATGGATATTTTTGACAAAAGAAATCAAACCATTCACAAAATCCAAAACTTGAGCGATCGCTCGATCGACCATTTCACGGACTTTTAATGTTACTGATTCTTGCGTTTCAGTCGTTGCCGTTGTCTTCGTCGTTTCCTCTGGCAATGTCACTGATTCCGCTTTTTCCAGAGTTTCCACTTTTTCCACTTTTTCCAATGGTGTAACCGTTTTCGGTATTTCTGCGGACTCCTCTGCGGTCGGAGTAGTTAATTTTGTCACGGGTTTAGATGCTTCCGGGACAGTCTTCTCAACGGTCTCCTCTGGGGTCACGGGTAAACCTGCGGGAATTTCCTCTTTTGTCACCTCTTCTGACACTGGTTCAGAAATCGGTTCGATCTCAAGTTCAGGGGTGACTGCTTGAGGAATTTCTTCCGGCACCGCTTCGGGAATTACCTCTACTGCGGGACTTTCTGCTGTAGGCTCCTCAATTTCTTGAGAAATCGCCTCTCGATCGTTTACTCGATCGGAAATCTCTGGCTCAGAAATGGGTTCAGACACGATCGGCTGAGGAATTGCTGCGGGGATCTCTTCTGGTATTACCTCAACATCTGGTGTTGTCGTCTCTGGTGTCGGCACTGGGTAATTAGGATTCACCAGCGATCGCACTTCAGCCGATGACAGTTCACCGCGAATCAATTTGGATAGGCTATCTTTACCGCGAGGTTGGTAAGTCAGCGATCGCGCCGTATTGTTAAACACATTGTTAACCGAGTTGCCTTGTTCATCCAAAAATTCTAACTTGACCCAATTCACCCCAGGGTCAAACCCCTTCAGATAAATCGGTTCCCAACGGTCCACCACAAAACTGCTGCCATTCACCGTCACCCGAATTCGCCAGTCCACAATATTATCATCAGGATTTTCTTGGGCAACCAAATGTAACGGAGCATTGGTCAGATAGAAATCCAGCATAATCGGTTCTGCCCCATAACTTCCCTTCGGGAGATTGTAGGTTAACAGAGGCTTTGCCCGTTCAGGGTTATTCTCTTCAGTTTTCGTATATATATGGAAGGTCGTCTGAGCATAAGCCCCTTGATTTTTATAACTTTCATCCCAAGGACGAGCCGCCAACACTCGGATTGTATGGGTGCCTGGGAGCAAGTCGGTTAAAACCAGGGGTTCATTGAGGTCATAAATTTCAAAAGCCCGTTGGTTATCGAGGATAAATTCCAAATGCGGCCCCAAACCCAACTGGGGATTTTGGAACATCGGCAGTCCTCTGACCTCTAGCTGCACCTTCACGGTTTCAGCTTCGATCGTTTCATCTGGCTGAGGACTCAAAATCCTGACTTGCGGTTGATATCGATCGAAAGCCTGACGCAGCTTTTGGATCCCCGCAGGGGGAGACACTTCCACAATTTTTGTTTGAGGGGTCGGGGCCACTGTTTCAACCAATTCGTTTTCGGGTTCGACTTCCAGGCGATCGCCACATCCCACGGTAGTGACAATTAATCCTATTAGCATCAAACCAATCAAAACTCTTTTTACGGCAGTTATTCGCCAGTTAATCCCAAACACTGAGTAATACTCCTAAGTTATATATTGAAATTTTTGATGATATGCCACAGAAAAAATTAATTGTATCTTTAATCACTTACTTCTATGTAAGCGATGTCACTCAGGCTTTAACGCTGGTTGAACTTGGTTTGTATCAGACTATTAAATAACAAGCATTGATTTTTTTCTCATCTGAGTAAGACATCTTCAGGCGATCGCCTTGCCCATAAGAACATCTGCGCCGGTCTGCACCACCAATCCAAATCACCCATACTGCTTGATATATCTGTCCTGTAGCCTCTGCTGAATCACCATCGGCGCGATCGCTCCCCAGATAAAACTTTAAGTTATGTAAAGTTTATGGGGATTGTTAAGCTCTGTTAACTTTTTAGTTATACTCTTGACTTTTGCTCTGAATTTTGATTTTCTACTTTCGAGAAGCTCAAAACTTGAGAAATTTAAAGTATTGTTAATTACCGTTTATAAAAAGCGGAAGTAACAAGTATAATGCAACAACAGTAGAACTCTGTTGAGGATAGTCTGGCGAAAGCGAGTAGCATTCTGCTACAGGAGCTATTGATTGAGGGATCTTTCTCAAGCGTGGATTAAACAGGAGTCAAATTCAGATCCGTTTAATTTTCAGCAGCTTTGTTGTAAAGTAACTTAAAGAAAGCTCCGCTTTATAAAGACAAGTGTTGCTGTTTAGTAATACCTCAAGTAGAGCAATCCTTAATTCCCCGTCCAAAGAGAGGAGAGTCTAGATGACAATTAGCCCTCCAGAGCGAGAGGCAAAAGCAAAGGTAGTAGTTGATACTGATCCGGTTCCCACTTCTTTTGAGAAGTGGGGTAAACCCGGTCACTTTGACCGTACCTTAGCTCGCGGCCCCAAAACCACCACCTGGATTTGGAACCTGCACGCTGACGCTCATGATTTTGACAGCCATACCAGCAATTTAGAAGACGTATCGCGCAAAATCTTTAGCGCACACTTTGGCCACCTGGCCGTGATCTTTGTTTGGTTAAGTGGTGCCTATTTCCACGGCGCTAAGTTTTCCAATTACGAAGCTTGGCTGAGTAATCCCACCGGGATCAAGCCCAGCGCTCAAGTTGTTTGGCCAATTGTTGGTCAAGAAATCTTAAACGCCGATGTAGGCGGTGGCTTCAAAGGGATTCAGATTACCTCTGGACTCTTCCAGCTATGGCGTGCATGCGGCATCACCAATGAATTCCAGCTATACTGCACCGCCATTGGTGCCCTGGTAATGGCTGGTTTGATGCTATTTGCTGGCTGGTTCCACTATCACAAGCGGGCTCCAAAACTGGAATGGTTCCAGAACGTTGAGTCAATGATGAACCACCACCTCGCTGGATTATTGGGTCTAGGTTCCCTTGGTTGGGCCGGACACCAAATCCATGTTTCTCTGCCCATCAACGAGTTGTTGGATAAAGGCGTGGCACCACAGGATATTCCCCTGCCCCACGAATGGATCCTCAACCCCAGCTTGATGACAGAGTTGTATCCGGGAGTGCAGTGGGGTGGTCTCAGCGGCATCGCGCCATTCTTTACCCTAAACTGGGGAGCTTATTCTGACTTCCTCACTTTCAAGGGTGGCTTAAACCCCGTCACTGGTGGCTTGTGGTTATCTGATACCGCACACCATCACGTTGCGATCGCTGTGCTCTTCATTATTGCTGGCCACATGTACCGGACAAACTGGGGCATTGGTCACAGCATGAAAGAAATGCTGGAAGCACATAAAGGTCCGTTTACCGGGGAAGGCCATAAAGGTCTTTACGAAATCCTCACCACTTCTTGGCACGCTCAACTAGCCATTAACCTGGCAATGATGGGTTCTTTAAGCATCATCGTGGCGCATCACATGTATGCGATGCCCCCGTACCCCTACATTGCTACGGATTATCCAACTCAGATTTCTCTGTTTACCCACCATGTGTGGATTGGCGGATTCCTGATTGTTGGTGCGGCTGCTCACGCTGCCATCTTCATGGTTCGTGACTACGATCCAGCCAAGAATGTTGATAACCTGCTCGATCGCATGATCCGGCACAGAGATGCCATCATCTCTCACTTGAACTGGGTTTGCATTTGGCTAGGTTTCCATAGCTTTGGTTTGTACGTTCATAACGACACCATGCGGGCATTCGGTCGTCCCCAGGATATGTTCTCGGACACTGGGATTCAACTACAACCGATCTTTGCTCAATGGGTGCAACACCTGCACACCTTGGCTCCTGGAAACACCGCTCCTTATGCCGGTGCAACTGCCAGCGTTGCTTTTGGCGGTGATGTGGTTGCCGTAGCTGGCAAAGTCGCCATGATGCCAATTACCCTCGGCACCGCCGACTTCTTGGTTCACCACATCCATGCTTTCACCATTCACGTTACCGTTCTCATCCTGCTTAAGGGTGTTTTGTTTGCCCGTTCTTCTCGTCTAGTTCCTGACAAGATGAATCTGGGTTTCCGTTTCCCCTGTGACGGTCCTGGCCGTGGCGGTACTTGCCAAGTATCCGGTTGGGATCATGTGTTCCTGGGTCTGTTCTGGATGTACAACTCCCTATCCATTGTGATTTTCCACTTTAGCTGGAAGATGCAATCGGATGTTTGGGGCACTGTCGCACCAGATGGATCGGTTTCACACATCACTGGTGGTAACTTTGCTCAAGGTGCAATTACCATTAATGGTTGGTTGCGTGATTTCCTCTGGGCGCAAGCCTCTCAGGTAATCAACTCCTACGGTTCCGCTCTGTCAGCTTACGGGTTGATGTTCTTAGCAGGTCACTTTGTGTTTGCTTTCAGCCTCATGTTCCTGTTCAGTGGTCGCGGCTACTGGCAAGAACTGATTGAGTCTATTGTTTGGGCTCACAACAAACTCAAAGTTGCTCCAGCAATTCAGCCTCGTGCTCTGAGCATTATTCAGGGTCGGGCCGTGGGCGTAGCTCACTACCTCTTAGGAGGAATTGTCACCACTTGGGCATTCTTCCTAGCTCGGGTCATCTCAGTTTCGGGATGATCTTGATTGAGAATTAAGGATTTTGGAATGAGGAGGATCTCTCCTTGTTCCAAAACCTCAAGTCTCAAGCTCAAGATTTTGCGAGATTTATTTAAGGACTTATGGCAACAAAATTCCCCAAATTCAGCCAAGACCTGGCGGCAGATCCGACGACGCGGCGGATCTGGTACGGGATAGCCACAGCCCACGACTTTGAAAGCCATGATGGGATGACCGAGGAAAATCTCTACCAAAAGATTTTTGCCTCGCACTTTGGCCACCTGGCAATCATATTTCTGTGGACATCGGGCAACCTGTTCCATGTCGCTTGGCAAGGAAATTTCCCACAGTGGGTCAAAGATCCACTGAATGTCAAACCGATCGCCCACGCAATCTGGGATCCGCAATTCGGCCAACCGGCAGTAGATGCGTTCACCCAAGCGGGAGCCTCATCACCAGTAAACATCGCCTATTCCGGGGTGTACCACTGGTGGTACACCATCGGGATGCGGACAAATGGGGATCTGTACCAAGGAGCGATCTTCCTGCTAATCCTGGCATCACTGATGCTGTTTGCCGGGTGGCTGCACTTGCAACCGAAGTTCCGTCCGTCCTTATCGTGGTTTAAAAACGCGGAATCGCGGCTGAACCACCACCTGGCAGGACTATTCGGGGTGAGTTCCTTGGCATGGACAGGACACTTAGTTCACGTGGCGATTCCCGAATCACGGGGAGTCCATGTGGGCTGGGATAACTTCCTGAGCGTGAAGCCACACCCAGCGGGGTTAGCGCCATTCTTTACCGGGAACTGGGGCGTTTACGCACAAAACCCAGACACCGCCGGCCATTTATTTGGCACGGCAACCGGAGCGGGAGAAGCGATCTTAACCTTCGTGGGCGGATTTCATCCCCAAACCGAGTCGTTGTGGTTAACGGACATAGCCCATCACCATTTGGCGATCGCGGTGTTATTCATCATCGCGGGGCATATGTACCGGACGAACTTCGGCATCGGCCACAGCATGAAAGAAATCATGGAAGCCCACAACCCACCCAAAGGCACCCCCTTTGGCGGGATGATCGGTGAAGGCCACAAAGGGATGTACGACACCTACAACAACTCCCTGCACTTCCAGTTGGGATGGCACCTAGCCTGTCTGGGTGTAGTCACCTCCCTGGTAGCGCAGCATATGTACTCCCTGCCCTCCTATGCTTTCATTGCTCAGGACTACACCACCCAAGCGGCCCTGTACACTCACCACCAATACATCGCGGGATTCTTGATGGTGGGAGCATTTGCTCACGGAGCGATCTTCTTAGTGCGGGACTATGATCCGGAAGCCAACAAAAACAATGTGTTGGCCCGGATGCTGGAACACAAAGAAGCCTTAATTTCGCACT
>JAABRM010000108.1 GCA_011390955.1 Oscillatoriales cyanobacterium | reverse complement strand
GGGGTTAGTCATAGGATTGCCCGGTAAGCAGGCACAGCTAGGAGCGGAGTGCCGTGAAAGTGGCACGCTCCGTTCTGAATGGGAGGGGGAGGTTGTGAAGCCTCCTTCGACCCCTACCATTGATAATTGTTTTCCTCTGCTGATGGCGGGCTCCTCGGTCGGTGAGCGAAGCCGAACCGCCGCACCTCTGCCGACGGCGGGCTGATGGCAGGCTCCTCTGCCCTGTTAGTTGTTGGTTATTTGTCCTTTTTACCCATGTCTTTGGTGCTTTGTCAAACAACCAACCAACAACAAACAACAAACAACCACCAACCAACAAACAACCACCAACCAACAACAAAAACCCACCAAACGTACAGCGCCTGGTGGGTTTCATTGATTAGCGGCTGCTTTGCTGGATCGGTACAGGATACTTATTTGTTTCCGAGCAAAACCAACCATTTTTCACATACTCTCGCCACATAAGGCTCAATTCCTGAGCTTTATGTATCCATTCTGGATGAATTTGATACATTCGTCTAGGCCGTCCTCGTCCGTCTACCTTTTTCCAGTAACCGCGAATGGCGTTTTCTGCTTCCAGAAATTTCAGGGCACTATAAAGCACGGTATCAGAAAGACGATAGACGATATATTCACGTTCTAGTTTCTGAATCAGTTCGGTGCCATAAGAATCCTCCTGAGCCAAAACAGAAAGGACATAACAGACAGTCACTTCCTTATTCAGATAAACCGGCGGAGGATCGCGAAAAAATTGATAAATATCTTCAAATTTCATCTGTAAAACAGGTTCAATACCTTACAATTCACTGCATTTCTTAGCAATGACACCCTGGTTTTAAACAAATCTTTGACTTATGACCGTAAAACGTTCCAAGCCAAAAAGTTCTTTCTTCAATTTCAACAGAGATTTCACCCCAACTTCCGGACAATTCTGCTGAATTTACTCTATAAGACTCAAAATTTTTAGCACGTTTGTCTCCTGGATCAGTTTGAAATCACTGTGTGACAGGTATTTTAGTCACTTTAGTGAGAAACTCATGCTGATAAGTGAGTTTAATAAACAAAAATGTAGAGCACCACTTACACCGTTACATCGTACAAGATGTTTGGCGCGATCGCCGAATATTTTTATTCTAATCGGAAAAAATCCGCCGCTTATTTTAATTTCTCATGGAAAAAAATTAAAAAATTAAAAAAAGTTATCTTAAATCCAGTGAAGCCAAAGAAAAGCGCGAAGGGCGATCGCTCACCCCTCGCGCTGAAATCATTTTACTCAGATAATTAAGATTTCGACTTTAGACCTTGGCAGTCACGCGGGCTTCGCGAGCGGTCAAGGCTTCAAATTTCGCCCGCATTTTCAAGCCAACCAGCACTTGGAACAGACCCGTACCATTGTTGGAACCGGGATAGTCACGATGCTGCATCAGCAATTCAGTCAGTTCACCATAGAACTTGGTAGAAGTATTGCTCAAATGGCTTTCAATATAGATCATTTCCTCTAGATTCTCGAACTGACCATCCACTTCCAGAATAGAAACTTCATGGCCATAATAGGAATCTGGGCGATAGTGCATCTTAATGCCCGGATAAGGGCAAGTCAGCTTGCGACCGCAAGGAATCCAGTCAATCGTTGAACCTTCATCAAACAGATATGCAGGATCCAACCCTTCTAGTCCATAGCGTTGGATCATTTGCACCCGCAGAACCTTACGCTCCTTGTCATCTGGGATTAAATTGGTGGGTAACACTTCGATCACCACATCCGCATGACCTTTCTGGGGAGCAATGTAAGCCTCAAAATCTGGACGACGGGCATTAATCGAAGCCAGGACATCTTCATAACGATGACCGCGTTCTGCCATGTCCCGTTGGATCTTCCAGGCAATTTTAACTTCATCGCTAATGTCCAGGTAAACACTGAAATCTAACAGACCGCGGACCCGCTCATCATACAAAGGATGAAGTCCTTCAACCACGATAATGTGGTTCGGTTCGATCCGTTCTGGGGGATCGATTTTTCCGGTTTCGTGGTTATAAATTGGCTTATCGATCGCCTGACCACTTTTGAGCGCTTTAATTTGCTCATACATCAAATCAAAGTTATTCGCCCTGGGGTCAAGGGCTGTCACCTGCTGCTCTTTCCGTTGTTGGCGGTCTAAACTGTGATAGTCATCCAAGCAGATAACGGTCATCAGTTCTTTGCCAAACAAATCTTCCAAACGGCGCAAAAACGTAGATTTACCACATCCGGAGTCTCCAGCTACCCCGATTAGCACTACACGATCCGGCTTGCTCGTCATAGATTCCCTCTTTCTATCTCGCTTTAAGTACCTATGCTAAGGTTAATCGAGTATTTAGACACAGTAAAATTGATTTTATACGGATATGTTACGGCTTGCGTAACTTATTTTATTCTGTTAATTAACCCTCGCCAATGACGATCTGGGTTAAATTTCTTCATCCCTGCGTGAAATCGCTCGATCGCGGTCGAGGGGACTCAGGCGCCACTGCCTCGCACTGAATTTCCACAATTAAATCACTGGTTGGCAAATTTTTGATGTTTGTCTGAGCCAAATTGCTGCAAAATGTTAAGTAAAGTTATCAGAAATTCATCTGATGTACCATCCCAGGGTCGTTGGTCAGAAGGGCAACAGCGGGCAACCGTTGATTCGTTTACGAAGCGATCGGTCTGGGTGGCTCAGGTCGGCGCTTAGGGAAAAGGGGCTGCTGGACTAAAGCCTTCAGTTCCGCTGTATGTTCATCCCTGTGCCTGACACCAGCCGGACAAACCGATGAATCAACCAGTAAACGGATCCCTTAAACCGAGGGCTTTCATGGGTGGTCAGATTGTGAATATCAGTCCCCAGGTGATTACCGGGTAACTCGGAACCAGGGAAATTTTCGTTGATGGCAACCGACTCCGTAAGATTTTACGGTCTGAGTCAGTCATCAACAACGCTTTGATCGGCGATCGCAACTGTGATACAAATCTGGTTGGGTTGCTGATGGCAGTCTATGAGTAATCTGACGGCAAAATCCTAAGTCAACTTTTGCAAAATTAAAAAATATGTACAATCCAAACGTCATTGGTAGCACAGCGAATACGGAATCTGACAACCGCCTATTTGTCTATGAAGTGGTGGGTCTGGGTCAAAGCGACAAAGCGGATAACCCGAACTACTCCATTCGTCGCAGTGGTAGCACGTTTATCACCGTGCCTTACAACCGCATGAACCAAGAAATGCAACGCATTATGCGGATGGGGGGTCAGATTGTCAGTATTCGTCCTGGGTCTGTCAATCAGACTGTTCATACCAGCTTAGAAGTTGAAACCCAGCCCAAGGTTGAAACCCAGCCTGCGACGGAAAAGAAATCTAAGAAAAAAGCCGAAGATGATATTCCGGTCAACATTTACCGTCCCAAGAATCCCTATATCGGCAAGTGCATGAGCAACGAAGAACTGGTTGCTGAGGGCGGTGTCGGCACGGTTCGTCACCTGAAATTTGATATTTCTGGCGGCGACCTGCGCTATGTGGAAGGTCAAAGTATTGGCATTATTCCTCCGGGAGTGGACAATCAAGGCAAACCGCACAAGCTGCGTTTATACTCGATCGCCTCTACCCGTCATGGGGATGACGTGGACGACAAGACCGTTTCTCTCTGCGTGCGTCAATTAGAATACAAGCACCCAGAAAGTGGTGAAACCGTCTATGGGGTCTGCTCTACTCACCTGTGCAACCTGGAAGTTGGTGCGGATGTGGCCATTACCGGCCCCGTGGGTAAAGAAATGCTGTTACCCCACGATGAAGACGCCACCATTATTATGATTGCTACCGGGACGGGGATTGCCCCATTCCGCGCTTTCTTGTGGCGGATGTTTAAAGAACAGCACGAAGACTACAAGTTCAAAGGTCTAGCCTGGTTGTTCTTTGGCATTCCTTTCACCGCGAATATCCTCTATCGTCAAGAACTCGAAGAACTGCAACAGCAATTCCCCGATAACTTCCGCTTGACCTGTGCGATCAGCCGGGAAGAGAAAAATCCCGAAGGCGGCAAGATGTATATCCAAGACCGGATTAAAGAAAAGGCTGACGATCTGTGGCCACTACTTCAGAACACCAATACTCACACCTACATTTGCGGTCTAAAAGGTATGGAAGGTGGCATTGATGAAGGGATGTCTGCTGCCGCTGGTAAGTTCGGTGTGAACTGGAGTGAGTACCAGAAGCAACTGAAGAAAGAACATCGCTGGCACGTTGAAACCTACTAAAAATTAAGCACTAAATTAATCGCTAAAAATTTAGTGCTTGACTAACATTTAAGGCTTATAGCAGTTTGCGGAGTTATGAAGTACAAAAAAACCTGTCATTCCCGCCGATGGCGGCCTTCGCGGGGGTAAACTCCGACGGGAATCCAGAAAATCTCTGTACTTCATCCAATAAAAACCGCTGTATCTGTTTTTGTAGGTCAGTACCACAAAAAAACCCGGTTTCTCCCAGAATCTCTTGATTAATATCACGAGAAGGGGCAATAAACCGGGTTTTTTTAGTCTTTTGCTTAGTTTTTTAGGTAGGTAAAAAATGCCCTTTAGTTATACCACTTACAAAAATTTATGCAACAATAAGTATTTATATTGTAGGGTGGGCAGGCATATTTTACCCACCATCATATATAGTAGGGTGGGTAAAATATGCCTGCCCACCCTACGAATCTTAGGGGCTGTTGGATGAATTGTTGTAAATGGTATTAACAAATAAAGAGCGGATAAATCTTTATTTGCTAAGGGTCTAATTTAGGAAAAAATTAGATTTATTTACCACCGTAATAGAATAAAATTTCTTTTTCCTTTAACGGGGCAAAATCCGCTGAAATCAGCATTTGATTTAGTTCCTCTTGGGGAATATGTTTGGCGCCAATGCGGACAATCCGAGAACGCATGGTGTTGCTCACTCCACTGCGTTGACGGTTGCCTTCTAAACCCATGACTTGATGGTAAAGGCTGAGTTTAGCCGCTGGAATGGGACTGCCATCTAGGTCGATTCCTTGGGCGATCGCCTCATCAACGGCATCAGCCCCAGTAGTTTTCCGGTCTTCAGAAGACATGAATTATTACCTCTAAATTTATTTGACAATTGGTAAAAAGCTAGACTATTGAGAATGCTTTTTTACCAGTTATTAAATATTATAGACAACACCGAGCACTTTCACGGATTTTTAGCAAATTTATTTTTATCTCTGTGTTCTCTGTGTCTCTGTGGTAAAATTTTATAGTTAATAATCTATAGAAATATCTTATCATATTTTGGTCTTTTTTCCTATGTCTGGAACAATTTTACCTGAGCGGGTTTTACTGCAATGGACGGCGATTCCTGAACCGCAGAGAAAATATTTTCTGATGCCATTAGTTTTGGCAATTGTGGTTTTGGTATTTTTACTGGTCAATATTTTTATGGGAAAGACTGGCTTTCCCGGATTTACACCTTTTTTAAGCGCGGCTTTTGCCTTGTTGATTTTATCCACTGTGGCATCTGCCCAATATTTTAAAGCATCATTTGAAATTCGCCAACGGCTAGATGGGACGCGATCGCTCGTGGTTCGGGAACGGTTTCAAACATCTGAGTATCCCTGGCCGTTAACTCATCAAGTTTTCTATTATATAAATCCGATTTTTACCGGCAGAACTGTTCGCGAAGCCCCGGTGCTTTTACTCCATTTATGTAATGAATCAGGGCAATGTTTGGTGGTTTTAAAAGAAGAACTGGGATATCTCTATCAACCTCCCGCAGGCTGGACAGCGGTGGATGGGCGATCGGGTCAGATAATTCCTCCGGGAGCAAAAATTTATCTGAGTTTTGGCTTGCGATTATTAAATCTGGAAAAGCTCAAAGAACAACTCGATCGCCTAGCGGTCGCTTTTCCCGATGGGTCGAATGATTTCTAAAGTTTCCAGGGGTTTGGAGTAGTCATCATCCCCAGATGCATAATTGTACTCAATATTTTGTTACAGTTTATAACGAAGTGTTGTTTCTGCCTGAATGGGAAAATTCCCGATTGGCATAGCATAATGCATCGTTTTTTGGCACGTCAGCCAGATGAATATGTCATAAGAAACAATGGTCTACAAAGAAGGATTGGTTATGAAATTTAGCGCGATCGATACGTCACGGTTGGATTGGTCAGGAGATGCCCTTGCCATTGGCTTATTTGAGGAACAGGTGGAATTAACCGGCGATTTAGCTGAGTTGGATCGAAAGTTGGGCGGCACTTTAGCCGAAGTGATTGCCGAAAATGAGTTTAAAGGCAAAGAAGGCAGCAGCGTGGCAGCCCGCGTGGGTGGGAGTAGCGCCATTCGCAAAATTATCGCTATTGGTTTGGGTAAGCAAGATAGTCTGAAGTTGGATGGGATCCGTCTGGCGGCTGGGGCGGCGGCGAAAACCGCTAAAAGCCAAAAGTGTAAGACTTTGGGGATTAGCTTGCCAGTATTTGGGGATGCGACGACTACGGCCCAGGCGATCGCCGAAGGGATCGAGTTAGCCCTGCATAAAGATAGTCGCTTTAAGTCCGAGTCGGAAAAGTCTAAAGAGTCTAATGGGGAAATCGAACAAGTGGACTTGCTGGGGTTCGCGGGTCAAGATGCGGCGATCGCCCTGGGACAACAGATTGTGGCAGGGGTAAAATTAGCGCGGGAACTGGTGAATGCCCCTGCGAATACTTGCACCCCAGTGACAATGGCGGAAACTGCCCAGGCGATCGCTTCTGAGTATGGTCTGGAAATCGAAATTCTGGAACAAGCTGACTGTGAAAAATTGGGCATGGGTGCTTTTTTGGGAGTGGCCAAAGCCTCGGATTTGCCGCCGAAATTTGTTCATATTACTTATAAACCTGAAGGAACTCCGCGCCGGAAATTGGCGATCGTGGGTAAAGGTTTGACCTTTGATTCTGGTGGTTTAAATATCAAGGTCCAAGGTGGTATTGAAACCATGAAAATTGATATGGGCGGTGCGGCAGCTACTTTTGGGGCAGCAAAGGCGATCGGTTTAATTAAACCGGATGTGGAAGTGCATTTTATTTCTGCAATTACGGAAAATATGATTAGCGGTCATGCCATGCACCCAGGGGATATTCTCACCGCTTCCAATGGCAAAACTATTGAAGTAAATAATACCGATGCCGAAGGACGGTTAACTTTAGCTGATGCGTTGGTATTTGCCGATAAATTAGGGGTAGATGCGATCGTGGATTTAGCCACTTTAACCGGCGCTTGTGTTGTTGCCTTGGGTGACGATATTGCTGGTTTATGGAGCCCCGATGATGCGGTGGCCAATCAGCTATTAGCCGCTGGGGAAAAAGGCGGGGAAAAATACTGGCGGATGCCGTTGGAAGACAAATATTTTGAAGGCTTAAAAGCTCTTCATGCGGACATGAAAAACACTGGCCCCCGTGCCGGTGGTTCGATTACTGCCGCCCTATTCCTGAAGCAATTTGTAGACAAAACTCCTTGGGCACATTTGGATATTGCCGGTCCCGTTTGGACTGATAAAGATAAAGGATATAATCCTGCCGGTGCCACGGGTTTTGCGGTGCGGACTCTGGTGAATTGGGTCTTGGGTTAATTCGGTGAAATCTACAGGGTTTTGCCGATAAATAGAACCGTGTAGGGGCGAAGCATGACCGCAGATATTTCCGGGTGAAAATATTAACCTTAATACCGGAATGCTTCGCCCAGATATTTAGGGGCGAAAATATTAACCTTATTACCGGAATGCTTCGCCCAGATATTTATGGGCGATCGCTATCATCTCATCCCGATGCCAGGGCGAAGCATTTCCGCCGCTAAGTTATCGGTTAAAACCAAAGATTTACTGCGGAAATGCTTTGCCCCTACAGGTTGTTTTATCTGCGAGAAAATGCGGCGGTTTGTGCTTTGGGGAAAGGAGCAATTCAATGCTATAATTAAAGAATTAACCAATATCGCAGGAATCAACCAAATAAACCATGATGCGTTTAGAAGATTATTTTGACTTTTTAGCGGCTGATGACATTCGGATTAAAGGTCATCGCATTGGCATTGAAACAGTTTTATTCGAGCATATTTATCGTCAGCGAACTCCTGAAGAAATCCAGCAAAGTTACCCTTCGTTAACTTTAGAGGAAATCTATGCCACAATTCTGTATTATTTGCACAATAAAGCAGAAGGCGATCGATACATGGCAGACTGGCTGGAGTGGAGCCATCAACAACGAAAAGCACAGGCAATGAACCCGCATCCTGCGGCAGCCCGTTTACGGAAAATTAAAGCTCAAAAGAATGCGGAGGAGGCTAAATGTTCGCCAGCTTTAAGTATTTGATGGATGAAAATGTGGACATTGCTTATGCTACTCAAATGCGGAGGCAAAGACCAGATTTAGTGATTCGGGCGATCGGTGAACCTGGGATACCGCCAAAACAAACCCCCGATCCGGATATTTTAATTTGGTGCGAAGAGCATGAATTTATCCTGGTGACAAATAATCGTAAATCTATGCCGGGACATTTAGCCGACCACATTGCCGAAGGCCGTCATATTCCGGGTATTTTTATTTTAGACCCTAACTGTAGCATTGGTCAAAATATCAATGAGTTAATTTTGATTGCCGATAGTTATGAATGAAAATGAATATCAAGACCAAATTATTCACTTACCCCTGAGTTAGCTGTACGATAGGGTAAGGGCGAAGCATTTCCGCCGCTAAGTTATCAGTTAAAACCACAGATTTACTGCGGAAATGCTTCGCCCCTACAGGTTGTTTTATCTGCGAGAAAATGCGGCGGTTTGTCCTTTGGAGAAAAGAGCGATCGCTTTTCTGCCAAATTGTGGAGAGATAATCTAATCGACATCTTTTTTTTCAGACAACCAACATCCTATGAGAGTTCCAACTATTCCCCCTCCAGAAAAGCCTAGGATTAAAGGAGCGTTGACAATTGCTGTCACCGTTATGCCAATGGTAATGGCTGTTCCTGACGACTGAATAACTGCCTCAATAAATTTTTTTCTAATAATTGATTTTTGATATTTATCAAAAATAGTCCGCTGGCTTATGCTATCAGTTAACATTGCTAGTAAGGCAATAGTACCTTCCTTAGACACTCTGTCTACTATGGCTGTGAAAAAAATTCCCAGCCATTCCTTACCATCAGGTGTTGTTTTACTGTAATTATCCATTGCGACGGCTGGTATATTATATGCTATATTAGAATCATATATGTGAGATTTTATGAGTTCTTGTTTTATGAGTTCTTGAATTTTTTGTTTTCTCGTATTCAATTTCTTTTGATAATCTGAAGCTTTAACATGATTAGCAAAAGTAAACACGATCGCAGTGTTTTCCCAAATACTATTGCCTAATGCCTCAGAAATAATCTTGATAACTTGCCGATCGTCCTCTGGTCTGGTTTCGTCCAATCTGGAGACAT
>JAABRM010000074.1 GCA_011390955.1 Oscillatoriales cyanobacterium | reverse complement strand
TTGTTGGTTCATTGTTGTTTGTTGTTTGTTGATGGTTGATGGTTGTTGGTTGTTGGTTGTTTGTTGGTTGTTGGTTGTTGGTTGTTGGTTGTTGGTTGTAAGCGATCGGTGGTTCTCTCGTTCCCAGGCTCTGCCTGGGAATGCCAATACCGAGGCTCTGCCTCGCGTGAAGAACGTCTGCGGACACGAGGCAGAGCCTCGCTGATTAGGATTCCCAGGCTCTGCCTGGGAACCAGAGAAACCAGAGAAAGAGCAACCAACAACCAACAAAGAACCAACAAAGAACCAACAACAAACAACCAACAATTAAAAAGGTATATGCCGCATCACTTCCTTGACAAAAGGAAGGTTATCAATTCCTTTGAGAAGTGCGGGATTATAGGCATCAAATTGCCCTACTTGGCTCGTTTTTGGATAATGTAATTGAGCGACTATGGTGGTGCTGGTGGGTTCCATCCAACGCAATAACCAGTTAGGTTGAATGCCTAAAAATAGAACGATCGCCACGAGGACTAACGCTGGCCATTGTTCTTTAACGGTGACGCGGGCATAATAAGCGCGACTGTTGTCCAATTTGCCGAAACAAGTGCGGTTAATCAGAATGACAAAATAGACGGCGGTTAACCCAGAGGAAATAATACAAAGCAGGGTGGGAATGGGGAAAGTGGCAAAACTACCTTGGAAGACGATAAATTCAGCGGCAAATCCTACCAGTCCCGGAATTCCCGCGCTGGCCATTCCCGCGAGAATTAGCAGGGCGCTGGTGAGGGGCAAGCCGCGAATGGGGTTCATTAATCCGTTGAGGATGTCTAGGTCGCGGGTGCCGGTGGTTTGTTCGACGATGCCCACGAGGTAGAACAGCAGGGCAAGGATTAAGCCGTGGGCAACCATCAGCCCGATCGCGCCTAGGATACTCAGTTCGGTTCCCGCAGCGGCAGCGACGAGAATATAACCCATGTGACCGATGGAACTATAAGCGACCATGCGCTTAATATCCCGTTGCGCGATCGCATTCATCGCCCCATAGATCGCGCTGACCGTACCAATGACGGCCAAACCGGGGGCGACGGCTTGCCATGCCACGGGAAACAGTTGCAAACCAAAGCGCAACAGGCCATAAGTTCCCAACTTGGCGAATATACCGCCGAGCAAAATCGCGGTACTGGGAGAGGCTTCGACGTAGGTGTCGGGCATCCAAGTATGTAGGGGAACCAGGGGGGTTTTAATGGCAAAGCCAATTAGTAAGGGGGTTAATAGCAGCAGTTGGGTGGTTAAGTCTAGCCCCGAAAACGCTTGCAATTGCAGTTGGCTAAATTCAAAGCTGAAGGTTTTACTGGTGAAGGCGATACCCAGGAAGGAGAAAATCACCAGCAAGCCGGAAACGGCGGTATAGAGTAAAAACTTCGTCGAAGCATAGCCGCGCTTTTCGCCGCCCCAGATAGCAATGAGTAAGTAGAACGGAATCAGTTCTAGTTCATAGAAGATGATGAAAAGCAGCAGGTTTTGGGACATCAGCGCCCCGGCAATTCCCGCGTTGATTAACAGGATGAGGCTGTTATGCAGGCGAGGGCGATTCAGGTTTGGCCGGTTGGTGTAAAGGGCAACTACGGTCAGCAGGCTATTTAGTACCAATAAGGGCAAGGATAGACCATCGACTCCCAGGCTGTAGTTGAGTCCCAGGGGTTCGACCCAGGGATGGAATTCGCTAAACTGGATGCCGCTGCGATTTAGGTCTATTTGTCCGAGCAAGTAAACCGCCCAGCCCAGGCTGGCAAGGCTGGCTACGGTGGCGATCGCTTTACTGGTTTGCGGTTTTGGGTACAACGCGATCGCGATCGCCCCCAGCAGAGGTATCAGGAGTAATGGGGTTAACATGGTCTTGGTTTGAATTTACGATAAAGGGAGGTGAGACAGCAGGGGATAACACAGCAGTAAGCCAAACACGATGGTGCCCAGCAATATGGACAGGGCATAAAACTGCACTTGTCCGCTGGTGTTATATTTCAAGCTTTCACCGCTGGCAATGGTGAACAGTCCGACGAAGTTCACCGCCCCGTCAACTAAGACGCGATCGCACCAATCAATCGCTTTAGCCACATATCCCACTACGGCAATTACGGTTACTTTATATAGTTGGGCGGTGTAGAAGTCGTAGGCAAAGAAATCTTGCACCGCCCCCCCCAGATAAGGCAAGCGAACAGGCAAGCGAATGGGTTTCGCGATTCTTTCTCCCCCATAGAGGTACAAACCCACTCCAGCACCAGTTATGGTTGAGCCGATTAACAATAAAGTGGCGGGTTGGATGATTAAAGCCATGTCCGGTAAAAGTCCCAAGACCCCTAACAGTTGGGGCAAGTGCAGGGCAATACCCAGTAGGAAGGTCATGGGCAATACCAACGCCCACAAACCTTCCGGCGATCGCTTCGTCCAGTCCGTAGCGGGGCCGGTAAACAGTTGACCGAATACCCGCGCTAAACTACAAGCGGTTAAGCCGTTGACTAATAACAGCACGGTCAGCAAAACCGGGGGCAAACTGTTGGCAATAGTTGCCAGACCCCAGAAGCAACCCAGGGGGGGTGTTGCCACCAAGGACAAAGCGCCGACAACGAAGCAAATTGCCGAAATTGGTCGCCGCGACCACAGTCCACCGAATTGGGTAATGTCTTGGGAGATATTGTTGAGAATAATGCCGCCAATACTCATCAGCATCAGGGCCATAGCCACCGCATAAGTCAGCAGTAAGACTAGGGCTGCTTCCGCTTCTCCAGTCCCCACCGCCATAAATACGACACCCAAGTAACTACTGGTGGCGTAGGAGAATATGCGCTTGAGGTCAATTTGGGCTAAGGCGATGCCAGCGCAAGCAACTGCGGTAAAAGCACCGGCGAAAATTTCCACCTGAACCACCGTTGGGGACAGGTCGAGAATGGGCTGCATTTTAATCAGTACCCAAGCCCCGGTGGAGACGACCACGGAGTTCCGCAATATGGTCGCTGGCATCGGGCCTTCCATTGCTTCATCCAGCCAAAGCTGTAAGGGGAATTGAGCGCATTTCCCCAAGGGGCCGGCGAGTAAGGCTAAACCGAGGAGGGTGGCAACGGTGGGGTCTAGTTTGGCGGTGCTTGCCCAGGCGCTCAATTGGTCGTAGTTCCAAGTGCCTGCCAGGGGGTAGAGGGCGACCACCCCCATGAGTAATACCAGGTCGCCTACCCGTTTGGTCAGGAAGCCGTCCCGGGCGCCGGTGACGACTAGGGATTGGTTAAACCAGAAACCAATTAATAAATAGGTTCCCAAGGTGAGGATTTCCAGCATCACGTAGCTGAAAAATAGGGAGTTGGTCAGCATTAGGGCAGCCATCCCCGCTTCAAAAGCCGCGAGTAAGGCATAGAACCGCGCCCAGCCCCAGTCCATTTCTAAGTAGGCGATCGCGTAAATTTGGGTCAGCAGGTTCAGTCCCAAAATGACTACTAAAGCGCCTACAGTGGTGGCGCTCACCGTTATGTCAAAAGTGATGTCCAGAGAAGCAGCGTGCAGCCAGTTCACCGAGAATTGTCTGGGGGCTGACCAGATTTCTCTTAGGGCTAGGAGGCTATGCAGTAAGGCTATGGCGGTGGTCAGCAGGTTTAAGTAGCCTGCGGGTCGCGGGCCGGTGCGTCGAATTAGACCGGGCGACCACAGCGAAGTCAGCGCTGCACCGAGTACGGCGTAGAGCGGGATTAACCAGATTGTTTGGCTGAAGGTGTCCATCAGTTGTTTGTTCTTTGTTGGCGGTTGTTGGTTCTTGTTGGCTGGGCGATCGGGTATATACGAGTTGGTGCGGGCGCGATCGGTTTTATGCGATCGGGCATAAGCGTTACGCCCTCACAACCATTCGATTTTATTATGGTTTTAGCCTGTTGCATCACAAAAAATCTATGACTTGATGCAGATTATAAAGTTTTATGAATCAAAAGACAATAAGTATTTACTAATACGAATGTTTAATTGCGGTAATATTTTTTTAAATTGTCCTCGATTTATCCCCGATCTATCCTCGATTTATCCCCGATCGCCCACATTCCCATTCCTGTTCTATGGGGTAATTTATCGCTTGTTTCAGATTTCTAGAGATGTATAAATAATTTTATTGAATTATCATAATAAAATCCAATAGGTTCTATAAACAAGAGCGAATTCCTGGTTTGAGGATGGCGATCGCACTCCAGAATATTTTCAGGAAGCAAACCATAGAAAAGCCGTCGGCAGGCCGACGGCTTTTCTATGCATCTCTTTAATCTTTTTGGCTGCTAAGAATAAGAGGCTCTTTATGGGGAATTTTTATAGTAATTTCTATAGTTCCCCCTAATGCGTTTACTACCTCCTGAAGTGTATTTAACTCCAGAGATTCTCCACTTTTCTGTTTTGCTCGTTTGGGGTCAGATTCGGCAAAATATTGCTCCAACTCTTCCTCAGACAATCCTAATTTATCTTGCAGATACTTGAAAGTCAGTTCTTCAAGATAAATTTTAGACGCTCTGGATTTTATCTTTTCCCGTCTTTCTGGAGAAAGTTTTGCTAACTCTGACGATAAAGTTGTATATTCTTTCATGCTTGTTCTTCCTTCAGCTTGTCAAGATACTTTTGATAACGTCGCTCTGCTATAGGAATATTTTCCTTGTACCATTGGCGGAAACAGTCGCTAACCCCAAACGCGACCCATAAGCAACACAAAACCGGGTAATACTTCCTCCCCGGATAACTCCGTTGGATTCGACAATATTTCTACTTCTAAACCCACTCGATAAACTTCCACAATTTTATTTTGTGGGTCGATTAACCAACCCAATTTTGCCCCATTCTCCATATACTCTTGCATTTTCTCTTGCAGGGGCTTCAAAGCATCAGAACCCGATCGCAATTCCACCACAAAATCCGGGCAAATATTGGCAAAAGTTCCCTTTTGTGCATCGGTCAAGGCATCCCAACGTGCTTGACTAATCCAACAAGCATCGGGAGAACGATTTGCACCATTGGGTAAAATAAATCCCGTTGAACAGTCAAAAGCTTCTCCCTGTTGATGATTTTCATACCAGCGATCGAGTTGTCCGATGATACTGCGGTTACGTTTTCCAGTTTCCCAGCCTGTTGGTGGATTCACAATTAACTCTCCTTGTGCGGTTCTCTCTAGTTGTAATTCTCGATTGCTGGCTGCTAAAGCGGCAAATTGTTCCTGGGTAACATAGAGTTTCAGGGTTTTGGGTAACTCCAGTAACAGAGTTTCGGTTTCCGGTTTTGCGGGTGTTTGTACCATTTTTACCTCTCCGATTATAGAGATGGGCTATTTAAATATATTTTATTCGTTTAAAAAACCCGGTTTCTGACTTAAAAAATCATCGGTTGCCTAAAATTAAGTTGCAAAACCGGGTTTTTGGTTCTATTCACTTATTTTATGCGATCGCGCTAACCCCAAGTAGCTAACCCCAAACCCGATGCATATTCAACACAAAACCGGGTAATACTTCCTCCCCGGATAACTCCGTTGGATTAGACAATATTTCTACTTCTAAACCCGCTCGATAAACTTCCACAATTTTATTTTGTGGGTCGATTAACCAACCCAATTTTGCCCCATTCTCCATATACTCTTGCATTTTTTCTTGCAGGGGCTTCACAGCATCAGAACCCGAACGTAACTCCACCACAAAATCCGGGCAAATATTGGCAAAAGTTCCCTTTTGTGCATCGGTAAGTGCATCCCAACGCTCTTGACTAATCCAACAAGCATCGGGAGAACGATTTGCACCATTGGGTAAAATAAATCCAGCAGAAGAGTCAAAGGCTTCTCCGGGTTCACCGGCATTCCGCCACCATATATATAACTCTCCAGAAATACTCCAATTTCGTTTTCCGGTTTGCCAACCTGTTGGTGGATTCACAATTAACTCTCCTTTTGCGGTTCTCTCTAGTTGTAATTCTCGATTGCTGGCTGCTAAAGCGGCAAATTGTTCCTGGGTGACATATAAATTCAGAGTTCTGGGTAACTCCAGTAACAGGGTTTCGGTTTCCGGTTTTGTGGGTGTTTGTACCATTTTGATCTCTCCTATCATAAAGATGGGCTAGTTAAATATATTTTAGCAGTTATGTTAAAAAAATCGGTTTTTGAATCGTCGTTTTTTGGTGCGTTACGGCGCGGTTTTTTAGGTTAATTTGAAGGCTAACAAAGATAATTTCCGCGCCTAACACACCCTACTTTTAATGGGTTTTGGTGCGTTACGGCGCGGTTTTTCAGGTTGATTTTTAGGGTAAGAAAGATTATTTCCGCGCCTAACACACCCTACTTTTACTGATAATTAATTACGTTAATTATTTTAAAGTTTGTGCTTTATAGAAAGTTTCTAAACTATGCCGATCGCCTACAAAGCGCCAATGCCAAGGTTCATAACTAATTCCTTGGGGGTTATTTTCTGGGAACGATAGCTCGAAACTATAATAAGGGGCATTTTCTTCTAACCACTTAAATGCGGAAGTATTTTCAAAACTGGTACTTAAATCTGTCGCGGGAACATTCCCATCTCCAATATCCACTGCATAGCCAGTGTGGTGTTCGCTATATCCTGGAGGGGCGCTAACTTCTGCCCGTTTTGTCGGCCCTTGACCTCTTTCCGCTTTCATCCCAAAAAATAAATAATCTTGGTCTGCTAAGGTTCTAAAGGCGGAAATCGCCACTAATTCAATGCCATCTAAACGCGCTGCTTCTTGCATTTTCAGAAATGCTTCCGCCGCCGCTTGCCGCATTTTCAGCCTACCATCCCAAGTAATCGGTCTGAGTTCTGACGCGGGGGCTTCCTCATAGCGCAAATGTCCCAGTACATTTTCGGTAGGTTTCGACTCGGTAGGTTGCGACGCTTGAGGATTAGCCCCGGCGATCGCTGATGAGGAAGTTTCTGTGGCCCCCGCTGAGGATGGGTTGGCCGCCGGATTCGAGGTTGCTCCGACAGAGTTCTGTTGAGCCTGCCAGCCATACCAAACGCCCCCACTGGTGGCGATCGCTACTAAGATAATCAATCCACCAATTGCCCAAACAGGTTTGGGCCGTGACCCAGAGGCTACAGCTAGGGCTTTTTTTCCCGGTTCGCGAACAGCTTGCGGAATATCTTCCCCAGCGATCGCCGATGAGCCGGTTTTTAATGGTTTTTTCGACAGACTCGCGTTATCCATGCATACAAACTCCCGCACAAAGACAATCCACTTTAAAGTTAGACAAATTTTAACAATATCCAGCCATTGATTATTTCTACCAGAGTAATTATCCTCAAAGTATTTTGGGATGATTCACCTTATTATTAACCATTGCCACTAATTCGGCGGGGTCGATCGCCTCATAACGCTCAAATGGCTGATGAATCCAGGGATTATCTGGGAGATAATCCACAAAATAATCGGGCTGGAACCCCGAAGCAGCTTTGTACCACAGTACCGCAGTCCGAATTTCTGGGATTTCCTGTCCATAATGACGATTTAACCAGGCGATCGCTTCTTGGATCGACTCCCCAGAGTCTACTAAGTCATCTACCAACAGCACCCGGTTGCCTAAAAACTCGCTGGTCATGGTCAAGTGGGAAGCGATCGCCACTTTACCCCGGTCTTGACCCATCACCCCGCCATAAGAGGAGACTGCTAGAATTGCCAGAGGTTGCCGGTAAATCCGCGATAACAAATCGCCAATCCGTAACCCACCCCGCGCTAAACAAACAATTTGATTAAATTGCCAGTTATCAATATAGATTTGGGCAGCTAACTGCTCAATTTTTTGGTGATACTCTGACCAAGAAACGTATAAATCAGTCATAACCGCTAGAAGTTAATTATTAGCAATTATCATCAAAACCATGAATGATTCTCCCTCCAATCCCTCACAGGCTCAGATATCGACCGCCCCGCCGATGAATTTTTCCACCAAATTGGCTTTTGGGGCGGGGGATCTCGGTGCGGCCATCACTGCCAACATCTTAGTATTCTTCTTAATGATATTTTTTACCAATGTGGCCGGTCTGCCTGCTGGGTTGGCTGGAAGTATTTTAATGATTGGCAAAATTTCTGATGCCATCAACGACCCAGTTGTCGGAGTATTAAGCGATCGCACCAAGTCCCGTTGGGGTAGACGCTACCCCTGGATGATTTTTGGGGCTATACCCTTTGGCATCCTATTCTTTTGCCAATGGCTTGTCCCACCCTTGGGTCAATGGGGGTTATTTGCTTACTATGTAGCGATCGGGATCTTATTTAACCTGGGCTATACCGCCATCAACTTGCCCTACACTGCCCTCACCCCAGAGCTTACCCAGGACTACAACGAACGCACCAGTTTAAATAGTTTTCGCTTCGCTTTTTCCATCGGCGGCAGTATTGGCTCCCTAATATTAGCCCAAATAATTTTTGGCACCGTTGAAGACCCCCAGCAACGTTATCTGATTCTCGGCGGTATCTGTGCTTTTATTGCCGTGTTGCCGATTTATTGGTGCTTTTTTGGCACCCGTCACCGCTTGGCTATGATGACCCAAAGGCAACCAGAAATGGAAGAGGCGGTATCGTTGCCCATTGCCGAACAGTTAAAAATTGTTTGGAGTAATCGCCCGTTTCTGTTAGTTATTGGTATCTATCTTTGTTCTTGGTTAGCGGTACAAGTCACTGCCTCTATCCTTCCCTACTTCGTAGTCAACTGTATGCAACTCCCAGAGGAGAAATTTCCCCAAGTGGCTATTATGGTGCAAGGAACCGCTCTGTTGATGTTATTTGTTTGGAGCAAAGTCAGCGATCGCTACGGCAAAAAAGTCGTCTATTTTATGGGAGTTGGTTTGTGGATCGTTGCCCAAGGGGGACTATTTTTCCTGCAAGCTGACCAAATTCCTCTGATGTATTTCCTCGCAGTCCTGGCTGGTTGTGGTGTCTCCACCGCTTATCTGATCCCCTGGTCAATGGTGCCCGATACCATCGACCTCGACGAATTGAAAACAGGTCAACGTCGGGAAGGCATTTTCTACGCTTTCATGGTGTTGCTGCAAAAAATTGGTCTAGCGGTGGGTTTATTTTTGGTGGGCATTTCCTTAGAGTCGGCGGGCTTTATCGAACGAGTTGCCGGACAACCTTTGCCCGAACAACCCCCGTCTGCACTTATGGCCATTCGAGTGGCGATCGGGCCTTTGCCCACTCTAGTCCTGTTGGGTGGTTTAGTGTTTGCCTACTTTTATCCCATTACCCGCGAAATCCACTCAGGCATTTTATTGCAACTCGCGGAACGGCGACGCCAGAGATAAAATTTTTTATTTCTCTCGGGCAAGGGAACCGACGGGAGCGGGGCAGGAAGACAACAAATAACCAACAACAAATAACCAACAACAAATAACCAACAACAAACAACCAACAACAAATAACTAACAACAAATAACTAACAACAAATAACTAACAACAAATAATTTTATCAAGATTTCTTGACTAATCCTTAATGGTTTCTTAGGGGAATGTTATGCTCAGTGGGCGATCGCTGGCGATCGCTGGCATCAAAAAAACCGTTGTCTCAGTCAGAAAAAAACTCACAGTAGTGAATGAGCGCATTTACTGCTAAAATTTGCGTAAACCGTGAACAATCTCCCCCAGCACTCAAAAATAGTGATCTTCAGGATCGGATCGATCGCGGCAGCAGCCTAAAATTGATGATTTTTCCTGGTCAATGGTTTGCATTAAAAAAGCGTGAAACGGGTAAACAAGTCTTCAAACCCTTGAAATCACCGTTAAAGATCGAGACCGATGCTTTTTTCAGCGCGAAAGTTCAAGGTGACAGCCGTGAAGCGAAGCTATCGCGTTCCGCAAATCGCCCGCAATTTTTTAATCAGCAAATCGCTTTGAACCCGAATCGATCCGCCAGATCCATCAAAGAGTGGGAAGAACGCGATCGCAAGACAACCTGTAGGGGCGGTTTGCGAACCGCCCCTACTAATGATTGGAAGTATTTTCCGATCTGCTATCAAATCAAAGGAGTAAAGTCTTTGGGAACTGCTCATCGACCTAAAAATCGTATCCCCAAAGCTTTATTTTTGTCGTATCAATGAGGTCATTGTGGCTAAACGTCGTAATCTAAAAAAAGAAAAAGCAGAACGCAACAAAGCATACGCCCGCAAGTTTCGGAAGCGCACCACAGGTCGCCGAGGCAGAAGATATGGTGGCTATAACCAGTCTTATGGCAAGTCTAACAATAATGAAGACAATAACGATGATGAAACCATGCAAAAAATGGGCGCTGCCCAAGACTAATTTTGACTGGTTTCGATCGGGTGAATGCATAATTAGTTCATAATTATACATCGAAGGGCAGTAGCAAAACCCAATTTTGGGCGAGTCTACTGCCTAAATTGTTTTTATCCCATTTACAAAATTACAAAAATTCATCCCACAGCCCTTAGCAAGTGAAAAGTGATGCATTCGTAGGGGCGACGAGCGCATTCGCCCGTACAAATGAAATATCCCTATTCACTATTCACTATTCACTATCTTCTCTTTCCTCTCTCATTAGTGTGAACCTTTGCCCACCCTACCACATAATACTTAAATCGGGCGCTTAAAAAAACACAAAATAGAGTTATCGCTACTTTCTACATCACAGTTAATCATTTCCCAGCCATTTTTGCCGGTTTCGAGTACCGTTTTCCAATCCTCTTCCATAGATGTAGTTCTTAGTCTAATTCGCCAATAGTCCCATTTTTGAACCCGTGAGTTTTGGGCAATAAATTGTTCCTGTCCGGGCAGAGTCGCTAAAGTCGGTTTCGCAGACAATAAACTGCTAAACCCTAAAATTACCAACGCAATATTTAGCACAATTAAATTCAGTAAAATCAACTTTCGCCAATCAAACATATTTGTCTTCCTTATTGAATATGTCTAAAGCATCACCGATCTAAAAAGTCACTGGTTTAGATTTTATCACTTCTGATTAAAACTCGGCAAGGGCAACCGCTGTCCCCACAGCACCCACAACACCCCACCGCCAAAAACGGCGATCGGTCCCCCGGTGTCAGGATTTTCCTCAGCATATCTAAAAAAGCGATCGCCAGCTTGATTTGTTTCGGTTATCTATTCCACAAAGAGATTCACCGAGAAAAAATCTCTTTGTGTCCTTTGTGTTTTTGTGGTGAAAATAAACCACAAAGCTATGCGTAGGGTGGGCAAAAATTTGCCCACCCTACCACTAAAATTATCTCTAAAAAGGCTTGACAATCTGTTAATAAATGGATAAGATATAAGTATCAAAATAATTCAGGTTCAGGGGTCGGAAACACATCCAACAAGCCCAAACGATACCTGGGAGTACCCGGCCCGGAGTGGCAAAGAAAGTAAGAGCGAATCGCCCCTACGCTCTCCGGGCCAGGTAAAATCCCTAACTCCCCGGCCAAACTCACAAGGGGGAGCCCCGGTGGGGGCTTCCTCTTGCCCAGAAATACTTAGAAACTAAAAAACGAGAAACCGGGTTTCTTGTGGTGAAGATTAAAGTTATCTGTTTTAAGCATAAAAGAAACCCGGTTTCTGGGTCCTGGCAGATCGCCTAGAAACCGGGTTTCTGTTGTGGGTATCAAAAGTTATCTGTTTTAAGCATAAAAGAAACCCGGTTTCTGAGTCTTGGGAAAGCGATCGCACTACAGCAGGAGCGGGGGAGCCGCCATCGAGCCCGCCGTCAGCAGAGGAGCATTTAACCAACAACAACCAACCAACAACAACCAACCAACAACAACCAACCAACAACCAACAACCAACAAATAAAAAACCCCCGATATAACCGGGGGCAGTCGTTCTGAGTTCACGAGGAACTCAACACGGGGATTTTTTTAAGCGAGCCATTCTTCGACGGCTTCTTCTTTGGTGTTGGTATGACGTGAAGGAGTTTCACGGGTGAACTTCATGTGGATCGAGCGGTTTTGCTCGCCGTCGGCTGCCACTGCCATGATTGGGTAGTCAATCAAGCCATCTTGGAAGGACATCTGGAAGCGGAAAGTACCGTCAGAGTTCAGCTTGATGGGACGACCGCCGATAGTGACGGTGGCATCGGGTTCGGTGGCACCATAAACAATCAGTTCGGCATCAGCAATCAGCCAGAACTTGCGCGGACGGATCGGCGGCTGGGAAGCGGAGAAGCCTACACCAGACATTCCGACTCCAGACATGGTGAGACCAGACATGGTGGGAACTGCCCACATTCCCACTCCAGAGGGGAAGACGTAGGAACTGAGGGTTTCGATGGAGGGGATAGAACCGGGGACGTGAGAGCCAGGGACGTGCTGCATGGAGCCAAACAGAGAACCGGCAACCCGCTGCGCTTCGACCCCTTGAGCCATGTCGAATACTTGGTCGTAGATGGGGTTCTCGGCGTAGACCTTCTTGCTGGGGGGAACCAGGGTAAAGAGGGTCTGGCTACGCAGGTCTTGTTCCCAGTCTACGGTGATGAAGTGGTCTTCAATCCAGTCGGAGGGATAGACCGGGGGAATATGAACCGGGGCAGAACGAGCCAGAACTAGCCAGCGGCCATCGGCGCAACGATAGCCGATGTCCATCACATAGTCGCGATCGCTGACCGGAATGGGCATATACCATTCGCGAGCCATTTCATCACAGGGATATTCCTGGATACTGTGAGGGCTTTCGTACTCGATGCTGACATCGGTGACATCGTAGATCCGGAGAGCCAGTTGTTGACCCCCTTGGCGGCGCAGTTCTTCTTTATGCTCTTTGGTGATATCCCAGTAAGCATAAGCCCATTGGGGATCGCGAGGCATCAACACAATCCGGCTTTCACCATAGCCTGCGGGTAGATCCTTGAGTTCTTCATCCACAGAGGCAAGAGTGCCACCAGTGCGATCGTCTTGACCTAATTCAAATTTTGCTGCTTCCACTTCTTCTTGCGCCTCCAATTGCGTGAATGGACTGAGAGAAATTTTTGTCTTTTGCTTTTCTTGAATTACGGATAGCAGTTGCGCTTTACGCATTCTGCTGTAGCGAGAGATGCCATATTCACTAGCAACTTTACGCAGTTGCCGCAATGTCATCTCTTCGAGCGGTGGGCGTTCTTTTGCCATTAATCTGGCCTCCGATAACTTTAAAGGTAGGTTGGTTGCGGCTTCTGGTGACAGCAATGTTGTCAGTTAATCCGATCGCATTGCTGTCTTCGCTCTCGCGGTGCTCCGGCACGGGGCAACCCGTCAACCCTACCTGTATATAACGCCGATCCCGCATATTTCCTGTGGGTTTTAGCCATCAACAATCCTGCGGTAGGATCGGCATAAATATTGACGATATTTTCCTAATTATTCGTCGATTGATGGCTAAAGAGCGATCGCATGAACGCCTGTTTTCCTATCACCGGAAGTGCTTGGGAATGCAGATAGCAATTATTTGCTTAACTGGAAAAAATCTGTAGACCGACAGCTATCGCTGTTTCTGATTTTTTCAGCATTTAATCACTTAACCCGATCGATTCTTTATCTAACTATCTGCATTCTTATCACCTCCATTTATAAAACTTATGGGAAATTAGATCGATTCACATTTTGTTACATTTAATACACTCTTTCTTTGGGATCGTCGGGATCGGCTGACTAAATACATATTGCCGAAAATTTTCTTTTCTATCAAGGGGTAAATAAGTTCATTCCAAGTAGATTTACGGATTAATAGGGAAATCGGGGATCATTTTGTTAAAATTTCTTGACATTTACCCCAGCAAGATGGGCTAATCGTCCGTTAAATGTGATTATTTCTTGACAAAGGCGATCGCAGTATTCTAAAACACAGACAATTCAGGGTTCTGCCCGGTCAAGACCGCCTCCGAACGGGCGGCAAAACATAAAGCTTTAAAGGCGCGATCGCCTCTATCGGTGACTTTTGCCGGTCGGGATCGGATTCAGCCATGACCTTCCATCAAATCAAAGTCGATAGTAAATATCTGAATCTGAAATAGATATTCACTATCGACTGGAAAAATGAAATGTACGCCACACCAATCAACGGGCAAACCATATCTATGGCAATCTAGGGCAATCTATTGCAAAATCTCCCAATTACGCAGTCGCCATTGACCATTATTTTTATCGCGAACTAATTCATACCGAACCCGCAACTGTTCATTTCCATCTCTAACAAACTGACCGCCTTCATATAATTTACCCACTTCAGTCACATCTACTTCCACCGCCGCTTGATTGGGATCGGTTTTATTCACTTCAATTTGTCTAACATTAAGCTGATGCTGCTGATATTCCCAGTACCAATTTTGTTGTTTGGCCAACTGGGCCGTTTCTCGCCAACGAGACAAAGCGGGATCGAGCAAAATCGTATTGAGTTGCTCAAATTGATGCTGTGGACCGAGGGCTTGTGATTTCAGGGTAAACCATTGCTTAATCACCTGAGTCGCCTGTTCCTGATTTAACTCCGTATTTGCTGACGGGGCGGCAGATTTTTGCGGATCGGGAATCGGGATGACTGCGGATGTCTCGGTGAAGTTAACATCACTTAACTTAATCTGGAGTTGCTCCCCTTTGAGAGTAGGGTCAGGGAAAAACATCGCTTTAAGCAAACTCCACAATAGCCAAAATGCCACCAGAGCGATCGCGCCGACTAAAATCAGCCGTTCAACTTTAAGCCCCTTAATCGTTAGGGCTTCTCCCTTGTGCTTGCTGCGAGGTGAGGCGAACTGCTTCTCGGCGCGATCGCCCACCGGGGATCTTCCTACTCTAGCCGCTACGGGGACGCGAGACTTGTCTTCCGAATGGGTGTCCCGCGCAACCGGCTGGCTTCCCGAAACCGGGCTTCTCAGGTTGCCAGTGGTTTCCAGGGGTCTAGAAATTGGCCGACTATTTTTGTCAGCGGGTAAGCTGGGTGGAGTCCCCGAAATTGGTGGGGATGAGGGACTGGGATTGCGAATAGCGCTCGGCAATGGGCTAGGGGATACACTGCCAGAGGCTACAGGACTCGGAGAACTCTGACTATTTGCACCCGCAATACTGCCATTACTCGGAGACTGCGCTGAGGTAGCTTGCCCTGAAGTATTTTGCACCTGGCCCATCCGTTCGCTTAAGGATGGCATAGTCAAAGCCGGTTCCCGATAAGTTGCCGGTTGGGGTAATCCCACGGTAATCGGGGATTTGGGCGGCGGTACAACCATCCATTGATTTGCTTCATCCGCCGAAGTCTCGGGCAAGGATTCTAAATAAGCTTGACAATTAGGATCGGCAAAATAATCTTTTAAAGAGGCTTTAGCTGGGATTAAATCTCGAAAATAAGGAAAAACTTCTGATTGCAGCCAGCGTTCCCCATACAAACATAATCCGGGCAGTAAATCGGGAGAATCTTTAGAGTTTTCCCGAATAAACTCCAGCACATCATGTTCTTGGGTCAGATCCAATGCATGAGACGCTTGCTCGGTCTGACCCAGTAATAACGCACAGACTGCTTGTTCCAAATGGACATCTTGCCTACGGGCTAAATGAGTCAACATTAAACTGGCACGGCGAATCAATGCCGGTTGTCTATTGGCAAACCCACGGGCAATTAAAGCATAGACCGCTAAATAAGTGGCGACTGCCGAGGGGCGACGGGCTTCGGCTTCAAATAATTCTTGTTGTTCTCCGGCGGTTAAGTGGCTGCGGAGTTGTTGGATAAACCGGAGAAAGTCATCGACATTTAAACCCGAACGGTCATCTCCATTACCATCAATTCCTTGCCGTTCTTCTAACATATCCCGCAGGAGTTCTAAGCCATGCCGACGTTCTTTTACTTTTGACTCGGGTAGGGCTAATAATTCTAAGATGCGATAAGGTCGCAATTTATAAAGGTCTGCTTGAATTTCTCCCCGGACGTTGGGAAATAGTTCTTCCCGCAAAAGTAATTCTTGCCCGGTTTCCAAAGATGTGGCGGCTTTTTGATATTGGCCTTGTTGCCATTGTTCCCTTCCCAGTTCTAAGCAAGCTAAGGCTAAAGTCAGCACAATATCCGGGACAACTAGCTGCGGATCGCCAAATTTCCCTTGTTTTAAGCTAATGTTATTTGCCCCTAGATGAGGTAGGGCTAATTTGAGGACGAGTTCATATTCGCCTAATTCTTGGAGAATTAGCAGGGCACCGACGAGTTGTTCTGGTTCGATTTCAATACTCGGAGTATGAGGATCGAATTCAGCACTGCTGCTTTGCGCTCGATCGATCGATTGTCTGGGGTCTAGTGGCGTCCCGGAATCGTTTTTTAATGTTTTAGCCAGGAAGCTGGCATCGTAAATTTGGCGTTCTTCAGGATCGCTTAGAACAGCATAAGCTTCGTCAATCAGTTGTTTGCGTAAATCATTGGCGATATCAGAATATTCGCGACGCGGATATTGTCGGCTGCGATCGCGATGGGCTTGTTGTAATTGTTCAGCGGTTGCTTGGATCGGTAAACCGAGAATGCGGTAATAATCAAGTGGAACTAGCACTATTAATCCCCCTGCTCACGAGTAACATCTAGTTAGCTGTTTTTGGCTTCTGACCGAACGCACCCTTATCGTGCGATAATTATACGCTCTAGCTTCATAGCTAAAAGTGTACACTCATTCACTAATCGTAGCGACTCGCCACTTAGGATCGGTGAACGCCTTCTCGCGCTCGTAGAGAGGAGAGAGGAGAGAGAAAAGAGCAAATGGTTGATATTTGACCGTTGACCGTTGTTTTTATGTCGTTTGTCTGTAACTAATGACCAATGACCGGCGACCGTTGCCACGGTGGTGGCGATCGAAGATGGTAAGTTGAAAAAACCTGTCTAAATTTTATTTGCGATCGGTAGGAGAATTAAATGTTTCAGGAGCGAACTGCACCAGTTTATCAGGCCAGTCCAACAGAAGTCACCCAAGAAGAAGGATTGATGTTGTATGAAGATATGGTCTTGGGGCGGTTGTTTGAGGATAAATGCGCCGAAATGTATTATCGGGGCAAGATGTTTGGCTTTGTTCACCTCTACAATGGCCAAGAAGCGGTGTCTACCGGCGTTATTCGGGCGATGCGGCGAGATGAAGATTATGTGTCGAGTACCTATCGCGATCACGTTCATGCTTTGAGTGCGGGTGTTCCCCCTCGCGAGGTGATGGCTGAGTTGTTTGGCAAGGCTACGGGTTGCTCTAAAGGTCGTGGCGGTTCGATGCACTTGTTTTCCGCAGAACACCGGCTTCTGGGGGGTTATGCGTTTGTGGCTGAAGGCATTCCCGTGGCAATGGGGGCGGCTTTTCGCAGCAAATATTGCCGAGAAACGATGGGTGATGAGAATGCGGATCAAGTGACGGCTTGCTTTTTTGGCGATGGGGCTGCCAATAATGGCCAGTTTTTTGAATGTTTGAATATGTCGGTGTTGTGGAAACTGCCGATTCTTTATGTGGTGGAAAATAATAAGTGGGCGATCGGGATGTCCCACGAACGTGCTACCTCGGTGCCAGAAATTTATAAGAAAGCCAGTGCTTTTGGGATGCATGGTGTTGAGGTGGATGGGATGGATGTGCTGGCAGTGCGGGCTGCGGCTAAGGAGGCGATCGCTCGTGCTCGTGCTGGAGAAGGCCCAACCCTGATTGAAGCCCTGACCTATCGTTTCCGAGGTCACTCTTTGGCTGACCCCGACGAAATGCGGTCTAAAGATGAGAAGGAATTTTGGCAAGCCCGCGATCCGATTAAGCGATTGGCTGACCACATGATTACTTATGGTTTGGCTTCTGAGGACGAGTTGAAGGCGATCGACCAAAGAATTCAAGGGGCGATCGATGATTCCCTGGAATTTGCCACCAGCAGTCCCGAACCAGATCCCAGTGAACTGTATCGCTTTATCTTTGCGGAAGATGTATAGAAAATAATCTTTTTTGGGTGGGCTTTTTGCCTGCCCTTTTTTTAGGGAATAGGCTAGGGAAGAAAACTAAGAACCAAGAACTAAGAACTAAGAACTAAGAACCAAGAACTAAGAACCAAGAACTAAGAACCAAGAACAAATGACTAATTCTGATTACCAAGTTGGGGGAAGTTTGCCCGTTGATGCCCCGACTTATATTTTCCGTCCCGCAGATGAAGCACTTTATCAGTGTTTAAAAGCGGGAGAATTCTGCTATGTTCTGAATGCTCGACAAATGGGCAAGTCTTCTTTGCGAGTGCGAACTATGCAGCGGTTACAAGGTTCGGGAATTGTCTGTGCGGCGATCGATTTGACGGCGATCGGCACTTCGGATATTACCCCAGAAGAATGGTATGCGGGGGTGATTGATAGTATTGTTAGTAGTTTGGATTTATACGATCGCTTTGATTTAGAAGAATGGTGGAGTCAGTGGTCGTTACTGTCTTATGTGCAGCGGTTTAGTAAGTTTATTGAAGAGGTTTTATTAAAATTAATCCCGGAAAAGCTGGTAATTTTTATCGATGAAATTGATAGTCTGCTCAGTTTAAATTTTTCCGTGGATGATTTTTTAGCCACTTTGCGCGAATGCTATAATCATCGGGCGAATAAACCGAGTTATCAAAAGTTAACATTTGCTACCTTTGGTGTGGCCACCCCAGGGGATTTAATTCAAGATAAAGTCCGCAGTCCTTTTAATATTGGTCGGGGAATTGAGTTAAACGGGTTTTCTTTGGCTGCCGTGACCCCTTTATTTACCGGATTAGCCAGTCAAACTGACGATCCTCAAGCGGTGTTAAAAGCGGTTTTAGCTTGGACGGGAGGGCAGCCTTTTCTGACCCAAAAAGTCTGTGATTTAATTAGACAAACTGCCGAGAATATTCCCCCAGGTTCAGAAAATGTTTGGGTGGAAAATTTGGTGCGATCGCGCATTATTGACCGTTGGGAAGCCCAGGACGAACCGGAACATCTGCGAACGATTCAAAATCGGCTAATGGGGAGCGATCGCGCCGCCCAGTTATTACAATTATACCAAAAAATCTGGCGATCGGGACAAGTCAAAGCCAAAGAAAATCCCGAACATATAGAATTACGGCTCACGGGCTTAGTAGTAAAAACCCAGGGTAATTTAACTATAACCAATCGCATCTATCAAGAAGTATTTAACCTCACCTTAATAGCTGAATTATTCGATGATATTATACCAGAAAAAACTATCCCCGCAACTCAAATTAGCTTAACCGAATATCGGCATCGGCAAATTTTACTCAACAAAGTAAAACAATACTGGATTGCCGGGGTTTTAGACAAATCTTTACAAGGTCGGGCTTTAATTGAACTGGGATTAGCGGAAGAACTAGACGCAGTAGTTCAACCCACTGCCCTAGTTTGGGAAACCCCAGAACAGTCCCAACAAATTCTCCCCCCAGGGACAAAAGTAATTGACAAATTTATCGATTTAGGCATAGGCAGAACTCTGTTAATTTTAGGCAATCCAGGGTCAGGCAAAACCATGACCTTATTAGAATTAACTCGTCACCTAATTAACCGGAGTGAAGCTGATGTCAATTTGCCCATTCCCGTAGTTTTTAATCTCTCTTCCTGGAAAGGAGGAAAACAAACCATTACGGATTGGTTAGTCACCGAATTAAATAATCAATATCAAGTGGCTAAGGAACTGGGGAAAAACTGGGTAAAGAAAGGAGAATTATTGCTATTATTAGATGGCTTGGATGAAGTTAAGTTAAGTTTCCGAGATGCCTGCGTGCAAGCCTTGAATTTATTTCACCAAGAACATGGGGAAATTGAGATGGTGGTATGCAGTCGAATTAAAGATTATCAAGAATTGCAACACCGTTTAAAGTTTCAAGCCGCGATTACAGTTCAGCCTCTTTCTCTGGAACAAATTGAGCATTATCTAGCCAATGCCGGGGCAGAATTAGCCGCAGTTAGAACCGCCTTAAAAACCGATAGTCAATTGTTAGAGTTAGCCAGTTCTCCCTTAATGCTAAATATTATTACTTTGGCTTATCGGGGAATGTCTTTAGATGAATTACCCCAGATGAATTTAGACCAACGGCGACAACATTTATTTGATACTTATATTGACCGAATGTTTCACCGGAGAGGCGATCGCGATCGCTATCCCCAAGCCCAAGCGAAACACTGGTTAATTTGGTTAGCGCAAAAAATGGTAGAACAGTCCCAGACGGTCTTTTTTATTGAACGAATGCAGCCAACTTGGTTGTTGAATCAATCTGGGATTTTAATGTCGATTTATTTATTTATTTTATTTTCTATATTAATAATAATATCTGTAATGGTTTTTCTAAAAAATTTTAATCCTTTACAAATATTTTTCCTGTCAACAATTTGCTTATTTTTATTCAATAAAATATTTCAAACAAAAAATATTTCGCCGATCGCTCAACTTAGATGGTCAGGTGTTTATACAGTTCAGAATATTTTGCAAGGAATGTTAATCGGTGCCTTTATGGTGATGACACTCCGACTTTCCATAGAAATTATTTTGCTAAGAATCAGCTTATTGGATGCTTGGCACATCATCAAACTTATGGTTTATTATAGAAATATTCTGATTGTGCGTAGCCTTTTAGGTGGTTTAATTTTTGGCGGCATCGTTGGCATGATTCGGGGATTAACCAAACCGGGAATAGATGAATATTATCGACCAAATCAAGGAATATTCCAGTCGATCGCCAATTCTTTGATATTTGGGCTGATTACGGGAATTATTATGTTTATGGGGGCGAAATCTTTACGCTGGATTCCTATTACTTGGGGTATTTATGGACTATGTTTCGGCATGGCGGCTGGGGGTGGTGCGGCTTTTCTCAAACATTTTATCCTCCGGTTGATATTATATTTTAACGGTGATATTCCCTGGAACTATGCTCGTTTTTTAGATTGGGCAACGGAACGGATATTTTTACAAAAAGTTGGCGGCGGTTATATTTTTATTCACCGGCTTTTGTTAGAACATTTTGCCCGAATGAAATAGCAAGGCAGGGGAGTAGGGGTGCAGGGGAGCAGGGGTGCAAGCATTGCGCCCCTACAGGTGTATTGTTTTGATGATAAAATTGCTGTGATGGGATAATTTATAGAGATAAGTAATCAAAAGCGATCGCTTTTCCCTTTTCCCTTAAGTATTTTTTATTTAACCGAGGATTTCATCCACTTGAATATTTAGGTCGGGAAACTGTTGCAAGGATAAATTTTGACCCCGTTGGAATTTTTCTACTTGTCTATAGCCATTCGGGGTAGGTTCTCGATAAACTTCTAAACATTGCTCATTAATATCGACTAACCACACTTCTCTAATATTGTCTTCTGCGTAAAGGGGAATTTTGATTTGGCGTTCGCGAAGCGGCGCGGATGCGCTATCGCTTTTTATAGTGCTATCTGCCACTTCAACTATCAGAAATATTTCCCCCGGTTTTGGATGTCCTGATGCGTAAAAATCCGGTCGATTTTCTAGCAAGGCGATATCCGGTTGAGGTTCGGAATAATCGTCTAATTCAACGGGGTTTTGTACGGCGACAATGGCGCGATCGCCCAGTTCTCTGGTCAAGACTCTAACTAAACGATTCACGCAGGCGGCATGGAAGCGACCGATGGGGGACATTTTAACAATTTCTCCTCGAATTAGTTCTACTCTTTCCGATTCTTTTAGAATACCAGCTTCAGGCATTTTATGGTATTCGTGGATAGTAAATTGTCGTTTAAGTAATTGGACTGACATAATGATTGATTTGGGCTAAATATAGCAGCTATATTATAGCATAATTAGTAAAAATTCGTCAAGTAAATTGCATTTTATATTTCCATCTTATATGGATAAAGCATAAATATCGCTGCTTAAATTTAAGCCAATTACTAACAAGAAATAGCCAACCAACAACCATCAACCAACAACCATCAACCATTTGTAACAGATAACAGACATTAAATATTTATAAAAGCAAATTTAGGCAAATTATGACAAAAAAATGTAGAATTCCCGGTTAATCCCGAAAATCCAGATAAAATAAGTCTGCTGTAATAACGGTGCAATTGCCTCCTCATGTCTGCAATCTCCGAATCTCCCTTTTCCCCCGAAGAAATCGCCGCCGAAGGTATTACTCCGGCGGAATATGAAGAAATCTGTAAGCGTCTCGGACGCCACCCCAATAAAGCCGAACTGGGAATGTTTGGCGTCATGTGGTCGGAACACTGCTGCTACAAGAACTCCAAACCCCTCCTGAGCCAATTTCCCACTCAAGGTCCGCGAATTTTAGTTGGGCCGGGGGAAAATGCCGGAGTGGTAGACTTGGGCGACGGTTTACGACTGGCGTTTAAAATTGAATCTCATAATCACCCAAGTGCGATCGAACCCTTCCAAGGGGCTGCCACTGGGGTTGGCGGTATTCTGCGGGACATCTTTACAATGGGTGCCCGTCCGATCGCCCTTTTCAATGCCCTGCGCTTTGGTTCCCTCGATGATGCGCGGACTCGGCGCTTATTTGCGGGGGTCGTTGATGGGATCTCACACTATGGTAACTCGGTCGGCGTACCCACCGTGGGCGGTGATGTTTACTTTGACCCCGCGTACACTGGCAACCCCTTGGTCAATGTGATGGCTTTGGGCATCATGGAAACCCCGGAAATTGTCAAAGCCGGTGCCTCTGGCGTGGGCAACCCGGTGCTCTATGTGGGTTCAACCACCGGACGGGATGGTATGGGGGGCGCAGCATTTGCCAGTGTGGAATTAAGCGATAAATCAATGGACGATCGCCCCGCAGTGCAAGTAGGCGACCCTTTCCTGGAAAAATCCCTGATTGAAGCTTGCCTGGAAGCCTTTAAAACTGGTGCAGTAGTTGCCGCCCAAGACATGGGGGCAGCCGGGATTACTTGTTCCACCTCAGAAATGGCGGCCAAAGGTGGTTTGGGCATTGAATTGGATTTGGATAAGATTCCGGTACGGGAAACGGGGATGATTCCTTATGAATATCTGCTATCCGAATCCCAAGAACGGATGCTGATGGTTGCCCAGAAAGGACGGGAACAGGAATTAATTGATATTTTCCACCGTTGGGGACTTCATGCGGTGGTTGCCGGAACTGTCCTAGAAGAACCGATCGTGCGGATTTTATTTCAAGGCGGTGTAGCGGCGGAAATTCCCGCTAGTGCTTTGGCTGATGATACGCCGATTTACGATCGCCAACTTCTCAGCGAACCGCCAGAATATGCCCAAAAAGCTTGGGAATGGTCTGTGAATGATTTACCCAGTTGTACCCGTGAAGGGATAGAAATCAACGGCAAGCAGCATTCTTGGCCAGATATCCTCTTGCAACTTCTCGATACGCCCAGCATCGCTTCTAAACATTGGGTATATCGGCAGTATGACCATCAAGTGCAAAATAACACCGCGTTACTGCCCGGAGGGGCTGATGCGGGGGTGGTGCGCTTGCGTCCGCAACTGGAAACATCTGGACAGTTTAATCGGGCCGTCGCGGGTGTTGTAGATTGCAATCCCCGTTATGTCTATCTCGACCCCTACGAAGGGGCAAAAGCGGTGATGGCCGAAGCTGCCCGGAATTTAAGCTGTGTCGGGGCGGAACCTTTGGCGATTACCGATAACCTGAATTTTGGTAGTCCCGAAAAACCCATCGGCTATTGGCAATTAGCTTCCGCTTGTCGCGGGATTGCCGAAGCTTGCGAGGAATTCGGCACCCCTGTGACCGGGGGAAATGTTTCGCTGTATAACGAAACCTTGGATTCACAAGGGAATCCGACGCCAATTTATCCGACTCCGGTAATTGGGATGGTGGGATTAATCCGCGATTTGCAGCAAATTTGCGGCCAAGGTTTTCAACAGTCCGGGGATGGGATTTATCTGCTGGGATTAGCTTTAGACTACCCGACGAGCGATCGCCTGACTCTGGGGGCTTCAGAATATCTGGCCGCCATTCATGGAGTAGTTGCCGGGAAACCGCCCAAGGTGGATTTTGACCTGGAACGCCGCGTGCAAAGCGCTTGTCGGACGGGTATTCGCGAGGGTTGGGTGCGATCGGCCCATGATAGCGCTGAGGGCGGCTTTGCCGTAGCCCTGGCTGAATCTTGCATCAGCGGTAAATTGGGCGCGGAAATTCATCTGCCTTTTACTGACGCCAACAGTGCGGTACGTTGGGATGAGTTGTTATTTGCTGAAGGTGGTGGACGCATTATCGTATCTGTGGATGCGGCACATATTTCGGTTTGGGAATCCTATTTGACAGAAAAATTGGCGAATAACTGGCAAAAATTAGGCACCGTAGGGGCGATTGGTGGAGATTTACGAATTTTCACGGATGTTAACCAGCCCTTAATCGCGGTAAGTATTAAGGAGATGAGCGATCGCTGGTATCAGGCGATCGAAAGGCGGATGCACTAATCTAACCTCTCAATAGGAGAGAGAATGGAGGAAAGAGAATAGAGGAAAGAGAATAGAGGAAAGAGTCTCTCGACTGTTTCCTCAACCAACAACCAACAACCAACAACCAACAACCAACAACCAATTTACTGTCCTCTTTTGCCTCTTTCCTCAACCAACAACCATCAACCAACAACCAACAACCAATTTACAATGTTAAGAAAGTATTAAGATTAGTTAACTGCATCCCAGAAACCCGGTTAATTGAAGCAATCGCGTTTCTAACCTGAAATGCAGCATCGATCTGACATCTTTTAACTAACGATAACTAACGACCCCAAACCAAGGCACATTTCTACCCATGATTCCCAACTCTTCCGTTTCATACCAGGTGAATGAGGCTGAACAGCCCCCTGAGAAATCTCTTTCTCAGGAAAATCAGGAAAATTTAGCCGAAATCGAACGCCTAGATAAGCCCGAAGAGGCTTGTGGCGTTTTTGGCGTTTATGCTCCTGGTGAAGATGTGGCCAAACTCGCTTACTTTGGCCTTTTTGCTTTACAACATCGCGGTCAAGAATCCGCAGGCATGGCGATTTTTGGCGATGGCAAAATCCAGGTTCATAAAGAAATGGGATTAGTCTCCCAAGTCTTCAATGAAACCATCCTGAAACAGCTAAAGGGCAATATTGCCATTGGTCATAATCGTTACTCGACCACCGGATCGAGTCATGTGGTCAATGCCCAACCTGCGGTGTTGGAAACCCGTTTAGGGCCAGTTGCTTTGGCCCATAATGGCAACTTGGTGAATACCAGCCAACTGAGAGAAAAGTTACTGGAAAAAGACTGTAATCTAGTCACGACTACTGATTCAGAAATGATCGTTCATGCGATCGCTGAAGAAGTGAATAGCGGTAAAGACTGGTTATCAGGGGCGATCGCGGCTTTCCACCAATGCATCGGCGCCTTCAGTCTCACCATTGGCACTCCGGAAGGGATTATGGGAGCTCGTGACCCCCACGGGATTCGACCCCTGGTGATAGGCATCATCCCCAGCCAACCTCAGCGTTACGTCCTCGCCTCGGAAACCTGCGCTTTGGACATTATCGGCGCGGAATACCTTAGAGACGTGGAACCTGGGGAATTAGTTTGGATTACGGAAGAAGGTCTGTCCTCTTATCACTGGGCAAAACCAGAGCGGAAACTCTGCATCTTTGAAATGATTTACTTTGCCCGTCCTGATAGCCTGGTTCACGACGAAACCCTGTACAGCTATCGCTTGCGTCTGGGTCGCCAACTCGCCCGCGAAGCCCCGGCAGATGTGGATGTGATTATTGGGGTTCCCGACTCTGGCATTCCTGCGGCGATCGGCTTTTCCCAAGAATCGGATATTCCCTACGCCGAAGGACTGATTAAAAATCGCTATGTGGGTCGTACCTTCATCCAACCCACTCAATCCATGCGCGAGTCGGGCATTCGCATGAAGCTTAACCCCTTGAAAGATGTGTTGACGGGCAAACGGGTAGTCATGGTCGATGATTCCATTGTGCGGGGCACGACCAGCCGAAAAATTGTCAAAGCCCTGCGAGATGCGGGAGCAACGGAGGTGCATATGCGGATTTCCTCTCCACCCGTGACTCACCCTTGCTTCTATGGTATCGACACGGACAACCAAGACCAATTGATTGCTGCCACGAAATCTGTGGCACAAATTAAAGAACAAATTGGGGTAGATTCTTTGGCTTATCTGAGTTGGGAAGGGATGTTAGAAGCCACGGGAGAAAATACCAATCATTTCTGTTCTGCTTGCTTTACTGGAGATTATCCAATTGGTGTCCCCGATGCCCTGAAACGTTCTAAGTTGATGTTAGAAAAAGTCTAAGGCGATCGAGTGAATTAGCGGATTTTTTATCCTTAAGGCGTAACCCCGGTTGCGCCTTTATTTTGTGTGAGTTATATGTGAGTTTATATGTGAGTGATTTACGCGCTTTTTCCGGTTGGTTTGGGATAATGGCGTTGAGTAATATACTCGGCTACAACTGGTTTACGATTTTCTCGTCAGGATAAATCAGCCATCTTCAAGGAAATGCTTAAGATTAAGTTTTGGGGTCTAGTTGTAAGTTCAACCTATTAATAGGGGAAATTGCGATCTTAATAGGGTAAATGGCGATCGCTTTGATTATATATGATTTCCAGGGCGGGAGTTATACCAGAAAGCGGTTAGGAGAAACTGAGGTGATGGGAAAGCGCTTGGGTCTGTTCTCAAAATTCGAGATACTAGCATCAGGATTCAATTGCGATCTCATTTACCGGGCTGCCAGAACCGCTATATAATGCTATATAATATTTAACAGAAGTGAGCGATCGCCAATGTCATTAATCTACTATGAATAATATCACTATTAAAAATCTTGATGATTCACTGAAAAATCGCCTGCAACAGCGGGCAGAATATTATAAGCGTTCTATCGAAGAAGAAGCCAAAGAAATCCTTCGGGCTTTCTTAACAGACAACTCTATCGAAATAGAAAACTCTCCCGAATCATTAAATTTGGCAAAAGCGATCGAGCAACGTTTTGCCCAGTTTGGCGATTTTGAACTGCCGACGATCGCGAGAGACTCTTTACGCGAACCTCCTAATTTTGAAGATTTACATGATTGTACTTGATACCAATGTTTTGTCCGAACTAATGCACCCCAGAGGAGCGTTGGTGGTTCGTCAATTAATCCGTGGGAATCTGACTAAATTTACGGCAAAATTCAACGAGATTTATGCTCGAAATGGTCGTTTGGTGATCTTAAAGCGATCGCGCTTTTGCAGGCGATCGAACTTAGGGATCCTAAAATCTCTATACAATGGCGATCGCTCGCGTTTATTAATATATTCCGCTACAAATCGTTTACGATTTTCTCGTCAGGATAAATCAGCCATCTTCAAGGAAATGCTTAAGATTAAGTTTTGGGGTCTAGTTGTAAGTTCAACCTATTAATAGGGGAAATTGCGATCGCTTTCATTATATATGATTTCCAGGGCGGGGGACTAGATCGGAAAATCGCCACTCCGGTTATAATGTAAATACCTGGGCGATCGCGATCGCCTGAATAACTTGTGATAAATTTAAAAGAATCATGGGTTTATGCTTGTTTCAGGAAATCACTAAAAAACTTGGAGGCTATTAAATATGACTTGGCATATGCAATCAGGCGATCGGGTTCTTGCGGGATATGAAGCGGAATTTTATTTAAAAGTATTGCAAGATTCTTTTCTATTCGATTGGGATAACAATGACCTCAAAGATTTTCAGCTTTACGCTAATACAGGGAATAGTTTTTTTCACCGGGCTAGTTTTAATCAACAAATTTATTTGATAAATTTCTGCCTAAAAGCTTTACTAAAGCCCGATGTTCCCATGCCTGAATTAGATCATATTTTAGAAGCGGCTGCTTTCTATCCGTTTGCTTATTTGTCCCAAATGATTTATGAAGAGATACCTCAGCAATCGGATTGGTTAGAGCGAGGAAATGAACCTAACTCTGAGGAGTATGCTTATTTTTATCGAAAAATCGCTTGGGATGCTTTTGAAAAAATGATTTTGCCCGATTTACTTGAATATGAGGAAGATGACGAGGAAGAATACGATCGAGAAGATTCCGTTAACTTATTTTACGAGCAAAAATATAAGTCAACGGATATGAGGGATTGGGACTTTGCCGTCGATTGTCTAGCAGATATAATTTTTTGGGATCGAGATTGGTTTTTTGTCACCGATTGGCCTCAATATCTGGATGGCATGGATCCAGCCCACGCTGCAAATCTAGGAATTACTGAGAATTATTTTACGAATCGGTTGCCAAAAGTAAGCGATGAAGAAGCGATTTCTCTTTTAAGAGAAATTATGGAATGGGAGTTACCAGAAACTTAGAAAGTTTTGGGAGTTGGCCAGTGCTGCCATAACCGCGATATAATATTTAACAGAAGTGAGCGATCGCCAATGTCATGGAAACAACAAACATTAAAGAAGCAGCCCGACGATTAATTGACAAATTGCCTGATAATTCAACCTGGGATGATTTAATGTACGAAATCTATGTTAGGCAGGCCATTGAATCAGGCTTACGCGATCGGGAAGCCGGAAGAGTCATGTCTGTTGAACAAGTTAGAGCAAAATTTGGATTACAAATCAGTTTTTGACTGATGGGAGACTCGATCATGCAATTGACAGACTATTTTAACTTTTTGGCTCAGAATGATATTCGACTGAAAGGCACCAGGGTGGGAATTGAAACCATCCTTTATGATTTTATTTATAAATCCAGAACTCCTGAAGAAATTGCCCAAACTTATTCCTCTTTAACCCTGGAACAAGTTTATGCCACAATTTTGTATTATTTACACGAACGAGAATCAGTCAGTCAATATATGGCTGATTGGTTGGAGTGGGGCAGAAAGATGCGAGAAGAACAACATAAAAATCCTTCCCCAGTGGTGCAGAAGTTGATGAAAATTAAAGCGGAACGATCTGCGGAACAAAAATCCCTAAGTCTATGACTTTGAAGTACCTTATGGATGAAAATGTAGATCCGGTTTATTTTAAGCAATTAAGAAGACGAAAACCGGATTTAGTGGTCTGGGCAGTTGGAGAACCCAGTACCCCGTTAAAAGGAACCTTAGATCCAGATATTTTAATTTGGTGTGAGGTGAATAATTTTATTCTGGTGACGAATAATCGTACCTCTATGCCAGTTCATTTAATAGACCATTTAAAGGAAAACCGTCACATCCCTGGAATTTTTATTCTAAATACTGGGATGAGTATCGGAGAAACCTTAGATGAACTCATATTGATTGCAGAATGTTCTTTTGAAACGGAATATCAAGACCAAATTATTCATCTGCCGATTCCGAAAGACTGAAATTAGCGATCGCTATATAAGCATCCCATATTTGCATCTTGTAGGGGCTTTATGCAAAAAGCCGTCTTGACAAAACAGGAATGCAGCGATCGCGGCTATAATTTTAGGAAAAGTGGAGTAACTTTCTAAGTGCGATCGCGCTTTTACCTATTCTCAAACGTTTCACTGTTACTATGGAGGAAAACACTAATGATTAAAGTGAATGAAACGACGAATGCTAATGAAATTTTAGCATTGCTTAAGAAAGCCGAAACTGAAGGGGAACGAATTATTATTGAAAGAGCGGGTCAAGGGAAAGTCGCGATTATCAATTATGCGGATTTGCAAAATTTAGAAGCTTTAGAAGATGTGAGAGACTCTGAATTATTGCGGCAAGCTGTAGAAGCAAGCAAAGGTCAACCCAGTGTGACTTTTGATCGGTTTTTGGAGGAATTAGGACTCACGGTTGACGATTTAACCTCTGGAGATGACGATGAGTAAGGAATATTCTTTGATGATTGAACCTTCTGCTAGAAAAAGTTTAAAAGATTTTCAACCTAAGTTCATTAAACAGATTGTTTTTAAAATATAGGACTTACGCATAAACGCTATTCGTAGGGTGTGTTAGCGAAGCGTAACGCACCAAGACACTAGATATAGAGTCGTTGCGTAAGTCCTAAAATATTTACTTTACAAGATAATCCCTTTCCTCAAGACTGTAAAAAGTTAAAGGGGTATGAAGGAGGTTATCGAGTCGATCAAGGTGAATATCGAATCTTATACACCGTTGAAGAGGATCGGGTTAGAATATTTAGAATTGGCAAGCGGAATGATGATGAAGTTTATCAAAACTTATAAATACTGCAAGTAGAAAGATTCGCTAAACAAGTCGAAAGTTACCAATGATAAAAATTTTTATCATTGGTAACTATTTATTAAATCAATATCAATCAATTGGGAGAAAATGAGATGTGTTTGAGTACGTCAAAATTTTATTTAGTTTAATCATTAAGCAGATATTTTTTTGGGTTGACGCCTCCTATAGATACTTATCCACATATACTATATTTTTTTCTTACAGTTTCCAGTGATAAACACAAATCAGTTTCAAATTCCCAAGATTCAAATAAGTCACCTTTAACTTTCAAGCCAATATCAAACGAACTAGCAATTTTAATAAAGTTGAGATCGCGCTGATGAGAGAATGATTCTAATAGTTGACTTATAAAAGGAAGAATACAAAGTTCTGATTTTTTTTGTGCCAATAAGCCACACTCAAATGCCATGACCTCAGCTTCTCCTTGATCGTCAACACTGCTACCAATCAATATATGATGTAAATCATGGACTAAAATGTATCGTGCCGGGAAGCCATTTTTATCGTTTGGATGAGGTATTAATGGATTACTTAAATAATGTTCATAAAGAATTTTACCCAATGAATCATATGGTAATGAAATTAATGTATTTACATCAATTTCATTACCACCTGTAAGACCCATAGTAAACTCGTGTAGAGCTTTTATAGTGTCTGAGTTGGTTGGAAGATTCATTAGAGAAATCATAAATTAAGCCTCCACAAATTTGGTATTTATTGAAAGATATGACAAACTAATTTAAAATTAACGATCAAAAAAAATTAAACTAATCAAAAAAAGTAGACAATTGAATGAAAAAAATTATATTAGTGCGATATAAGATAAGCTTATAGTTGAAAAAAATCCCCTAATGAATCTGCTAGTAATGAACTGAATGTATTTACATCAATTTCATTTAGACCCGTAAAACTTATAGTAAAATCTATAGATTTGATAATTTATTGGGTGTTGTGAAGATTCATTAGGGAAATGATCAATTAAACTTCTACTAATTCTTTAGTTTTACGTTGTGCTGATACACAAGCCACTCGAATTAAGCTAAATAAGCCCCATCGCACAGCATCCAAGTTCAAATGATTTTGATCGTATCCGCTTTTTGATGCAGAAATTACAAAATCAAGGTCGTTACTATCTAAATCAATTTGATTGTCTTGGGCAATCTTGACCAGAGTATCAATTGCGTCTTGAGGATTATCAATTTGAGAAAATTGCTCTCTTAATGTTGGAGACATTAAGACTAGGTTGTAAATTTTTTGGAGTTTGTCCATGAGTAAAATCTATTTATGTATGAACTATGACCTAACTATAGTCACATTAATATCTAAGTGCAATTGGAAAATTTATGATTTATACAGGATTTTTGTAACAAAATGTTAAGCAAAAAATCGGAAAAAATCGGAAAAAATCGGAAAAGTTAGGATCGAGATACGCTATAATGGCTGAAAATATTACCTGGTATAGCTTTGATGGATGTAAACGAAGTGTTACAATTCGTAGATCGCCTCGTTGTTGAACACACTGGTAAGCATTTAGATGATGTTCAAAGGGCTGTGGTTGAGGGGACTTGGCAAAGACAAACTTATGATGAGATATCCCAGAAATGCCATGTGAGTAAAAATTATGTCGCTGAGGTAGGGTCTGAATTATGGCAACTTTTGTCAGCAGCTTTGGATGAAAATATAAAAAAAACTAATTTTCTTTCTACGATAGAAAGAATCTATATTGCATCATCAGAAAATTCCAATATTTATCAAAATCAAATATATGGCAATAATAATCATTTTTCTTATCCCCAAGCACTAAATGAAGCTAGTCCAAGCAATGATCGTAAAAAAAGTAATAGCAACCCTAAATCTAAATCCCCGCTTCTAGATTTAACCCTGGCGCCGCAAGTGATTAATTTTTATAGCAGAGACTCTGAACTGAAAACCCTGGATGATTGGATATTTAATCAAAAGACTCGTTTAATCTCAGTATTAGGAGTTAGTGGAATTGGCAAAACCACTCTCGTGAAGCGGCTGATCGATCGCACCTTATCCAACTTTGAAGTCATCATCTGGAAAAGCTTAAAATACCCCAAATCATTAGAATTACTGACTCAAGATTTATTGCAACTTTGCCAAGTAGAAGCAAAAGCAACCATTGACGAACAGTTAAAACAACTATTGGATCTACTCACAGAGAAAAAATGTTTAATTGTCCTAGATGACGTGCAAAATATCTTTTTGCCGGGGGAATTTGCCGGACAATATCAACCAAAATATCAAGATTATCAAAACTTTTTCAAACTCATCGCCGAAATTGAACATCAAAGCACCCTGATTTTAATCAGTCAAGAACAATGTGCCGAAATGGACTGTTTGGATCGGGAATTATATCCGATTAAGTCTTTAGACTTACCCGGTTTAAATGATGTGGAACTGCTGAAAGGTACAGGGTTAAAAGGTGAGGAAAGTTGGTTAAACCTAATCAAGTTATATGAAGGAAATCCGGTTTATTTAAAAAATGTGGTGGGTTTAATTAAAAATATTTTTGATGGTCAGGTGGCTGACTTTTTAGGGGAAAATCACTTATTGATTACTCAGGATATGCCTTTGCCGCAATTATTCAACCGATTATCCCCCATAGAACAGCAACTTGTTTTAGCCTTGAGTAAATTTGACCAACCTGTCACCAGAGAAGATTTAATTCAAGCTTTAGACTTCTCCTCAATGGACTTGATTCAGGGGTTGCAATCTTTGCAAAAACGGTATTTAGTCAGGAAAATTACCGGGGAAAAAGTCCGGTTTAATTTGTCTCCCGTTTTTCGGGAATATGTGAGAAGTTGTGGGAAAAATTTAAATTATTTTACTCAGAATGATTAATCTCAAAAATATGGAGTAATCTTAACTCAGGAATCCATTGACAATCATCAACATTGCTATAGCGGCGATTAAAGATTAATTTGCTTCATTTTTTGATTCATTTATAGCGGTTATTGTTTAAATTACAGAGGTTTTCTGGATTCCCGCCTTCGCGGGAATGACAGGTTTTTTTGGACTTCATAATGAATTACAGAGGTTTTCTGGATTCCCTCGCGGGAATGACAGGTTTTTTTGGACTTCATAATGAATTACAGAGGTTTTCTGGATTCCTTCGCGGGAATGACAGGTTTTTTGTCCTTCATAATGAATTACAGAGGTTTTCTGGATTCCCGCCTTCGCGGGAATGACAGGTTTTTTGTCCTTCATAGCGGGAATGACAGGTTTTTTTGGACTTCATAATGAATTACAGAGGTTTTCTGGATTCCTTCGCGGGAATGACAGGTTTTTTGTCCTTCATAATGAATTACAGAGGTTTTCTGGATTCCCGCCTTCGCGGGAATGACAGGTTTTTTGTCCTTCATAGCGGGAATGACAGGTTTTTTGTCCTTCATAATGAATTACAGAGGTTTTCTGGATTCCCGCCTTCGCGGGAATGACAGGTTTTTTGTCCTTCATAGCGGGAATGACAGGTTTTTTTGGACTTCATAAT
>JAABRM010000073.1 GCA_011390955.1 Oscillatoriales cyanobacterium | reverse complement strand
TATTCGGGCATTCCCAGGGAGACCCTGGGAACGAGAATACTTTGTTGGTTGTTGGTTGTTGGTTGTTTGTTGTTGGTTGTTTGTTGTTAGTTATTGGCTATTTGCTACTGGCTAGTAAATATTGGTTATTTGCTATTTTTTATGGGCGATTTTTTATGGGCGATTTTTTATGGGCGATCGGTTATTTGCATTCACCCGGCGATCGACAATATTTTAGGGGCGCCGCATTCGCGCAGATATCTTATTACTTGGATCCTGATGTCTGCGAATGCGAAAGCCCTGAATTAAAATTTAACTAAAATAAAGCCAGAATCGCGTTGGCCATATTTTCCAGTGTCACCACACGATCGCTTAACCCCGCTTCCACCACAGACCGAGGCATACCATAGACTACACAACTGGATTCTGCCTCGGTAAAAATTGTCCCCCCTTGGGACTTAATCCAGGCAGCACCTTGTTTGCCATCATTACCCATTCCCGTCATCACAATGCCCAAAACCCGATCGCGAAACACCTCAGCGGCGGATTCAAACATCACATCCACACTGGGACGATGCAAAGTATCAAAAGGACGAGTATCTAAATGAGTCATCACCGTGTTAGTCACAGGCTTGCGAACAAAGGTTAAATGTCTGCCTGCGGGGGCGATCGTCACCACTCCAGGTTTTAACTCTTGTCCTTCCTCTGCCTCAACCACGGTCAGGGGAGAAATGCTATTCAGTCGTTCGGCATAAAGTTTTGTATAACCCACCGGCATATGCAACACGATCGCCACGGGTACGGGCAAATCCCTAGGCAACTGGGGAATCAAATAAGTCAGGGCTTGTGGCCCCCCGGTAGAAATACCAATCGCAATTAAATCGAGGGATTCCGATGACATTTTTTTGGCGATCGGGTGCTGAACGGCTGGAGTCAACTTTTTCCCCGGCATCCCCTTGGGATGGACTCTAGCCGCTGCTTTGACTTTCTCAATTAACTCCTCAGTCAAATCAAAGATTTTTTCATTAGCGAGGGCGGTGGGTTTTTGCACAAAATCAACGGCACCCTCATTCAGGGCGGCTAAAGCCATTTCTCCCGCTTCATCAGCAATGCTAACAACCACCACCGGAATGGGGAACTTAGACATTTGCGCTTTGAGAAACTGCACCCCATCCATATTGGGCATAATTAAGTCTAATGTCACCACATCGGGCTGCAACTCTTCGACTTTTGTTAAAGCTTCTTCTCCATCTGGTGCCGTTCCCACCACTTCAATAAACGGGCTGCGTAAAAGCATCTGCTTCACGACTTTCCGCACATAAGCGGAATCATCTACTACTAAAACTTTGACCACATGATCCATAAATTTTACCTATACAATATATTTTTACTGAACGTTAAAAATCTATGCTTATACTTTCTTCTGATAGACAAAAGCCCCATTAATTTGTTCTAGTTCAAACTCATTAGTTAACCTTAATAAAGATTCGGAAGCACTGACAAACAAATATCCAGGCGCTGGCATCATTTTGGCAAAAATATGCAAGGTCTTTTTAATCGCTTCCGGCGAAAAATAAATAAACACATTGCGACAAAAAATAAAAGGCGCCGTGGCCATCGGGCGAACATCAGATTCATTCATCAAATTTCTACTAGACCATTGGACTCGTTGATGAATTTCGGGAATAATTTTCCACGCTGTTTGATCGTGTTGCTGAAAATATTTCTTTTGCAGATATAAAGGTAAACTGCGAAAAGAGCGTTCTCTATATAAACCCCGTTTGGCCATTTCAATGGATCTAGCACTGCCATCACTGGCATATATTTCGATGGGTAAACCTTGATGAAACCAACCTTTTTCATTTAGAGCCATCGCAATGGTTAACGGTTCTTCCCCGGTCGCACAGGCGGCACTCCAAATCCTTAAAGGTTCTTGATTGCCCTGGGCAAAATATTCGGGAACTAAAACATCAACCATTGATTTAATTTGATCGAATTCACGCCAAAAAAATGTTTCCGGCACAGAAATGATATTCATCAATTGTACCCACTCTTCTCTGGCTCCTGTATCATATTTGAGCAGATAATAGTAATCCAAAAATGAGTCTAATCCCAGAGTAAAAATGCGAGGGGCTAGTTTATCTTGTAAGATTTGGCATTGTCCTTGATCGTAATGGACACCTGTATGTGCCTCAATTAAATCTCGTAATAGTTCAAAGGTTGTCCCGGACAAGTGTAAAGAGTCTGAATTAAATTCCATATCAAACTAATCAGTCGTCATAAGTGTTTGGTGTTTGCTTAACCAGCAAGTTAGCGATCGGCTGGGGAGCGGGGGATCGGGGGGGTGTAGGGTGTAGGGTGTAGGGTGTAGGGTGTAGGGAATAATTAACAATTGATCATTAACAATTGACAATTAAGCATGATTATCAATTATCAATTATCAATTATCAATTATTCACTCTCCCCTCTGCACCTGAAGCCCCTCCGCTCCTGAAGCACCTCTGCACCCGATCGCGGTTCAATCCTGGAGCACCTTTTGGGCTGCCCGACGGACTCTGGCATTGGGATCGTTGCGGGTCATCATTTTTAATTTTTCCTCAATGCCACGATGACCTAAATGCGCCAAAGCTCTAATGCAAGACAGTCGCACCGACGCATCCGCATCATCCAAAGCCCGCACCAGCAACCGCGACGCCAGGGGATGCTTAAACCGCGTCAGCACCTCCACCAACCCCGATCGCACCATCGGATCTGCATGACTCAAACCCCGCTCAAGCCACTGGACTTGCTCCTCTGTGGTATGGGTGGAAACCTTGCCCACACCGCTGTAATGTCCGCCTACCGCATCGGCGGTCAGGGCTGAAATTGCCGCTTCCCGATATTGTGAGTAACATAAGAGGTCAATCAAAACCCCCGTCGCCGACTGAGAACGCAAACCACCCAGAGTTTGAATCGCCACATTCACCACCCTGGTCTCACTCTCCTCATTAAGCAACCGTTGAATCGACTCCACCACGGACTCGCTGCCACAACTCCCCAGCATTTCCAAAGCATCAATCCGCCGCGCCGGTAAAGGAGAACTTAACAGAGTTAGCAAAGGAGCCAATGCACTACTATGACCGACATTGCTCTGCAACGCTGACGCGACCGCACCCAAAGCCGCGATCGCCGTCCGGGCGACATCTTCCTCGCTACTTTCTGAAATTGCCAGGGGAGCCAAAGTTTGCACCAAAGTCATTTGGATCTGATTCTGCAACTCTGAGGACGTAGCGAATGACGCGATATTGCTCCGCAACGCTGACGCGAACGCGCGGGCAATTTGTCCCAGGGCTTCAATCGCCGCTGCCCGGACATGAGTCGCTGGATCGTTCTGGCTTAAGAGACACAAAGCTTCTAAGGCTTGAATATTCCCGTGCCAGCCCAAAGACCGCGCACTATAATAGCGTACCCAGGGTTCAACATCGCTTAAAGCCTTAAGCAGATGGGGGAGAGCCGTCTCTGGGTCTATCTGACCGAAAGCCCGAGCGGCGGAGGCGCGGACATTGGGTTGTTCGTCATGAATCGCCTCGACTAATGCCGGAATCACGCGATCGCTTTCTAAATAAGGCAGATGTTCGATGGCGGCGCGGCGGACGCGATTGTTAGCATCGTGACATAACTGCAACAACAACTCCACACAATTTGGCCAAGCAAAATAGCCCGCAATTTTCACCGCTGACTCCCGGACTCGCGGATTTTCATCCCGTAAACACTGGAAGATTTGCGCGGACATATCCGGATGGCCGAGAGAATTTAAAGCGGCGATCGCTGCTTGGCGGACTCCCGCATCGAAATTACCCAACAAGGACATCAGGGCTTCAAAAGAGCGGCGATCGCCAATTTTAGCCAAAGCTTCAGCGGCCACAATAATTAACTCTGGATCGGTGGGCAAATGAGCCAAACGCTCCAAAATAATCCACAACTGTCTTTGCTCCTGTTCCGCCAGAGATAACTGCAAAGAAGACTCCTCGCCAGCCTCTGGAGCGGATGAGGATACCCCTGAGAGCGCCCCAGAGAGATCGTCCTCAAAGAGTGGACTCGGAAGCTGACTGTCAATATCCCCCAACAAAACCGTCAGGGCTGGCACCGCCAAGGGGTCGCCAATTTGTCCCAATATCACCACCGCGCAGCGACGAGTTTCTAACTGCTCGGCGGTCAGTTGTTCGATTAACAGATTGCAGACCCGCGAGCGAATATCCTTCCCTTGTCGGCCATAGTTGACCAAAGTTTCCATCACCATTGGGCGGACGATGGGTTCGCCCAAAAGCTGAACTAACGCTTGTTCCACTGCAAGACCGGAACGCCAAGTTAACAGCAGCGCCACGGCGGCTAGTTCTTCACCCTTTGCTTCCGATAATGCGGCAATTAAATTCGCCTCTCCCTGAGCCTTGATCCCACGATTTGCCAAATCCGCAATATGCTGTCCTTCCCCGTAAACTTTCTCATAACGGTCATAGAGGGTAGCAATAGCTCTGGAAATAGCCAAAATTGGCCCGTCTGGATTGTTTAATAACTCTGCTAAAGGCTCGACTACTTGTTTGTCCCCCAGTTTTCCTAGGGCACCGGCAGCGGGTTCGCAAAGCATCTCATCTTCCAGCAGGGGTACGAGGCGATCGGCTCCTAGGGGGTCGCCAATTCGCATCAACGCTTCTAAAGCGGGAAACGCTAAAAAGAAATCCCGCGACTCGGCAATTTCCGCCAAGGTTTCTACCGCTTCCACCGCTCTTAAGTTCCCTAAAGCTTCGATCGCGTGGTAGCGGACATTAATATCCTCATCTTTTAGAACCGAAATCAGGGGTTGAATGGCGCGGGGGTCTTTTTGTTCTCCCAAAAGCAACGCGGTGTAAATCCGCAGATCCGAATCCTCGCTTTGAATCAGCCAATCGATCAGCGTTGGCAGGGTATCGATATTACTCAGGGCTAATACCTGCAAGGCACTATTGAGCGCACTCAGATTCGTATGTTCTTCGCGCAATATGCTTAAGATGCGATTAATGGTGGTTTCCCGAGCTTGCACCACTAAAGTATTCACCGCTGTTTGTCTGACCCGCCAACTTTCATCCCCCATCGCCGATACTAAAGGATTATCGGGTAAATCGGTAGTTTGATTGGCCAGAGCTTGCGCCGCTTGGAGACGAATAGTTTCATCGGGATTGGCTAATTTTTCGGCCATTTCCCGTTCTAAGTCCATCAGTGGGGTGACATCCTCGATACTGATGGTTGTCCCGCGAATTCGTTCGCTGTCTCTCCAAGGGGAAATCGTCACCCGCTGCTGCATCTGTTGAAAATAGGGTGATGACTTACTAGGGACACAAGGAATTAATGGGCGATCGAAATTGGGGGTGTTGGTTTGGATTTCCCCTTCATCTAACACCCGTTGAAATCGGTCTACCCACTCGCCTGAATCCATCTCCGGCGCGATCGCATTCAAAGGTTTGCCGCACACAGTGGTAGATGACAGCCCGGTAATCTGTTCTAATAACGGATCCCAAGAAGTCACCGTCAGATTTCTGTCTGTTTTTAGAATATAGATTTGAGAGTTAAACGAATACATAAGCCCTAAAAAATTCGCCCATTAAATTAACTTTTGGTTGTTGGTTGTTGGTTGTTGGTTGTTTGTTGTTGGTTGTTGGTTGTTGGTTGTTGGTTGTTTGTTGTTGGTTGTTGGTTGTTGGTTGTTGGTTGTTTGTTGTTTGTTCTTTGTTGTTTGTTCTTTGTTCTTTGTTCTTTGTTGTTTGTTGTTTGTTCTTTGTTCTTTGTTGTTTGTTGTTTGTTGTTTGTTGTTTGTTGTTTGTTGTTTGTTGTTTGTCAACAATAGAATCCCTACCCATCAACAATGAACAACCAACAATGAACAACCAACAATATCGGTACGAAGCATAAATTGTCCCAGAAACCCGGTTTCTTCTATCTGCGGAGCCATTCGCCCCTAAGCGGGTCAAGTTGACCCCTACTCCAGAAACCGGGTTTCCCCCGCCTTCTCGGGGGCAGGCTTAACCGTAGGGGCAAGCAACGAATCGCCCCTACTCGGTACGAAGCATAAATTGTGCGAAAGAAACTCGGTTTCTTCTTCTAGGGGTCTTCTTATTTTAGCCGATCGAGGCGAGAGAAACCCGGTTTCTTCTTCTTTGACTCCGAGAAAAGGTCACCAATCAATCACTTAAGCGATCCATAATCGCCGCCAATTGATTCGCCCGTTCCAGCAAATTAGCGGCGGCCTTTTGGGTTGACTTCACCCCTTGAGCATTCCGTTCGGCAATGGTATTGATTTCTAGCATCGCTTCGAGTTGGGCAGAGGCAATCTGAGAATGCTCCCGATTCGACTTAGTAATCTGACCAATCTGTTTATTCACATTTTGAGCGGCCATAGTCATATCCTTAATCGTGCGAGACTGTTCGGTCATTGCTTTGGACAGTTGCTCGGATTGCTGCCGCATTGACTCCACCGCCTGGGTAATTTGATTCGCCGCCACCGACTGACTGCTCATGGACTTATTCACATTGCCAATCATTCGAGTCAGTCGGTCTACCTCCTGGGAAATTTGCTCGCTGGCGGTGGCTTGTTCTGATAAAGCCCGGGCGGTAGTCGAAGCACTTCGACGCATCGACTCCACCGCTTGCATAATTTGCTGGGAACCTTTCACCTGTTCTGCCGCTGCTTTACGGACTTGCACGGTCAAAGAACTGGTGTTTTGGGTAGCCTTCAACACATCTCGCGCTGCGCGAGCTTGTTCGTTCATCGCCTGGGTCACTTGCTGGGTAATTTTCCGCATTTGCAAGGTTGCATCCACAATAGTTTGAGTGGATTTGGCTTGTTCTTTGGTAGCTAGGGCTACTTCTTTAGCTTGAATCACCGTGGTGTCGATCGCCTGCACCACATTTTGACCCGCCAGCATTTGTTCTTCCGTGGCTCGCGCAATTTGGGCTACCACCTGGGTAGTTTCTTGAATCCCATTCAGAATGGTTTTTAACCCTTTAGCGCCTTCCTCTGCCTGAGTGGAGCTTACCTCCGCCACCCGGACTGCATCCTTAGATGTATTAATCGCCTCTTGCGCCACCCCTTGTAAAGTTTTAATAATCGCCGCAATCTCGGTAGTTGCCTGAGCCGCGCGATCGGCTAAATTGCGGATTTCTTCTGCCACCACCGCGAAACCGCGTCCCGCTTCCCCAGCCCGGGCTGCTTCAATGGACGCATTCAACGAGAGTAAATTCGTCCGTTCGGAAATCAAGTTAATCGTATCCACAATGGAACTAATTTCACTGGTGCGCTTGCCCATATCATTAATCACATCGGCAGATTGCACCATTGCATCCCGCACCCGACCCATACCTTGAATTGCTTTTTGAATCGTGTCGCCGCCATTTTGGGCATCGCGGGTAACCCTGGTGGTGAGTTCCGACGCTTGTTTAGTCAGAATACTCACACTCCGGATCGATCGCTCTAGTTCCTGGGAAGAAACAGCGGTGGTATTGGCGACATCAGTAATCCGTTCGGCATTTTGGGCTACCCCTTGAACCGATCGCCCCATTTCCTCCATTGAAGTAGAAACATCTTGAACGCTGGTGGCCAAATTTTCGATCGTCGCCGAGACTTGCTCGATAGAAGTCCCCATTTCATTCATGGAGGCGGTAGTTTCTTCTGCCGCTGCACTCACGTCATCGGCATTTTGCGACACGCTTTGAATGGAGCGAGTCATTTCCTCAATGGTCGCCGCTGTTTCATTAATAGAACTAGATAGACTGTCGGTATCCCGACTGACGCTTTTAATCGACGCGGCAATTTCACTGACTGAGCTACTGACTTCATTGGCCGAAGTAGCCATTTCCTCAGTATTTTCGGCTACGCCTTTAATAGAAATATTGGTTTCTTGAACCGAGCTAGAAACTTGGCGAATTGCCGCCGTCAACTGCAACGAATTCCCAGAGACTTGCTCGCTGGATGCCGCCATTTCATTGATGGAGGACACCAATTCTTCACTGGAGTTAAATAAAGATTCCGCTTGGCTGGCGGTTTCGGCCAAAGTTAAGGCGATCGACCGAGTTTGACTGCGGGTTTCTTCTACGGATTTTAACTGAACATCCGACCCTTTTTGTACGTCCTCGGAAATCTGATAAATTTCCTTAGCCGAGTCAGTTATTTGGTTGGCTTGGTCTCGGACGCGAGCAATTTCTGCCGCCAAAGTGACACTACTGTCCGCTGGTTGGGCGGGGACTGGGGAAGTTTTTTGATATTGTTTTTGATATTGTGGTTTAGGTTTGCGAGCCATGTTTGAATTCTCCTAAGTTTTTATTTTTACTTCCATCTAATAAATGAGGAAAATTCCTCACTTAACGAGCGAAACTCCCAACGTCAACTACCCATTCCTAGGTAGTTCCGCGATTTCATCGGCGATCGTTAAAAGTTGCTCCACATTCAGTAACAGAATAATCCGTTCTCCCAGCCGAATAATTCCAGAGATATATTTGGCGGAAGAACCGATCGCTTCTGGGGGCGGTTGAATCGCATCCGTAGGAATGGAAACAAACTCTCTAGCACTATCAGCGATCGCGCCCACGGTGCGAGTGCCGGTTTGAATTACAATCAGGCGAGTCCGCAGATTATACTCAGCTTTTTTTAAGCCTAACCTCACCCGTAAATCGATTACCGGAATCACCTGCCCCCGGGAAAATACCACGCCCTCGACAAAATTCGGCGCATTGGGCACCGGGGTAATCGTTTCAATCATTTCCATTTGCTGAACCAACTTTGCCTGAATCGCATAATTTGTCTGAGCAATTTCAAACAAGATAAACGGTTCCGAGGATTTCCGATCTATGTTCATAATTTATTTGTTATTTGTTGTTGGTTGGTGGTTGGTGGTTGTTTGTTGGTGGTTGTTTGTTGGTGGTTGTTTGTTGGTGGTTGTTTGTTGGTCGAATGTCATTCCCGCGAATGCGGGAATCCACTCTTATGGCATTGTTGTTGGTTGGTGGTTGGTGGTTGTTTGTTGGTGGTTGTTTGTTGGTGGTTGTTTGTTGGTGGTTGTTTGTTGGTCGAATGTCATTCCCGCGAATGCGGGAATCCACTCTTATGGCATTGTTGTTGGTTGGTGGTTGGTGGTTGTTTGTTGGTGGTTGTTTGTTGGTGGTTGTTTGTTGGTGGTTGTTTGTTGGTCGAATGTCATTCCCGCGAATGCGGGAATCCACTCTTATGGCATTGTTGTTGGTTGTTGGTTGTTGGTTGTTGGTTGTTGGGTAGGGATTCTTTGGTTGGTGGTTGGTGGTTGTTGGTTGTTTGTTGCTTGTTGTTTGTTGGTGGTTGTTTGTTGATGGTTGATTGTTGGTTGTTGGTTGTTGGTTGTTGTTGGTTGTTTGTTGTTTGTTGTTTGTTGCTTGTTGTTGCTTGTTGGTTGATTGTTGTTTGTTGGTGGTTAGGGATTATGCCTGTTGATGGTTGATGGTTAGGGATTCCTTTGTTGTTTGTTGTTGGGTAGGGATTATGCCTGTTGTTTGTTCTTTTTTCTGTGTTCCTCAACAATCAACAATCAAAGAATCCCTACCCAACAACAAACAACAAAGAACAATCAACAAACAACAAACAACAATCAACAAATAACCATTGATAATTATCCCCATTTTTCACTATCTTTACTTAATCTAATTAACGCCGCCACATCCAGAATTAATACCACCCGTCCATCACCCAATTCTGTGGCTCCAGCTAAACCGGGAACCTGGATTAAAGGATCGCTCAGAGGTTGAACCACGATTTCCCGGCGACCAATAATCCGATCCACAATGATGCCCACGGTGTTTAAATCTTTGCCAATAATCACCGCGTGGAAACGGTCTCGATCGACTTGATTTAAGCCAAACAGATGGGTCAAGCGCCTGAGCGGTAAAACATCTTGCCGAAAAGAAAGCAGTTCGGTAAATCGACGCTGGACGGACGTGAGTCCTTGATTCCCTGCTCCGCGAGGATGACTCGGATTGTTCTCCCAATTTTCTAAAGCAATAATCTTTTGGGCTTCCACTTCAATTACTTCTCGGACGGAAGATTCGGGGACGGCAAAAGTTTGCCCGCCGACGGAAACAATCAAGGCATCGGCGATCGCTAAAGTCAAAGGCAATTCAATCGTGAACTTACTCCCGCGTCCTGGGGCGGTAGTCAAAGACAAAATCCCGCCCAGTTCTTGCACCGTATTTTTCACCACCGCCAAGCCCACCCCCCTGCCGCTGGTCAAATCCGCCTGCTCTTTGGTGGAAAAGCCGGAGAGACAGAGAATATCCAACAGAGATATCAGGTCAATTTGAGTCTCGCTATCCAGCACCCCCATCTGGCGAGCGCGTTCCGTCACCCGGTTTACGTCCACCCCACGGCCATCGTCCTCGATTTCCAGAACCACCATTTCCCCGGAGGTGGCCGCCCGGAGTGCTAAATGCCCCTGGGCTGGTTTTCCGGCTTTTACGCGGTCCGATTCGGACTCCAACCCGTGGCTAATGGCATTGCGGACAATATGTAACAGGGGGTCCATCAGCCGCTCTACCACATACTTATCAATCTCTGTTTCCTCTCCTTTCAGTTCCAAATGCACCCGCTTGTGAGTTGCGTTCGCCACATCTCGCACCACAAACTGCATCCGGGAAAAAATTTGGCCAATGGGCACCAAGCGCACTCGCATCACCCCTTGGCGTAAATCTCGCAACTGTCGCTCTAGGGTTTGGCTGGTTTCGCGAATCGGTCGTAAATGCTTCGTTGGGACGACACTTTGCAGGCGAGTTAGTTGGTCTTCTAAGCGAGCGCGGCTAATCACCAACTCTCCCAGCATTCGCATTAAGTCATCTAGTCGGGCTAAGTCCACTCGTACTACGTTGGACGGCATTACCGTAGGGGCGGATTTTAAGTTCGCTCGTGCGGCAGCGGGGGTTTCCGATGGCTGGACTGAGGCAGTCTCGGCTGCGGTGAGTTCAAGACTTTTTTTGGCCTCCGCGTCCTCTTCCTGAGTTTCTGGCACAGAGAGCGGGGGGGCTGCCATCGGCGCAAGCATTGCGGGGGACGCAAGCGTTGCGGGGGGCGCAAGCGTTGCACGGGAGCCTTCTTCCCCAGGAATGGCAAACAGACAATAGCTAATCCCATCCTGTTCTGGATTCAGAAATAAATTCTCCTCGATGACGGTCGTGGCGACTACAAAATCAAATAGAGTTTTTCCCCCCGGTGCCAGTCGCGGGGCAGCATGAATTAAATCGCCAATTTCTTGCAGGCGACTGCGAACATAGTTGACATTAATTCCTCGTTCGGCGCGATCGCGATCGGGGGTGAACTCAACGTGCCACGCCTGTGAACCTTTGTTGATTGCCGTCTTCAAGCGCTCTAACTCGTCTGGTTTCAAAGTCACCGGACTCTCGTGCGCTTGTGCGGGGGGGTTCTTGTGCGGGGGATCCGTCATCGGGCTCTTGTGCGCTTGTGCGCTTGTGCCGCCATCTTGCTCTTGTACGGGGGGCGCAAGTATTTGCTCGGCGGGCTGACGGCGGGCCTCCATGCTCTCCTGCTGAAGGCGGGCTCCGCCGCCATCTCCGGGCAATTCGGCAGCAATTTGCGCCATAACTGCGCTGATATCTGGTGGCTCGGTTTTGGTGCGACGAGCCGCGATCGTCTCTTCCAGGACTTTTACCCCAACGATGAAAGCCTCCATCGCTGACCGAGAAAGGCTCGTTTGTTCTTCTCGGATAGCCCGAAGATAGCTCTCCATCGTATGGGCTAATGCTTCAGCTTCCTTGATCCCGACCATGCCGGACAAACCCTTGAGAGTGTGAAAACTCCGCAAAAGTTCATCGACTAAGGACTTGACCTCTAGTGTGATTTCTGAAGTTAATTGTTGATTAATAATGCAATCCAGTAACGATTCTAGGGAAAGCAAATTACTCCGAATGCTCGTGAGGTGGGTGTCACTTTCCGCAAAGTAATCATCCAAGAATTCATCAAAAAATGGAGATTGTCCCTCGTTGTCAGACATTTTATCCCTCTTGATAATTCAACAAAACATTGGCTTGCGCCGACAGAACTTGTGGTTCAAATGGTTTGGTGATGTATCTGGATGCTCCAGCGGCTAGGGCAGCTACGCAACTGGCGTCGTCGTTGCGGGTGGTTAAAACAATTACCGGAATTCCTCGGTAGCTTTCGTGGTTGCGGACGAATTTAAGGACTTCCAGGCCGTGCATATCCGGCATATTTAAATCTAGTACCATTAAGTCAACCGGACCAAAGACTAAACGTTCAATTGCTTCCAGGCCACTGCTGGCTTCATCAAACTTAACATTCTCGATTTTTTCTAGGGATTTTTTGACCATCCGTCGCATGGTAGAAGAATCATCAATTACCAAAATCTTTTTCATACAATTTACCTCTAAGGTTGTACAAATAAAATAAAGCTTTATTGGCCTAAATTGTGAAGGAGTGATAAATTTTACTCCTTTTTTTGGCCTGAATACTGTAATGAGTTCCCTGGGCTTGTTTGGTTATACCATGTCCTGAAAATCTTGTACTACAAAGTTTAACTCTTTAGTTGTATTTTTGGCTTGGGAAATGCCGATCGCAATCTGTGCCGCCAAACGATTAATTTCGTTCATCGCTAAAACAATCTGTTGCAGGGCAGTTTGCTGCTGTTGGGCGCTCAGAGAGATTTGCTGATTACTCAGGGCTACTTCATTAATCGCTGACACAATTTTGTTTACCGTCTGGGTCCCTTGCTGGGTGACGGTCACGGAAGACTCCATCGACCGTTGGATCTGCCCAATGATCTCGCGAATTTTTTTGGCAGACTGCTTGCTTTGCTCCGCCAATTTGCGAATTTCACTGGCGACGACCCCAAAACCCTTCCCATGCTCTCCGGCTCTGGCTGCTTCCACAGCGGCATTCAGGGATAGCATATTGGTCTGACTGGCAATGTCACCCACCAAATCGGAAATATTGGCTATCTGATTGCTCTGTTCGCTCAAGCGCAAAATTTGCTGAGAAATCCCATTCATAATTTGTTTTAGGGTGGGGTCTTCAGCAACCGGGGCTTCTGGGTGTTGTTCCACCAAAGCCAAGACTTCTCGCACTCTGGTGGCGGCAATTTCTGCTTGTTTGGTGGTTTGTTGAGAAGAGACATTTAATTGCTCAATCGTCACCGTGGTTTTATTCACCGAATTGGATTGACCAACGGTGGTACGTTCTTGTTGTTCCACGGTAGTGGCAATCTGACTCGCAGAGGCCGCAATGATATTCATTGAGTCGGTAATTCTCCCAGAAATCCGAGAAGATAGCCATGTACTGAGTCCGATCGCCGCCAGTCCAAAGATAAAAGTACCGCCAACGATGATCTCCCGCAACTGGGCGATCGCTTTTTTCGCCATCGTCTCTTGCACCGATTGGATTTGATCCGCTTGAAAAATCAAGCGATCCAGGGCATCGGTGAGTTGGGTGGACTGAGTAAAGGTCATAAAAGCCGCCAAATTACTACTATTATGCATTTTGGGATTGGCTGCGGCAGTCTCTTGTGTCCACTGTTGCGTTGTTTGCTCAATAATTTCACCCAATTGTAAAATTATGTTTAACTGCTCTCTTTCCGCAGGGTTTTGCAGCAAACGAGTCAAGGTGTCGCCGGAATCTTGGTAAATTTTCAAGGAGTCCTGCAACTGAGTCAGGGCGATCGGGTCTTTGTTTAACATCAATTGGGCCACAGACCCCTCGATTTTGGCTACGGCAAAAACGATCCGTTCTACCGGGGGTAAAATTTGTCGCTGAGTAATCAGAGTTTCTACCGACTTGTGTACTTGTACCAAGTTAAAAAACATCAGCCCTGCCATGAATAAGAACAATAGCAGCACAGCCGAATATCCTAAGAAGATCCTTGTCTTCAACTTTTTAAACATTTTGCGATCCTTCTTGGCGGTTGCTACAGAGCCGCCCTTTTCTGGGGCTAAAAATATGCTGAAAATATAGCGAATTAACAAATTTCTCAGGGACATCACTCGGACATCACTCGGACATTACTTCGGGGTTTGGTTAGCCTTCTTGATTCACCACCAACTCTTGCTCTGTAATTATTTTATGAAAATCAATCAAACCCAGGATTTTGTCTCGATAAAGAGCGGTTCCCCGGAGATATTCATTATTGCCGGAATGTCCAGAAGTCGGTGCGGGCTTAATCTCAGATGGCTGGAGGTAAATCACATCACAGACTTCATCAATGGTAATTCCTGCTACAATGTCTTTCAGATGCACCACCATCGCTTTGGCTACATCATTTACTCCGTCCCCGGAGAGGTTTAACAACTGGCGAATATCTACCAAGGTGACAATTTCACCCCGCAGGTTCATGTTGCCCAGAATAAAATCTCCACAGCAAGGAATTGGGGTGATTTGCTTGATATCCGTAAACTCCCGGACTAAGCTGAGATCCAAGCCAAAGTATTCGCCATTTAACATCACCACGGCTAATGACATTAAACCAGTAATATCTTGGCGATCGCTGGCTAGGATTAAATTAGCTGCCCGCTCCCGAAAAATGGCGCGTTCTTCCGGAGTGGCTTGGGGACAAAAATACTCCTGTGCATCACCATCAACCAGATCGCCGCGATCGGTTAAGGGATTCGGGCGCAATGCTTGCGCCCCTAATTTCGTGTCCTTTGGCTCCGTCTCTCCGGGCAAAGCTGTCGTCTCTGCTTCTGGGTTAACTCGATCCGCGAGTTCTGGATCGTGAGCCTGACGGCGACTCAGAGAACGGTTATGTTTGTCTTTAAATGGAATCAGGGGATTCACCACTTCAGAATACTCGATCAGATGTTGGGGATCGAGCAAGGTGACAATATCCGTATTGAGTTTGGCAAACCCCGCCACAAAATGGTGTCCTGCCGTGGTGATTTTGCGTCCGTAAGAAATTTGCGCCTGGATCATGGCGGTTTCAATTTCTTTCACTTCTTCCACGGTGTTGACAATGATGCCCACAATGAAACCCTGCCACTCGATCGCGATCGTGCTGTCCGTAATCTGGTATTGAATGGATCGATGACCAAACCGCAAGGACAAATCCATCACTGGCAAAATATTTCCCCGCAAATTCAAGACCCCGACAATATCAGGTGGAGCCTCTTGAACAGGGGTCAACTCTGGCAAGAAGAAAATTTCTTGCACCACAGATGTTTCCAAACCATAGCGATATTGATTAAGTTTAAAGATTAAATAAGATTTATGTTCCATTGTAACAATTCTTAGTCATTGATTACACCGGCTTTTAAAAGCTTTTTTTTAATATATCATTATTAGGGTGATTTGAAATCAATTCGCAGCAAATTTTTCAGGCAAACTTTTCCCCCTCGGTTCGCCTGAATTCTCACCCCTCCGGATTTTTATTTAGATTTTTTTAACAATTCATTATCAGGATCAAAATACCCGATTCACTGCCGAAAAAACTTAATCTGCTAATAGTTTTTTCATGTAGCTTAATAAATCTTCCGCTTTAATCTTTTCATCTTCGCGGTCAAGCCAGGTATTCATCGGCATTTTTTCCAACAAGAAAATCACATTAATTCGCATTTTTTTAGCCCGAACGAGATCGCCCTCTTTTTCATAAATTTCGGCAATCTGTAAATATGCGTCTATGGAAGATGGAAATAAATAGATGACTTTTTTTAAAATTGATTTGGCCATTTCCACATCCCCTTTTTCTTCGGCAATACCTGCCATCAGATAATAGGGTAAAATCCAGTTATAGTTTAAGTGAATCGCTTGTTCACAATACTTTTCCGCTTCTACATAATTCCCTAAGTTGGCAAAACTTTTCGCCAGCAGATAATAGACTTCAGAATTTTTCGGGTCTAAAGAAATACATTTCTTGGCGCTTTTGATTGCTTCAGGATATTGGTGGGTTTGAAAGAGTAACTTTAGTTCGGCGAGTTTCTTCTCCCAGGATACATCTGGGGTCGCTAAACTGACATCAGATTCTATACTAGGCGATCGCCAGGGTTCAGAAATAGGCGGTACGCTACTCAATGAAACGGACTCTGGAGCATTGCCAGCCGAAATTTCCGGGAAATGTCCATCGTTCTTGGGATTGATTAAATGATTTTTACTGCGACATTTGTGAGATTTTGGGTGATGAGCGGGATGTGAGTAAGATGAAGAGAACGAGTTAGCAAAATTAGCCGATTCGCATAGCGATCCGCTTTCGCGGAATCGCCCATCGTTCATTTCGCCAGCGATCGGGCTTTTGTGTAGTGATTCTCCCCCCCAATTTTGTTCGATTTTTCTTTCTTCTAATTTAGGGATTAATGGCCGTTGGTAAATGACTGATTGGGGGAAAACTTGAGCCGAGAAATCATCAAGTTGCTGACCATAAAGTTCGGCATGAGCCGTGAACAAATAGCCCCCCGGTCTGAGGGTTTGATTAAATTTTCTTAAAACCTGCGCGATCGCCTCTGCTTCAAAATAGACAAAAACGTTACGACAGACAATCAAATCCATCATAGCGATATCTGATTTAAAATCAGGAAAATTATCCTTGACTAAATTCCCATACTCAAATTTGACTAATTGCTTAATCCAGTCTTGAATTTGCCAATTATTTTTTTCTGGGGTAAAATATGCGGTTTTTTTCTGTTCATCCACGGTGCGGAATGACCAATTTCCATAAACTCCTTGCCGCGCTTTTTTAATTGACTCGATATTAATATCTGTGCCTAAAATATGTAGATGCCAATATTGCCAATCTGGAATCAGTTCAGTTAGTAAAATCGCCAAAGAATAAGCTTCTTCACCCGTTGAGCAGCCAGCACTCCAGATCCGCAAAGTCGGTCGGTCTTTGCCCTGTTGCTGCCAGACTTGTCTTTGATAGGCAATCAATTCTGGCAAAACTATATTTTTTAACAGGAAAAATTGACCGGAGTCTCGAAAAAAATAACTTTCTCCAGTGGTTAATAGTTGCAGTAGTTGTTTCCATTCATTTTGACCGTTCATTTCGGGGGCTAGACCATTGTCTATCCCCGAATTAAAATGAGTTGTCAGTTGTAATTCTTTTTGGTAGATACTTGTGGCTAAAAGCTGATAATACTCTTCTAAGGAAGATAACCTCAAGGCGCTGAGACGCACTAAAAGCTTTTTTTGTAAAGGGATCCAGTCTTGGGGACGAATGAATAAACCCGTATTCTGGGCAATGAGTTTGACAAACTGCTCGATTAAAACTTGATTCATTAGAATAGTTTTTTGGCGATCGATAAAGGTAAAATCTAGGTTGGTTTTTTCTATCAACTCATCAAAAAATTTTTTGATCGAGCCATGAATTTAAAAATCTAGAGGTGGATATTATAGGAGCGTAAATATACCTCCGACAATCCAAGATACTCAACTATCTGGCGATCGCCAGACGCCCTGTCAGGGTAGCACACCCCTTTGAGCGATGACTATCCAGGCAATTTCTGCGTTGAGATCCTGTGGGGTTGTGTTAAATCAAACTTCCCGATCGCCGATCGCCGTGAAGCGAAGCCCCCCTCAAAAAATCTTGAACTTGCTTAGGGGCGAATCGCATCTACTCTCGATCAAAGACAGGTGGTAGAAAGTTGGCGATTTGCTCGCGATGCTGAAAATTTATGTCACCTCCATAATCGATTTTCGCTCCTGGGATTAAGCCATTGCTGGGGAACTAACGGGCAAATTTTCTGGGGGACTTTCTTGCAAGTATTTTTTGACAATTTCGAGAACTTGATGGGCTTCTGGTGGTTTACATAAAAAATCAGATGCTCCATTCAATTTAGCTTTTGTCCGATCCATTAATCCATTTTGACTGGTGAGGATAATAATCGGCGTGTCCCGAAACAAAGAACTCTGGCGGAGAAAGCTACATACATTATAACCACTGGTTTGTGGCATGACCACATCGAGAAAAATTAGATCCGGTTTTTCTTCAGCGAGTTTGGCCACTCCCTGCATCGGGTTATTAATTTTTAAGACTCTGAACCCCGCAGGTTGTAAAATTTGCTCCAATTTTTCGGCAATCATGGGACTATCGTCAATACAAGCAATTAAAGGTTTTTTCCGGGATGGCTTGATGGCGGCACGCACCAATAATAATTGCTCTAATGGCGAAGGAATATCGGCGGGAGTTGTCAGGGAAATTTTGCCCGCTTTGATGAAATAATCCAGGGTGCGAGTCAATCCTAATACGGATTGCTTGCGCTTAACCGCCAAATCCCAAATGGTGTTGCAGCCGTTAAACAAACTATTTAAAGATAAAAATGACTCAGAGCTAATTTGTTTTTTTAAGTTTTGATGATTGATTAAGGTGGGCGATCGATCCGGGCAAATGTAGTCCAAGCCCATTTCTTGCCACTTTTCCCAGAGTTGGATGCCTCGGTATATCATTTGTTGCACTTCGTCCGAGCCGACTAACCAATGAGGATTAATTTGCTGGATTTCCCGGGCATCCATGTCTAAAGATGGTTGCCATAAGGCTTGGAGGGATGAATACCTAGCTAAATCAAAGAATATTTCTTGCGCGGTGGTGCGAATCACAGATTTTGCTTGATTCGTGCTTAAATTTTCCTGGAGCAGCCCTTGGTTTAATACCTGATACTCCCACGGCTCATTCACCGGCAAGGGGATCGGTTCTATGACAAAGTGAGGACAATGTTGCTGTAAGGCTCTAGACCACCGCCTAACTCGGTGTCGGTAGCCGATCGCATAAAGCAATTGACCTTCCACAAACAGAAGTTCCCATTGTTTTGCCTCAATGGGTTCCCCCTGTTCTGGAGCAGATTTTGCTTGATGGGACTCGTTTGCAGCTAGGAGCACTTTCCCTGTACCCCTTTGCTGTGAAATTTTGGCTAGTTTTTTAGCCAGTTGGGCACACCCTTTAACGTCAAAGAACATAGGAGTCAACTTGTTTAACAGCATATTCTTATTGTATATCTATCGGACAAATCGAATCTGTTGCTCTTGAGACGACTCTGACCTGTTGATGGATGGCTTATGTAGATCATTTGGAGCTTCTATGCTTTTTCGCTCCGGTTTTCCTGGTTTTTAGACCAGACTATTGGCGATCGCCACAGCCCTTCAAGAGTTTCAATTTAAAAATTTAACATTACTTCAAGATTCAAATTCTTCCCCGGTTATCCAGCGATTATCCTCAGAACTATAAGGAATTTCTATAGATCGACTGGTTAATTTTTGTTAAGATTTAGACCGAAAACATCGGGTTTCCGCCCTACTCCGTTTTATCGCGGTGAATTCAGCAATTATCCGGCAATTTTTTGACTATGTTTTATGTAATTACACTGAAAAAATTATGTAAAATTACGGATATTTTTCCCCGATTTGCCCCAAAAAAATTAATCGACTGATTGGTTTCATCCCGGAGAGATCCCCCCAAAACCCCTGGAAAACGGGGGATTGGTTGATTTGCCGCCAGTTTCAGGGGGGTCAGGGAGGATCTAAAAGGGGGCTTTTGAACTTAGGAAAGCAAGAGGACGAATATCGGTGGTTTTTCAGAACCGGGATTGATTTCTGGAGTTATCCAGGAATTCCGGGGGGCGATCGCGGATAAAGTAGGGATCAATTAAGGATCGATATAAGGATCAATTAAGGATCGATATAGGGATCAATTAGGGATTTAATCGGTTAGCTACTTCTGGATTGTATAATCTCAGATAATTCCAGTAATTGCCAAAGACATGTTCCACATACCCTTTGGTTTCGGGGAAGGGAATTTTTTCGTGAAATTCATCGGGATCGTTCCAGCCAAATCGCTTTAACCAGTCGGAAACGCTACCTGGACCAGCATTGTAACTGGCGACGGCCAACATAGAATTATTTTGATATTCTCGGTGGGTATAGTCTAAATACCAAGTGCCGAATTTAATGTTGTCTTCTGGTTTTTCCAGGTTATATTCTTTAACGTTGATTTTGCTGGCAATCCATTCCCCGGTTTCGGGCATGACTTGCATTAGTCCGGTCGCCCCAACCCAGGATTTAATTTTTGGCATAAATCGAGATTCTTGGCGGATTAAGGCTGTCACCAGTAGGGGATTGAGTTGTCGCTGGTTTGACCAGTTGAGAATCATATCCTGATAGGGAAACGGGTAAAGGGCTTCTCCGTATAGGGTGGTTTTTCTGAGTTCCTGATATTGGGCAACTTCTTCGGGTTTAGTTCGCCAGGATAAGCTGGAAAGCATGAACATCCCATCTAATTTGTCGCCGACACCGATTCGGATCACCCCATCGGTAAATTGTTCGGGTACGGTCGGGTTCATGCGGTTGGTGAATTCTGTTTGCCACAGATCCCAGGCTTTTTGGTCTTGACCGAGTTGATAGAGTTCGTGTAAGACTTTAGAACCCGCAGGCAAAGTCGATCGCTCGTGGGGTTTGACCACTTCGGGATTGTGCGATCGCACGTTGGTAAAGTCTCCCACATCCCAACCCAAATTTACCGCCGATCTCCAGGCATAGTAAGAATCTGGATATTTGGTTAAGACATACTCAAAAGCGGTTTTCGCTTCTTGGGCTTTGCCCAGGCGTTGCGCCCATTTTCCCACCCAAAAACCGGCTTTTGGCGCCAGTTCACTGTTTGGGTTTCGAGACCCCAACTCTGAGGCCCATTTCCAGGCACCGGCATAGTCACCGGCTTTGGCCAGATTTTGGGCTTTTCGCCAACGCAATTCTGCCGCTTCGTTTGAGTTGCTATATTGGGTTAACAGTGATTCCCGCGCTTGTTCGGCGGATTGACTGCTGCCTAGTTGTTCTAGTCGGTTGGCTCGGTCTAGCAAGGCTTCCGCTGCTCGTTCGGGAAATTTAGCAATGACTCGATCTAAATAAGGAATGGCTTCTTTGGCATCCAGGATTCTAGCGAGTCGCACTAACCCTAGGGCGTTGTCTTCACTGTCGGGAAATTCGGCGTTTAATTTTTTATATTCGGCGATCGCCTCTTTTTCTTTATTTCCCAGCCACAGTCCCCGCGCTGCCCGGTAAGCATTTTGCGGGGTGCGGGTGGCTTGGCGATAGGCGGCGCCACCTTTACCATATTCCTGTTTTTCCCAATAGGCAAATCCAATCACTTCCCACTCTTGGGGGGTGAGGACTTTGGCATATTTGCTGGTTAGTCGATCCAGATAATTGAGAATATCCGGCAAGTGCAGACCATATTGAGCAATTAAAAGTCGCAAGCTTTTGTCCAGTTCCGGGGATAAACTGGATGGCTGTTTTAATAACTCGGTGGCAATCTCTACGGTGCGCGGGTGACTGGGAAATTGGGCGATCGCTTGTTGCCAGTATTCGCGATTCGTCTGACCTAGTTTATACAACCCTTCTGCCGCAACGGTCGAATTAGCATAATCTTTGACTAAGGTTTGCCACGTTTTCTCCGCTTGTTGACTGTTGCCCACCATTTCATAAGCCGTGGCTCGTTGCTTCAGAATATAAGGAGCCAAAATTTGGTAACTTTTTTCTAATCCATCGAGGTGCTTGAGGGCGGCTTCCCCTTGACCCAGTTGCATCAGGTCAACAGCGAGTAAATACTTGGCCCGACTGCGATCGAGGGGGTGGCCTGTTTCCGCCAGCGTCTGGAGTTCCAGCGATCGCGCTTCCGGCGACCACAATGCCAGTTTCAGCACCGCCGATTCTGCATTCTCGGTTTTCAAAGTTTCAATTTTATGTTGACCAAATCCTGTCCATTTAACCGTGGGCATCGCGGCGCCCACTAATAGAGCGCAAACCCCCAGTCCAACTATTACGGATATCTTAAATTTCTTGTGATTCACAATTGGGTTATTTTTCTTCTCTGTTGCCATATTAATAATATTTTAGAGTCTAGATTGTAGTTTGAGGTGCCTGAGCCTTAAAAAGATGCACCCGCAGGAAATCGAAATCGGGAAAAGCGCCATTCGCATCCCATCGGCATAAAACCCTAATATTAGCCAGTAGGGTGGGCAAATTTTCCCCACCCTATAGATTGAAACTTGGCGCCCTGCCCCCAGGATTGGCGGCATCACACCGGGCGCCCCGGCAGAATTCCCGGTTCCCCATTCAGGGATCGATGGATAAAAGATGGATAAAAGATGGATCGAGATTCAGCGTTTTAAGAGGCGATCGATGAGCAAGAAACATCAGATAAAATCTCAGCAATTTTGGACAACGACCAGATATGGTATCGGGATATTTTTTAGTATTTTGTTAATCGGCCAAGGACATCAATTGCCAGTGGCCAGTTTACCCACCGGGAACGGTTTGGTTTTGCCCCCAAATGATTCCTTAAGATTATCCATAGATGAACCCCTAGAGCCTGATTTATCAGAATCCCCAGAAAACGAGGAGGAAATAACTGACTCAAGCTATCAATTTCATAGAAAAAAACTGATTATATTTTTATCTAATCATCCTGAGATATTTTATTGGCATTCAATATTTATCGTTATTTTATGCTTTTTGATAATGCTTTGTTCTTGGTTAATTTTATTTCAATTAAACAGCTATAAAAATCCGGAAATAATTGAAATAAATTCGCAAACTTTGGCGGCTTTAAATGAGTTGAAAAATCTGTTTGTGGAAACTCAAAATAGCTTATTCTGGTTGCAAGATTATTTGGAAAATGCGACGAGCAAAACCAGTAAAGGTGGCGATTCGTCGGACTGGAGTAGTTTTTCCCGCAGTATTAGAGATTCACAGGTTTTTGAGCCGGATACGTCTTCAAGTTTAACCCAGCAACCCGCCGATGGGTTGACCAATCGGGAAATTGAGCCGGTTTCTCTTTCGGTGCGAGCGAATGATTTGCTGGAGCAAGGTAATGCCCTGCTGGCACAAGGTCTTTATGACCAGGCGATCGCTGTTTATGAACAAAGTATCGCTTTGAAAGCTAATTCTAGTCAAGCTTGGTTGCATCGAGGCTATACGTTATTTTATCTGAAAGAATATGAACAAGCGATCGCCTCAATTGACCAAGCCTTGCATCACGGTGGCGATTGGCCCGATGCTTGGTATCATCGAGCACTTTCTTTGGTGCAATTACAGCAGTGGAATGAGGCGATCGCTTGCTATGAAAAGGCAACGGAACTAAATCCCAATTATTTAGCCGCTTGGCATGACCGAGGATTGACTTTAATGAATTTGCAACGCTATTCCGAGGCGTTAATTTGTTTTAAGCAAGTAGTTCAGTTAAAGCCAAATTCCCCAGAATTTCGGGTTGATTTGGGTCTGGCTTTCAGCAAATTGGGCGAATATTCAGAGGCGATCGCCGCTTACGATCGCGCCATTGACCTCCAGCCCAATTATGCCCTCCCTTGGCGGGAAAAAGGTGGCGCCCTGGCCGCCCTCCAACGGGATGCAGAAGCGATCGCCGCTTACGATCGCGCCCTGAAATTGAATCCCCAAGACGCGATCGTCTGGAATTATCTGGGCATTGCCCTGGGTAAATTGGAGCAATACTCGGAGGCTTTAGCTGCGTATAATCAGGCTTTGAAATTAAAACCGAATTGGCCGATGGTGCAAAATAATCGGATAGCGATGTTATTAAAATTGCAACGTTATCCAGAGGCGATCGCTGCTTGCGATCGGGCGATCGACCTCGACCCGGATCAACCGGCCATTTGGTACAACAAAGCCTGTTGTTATGGGCTTCAAGGGGATGTGGATCGGGCGATCGAAAATTTGCAACAGGCCATTCGCCAAAATCAACAAATCTACTTACCACTCGCTAAAACCGATGCAGATTTTGACCCTATTCGGCAAAACCCCCGCTTTCAGCAGATAATACAACACAATGAATTATCCACCTAGTTGTCACCCTTTCCCAAAATGGTTATTCGTTATTCGTTATTCGCGATCGGGGGAGTTAAACCACAAACAAAAAGTAACAAATAACGAATAGTTATAATTTGCCAGTCCTACTGTCCCGAAAAAAAGCTCTTAAGTAGGTGAACATAATTAATTGCACTTTTCCTTCCTCACCGTAAATCCTTGGATTCCCGCCTTCGCGGGAATGACAGTTTTTCTTCTCATGGGGGCTGTGGTGCATTTATCTCTGCCCACCTACTTATCTTAAGATAATTGCGTGTGCTTAAGTCTTGCGATCTCAGAATAGGTAAAATTAACATGACAGATAAAAGTCCTCTGGTGAAAACGGTCTTGTCCCCTGCCAGTATTATTCTAGCCACTTGGATGCTCTCCATTGCCAGCGTCAGTGCCAACCCCCGCCCCGTCAGTCCACCACCACCGCCAAAACCGCTCAATACTAACAGCACAAGCACTTCCCCTCCGGCTACTCTCGCGGATCCAGCCAATGATTCAACCGTTGAACCTTTTACTGATACGAATTCCTCCTCCCCCGTCAACCCTAATCCTTCCCCCTCAAGCGCTGTCACTCCTGTCACTCCTGCGGCTTCGACTTCACCGCAACCAGGACCAGAAGTTCCCGATCGCCCCCTTTCCCCGGAAGCGGTGGAAGCAGAAACAGAAGCAACCGCAACTACAGAAGAACAGCGACTAGAAAATTTAATCCAAACTCAAGTAGATCGGGCATTAGGTCGCCGTAACAGCCTTTTTTATGCCCTGTTTGGGGCGATTTTGATCATGCTTGGGGGAACTTGGGTTTTTCTTTGGCTATTACGTCAGAATTTGACCAAAATTGTGATTGGTGAACTCCAGCAAAAAATTAGTGGCCAATTGAAGGCCGAAATTGGCGAGCAAATTAAAGCGGAAATTTCCGCCGAATTTGTGGAAACCTTGGCACAACAAAAGAATAATTCAGCTTTGGCGATCGCGCAACCGCAGCCAAAAGCTATAGATAATAGCACTCAAATTAATGAACTGATTTCTATGGCCGTTGCCACCAACAGTCTGCTGCAAGAAACTCGCAGCGCCTTAGAAGAGTCCAGGAAATTACACGATCGAATTAATCAGCCAATTCAAGAAATTTTTGGCATATATTTCAAGCAAGCTACTGAACTATTGCAGCAAGGGGAATATGAAGAAGCAATTGAGATGTATGATAAAACCTTGCAAACAAATCCCGATTTCTATGAAGCTTGGTTGGGACGAGGGATTGCTTTCACCCGATTACAACAATACGAAACAGCGATCGGTTGTTATAACAAAGCTCTCCAACTCAATCCGGATCATCCCGAACCTTGGTATGAAAAAGCTCGCTGTTATGCGATCAAACAAGACGTTGATTTAGTCATTGATAACTTACAACGAGCGATTAAGGCTAATCCGAATATGCGTAAAATCGCGCGGCAAGACCCTGACTTTGAAATCATTTTCGATCACGAAATATTAAATCAAAGCACTTAGGATTATCCCAGGTTATTAGTCTATTGGTTACAGGCTATTTCCTCCCCATAACCAATAGACTTCTGGCAGATCCCTAAAAAGTATTTATATTGTAGGGTGGGCAAAAGTCCACTATCATATATGGTAGGGTGGGTAAAATTTTTTGCCCACCCTACGAATGTTAGGTGCTTTTCGGAGTTATGACGTACAAAAAAACCTGTCATTCCCGCGCGGGAATCCAGAAAAACTCTGTGCTTCAGCCAATAAAAACCGCTATAAACTTTTGACTAATAACCAGTAGCGCGTTAATTTTGACAATACTGCACATACAACATCGCATACTGAGTCCATAATTTTTGATATCTATTCCGCTGGCGGTTTGTCAGGTGCGGATTTTTCAGTTTTTCGTCGTATTTATTAAATAAATTTTCATATCTTTCGGCAAAATTTTTCTTGATTGAAAATAAAGCCTCTTGGGTATCTATTTGCTCCTGAAAAAAATCAAATAAACCCGCATATTCTTGTTTATTTTCTTCCAGTTTTAAGGGATGTTTTAAGTTAAATTTTTTGGATAATTCATCGATTTGAGCAAATAAATTATGATGATGATGATTACGCAATTTCGTCAATCCAGCTTGACCCTCGGTACGCGGAGATTCCGTGGGTTTAGCGATCGCCGATTTGTCGTCGTTCATCACTCTAGAAATTGAATTATGAAAATAAGTTGTATTTTTCGTCATATAGCTGCACCACAAATTATCCAAGGTAAAAATTTTAGAGCCACATTCATCCCAATTTAATTTCCCAATCAGAAGATGTTTTTGGAGTTAGGCAAGCTGGCTATTTTGGCGCTGCTGGATATCATCCGGGTATGAATGGATCGACTGACCTGCCATCTTGAGGGAAAGTAAAAAAAATTTCTCTTGATTGGATCGGTTGATTGGGAAAAAAAGAGAATAGTGGGAAAATTATGACTCTATAGTTATATATACATCATACAGAGAATTTAGGCAAGTATTCTCAGAAAATCTTTAGATTTGTGGCTCAATTCCCCGGTACTAATGAATATTATTAGTTGTTAGTGATTAGTGATTAGTCATTCGATGGCAATAACCAATAACCAATAACTAACAACTAACAACTAACAACTAACAACTAACAACTAATAACCAGCAATTCAAAAGGTTTAACTGTCCATAACCAAAACTAATTTACCTGTCATGGAACCTTGCTCTAACAAAGTATGCGCCTGTGCTGCTTCTGCTAAGGGGAAGGTCTTGGTTAACTGAATTTTTAACTGTCCTTTGTCGATCATGCGGGCACAATCTCGTAACATGGTCGCCTGATCTTGCTGGTAGTGAACATTATTTTCCAACATGGGGGTCAGCATCAGTTCTATGCTCATCCGCAGATTGCGATTTCTGGCAACAGTCCAGTTGGTACTCGGATCCGGGGACAAAATTGTTACGATATCGCCATAAATTTTGACAGCGGGAAAGGTTTTTTCAAATAGTTCACCACCTACGGTGTCAAAGGCGATATCTACTCCTTCGCCGTGAGTCCATTCTAAGACCGCTTCGACAAAATCTTTCTGTTTGTAGTTGATGGCTAGGTCTGCCCCCATGTTACGGGCAAAGGCGGCTTTTTCCTCGGAGGAAACGGTGGTGCAGACTTCAGCCCCTTTGAGTTTGGCGAGTTGGATGGCAACGTGACCGACGCCCCCTGCCCCGGCATGAATTAAGACTTTTTGACCGGCATCGATTCGGGCGCGATCGTAGAGGGATTCCCAGGCGGTGATTAGGACTAAGGGCGCGGCGGCGGCTTGGGCAAAGCTGACGGTGGTCGGTTTTTTGGCGACAAACCGTTCATCGACTACGGCATATTCGGCATAGTTACCTTTTGACCCACCGAGTCCACCTTGGCAGAAGTAGATTTCGTCCCCGACTTGGAACCGTTCCACCGCTTCCCCAACGGCTTCGACGACTCCGGCCCCGTCACAGCCTAGAATAGTTGGGGTTTGGTCGGGGTAAAAGGTGCCGCGTTTGCGGAGTTTGGTGTCAATGGGGTTGATTCCGGCGGCATAGAGGCGCACTAATAGGTCGGTGTCTTTTTCTATTGTGGGGCGGGGCACTTCTTGCAGTTGCAGCACTTCTGGCCCCCCCGCGTCGGTCATTACCACAGCTTTCATGGTTGGTTGTTTCTTTTTTGCCATAGTTGTTTCTGGGGCTGGCTGATTTATGAGTTTATGGTACATTCATCGGCGATCGCCTCTGCGAGATTTTTTCAGATATTTATTTTGAGATATTTGTGTCGGGGGCGGAGGAGCGGAGGGGCAGAGGAGCTCCGGGGCGGAGGAGCGGAGGGGCCCGCCGTCGGCGGAGGGGCTCCGGGGCGGAGGGGCGGAGCACCAATACCTCATATATAGATTCTTTGCGTAAGTCCTATTAATGAAAGTTTTGATTTCTGGCTTTGAGAATTAAATGAGATAAGATTTTGGCAATATTCCAAGCATCATCAATGCCTCGGTGGTGGGTTCCTTCTAAGGGGATATTGAGCATTTCTAGGGCTTGACTCATGCCTACTTCTTTGGGCAAATCATAAATAATGGCGAATAAGTTTTTGACATTAATATGTCGCGGGTTAAAGGGATATTTCACCCCAAAGGCTTGACATTGTTTGGTGAATTGGGTGCGATCGTATTCGCCGTAACTCGCCCAAATCCGGTCAAGGGCATGATATTTTTTCTGGAGAATTTGGCAAGCTTCCGCAAAGGGGATTCCTTGGTTGACTTGGGCTGGAGTTATGGTGGTTAATTGGGTGCAAAATTCGCTGACCGTTGAGCGAGTGGGTTGGACTAAGATGCTATCTTTTTCTAAAGGTTGACCGGAGGTAATTTCTAGGGTGGCAATGCCAATTTCTATGATTTCACTTTCTTGTCCAGGGGGAATTTTTCCTGACCAGCAAGTGGCTTCAATGTCAATGACTAGGATGCGATCGCGTTTGAGAGACATAATTAAGGCAGATTTCCTGCGACTAAAATATAAAAAATTTTATACCATTTGCCAAAATTTATACAACAATAAGTATTGATATTGTAGGGTGGGCAAAATTACACGATCGTATATGGTAGGGTAGGTAAATTTTTTTGCCCACCCTACGAATGTTATGGGCTGATTTGCCACCCAATTCAGAGTCCAAGAAACCGGGTTTCTTTGTGGCATTTCACCGTTAACTTTAATATTTACAACAGAAACCCCGTTGCTGAACCCCTAGCAATTGAACCAAGCGATCGCCCACACTTTGAGCAATAATTTCTGATAACATTACCGGGACGGCATTGCCCAACTGACGCATGGATTCTGTCCAAGAACCGGCAATTAAATAATCATCGGGAAATGTTTGTAATCGAGCACTTTCTCTGACGGTAAAATATCGCAGTGAACCATCGGGGAGTCGCAGCATATTTTCCCCTCCAGGTACACCATGATCTCCCGCTTTGAGAGTTTTTGCCGGTTCATCAATTAAGCTACCCGTATGTCCGGGGTATGATTTCGCCCCCAGTCGCAAATCGTGATTAAAAATATTTGTTTTTTTCCCTTCTATTGTGGGATCGGGCAAATCACTAATGGCATCTCGGACTGTTTGCCAAGGACGGATCAACCGATCGCTAAAAAGCGGTGGAGATACTCTCATTTGCTCAATTTTTCGCTGATATTTTTCCGGTGGCTGTGGTCTATTTGACCGAGAAATTTGGTGTTTTTCCCAATAGTCACCTGTAACCCATTGACTGCGTAATAATTCCGCATGGGAATGCGTCGGTTCGGGAAACGACCATTCAATTCCTAAATCACTTCTGAATCCCACAATAAATAGTCTTTCCCTGGTTTGGGGTACTCCATAATTTGCCGCATTGAGCGATCGCCATACCACATTATAAGTAAGCTCTTGACCAATGCCTTTTTGATGGATATTCTCTAATCTGGCTAAATGTTCTTGCCAAGATTCATCTTGCCCCCGCATCGTGATAGGATAGGTTAATTGTAATAAAATATAGGCAAAATATTCCGCAAATGATTTTCTTAAAATTCCCTTGACATTTTCAAAAACAAATCCATCAGGTTTTAGTTCGCGAACTGCCCGGATTGCTTCAGGAAACATATCTCGGCGATCGGAATTGCCATGATGTTTGCCCCCGATAGAAAAAGGCTGACACGGTGGCCCGCCAGTAACTAAATGAATGGGACGGTTAATTTGGGCATAATCAAATGTTCTCACATCATCAGGATAAATCTGCCCATTGGCAATTAAGTGAATGTGATGGTTTTGATTTCTAGTTAATGTTGCCAAAGCATGAGGATTCCATTCAATCAGAGTATGGTGGTTAAACCCGGCTTTACCAAAGCCTAAAGTCATCCCTCCTGCCCCTGCAAATAGTTCAACGACGTTGAAAAGTTTTTGGCTCATCAATTCCTCACTTTAAACTGGTACAGTAATTCTCAATTTTTATTAAAATATCAGTACCACTCAATTACCTGAATTTATTAATGAATAATTAACCACAGAGACACAGAGGACACAAAGGAGAATGTTATGGGCTGATTTGCCACCCAATCCAGAGTCCAAGAAACCGGGTTTCTTTGTGGCATTTTACCGTTAACTTTAATATTTACAACAGAAACCCGGTTTCTGAACCCCTACCAACCAATAAACCGGGTTTTTGGGATAATTTTTGCTGGTTAGCCAAGGTTTATTAAAGAAACCCGGTTGCTGAATTTATGGTTTATAATTTACGTTAATCTACCTCTAACTTTTGCCCAAATAACTTATCTTGTAATTCGGCTTTGATTCGACCCATAATTGAGGTTTCATCGAGGGATTCAATAATCCGACTCACCACCGCTTTTGGTCCATCGGGTCCCCAGGATGCCCCATTCGCAAGATAGGCTTTTGTGACTTGACCGATACCGTAGGAGGACACCCCAGCTACTCCGGCTTGGGTGATGGCCACGGAGAGATAGGGGGCTAAGGAGGCGCCACCTGTGGCGGGGGCGGCAATGCCCAATAAGCCTTTGAGGGAGGAGAGTCCCAGGTTGGCTAGGAGTTCGCTGGCAGTGATGCCACCCATGCTGAGGGCGATTTTTTGCAGCAGGTTGATGGCGCCCTGTTGGGTCATGGGAATGCCGTAAAGTCGGGATAGGGTGAGGATGGTGGTGACATCGATCGCGGCGCCACTGAGAAGATCGATGATGGTGACGGGGTTGAGGGCGACGGCTAGGGCTTTGGCGATCGCGGCATTCCAGATAACTCGGTTGGCGGCGGTTTCCCGAATTTTCATTTTTCTTTCGACTAATTGTTCATTCACTTCTCCCGCATAAAGCATGGTATTTAAGGCAACCAAAGATTTACCTTCTCGGTCTAATATTTCTAATATTTTTAATTTTAATTCCTCAATTTGTGGCTGTCCTCGTTCCATTTTTACTCCAAAAGTGCCATCGGGTCTTTTAACCGCTGTGGCGACTAAAGGTGCGGCGGCAGCCATGACAATTTCATCGGGAGATAAGATTTCTCTGACTCGGCGATCGCGAATAGTTTCATAAATTGCTAATCGGTCAGCTTCCGGGTATTGGTCGATTTTATTAAAGACTAATAACATCGGTTTTCCCGCATCTCTGAGTTGGGAAAGGGCGCGATATTCGACTTTAGTAATATCCCCCGCACAAGCAAATAAAATTAAATCCGCTTTTGCGGCTAAGTTCCGTGCTAAAGTTTCACGAGTTTCTCCGTCTACTTCATCAATTCCCGGAGTATCAATCAATTCTATTTGGGAATTCCCCACTCCAGAAAGGGTTAATTGAGTAATATTGCCGCGATCGCCGGAAAACCTATCTAGTCGCCAATTCACTCCTTGAATAGTGCGTGTCACTCCATGAATTGGCCCGGTTTCAAAGATATTTTCCCCGACTAAAGCGTTGAGTAAAGAAGATTTTCCCCGTCCCACCATGCCAAATACTGCAATCTGAACTACGGTGCGTTCTAACTTATCCAGCATGGTTTCTAAGCCGCTAATTTCTGACTCTAACCCCTCCCGTTCTTTGGGGGTTAAATCAAGATGAATGACTAATTCTCTTAGGGAGTCTTTCGCTTGTTTATAGTTCAGGTCTGCTTGAATATCCGCAAAGGTTAAAATTGCTTCTTCCAGTTCCCGGTATTCTGGATTTGTTTGGCCATTAATTGCACTGTGAGAAAGTGGTTCAGAGTTAGACATAGAATTCGGTTTTATATCTCCCCAAACTCCGCGATCGCTTGAGAAGCTTAGAGATTTGTTTCTAGATTACAGAAAATTGGTATAATTTATTATAGCGTTTGATGGAGCAATTTAACCAATTGCCGTTAAAACCGTTGTATTTGCGTATATGTAGGGGCAAAGCATATAGCCTGTGGCATGGCTTCCCTTACCGCGCCGAAAAAATTTGTATTTATCCTAGAGATATAGCCGAGAATGCTTTGATATGACGGGTATATTTATGTCTATATTTATATTATATATATCCATTAGATCGCCCAATTTGCTATTTTATGGAAAAATCGGGCAATTTCTGACCATTGAGGTTGCCCCGATCGCTCAAGTTATTTTAAAATGACAGTAAATCACTCAAATTATATTCGATAAAATATTGGATAAAATATTGGAGAATCAACTATGAGCAGCGATCGCCCCATCAATCATTCGGTAAATTTTCCAGACCATTCAGGTCAGCGCGATCGCGTTTCCCAACTTTTACTCACAGTCATTCACCGGGAAATTGAATCGCGACTCAACCAAGCTTTACATCACCGAATTTATCCCCGGACTATGGACCGAAAAAATCAGTTTATGGACATGGAAATTCCCTGGGCAATTCACCAAAATAAAGGCGATCGCCCGGAGTTAAATTTGTCAGAATATACCAACATTGAGGCAGTTTTTGCTCATCAAGAAATTCAGGGAAGATTGGGGATTTGCGGGGTTCCCGGTTCCGGCAAAACTACCCTAATTTTAAAATTAGCCCAAGGGTTAGTAAATCAGGCAATGTATAATCCAGAATCACCCTTGCCAATTTTACTCGATGTTTCATCTTGGCAAAATAACCAACAGGCGATCGCTCCTTGGATTATCTCCATCTTGCAACTAAAATATCATCTAGATCGGCAAACTGCCAAACAGTTGCTTAAACCCCATCAAGTGATTCTCTTATGCGATGGATTAGATGAACTTGACGAAAGTACAAAAAATAAATTTATCTCAAAATTTAATCAGTTTTTATTGGATTATTGGTCAGGAAAAATAGTCATCGTCGGGGGAACAACACCCCATCTAATGCAGCTATCTATCGTCAATATTGAGACTTATATCGAATTACTGCCTCTGACCAATAACTCAGTGTATCGCTATTTATTCCAAAGTGACTGTGAATATTTATGGGAGGCAATCCAATCTGATGCTGATTTAATTCAGATTGCCCAAATCCCACTGTTTTTAAATTTAATCATTCTTTCAGCGACAGAAATCAATCTCAGGGAATGGCAGCTAGGGAAAAATCGGGCAGAAAAACTCAGTTATCTTTGGGATGCGTATATCAGAAATGGGCTAAAATGTCAGGGTTATTTTAGTCATACCAGTAAAGACGATGGAGACAAAAATCTCGTCAGATGGTTTGCTTGGTTAGCGCAAAAATCCCTAAAACATCACCAACCAGAATTTTCTGATTTAGCCAATATCTGGCTAGAAAATCCGTTAGATAAAATCGCCTTTAGCTTAATTATAGGGTTAATTTATGGGTTGATTTCCGGGGTAATTTTTTGGTTAATTTTCTCTGGCAGCTTTGGCTTTATTTTTGGGGCAACTCTAGGAGCGATAGTTGGAGCGATCGCCGGTAATTTTATGTCATATTTAATCCCCCCAAAACCGGCTTTTCACTTCAGTAAAGATACTTTAATTATTGCCACAGTAGGAACGTTGCTTTCTGCGGTGATTTGTGGAGTAATTGCCGGGAGTATATTTTGGCCAATTTTAGGCCAAGATTCGGGACTGATTTATGGATCGCTATTTGCGGTGAATGGTGGGTTAATTTTTGCCCTGGTAACGTTGTTTACCGGAGGATTTTCATCAACGGAATCACAGCTAATTTACCAACTTCAGGGAGGCGATCGCACCCCAAAAGAATGGCTGAAAAATTTGTTTCCCTATTGCACCATTAGTCTACCGATGGGCATATTTTGGTTATGGATTCTTTGGGTATTACAGGGTAAAATATTTCTAGGGTGGCAACTGTTGATTGGGGGCATCATCATCGGTGGATTATTAGCGATCGTCCTCGGTGGACTGGCAGAAATTCACCAATTTTCTCTCCATCTAACTCTCTGGTTTAAAGGCTACATTCCCTGGAACTATCGGCAATTGCTGAATTATGGCAAAAGCTGTTTATTTCTCCACCGAGTCAAAGGAATTAGCGGCGGCAATCAGCGGAGTTATTCGGCGGTTGCTTATCGCTTCATTCATCCACTTTTCTGTCAGCACTTAGCCCAGAAAACTATTTTACATAAAAGAAGTTAGGGACACCTCGCAGGCTGACACGGATTCCCATTATCCTAAATCTAATCGAATAATTTGATTATAGAAAAAACCTGCCAATTTGTCAAGCAAAAATAGCCAAATTTTCTCGCGATTAATTTTCGCGAAAATTTGATGGGCTTAGTAGGGTGTGTTAGGCGGCGTAGAGATTTTGGCTAACCACAAATAACCTTCAATTTCGCCGCCTAGACGCACCAAATCAACCCTGGTATAAAAAGCGATCGCCCCTTATTCTTAGTAGGGTGTGTTAGGCGGCGCGGAGATGTTTGGCAACAACAAAGAATCTTAAATTTTGCCGCCTAGACGCACCAAATGAGATCGATAAACCGGCTTTTTATTATAACTTTGGTATCTCAAGAGATATTTCTCAATAAACCCGGTTTATGTCTCCCTAAGAAAAGCGATCGC
>JAABRM010000023.1 GCA_011390955.1 Oscillatoriales cyanobacterium | reverse complement strand
AATCCTCGATATCGATACTCAGCAAGATTTAACCGATGTGCCGTTTAAATTAGGTTTTAATGGGGGTCTAGGGAGTTTTCAGATGCGAGCCATTGCAGAACCAGAACAAATTCCTACTAGCATTCCCGAACCGGGTTCAGTTGCCGGGATTTTGACCATTGGTTTGCTCGGTATCGGCGGCAAGTTGACTAAACGTAAGTAAAAGGGGGCAAGTACGATGAGTTCTATTTATACCCTGCTATTTGCCCTGAGTATTGTCGTCATTAATCCCTGGGGACTCAGCCGGGGAGAAATTTGGACTTTTCCCAAGGTTTTAATTCTAATTCTGCTGACGATTTTTAACCTTTCTATTGTTTGGGAAGAGCGAAAAAATTTCACAATTCCCCGAAATTGGTTCGTGAGTCTCGCCCTGTGGTTGGTGTTTTTGGGCATCGGATTTTTATCTACCCAATTGAGCCCTTTTAGCGATCGCTCTCTACTCGGTCAAAACGAAATGGGTACTGGCTGGCTGTACTGGCTAGTTTTGGGGATCTTCACCCTCAGCAATACCTTACTCCTGAAACTACAACCGGCATTGCTGCGATCTCAACTGTTTGGTTTTCTAATCGGCGGCATCATTCTCGCCTTAAGCATCTTCCCCCAAACCTTAGACTGGCGCATCGACTACACCGCGACAATGGGTCAACTCCTCAAAGACAACGTTCTGACCAGCACCATTTTCCAAAATCACCAACCCATTGGCTTCTATTCTCATCGCGGTCATGCCGCTTTTGTCCTAGCCGTCGTCTCCGTCCTCTATCTAGTCGCTTGGCGATGGAAGTGGATCGGCAAGCGCACCGGAGCCTTCTGCTTGACACCGATTATCCTCGCCCTTTTCCTCACCAAAACCCGAGCCGGAATCTTAGTTCTTTTCGTCGCCACCGCTTATTTGTTCGGCAAGAAATACTCTAAATTCTTAATTCCCGCTGCCTTAATCTGCCTGCTATTCGTCGGCGCCGTCACCACCACTCGCGAGATCGCCGGATTGCCCCTCATCAAACAAATCACCTCAGACCGAGTATATCTTTGGCAGCTTGCAGGGAGGGGAATTAGCCAGCGTCCCTGGTTCGGATGGGGATTTGATGGCTTCGGCATTGCCTATCCCTACACCCTCAGCCCGAAAAAAACTCCCCAAATTGTTCGCTTGGGTAGCTTCAGTTTCGATTACCAGCAAGCGGACGGACGCATCGGCACCCGAAACATAATTTCCCACAAAGCTCACAATCTGATTCTGGATACGGCGGTTTCCGTCGGCATTTTGGGCACTCTCTCTTATTTTGCTTTATTGGCGTGGAATCTGTGGCAAACAATTAAGTCCCCAGCCAGAGGAATCGAAGCAGCAGTTATTGCTTATTTGGTTTTTACCTTCACTTGGTTTGAATGCGCCCAATTTTCTCATATTGCTTGGTGGGTGTTGAGTCTGTGGGGGGCATCCAGCTTGCCTTGGTCAAAAGCGGCTACTAAGGTAGAAACCGATGCTAAGGCAGAAACCGGGTTTCTTGAAGAAACCCGGTTTCTCAATTGGAAAAAATGGAAAAAATTCTTGCTTCTCTGGCTGGTCTCTATTTTAGTCATTTCCCCCCTCACTTTTTATTATTTAACCCACGTCAATTACCCCAAAAACGCTTTTTTTTCTAACTCCAACCAATGCGGTTCTCCCAGTAGCGGCCCGACGGACAATCCTATTGCCACCTTCTACGGTAAATCAGCTTATCCCTGGACTGATGAAATTCGGTGGAACTGCGTCTACAATATTAACGACTTTCCACAAGGCAATCTGCTCGCTCGCTATAATGCGGCACGAGATGCGGCTCTGGCTTATGGTGGTGGAGTGGTCTATTTCCCGGCGGGAATCTATCGCTTTCCAGATAGTATTTATCTAAAAGATAGCGTCGTCATCCGAGGAGAAACCCCTGGGATAACATCCGCCCAAGAAAGCGATTACGCGCCACCAACAAAACTGGTTTTTCCCAAATACGAACCAAAACTCTCTGGCAGCGGCACGCCGAATAGCACAGCTTTTAAAAAAATCTTCACCACTTCGCCGAATAGCGATCGCAATATTGGCCTGGTAAATTTAGATATCGATCGCGCGGGAATTTATCTTTTGGGCAATATCGACAGCCATCAAAATCGCAACATTATTATCCACGGAATTCGCAACAATAACGTAGCCGACCCCAGTCACCAAGTGCCGCAAGAGGATTTTCAAGAACCTTGGATGCGTTACTCAGATCCCTTTGCCGCGAATATTAAAATCAATGCTTATGCTAACGTCTTGGTCAGCAACAATCGCCTCAACGATTCACCCACCGATAACTACGACCAACCCAACTATAAAGTGCGCTCCCTCGACCTCGATCCAATTGCCACTTATGTCGAAGGCAGCCAAGTTCCTTTTAACTATTTAAACCATTATGGTATTGTCATCAATCGCGCCAAAAGACCGGGGACAGAATTGGATTTTGCTCTCGCTGCCGACCCGATCGCCGAACCCGGTCTTTTTCGTCGAGGGATCGTGATTCGGGATAATTGGATCTATCACGAAATGAGAGCCGGAATTCGAGCGAGTGGGGATGGCTTGGTGATTCAGGATAACCAAATTCGCGATCGAGCCATCAAACAAGCTTGGACTGATGCCGCAGGAATTGGCCAACCCAGCGGACAAATTACTTTTGAGAATCGGGCGATCGATTGGTCGGGGTGGAACGTCCTAATTCAAGGCAACGATTACCAAGTTTATCGACATCAACTCATGGATTCCTCCGACTATAGTGTAGATGGCGAAGGGATTTTAATTCAAGAATGTTGTGGCGGCACGAGCGTCAAAGGCGTCGTCATCCGAGAAAATCGGGGCAATTCTTATATCGGTTTATACAAAACTCCCTCTGTTCGCGATGTTCTAATTGCTGAAAATGAATTGCTATCCAACGTCACCAATACTCCTTTAATCTATGTCAACGCCGACACAAATTCTAACATTAATTCGATGGACGATGTGCGAATTAAAAACAACCGGGTCAACGGGTCAATTTTGGCCAAAGCCAGTTTGCCCGGTGACGGGAATATCGTCAGGAACAATCAAGGTTTGGGAACTGGATCGATTCAACATTCTTGCCATATAAAAGTGAAGGACAATCCTGGATTTGAAATTGCGCCTTGTTTCAAGTTTGACAATTAATCGCCCGATTTCAAATGCGACCCATTGCCGAACCTGAAAAAGTTACTACCAGCATTCCCGAACCGGATTCAGTGGTAAGTATTCTGACCATTGGTTTATGCGGGATTGGCGCTCGATTAAGTAAATCCACATAAAATATTTTAAAATGCGCCCAAATTTTGTCAAAAAATTCCGTCAAATTACTGATAGACAAATTTAATTATATCTGACAATATTTGTAGACCTGGATGCGGGTTGATGATTTGGCTAAGGGAAAAACAATGAAAAGAGCACGAAAACAATTAAAAAAATTATGTGCGTTTTTAGTTGTAACTGGAGTTGCTTTAGGGTTTTTGGCAATAACTCCGATTCCAGCAAAACGGACGCTAACCTTCGGCAATGTGGTTTCTGACAACCAGAGCCACAGGGCATTAGCAGAATCAATCGATAGCAGTACCGATGCAAGCAATGACATCAATTTAGAAATTCTAGAGTCTTACGTTGTTTTACCAGTACCCTACCAAAAGTACGATTCATTGAACACGATATCTGTCAGCCTAGCCATAAGCAACCAAGAGCAAACCCCGATTAAAATAGTCGGACGCGGTTTCATGGCTCAACTGGTCGCGGAATATGGAACGGTTCTGCCCTTGCAAAAGTCCGAGCAATTTTCAACTTCTTCTTGGTGTCCCTCGCTCGCTCCCGGGGAAATTCAAGGACTGTTGGCTCATCTTTATTTGTTTCTTAACTCAAACAGCGGCCAGTTGGAACTCAGAATTCGCAATTCTGTCACCGGAGGAACCGGGTGGAACATTGAGGGGATATCTCCAGGAACATATCAACTCAACTACATCTATTCCCCGCCGACTAATTTGGCTCCCGATTGCCCCGAAGCCGCCACAGAAGAAACAGAATCAATCGTTGAACGCGAAAGTTCTCAGTTAGCCACTGATGTGGTAGAACTTCGCATTGTCGAACCGCTCAAAATTGACAGCAATACGGTGGAGGTAGATGGGGTTAGATTTGAAATGCTGATGGGTTCGCGCACTTGGAGAATCCCGGACGATCGCCCTTCGGCTAGCACCCCAGTAGAACTGGGCATAAAAATTACTAACCAAACCCAAACCCCTCTTCGCTTTAGTCACTTTAACACCCTTGACCTTTTGATTGTCGGCCCCAACGGGCAAGCCCTCGATCGCAATGGAGGCTCAAATTGGACAATTCCGCGCGTGCCATCGGATTTGCCATTAATTTCTCCGGGAGAAAGCACAACATTTTTTCTGGATGCCAAGCTGTTGTGGTGGCAGAACCAACTTCGATTGGCAGTTGCCGACGGATTTGGCAACTACCAGTATTTTGACTCCCTCGAATCAGGGACTTATTTGTTTAGCATGGGGTACTTCAGCCCTGAGAGAGATGTAATTTACGACGAACAAACCCAAAAACCAAAGATGATCGCAGATTTTTGGAGAGGTTCGGCATTGACTCCATTGGTAGAAGTTCGTTTAGTTGAACTCTAAAGTATTTACAGGAGAACGTAAAAATGCAACGTTACAAATATCCCTTAGCTATTTTAGCCAGTGCCTTTGTCCTAGTGCTAACCGAACAGGTTGCGGCTGCTTTTCAACTCAACGTTAACCCAGGCCCAAACAACTTGCGTTTAGAACAAAGGGATGTGGTAGATGCTAGAACTGGCCTCCATCTCGGTATCATTACCGCGCAGATGTCCGAGCCATATGTTATCGAACGAGGTGGGTCGGACAGCTTTCTGAATGTTCTGGAAAATTCATTTCAAAATTGGACTTTTGAGCAGGCCGAGGAAGACTTAGAGGGTAGCTTTGAAATCACCTTGTACGATACTGAAATCACCCCAAAAAGCAATGGAATAGAAGTAGGCGGGCAAACTCTTTTGTATTACCAACCTGGAACCAACGACCCTCGACCCGGGCGCAATAGTCTGCACTGGATTCAGCGAGTAGTCAGCAACCACAGTTTCGCCACAAACCAACATGGCGATGATGAAGATGTCATTGATATTTATCCCGGGCAAAAGAATCCGTTTTACGACTTGATACCTGGTTACCCGCATCTGGGAGGAACTTTTTTTGAGGATCGGTCAGTTAGACCAGATATCCAGAACGATCATTTATGGTTGGCAGAACTTTACCTGGCTGAAGTAAAAGATTTAAACAAGTCTACTGTTGTGACAATTCACAATGGCATAACTTGGGGTTGGCGAAATATATTCACTCCCGTGCAAGCTTCTGCACCAACCGATCCACCACCGGCTTGCGATAATAGTAGCAGCACCAGTGGCGGCGGTTCCGGTGGCGGTTCTGGTGGATCTGGTTGTTCGGATAATGGCTGGGGTGACGAGAGAGATAACCGGGAACTACCCTTATTCGAGGAAGATGAGTTTGATGAAAATGACTTTTATGTTGTCACCGATGACACGGAAAAACTAGATTTTGAGATCGTATCAAACTTGCTGTGTCAATCGCAAGATAATGCCGTTTTACCGTCGGAAACTGACGAAGATTGGAAAGTATTTAATGATGTTCCTTCTACCTGTTGGTTCGACCCGGAAACAAATTACGGGTTTGAGTTTCAGGCATTAGAAAATACTCTATTTACAGAGTTACTTGATTTTCCGGTTGGCATTGATGCAGACGAGCGCTTCACGGTTCAAGTCGGAGAGAAAATATTGGGTGAATTTAGCCCGGGGGAAAGTGTAGATTTTGTTTCTTTAGTTGGTTCGGGAATTGCAGAATTTAAAATCCTCGATATCGATACTCAGCAAGATTTAGCCGATGTGCCGTTTAAAGTGGGCTTTAATGGGGCTCTGGCGAGTTTTCAGATGCGAGCCATTGCCGAACCCGAACAAATTCCTACCAGCATTCCCGAACCGGGGTCGGTTGCCGGGATTTTGACCATTGGATTGCTCGGTATTGGCGGCAAATTGACTAAACGTAAGTAGAGCGATCGCAGGCAAGTGATTTTTTCAATTTTTTTTAGTGCCGTTATTTCACTGATAGAATTTAATAATTGCTGACAAAATCAACAAAATTCACAGGTAAAAGCTCAAATAACAGCCCCTAGAGATGGTCTAGGGTTGCATCTAGCAAAAAAGCCACGGGTTGACACCCGTGGCTACTAGAACCAAGTCCGCTCAGAGGCGGCATAAACCAATCATAGAACCAGTGGTTATAAATAAGTAGGTGGGCAGAAATAAATGCACCACAGATCCCATTAAAAGAAAAACTGTCATTCCCGCGAAGGCGGGAATCCAAGGATTTACGGCGGGGAACGAAAAGTGCAATTAATTCATAAGTTTCCCCATGAGTATGAAATTTTTGAGAGGGAAATTCAGGCAAACTAACTAGATAGCAATTATCTTCATCAGACCATTGAATCACAATCGTGTAAGGTAAATTCATTTGTGGGGTGTAGGGTGTAGGGTTTGGGGTGTAGGGGAAAAAATTAACAATTGACAATTGACAATTGACAATTAAACATGATTATCAATTATCAATTATCAATTATCAATTATTCCCTATTCTCCGCTCCTTAAAAAATATCCAACTGTTCGATCGGCGGTAATTCCTCCACCGGGAGTTCTTTTTTAATCGCCCCTTTGCGTAAACCTACGGCAATTTTATACCATTTACAACAATTCATCCAACAGCCCCTAACATTCGTAGGGTGGGCAGTGGTAGGGTGTGTTAGGCGGCAACAAGTTATCAAAAAAACCAACAATCTTTTTATCCGCCGTAACGCACCAATTTGATTTTTTATCCAGTGGGGCAGGCATGGGAACACTGCCCCTACAAATCTTTTCTTTTTTGCTGCCAAAACATCATCACTTGAACGAATAAAACCAAAAACCAAAGCACCATTAACCCCATTGATTGACCGGGGGGCGCTTCTGCTTGGCTAATTTGCGGCTGATAAGATTGAAAATGAGGGTCTAACCCCATTACCGTTTCAATCTTTTCAGTGGCATCTAAAATAACTCTATTTTTGTCGTTACTTTCATAGGGTTCTTGCGCGTTCATAATTTTCTGCCTTCTATTAACGCTTAAATTTATTCCTTGATTTCATCCTAAACAGGCAATCCAGAAACGCCAAGATGTACGAAAATAATTTTCCAAACATTTAATCACATAGTTTCACCCAAAATTGACAAAAAATTACAGCATATAATAGGTAATTACAGGAAATAACAACAAATAACAGCAAATGATAACCTTGCCAAAAGACTGGCCAATTTCCTATTTTTTGGGCTAACATATAAATTAACGGGTTTAGAGGCACATCAATGAGCTTACAGCAAGATTTTATGCAGTCAATCGCCGATACAGTTTTTGGCGAAACCTTTAAAGAAGAGAAACCCACGGAAAAACGCTGCTTTTTGCATCGGTTTGACCCAGAAAATCAGTTTAGTAAAAATAAAGAAATTGCCAAGTCAATCAAGGAAGATATGAAAGGTGGCTACTGCCTCGAGACAATGGCGAGGACGCTGCGAGAAACCATCAACGCCCTGGTTAATCAGTATGAAGCGGAAATAAAAACTGACGGAATTAATCCTGAAAGCTGGATAAACCGAAAGCCAGGAGAAAAAGGTGCATGGCCAGAAGTTTATGATTGGCTGTGGAATCATCAATATCTGCGATGGCTTGAGGCGAATAGCTGGCAATTTTTACAAGAAAAAGCTAAACCTTCTGAACATTGGCTACAGTTTTTAAGCCCAGATAAAATTGACCTAAGATGCCCCAGCTTGCGACTGCCACCACCGGAAACAAAACCCACGATTTCGGCCAATAAGCATTTATGGATGGTGGTTGATTTAGATTGTGCGAATGCTCAATTACTTTTATTGAATCGCAGCGAACAGGGGAAATGTTTACTTTGTCCTTCTTTTGGCTATGCGAAGAATGCGGCAATTGAAAAACCGCCGATTTTGCTGCCTCAAGAAGATTCTTGGGCGGGTCAAACGCAGCAAAAGTTTATATTTAACGAATTGGGACAGGAGGAATTTTTAGCCATTGTCTTGGATCAGCCGTTGGATTTACCGTGGTTGACTCCCCGCCAAGAGGAGGCGATTCCACAATGGACGGCTGAACGGATTAAGGAGTTATTTGAGAAGTTGGAACAGCAAGACAATTGGCAAGTGTTTTATCAAAGTTTTGATGTGGTAAATGTGGAAACATGAGAGATACCAGGACACGGCATTGCCGTGTCCCTACAATATAAATCATCGCCGTAGGGACACGGCAATGCCGTGTCCTCAGAACCATTAATCTATAAAATAATCATACCATCTGAATAGCCATGAAATATCTAAATTTACAGGACAACAATCCTGAACTCACTGCAATTATTGATGAAATTGCTGCTAACCAGTCTGAAGTGATTATTACTCGCAAGGGTTTGCCAGTTGCGCGGATTGTTCCCTATTCGATTTCTGAGACACCGCAAAAAAATTATCCCCTGCGGGGTATGCCAATTAAAATTTCTGATGATTTTGATGAACCGATGCCAGAACTGTGGGATGCTTTGGGAGAATGATTTTTTTCCTGGTTCCTAGGCTCTGCCTGGGAACCGGAATCTAGAGGCTCTGCCTCCTGTGACCTGCCGCTGACTGACACGAGGCAGAGCCTCTCGTAGGGCATTCCCAGGCAGAGCCTAGGAACGAGGAATGAAATTTAGCTGGATATCAGGACACGGCATTGCCGTGTCCGACTCCGGGGCAACTTATTCAGCACTTTGAATTAGTTTAATGTTATTTCTCAGCCAGTCATTGACCAAGACTTGAACGTCAATCTTTTTATGTTTAGCAATTTTAGTCATAAATTGCTCCACATCGGGTTCCAGATAAATGGGATAATGGCCGTAGGGACACGGCAATGCCGTGTCCTCCTCCGGGACAACTTGGGAAAGATTATATTCTGATTTCATAATTTACTCTGTTGATAAGATGGTGTTTCGATCGCCGCTAGATAGCAGGAGACGGCATTGCCGTGTCCCTACAAATATAACTCTTGATTCTCTCAAATGTTGGGTTTCGATTATAGATACGGTAGATAGCAGGACACGGCAATGCCGTGTCCCTACAAAAATGATAATCGCCAAAAAGGAAGGAAAACCAAAATGGACGATCGACGCATCGCCGCTTATGACCAACTGATTCAAAAATTGCTGGAATGTCCCAACGGTGAAGAATCAAAAATATTAAAAGCACATTCTGATTTACTCGACCCCGGACTGTTGCAAAGAATCATTGCAGTTGCTCAATACTTTAATGATAACGGCGACGAAATTACATCTGACTTTTTAACTAACCTGGGGTTGCAACTGGGGGGATGGCTGGGTAGTGCGCCACAGCCAACGGAAATCAGAAAACAGACAGCCGGTATTTTATTAGATTGGGGAATTCAGCAACATAAAATTAGCCAGTTTATTGTTGCTTTTCATTGCTGGCAACAGTGTCTAATGATTTATCGAGTTATTCAAGACCGCCAAGGGGAAGCCAATGCTCTGGGAAATTTAGGCAATGCTTATCTCTTCTTAGGACAATTTGAAAAAGCGATCTTTTTCCACAAAGAGCATTTAGCCATTAGTCGAGAAATCAAAGACCGCCAAGGAGAAGCCAATTCTTTGACAAGTTTAGGCATTGCTTACGACTCTCTAGGGCAATATGAGAAAGCAATTACTTTCCATGAAGACTGTTTAGCCATTAGCCGGGAAATAAAATACCAGCAAGGGGAAGCGTGTTCTCTGGGAAATTTAGGCTTGGCTTACCACTCTCTAGGACAATATGAACGAGCCATTGATTTTTACAAAAAGGATTTAGCCATTAGTCGGGAACTTAAAGACCGCCAAGGTGAAGCGCGTTCTTTAGGAAATTTAGGCTTGGCTTATCACTCTTTGGGACAATATGAACTAGCCATTGATTTTCACAAACAGTCTTTAGGCATTAGTCGGGAATTTAAATACCGTCAATGGAAAGCGATTTCTCTGGGAAATTTAGGCGAAATTTACCGCTGTTTAGGAAAATATAAAAAAGCAGTCGCCTACCACCAACAGTCTTTAGCCATTAGTCGGGACATTAAAGACCGCCAAAGAGAAGCCAATTCTCTGGGACATTTAGGAAATGCTTACTTCTCTTTAGGAGAATATGAAAAAGCGATCGGCTTTCACGAACAGCATTTAGCTATTAGTAGGGAAATTAAAGACCGCCAAGGTGAAGTAGTTTCTCTAAATAACATCGGCAATGCTTATCGAGACTGGCAGCAACCAGACAAAGCCATTGAAAAATTCCAAGACTGCCTCAAAATTGCCACTCCCAAAGCAATGCCAGTGGAATGTTCCACCGCAGGTAGCAACCTCGGCCATATCGGCTTTTTCCAAGGCAACTGGCATCTAGCTTTAGAAGGATACGAACCTGCCTTAGAAGCAGTGGAACAACTCCGCAAAGGGTCAACCACCGACCAACGGCGCCAAAAAATCATTGCCGAGGCTTTCTCGGTTTACGCCAATGCGGTGCAATGCTACATCAACCTGAAACAATACGACAAAGCCGTAGAAACCGCAGAACGTTCCCGTGCTCGCCACCTGGCGGACTTATTTGCCAGCAAAGACCTCTACCCCCAAGGCGAAATTCCCCCGGAAGTGGAGGAATACTATCGCTTGCAACAGCAAAGTAGCCGTTTGCAATCTTTTAATAATGACGGCATGAAAGGATTTGCCCCCAGTCGTCAAGCTGCCCCCAACAGCGAGGCCATTCTAGAAAAAATTAAAGAATTAGAAGCGCAAAAGCAGCAAGCGTGGCTGAAAATTCGCAGTAAAGACCCAGTTTTGGCCGGTCAATTGCAACCCGACCCCCTGAATTTCCCGGATATGCAAAAGTTAATTGACAATGGGGAAACCGCGATGCTCAATTTTTACACCACTGATGACCATACCCACATTTTTATCTTGCGGCAAAATCAACCGCCCCAAGTCCATACTTGCAAAGGTGAAGGTCTGGAAACGTTGCAAAATTGGATATTCGAGAACTGGTTAAAACTTTATGTGGAAAATCGCCCGGTATGGCAACAACAGATAAGCGAATTTCTGCCGCAACTTGCCCAACGCTTGCAAATTAACCACTTGATTTCTCAATATCTCACCGGCATTAAGGAACTGATTATCATCCCTCACTTGTCTCTGCATCAAATTCCCTTTGCTGCTTTACCTTTAAATAATGTGCCGATTCCCCAAAGTGAGATAACCTCTGATAAAACACGCGGGTTATTCCTTAATTTGAATCAACCCTTAAACACCTCTGCCAAAACTCCACCCCAACAACCGGAATATCTCAGCGACAAATTCCGTATTCGTATCGTTCCCAGTAGCCAAATCCTGAATTATTGCCACCAACGGGGCAACCTGAAACCCGCGAAAATGGGCATCGTGGAAAATGCTACGGGCGACCTGGTTTTCACTGGCTACGAATGCGAAACTCTGGCAACCATGCACCATGTCGAGCCAAATTATCGCCTCAAATACCAGCAAGCCACTGTTAGCAACTATCAAACTTTACTCAAACAAGTGCAAGCCCTGCATTCCAGCCATCATGCCAGTTCTCAACTAGATAATTCCCTGGAGTCAAAACTGCTATTATTCGATGGTTATCTTACCCTCGGTCGCATTTTTACCTGGAGATTTGAGAACTTAGCAGAACTGTTCCTCTCCTGCTGCGAAACTAATTTAAGCGTGACCCAAATTACCGATGACCCTCTGAGTATTGCCAGTGGCTTTCTCTGTGCCGGGGCGCGAAATGTCGTGAGTACCTTGTGGGCAGTGGATGATTTGGCCACGGCGTTGTTTTGTATTTTATATTATGAGGAAAAACAAGGTAAAAGTCGGTCGGAAGCGCTGCGCCAAGCTCAATTTAAATTACGCACGATGACCGGGGATGAGTTAGCGGCTAATTATAAGGAGAAGTTAGAGGCTTATTTGGAACGGCAACAATGGAGTGAACCGGAAAAGGTGAAGGATCGGCGGTTGCGATTAGATTTCCTTTGTCGGGAAACTTTGCCGTTTGTCAGTCCCCATTATTGGTCGGGGTTTGTGTCTCAGGGGATGGCGTAGGAGAAGTGTAGGGTGTGTTAGGCGCGAGACAATCTTCAACTTAAAACGACCATTTTAAATCGCGCCGTAACGCACCATATATGGCATCAGGTTAAAGCTAAAATTTAATTTGTCGGAATTGTTCTCTAGAAATTGTCATCCCGATAATTTGGTGCGTTACGGCGGACTTAGAGATTATTTTTTTTGACGAAATATTATCACCGCCTAACACACCCTACCACTCATAAGTCTGAGAATTGCTATATCTTGTTTGGAGGAAAATGAAGCGATCGAGAAAACATCTATAGTGCGTTACGGCGGACTTAGAGATTGTTTTTTTTGACGAAATATTATCACCGCCTAACACACCCAAGAAAGCAACCAAGAAACCGGGTTTCTATGACAATGTTGGTGGGGTGGCAGAGATGGTATAAAGAAACCCGGTTTCTAAATCCCAAGGTGTAGGGTGTGTTAGGCGCGAAACAATATTCAACTTAAAACGACGATTTTAAATCGCGCCGTAACGCACCAAATCACATCAGTTTAAACTGATTTGTGGATATTTTTATGCCGATAATTTGGTGCGTTACGGCGGACTTAGAGATTGTTTGTTTTTTACGAAATATTATCGCCGCCTAACACACCCTACCAATCAAAAATTTTTCCAGTAGTTTTATCTATCATCCACTTGATAATGACACGGCATTACCATTTCCTAATCGAGAACATCCAAAATTTGCGGTCATGGTGGGCAAATTCTGTTATCAATCAAATTTGATTTATTTGTCAGGATTATTTGCCCACCCTACAAGAGTTGCTAATGGCTAATTAAAAAATATCTAACTGTTCGATCGGCGGTAATTCCTCCACCGGGACTTCTTTTTTTATCGCCCCTTTGCGTAAACCTACGGCAATTTTACTATGTTTTTCAATTTGCCCCATGACTTGTCGGGCACGGGAGATCACCGAAGCAGGTAAACCCGCTAACCGGGCCGCTTCAATCCCATAAGAACGGTCTGCCCCACCGGGATGAACTTGGTGTAAAAATACTATTTTATCCGCTAATTCTTTCACGGTGACTTGATAGTTAGCCACATTGGGTAAAATCGAAGCCAGTTCGTTTAATTCATGGTAATGGGTGGCAAAAATTGTCCGCGATCCAATGTCATTTGCCAGATATTCTGCGACGGCCCAAGCAATCGAAAGTCCGTCAAAGGTGGCGGTGCCTCGGCCAATTTCATCTAATAAAACTAAGGAGGTTTCTGTGGCATGGTTGAGAATGTTGGCGGTTTCATTCATTTCTACCATAAAGGTAGATTGTCCCGTAGCCAAATCATCCACGGCACCGACACGGGTAAATATGCGATCGCATATTCCTAATTTAGCATAACTAGCGGGGACAAAACTGCCCACTTGGGCTAACAATTGAATTAATCCCACCTGGCGTAAATAGCAACTTTTTCCGCTGGCATTTGGGCCAGTTAAAATAATCAAATCTGGGCGATTAAATCGGGTTTCATAGTTGCCCGCTTCTGGGACATCTGACCCTAAACGGGCAGAATTGGGCACAAAGAAACCAGCGGGAAGACTTTTTTCAACTACGGGATGTCGGCCATCAATAATAGTCAATTCTCGCCCGGTAATCATTTCTGGACGGCAATAGCCTTGTTCTTGGGCAATTTGCGCCAACCCACATAAAACATCGATCGCTGCCACTGCTTTGGCTACTTTTATAATTAAATGAGTATGTGCGGAAACTTCCGATCGCAGCCCCACAAATATATCATATTCTAACTGATTTAAATCATCGCGGGCAGTGAGAATTCTAGCCTCTCGTTCTTTTAATTCGGGAGTAATATAACGCTCTTCATTCGTCAGGGTTTGCCGCCGAATATAATTATCCGGGGCTTGGTCAGTTTTGGCCTTAGAAATACTGATATAATAGCCAAAGGTTTTATTAAAACCGACTTTTAAAGTAGGAATTCCCGTGCGTTCTCGTTCCGATACTTCTAAATTGGCAATCCATTGTCGATCGCCCTCTGCCTGCGATCGCATCTGATCTAATTCTGCATTTACCCCAGGACGAATTAACCCCCCTTCCTTAATATGAATTGGGGGCGACTCCACCAAATGAGTCCGCAGTCTTTCCGCCAAAGTTTCTAACTCTTGGGGCACTTCTTGTAATGCCCGCAAATAAGCACTACGACCTTTAGCCGCTAATTGCGCGATCGCGGGTAATTTTGACAAAGAATCCGCCAAAGACATCAACTCACGAGCATTTGCTGTCCCGGAACCTGCCCGCACCGTTAATCGTTCTAAATCGTAAATATAGCGTAACTGTTCTTGCAATGTTTCCCGCAATTCTCGCTTTTCAACTAACTCTTGAATTGTCTCTTGTCGGGCATGAATTCCTTTTAATTGCAGTAATGGTTGCAATACCCAACGGCGCAAAGTCCGTCCGCCCATTGCCGTTACAGTTTGATCGATCGCCCATAACAAAGAACCATGAAAAGTACCATCTCTAACCGTTTGAGTAATTTCTAAATTGCGGCGACTTTGACTATCTAAAATTAGGTAATCGGTGATAGTATAAGTTCTAACGGGTTGCAGAGGAATCGAATTTTTTTTGGTTTTATCACCAGAATCATACTCAAAAGTATTTTCCAAATATTCCAACAATCCCCCGGCAGCGCGAACCGCCAACGGCAAATTTTCACAGCCCAATCCTTCTAAACTTTTTAAATAAAACCGCTGCATCAATTTTTGTCTGGCTTCGTGAATGCCAAAAGCTTTCTGCGATCGCAAAGAATAGCAAAACGACGAAGGCAAACCGGGGGGCAAATGTTCCGACCTTTCTCCCGGACGCAACAACACCCCAATATCCGGGGCATTAGTGGGAACTAATATTTCCGAAGGTTGCAAACGCATCAATTCCTGATGCAAATTATCCTGATTATCCCCTTGGGTGGTGAAGAATTCCCCCGTAGAAATATCCGCATAAGCCAGACCCCAGTTCTTTTTCACAATTACCACCGCCGCCAAAAAATTATTTCGACGGGCATGAAGCATCCCTTCTTCCACCAAAGTCCCCGGAGTCAAAACGCGGGTAATTTGCCGTTCCACCAACCGCCGACCATCAGCCACCGCGTCTGCCGCATCTTCTACTTGGTCGCAAACCGCCACCGCAAACCCTTTTTCTACCAGCATTTGGGCATAACGTTCCAAAGCATGATGGGGCACCCCGGTCATGGGCACCCGACCAATATCCCCCGCTTGCTTACTGGTGAGCACCAGTTCCAGTTGTTCGGAAATCGTAATCGCATCTTGAAAAAAGGTTTCAAAAAAATCGCCCACCCGATACAGCAGCAAGGCATGAGGATATTTATCCTTCATTTCCACATAATGCAGATACATCTGACTTAACTTGCTGCGATCGACTTCGCGATAATCTGCATTGGGTGGCGTTCTTTTCTGAGAAGGGTTGGCTTTGCTGTCATTGGGCTTGCTGGGGATAGATGCAGTCATGGATATTTTACTGATACTTACTGATACTGATTTTCCTTAAAAGACTTTACCGCACTTTTCCCCTGTAGAGACGAGGTAGATCAAGTCCATCCGGTTGATGAGTAATGATGATCTGTCGCAGTTGGTCTGTGAGATGCGAGTTATTGTCTACCAACCAGATCCAAATATGAGTATCTAAAACAATCATTTCAACACTTCCCAATCTTCAGTAGGTACAGCCGGTTCAAATGGATCGTCATACTGAAGCACTGTCCCTTCTAATGGGTACTCATATTTTTCTGACTGGGATAATTTTTGCTCTTTTGGTTGTTTTAAGACAATGATTTCCACCTTGTCCCCAGCGTGAAAGGGTAAACCCGTCAGGACGAGTTTGCCATCTTCGGTAAATGTTGCAGCTAATTTATGAGCATTCATGGGTTATCTTTGATAATTTACTGGAAATTACGAATTAAGTCTTGTCGTTGAATTGATCCAAATGGGGGCATTAAGCTACCTCTGGTGGTGGAGTTAGATCGATACCTTCTAATGACGGCAGATTGTGCTGTAATCGCAAGCCTAAGACAATCCAGCCTTCTAATACTTCCTGTAATAAATCTCTACATGATTCAAGGGTTTCGGCATTAGCATAAACGCCGGGGAAACCTGGGATTTCCCCATAAAATGTACCATCTTCGAGCAGTTCATAAGTGGCTCGGTGCATGGCGAATTGAATATATTGGGTTAGCATTGTTTAATATCGGTTAATTTTCGTTGTAGGGACTCAACCGGAAAGCGGTGGTTGCCCCTTAGCAAAATATCAATCTGCTTTTATTGTAAGTGGCGGAGAGATTATCCCACCAATCTGACCCAATATTTTCGCTGGTTTCTGAAAAACTCCCGATCCGATCGCGCCGAAGATACCGCCCCCCAAAGGGTCGCTAACTTTCTGTATTTGCATCGAATAGGCGCGATCTTAGTCTAATTTCGAGGATTTAAATATAGAATTTAAACCAATAACTTATGGAGAATTATGCAACTAAACAAGCAATTTGGCCCAAATCCCAATCATCCTTACCCCCTGCATCATTACGGAAGATTGTGCTTTCTCAAAAACATAGTTAAAAATCCTAATATCATCGTCGGTGATTACACCTACTATGATGATTTTGAGAATCCCGAAAACTTTGAAAAAAATGTCCGCTATCATTTTGACTTTATTGGGGATCGACTCATCATTGGTAAATTTTGTGCGATCGCCAGCGATGTTACGTTTATTATGAATGGCGGCAACCACTCCTTAGAAAACTTCACCACCTATCCCTTTTGGATTTTTGGGGAAGGCTGGGAAAAAGTCACCCCCAGTGCCGATGATTCCAAAGGTAATACGGTCATTGAAAATGACGTTTGGATCGGTTACAAGGCCACAATTATGCCTGGAGTGCGGATCGGAAATGGTGCAGTTATAGCAGCCCACGCCGTTGTCACTCGCAACGTAGAACCTTACACCATTGTGGGCGGAAATCCTGCCGAACCCATTCGCAAAAGGTTTAGTGATGAGGTGATTTCTATTTTACAAAAGCTGTGCTGGTGGGATTGGGACATTGACAAAATTACCGAAAACCTGGAAATTTTATGTAGTAATAATTTGGATAGCTTAAAGCAGTTACAGTAAAGCTATAAGTGCGATTCGTTCACGCGAAAAGCAGAGGGAAAAACCCGAAGTGTGCGCGTGGTAATGGTTTCGGCAGACGCCGTACACACAGGCTATCGCCTGGATTCGTAGTCACGAACCATTATAACTGTGGATTTGTTGTCCTAAATGGAAGACAAATACCCGGATTTTCTGGCAAGCAATTGCCAGGGGTAATTAGGCATCAGCCCCACCCGGAGACTCACCATCAAAGACGTGAAGCGGGCTGAAAAGGAGGTAACTCTTAACCAGTAAGGGAATCCCTTCAAGCCAATTAGTCAAGGTCAGCCGTGAGGCGAATGTCCGACTGAACCCTCTCGATTACTAAGCAGCGAAACCTGGTTGACACGCTACGACCAAAAGGTCACGGGGAAAAGGTAGGTAGCTTGACATCTAACCTACGAAAGATACGGAAATTTATAGTTCACGTATTAGCGAAATCCCAAAAGTACCCAGGGGGAGAGGACAGCATCCTAAAACTAATAATCCCAAGTCCATGGAACGAAGTAACCCCATAATGGCTCTCAGCAATGAGTAGTGATAAGTGTAAGCGCAAGCCTATATGGGAAAGGGATGTCCTCAGAAGCCAAAGACCAGGGTAATGCCTGGTATATGCTGACAGGGGACGGCTGCGAAGGTAGACCTGTAAGTATCCCTTATATGGACAAAGCCATCCGCAAGGATAGGATGTAAACGCCAATGTGCGTACAGTGAGCCAAAGGTTGAGCAGATAATTGCCTCTGCGAAAGGTGAATGCAAAACATCGAACGACCAATTAACCATCAAGGCGGCATTTAGCATAAGGGGAAAAAGCATGAGTCGAAGCCAAACAGGATGTCGTAAGGCGCCTTAGTAGGAGCAAGTTAAAGCGAGCACAGCCAGGAGCGGAATGCCGTGAAAGTGGCACGTTCCGTTCTGAATGGGAGGTGAGGGGAGCGATTCCCTCATCGACCCTAACCAATCCTATTTAAGTGATAATATTTTGGGAAATTTAACCAATAAATATCGTAGGGGTGATTCGCGAATCACCCCTACATTCTAATAGGGTCTGTGCCCTTATTTATTTACGCACATCTACTTATTAGCTGCGATTAATGGTGAATTTCCAGGTTGAGGACATAGCGACCTAACTGGACTTTGCCTGACCAGAGTTCATATTCTAAACGGAGATAGTCGGGGATGGGTCGTCCGGTGAGGGTCAGACTGCGAGTATAGTTCCGCAAGCGCATCTGATCTGTCACCCCATCGGTTTTATTTTGGATCCAGTAGCGACTAATCCCGTACATTCCCCGTTCCCAAAGATGACGATAACTATATTCTCCGTTGCCTTGCATGGTCATGGTGGCTCGATAAGGGGAAAATTCTAACCACAGGAGACGAGATTTCGGTGGAGCGGGTAGGGCGGCCACATCGGGAGAAGTTAGGCAGAGTATTTTATCATAAATTGCCGGTTCTGTCAAGAGCAGATGAAAGCGGTCTTGATCTTTTTGATACAGAGTGGCGGCAGTGTCTACCGCAGACCAAACGGGCAGATCGGTAGAAATCAGCGAGAGAGATACAGGTTTGCGACGATGAGTGAGCATAGAATTCACGCTTGAGTGTGGGTCACAGAGATGAGGGAATTTTTAATATCAAGTTGTTAACAGCCGTTTAGGATTAATTTATGCTTGGACATAATTAGTTCTGATTTTAGTTTTTATTTCCCTCAGTGATTTGTGGAAATCACTATAATTTATAAACAATTGATGATTGACGCGATCCGGGTCAAAAAAAATATTGAACGGCAGTGGTACGATGTCTAGGGCTCTTATTTATCAGTTTAGCCCAATCCCGCTTTTTATCGTTATGACGGACATCACAGCCAATCAAAAAGATTTGAGTATTCGACCGAGTGCCGATCGCTGCTTGCACGGAAATATCAGAGTGCCGGGAGATAAATCGATCTCTCATCGCGCTTTGATGTTAGGAGCGATCGCGACCGGAGAAACCACCATTGAAGGACTTCTCCTGGGAGAAGATCCCCGCAGTACGGCCCAATGTTTTCGCCGCCTCGGGGCGGAAATCTCTGAACTCAATACCCAACTGGTGCGGGTACGAGGGGTAGGTTTAGGGAATTTGCAAGAACCCACGGATATTTTAGACTGTGGCAACTCTGGCACAACCATGCGTTTAATGTTGGGGATTCTTGCCAGTCATCCTGATAAGTTTTTTACCATGACCGGGGATCATTCGTTGCGATCGCGCCCCATGTCTCGTGTGGTTAAGCCGTTGCAACAAATGGGGGCGCAAATTTGGGGACGGCAGGGTAATGCTTTGGCCCCTCTGGCAATCCAAGGTCAGCGACTCCAAGGGATTCATTATCACTCGCCCATTGCCTCAGCCCAAGTCAAATCTTGTATTTTATTAGCTGGGTTAATGGCCGAAGGTCAAACTACGGTGACAGAACCAGCCCTGTCTCGGGATCACAGTGAACGAATGCTCAAAGCGTTTGGGGCTGAGATTCAGGTGGATCCGGAAACCCATAGTGTCACGGTGACAGGTCAAGCAAAATTACAGGGTCAGCCGGTGGTCGTTCCTGGGGATATCAGTTCGGCAGCATTTTGGCTGGTGGGGGCGGCGATCGCGCCTGGGTCAGAATTAATCGTGGAAAATGTAGGCGTGAATCCCACGCGCACCGGCATCCTGGAAGCCTTGGCGATGATGGATGCAGACATTGAATTAATTAATCAGCGAGTGGTGGCTGGCGAGCCGGTGGCGGATTTACGAGTGCGCCACAGTCAGCTAAAAGCTTGTACGATCGCCGGTGATATTATTCCCCGTTTAATTGATGAAATTCCGATTTTGGCCGTAGCCGCTATTTTTGCGCGGGGGACAACGGTGATTCGCGATGCTGCGGAGTTACGGGTCAAAGAAAGCGATCGCCTGCAAGTGATGGCCACCCAGTTAAACCGCCTGGGTGCCCGCGTCACCGAATTGCCCGATGGCTTAGAAATTACCGGCGGCACCCCGTTAACTGGCACAGAAGTGGATAGTCACGACGATCATCGGGTGGCCATGAGTTTGGCGATCGCGGCTTTATGCGCCAAAGGCACCACCACCATTCATCGGGCCGAAGCCGCTGCCATTTCTTACCCGGAATTTACCAGCACCTTACAAGCGGCGATCGGCGGATAACCAACAAGGGCGATCGCCGTTTTCTTTCAATTCAACAAGGGCGGATCTAAACATCCGCCCTTTACTGATTTGGGGGCAGAAATTAAGTCAAGTTCGGCAAAGACTACTCGTCTTTTGCTCCGAGATACTGGCTTTTAATCCCATTAATTTCTTGCCACAACTCCTGACGAGTAGAAGCCCGCAGCATATAACGGTAAACAAACCAGATCGAGTAGCCCATCCCAACTAACTCAAAAATTGGCGCCAGTAGAGGAATCTCGTTCACCGCATCCACCACCGCAAAGGTCACTTTAATGGTGACTAAAACGGCGATCAAAAGAGTTACAGTGACAATGGGTTTCTGGTATTGGTTGAAAAAACCACCCACATAATCCGGCAGTTCAGATAAGATATCGACCACCGTATCCTTGATATTGTCCCATTGTTGCCCCGATTCTTCTTTAGAGGCAACGGTACTCAGTGAACCGGAATCGTCCGTATTCACATCCATATCCATCGTTTCCACATCAGCCATTTCTGATGTTGGCTTCATTTCAGGATCCATAATCACACCTCACCAATGATGATTTGTACAATCCTCCAGGGGGTTCTTCCCCTGCCTTTGAACCATAGCACTAAGCAGAGAAGCTGTCAGGCAGGATTGTTCTGACTTAGTTTCTCAAAAATTGGCGAATTCTGAAGATTTTTAATTAATTGTTTCGGGTTACGGCACCGAGCAAGGCAGAATTAAAGATGGGAACGTCTGCGAGAAATGATTAATGAACCAGCAATATAAAGCCTTGCGCGAAAAACTGACACAGCTAACCGAACGAAAGCCCGGATTAGGGGCAAGAATGGCTCAAGCGGCCATTGAACTTAAAGATGCTGGAGTCCCTCCGGCAGAACTACTGTTAGAACAATTAAGTACCTATCGCCAAGAGTTTGCGGCTTTGCGAGATCGAGCCAGGGAATTGGCTAAATCTTTGCCGAAACCACCGATGCCACCCCAAATCACCTCTCTGAAAGATATTGAGAATATCTTAGAAGCGTTGGAGGCTTCAGGGGCGCCATCGGTGGGCGAGCGGGAAACGGCGTTACAAATTCTTGACCAAGTATTAGCGATCGCTCATAGTGACGATCCTAAGTTTCCCCCCTTGGAAGACGCCAAAGCCAAAGCCAGAGAACTGCGGCGGTTAATTGCCCAATCTCCCGCCAATGCTTTACCGCAACCCGTACAAACTTTGAACTCAGGAGATCATCCTTTTGCTGGGTTACTCACTTTAATTAACCCCCCGTCAGGTTTAAGCGACGATCGCTGGGGAATTTTAGTGGAAATCGTGACTCGTGCATTCAGCAAATCCCTCACCGTGGCCGCCGCACGAGGAAAATTAACTATAGACATGACCATTCCCTCGGTGTCAACAGTGGCGAATCAGTCAACCACTGCCACTCCTGCACCCCCGGCACCATCAAAGCAAAACTTTCCCGAAGTGCTGATTATTTCCGAAGCGGGAACCGTGGGAAATGCGCCTCAGCCGGAAGAGTCCGTGTTAAAACCACCCACAACACAGATAAATTCCCCGGATGTGATTATTTTGCCCAGTTATGAAGAACCGCCAAAGCAACCGGGGACAAGCCAACCGGCAAAAGCGGCAGAACCTTTGGTCTTTGGATCGATGCCTTTATCCGGGCAAAAGAACCCTAGCCCTAGCCAACCCACTGTCGGCGAGTCTCAAGGATTAAAAGTCCTGGTTCACATAGAACGGTTGGGCGATCGCTTATTTGGTCACGATGAATTTGCCGGAACCCGGGGCAAAGCACTGCGGATCGAAGGGTTTGCCATTAATATTGAACCGCCCATTCCTGGTTTAAGTTTGGAATACATGGGCCACCTGGAAGGGATGGGGGATACTCCTTGGACCCCAGAAGGGGAATTTTTAGGTATTCGTGGGGCTGGAAAACGCATTGAAGGTTTTGCCATCCGACTAACTGGAGAAAAAGTCCATCAATATAATGTCTATTATGTCGCCCATATTCAAAATATTGGTGATACTTCCGTCTGTTTCAATGGTGATTACTGTGGCACAAGGGGTCAAGGATTAAGAATTGAAGGCATCAAAGTTTGGCTTCAGAAAAAACCCTAGAAAAACACCTAATTTTTTTGGGAATATCTGAGGTAATTCAAGGTTTTTTGCTGGTGATAATTGCACCACTTCAGACCGAAAATCCAAGGATAGATTACCCTCTGGATTATCTGTCTGAAGTGGGGTTAAAATTACCCTCTGGATTATCTGTCTGAAGTGGGGTTAAAATTACCGGGTAAAATTTTCACCCATCACTCCTCCCTTGCCCAATAAAAATCCCAGACAAGGGATTTTAGAAATATCTCATCATTGCTATTCTAAACACATTATCTGCTAGATAAAACTAACCAGCCCACTTAATCGGAATGGAACCAGGGAGGCCAGCTTTGACCGATCATAACAATTTCATCTCTCCCCTTCCGACCACCATTTCGCGGAGAGAAATACGGGATTTAGTGCGATCGCAGCTAAAGGCGCTTTTAGATGTCAATGACCTCAAAGGCGCTAAAGCGATTCTCGTGCCAGTACAGCCCGCTGATGTGGCGGAAGCGATCGAAGGATTACCCGAAGCAATGCAGGCGATCGCCTTCCGCTTGCTATCCAAAAATGAAGCCACCGAAGTCTATGAACATCTTGAATCCAGCGTGCAACAAAATCTCCTGGAAGATTTTAGACGGCAGGAAGTTCTCGACATTGTAGAAAATATGTCCCCGGATGACCGCGCTCGTCTATTTGATGAGTTACCGGCGAAAGTGGTTCGGCGCCTCCGGGCCCAACTTTCCCCAGCGGAATGGCAAGTCACTGCCCTGCTATTAGGTTATGAAGCGGGGAGAGCAGGGCGGATTATGACTCCAGAGTATCTGTCCATCAAAGAACAGCTTACCGTTGGTCAAGCCTTGGAGCGCATTCGCAAATTCGCACCCGTGGCCGAGATTATTTATTATTTATATGTCACCGATAATGCCCGTCGGTTAACCGGCATTGTGTCTCTCAGAGATTTGGTGATCTCTGACCCCGGAGAATATATCAGCGAAATCATGGCTCGTGATATGGTCTTTGTTCACACTGGCACCGATCAAGAAGAAGTAGCCCGGATAATTCAGCGTTATGACTTTTTAGCAGTGCCCGTGGTGGATAGCGAGCAACGTCTGGTGGGAGTGATCACCGTGGACGACGTGATCGATATCCTGGAACAGGAAACCACGGAAGATATTTATGCGTTAGGTGGGGTGCAATCCCAGGGCGATAATTATTTTCAAACCAATTTACTCACCGTAGCCCGTCGTCGGGTGGTCTGGTTATTTGTATTGCTGATCACCAATACTGTGACTGGGACAATTATTAATTCCCAAAGAGAACTCCTGCAAGAAGTGGTGGTGTTGGCAGCTTTTATCCCTTTGCTGACCGGGACCGGTGGCAATGTAGGCGCTCAATCTTCTACGGTGGTGATTCGGGGTTTAAATACCGATACGATTAGAATGATGGGGCCGCTTCAGGTGATTGGCCGAGAAGCTTTAGCTGGTACTTTGTTGGGCTTAATTTTAGGCAGCATCACCACGGTTTGGGCTTATTTCTTGCAAAATAATTTGCCGGTGGCGATCGCCGTGGGGACTAGCTTAATCGCCATTTCTATTTTAGCCTCCGTGTCTGGTTCCGCCTTACCGTTTTTATTTCGGTCTGTGGGGTTGGATCCTGCCTTAATGTCGGCTCCTTTTATTACCACAGCGGTTGATGTATTAGGCGTTTTAATTTACTTTAATTTGGCCCGACTAATTTTAGGGTTATAAAATCTCACTCCTCGGACAAAAACCGGAATGTCAGTGAGAATTTATTTGGAGATACTCAATGTTAAATAATCGTAATTGGCTCGAAAGTGCAGAATATGTCTCTTTAATTGGGTCTGTCATCGGCTCAATTATAGCAATTTTTGCTGGCAATGCAATTTATGCTACGGTTCCTTTATGTTTTTCCCTGATTTTTAATACGATTAATCGCTCTCGATTTGAGGTGGGAGTCCGACGCAATAGCATCAGTATTAATCGACTCCAGCGACAAGTGAATGAGGGCAAGCACGGGGGCAATGCCCCTACGGAGTCCCTAGACCAGCGATCGCCTTCCGTGACGGGCAAGGGAATGCCTTCTTCTTTGGGGCAACAGTTGCTAGAACAAGCTCGCCGACAAAACGCAACAGCCCAGGAGACAAATTCGATTAATCAATGGCAAAACGATCCGCAAATTCAGAAACAAATCGAAGAATTAAAAGAGCAATATGCCACTTTGCTGGAATCAATTAATAATGTGATTAATTATTTAAATACTAACGGTTTGGTAGGCCGAGTGGAGCGATTAGAACAGGCGATCGCCGAAAGAACGATTAAGTCACCCAGTCCCATGACTGCTGATACTTCAGAGGCAGTAAATTCTGCACCGAATACAGCGGCTGCGTCCACTGGATTAGCCAGCCAAACTGCCACAAATGAGGGACAACAAACTCCCGAATCAAATATTCCGCCCCCGCCCCCGGAAGAACCTCCTGGGAAAAACCTGGCTGCCCCGAAATCCAAACCACAGAATAATTTTCCCGTGCTGCCGAAATTGTCAGCATCAGAACCAATCCCCATCCCGCAAACTTGGAAATACATTCAGTCTTTGTCCGGTCATTCTGACTGGGTAAAATCGATCGCCATTAGTCCATCTTCGACTCAATTAGTCAGCGGCAGTCTTGATAGCAAAATTAAGCTGTGGAATTTAGCTACCGGCCAACTAGAAGCGAGTTTGGATTATCACGATCGCGGCGTATTTGCAGTGGCGATCGCTCCTGACGGTAAAACCCTGGCGAGTACCAGTTGGGATAAAACCATTAAACTTTGGGAGTTGCCCAGCGGCGATTTGATCGATACCCTAACTGGTCATTCTGGGTCGGTGCGATCGGCTGTATTTACATCCGATAGTCGTACCCTGATTAGTTGTAGTTTTGACGAAACCATTAAAGTTTGGGATGTCAACAAAGGTCAATTAATTAAAACCCTGACTGATTATTCATCAGCGATCTATTCTCTGGCACTTCATCCCAATGGCAAAACTTTGGCCACCGGCATTAGTGACGGCAGTATTCTCCTCTGGAATTTGGCAACAAATGCACAAATTGCCATTCTTTCCAGCAGTTTAGATGTGGTGGAGTCCCTAATTATTACCCCTAATGGTCGAACCCTGATCGCGGGCAATGGGGATGGCAGCATTCAACTATGGCGACTTAATGAAGCGGAGTTATTGAGCGATCGCCATTCCCAAGCGATCGCCTCCCTGCAAGATACCCTAAAGGTCCATGTGGGTGAAGTCACCGCCTTAGCGATCGCCCCTGACGGCGAAAGCTTTGCCAGTGCCAGTGCTGATGGCACCGTCAAAATTTGGCACCTAGACACCTTGGAGTTACTCGGTTCTTTGCCTGCGGATTCCGGGGCGGTCATGTCCTTAGCCATCAGCCCCGATGGTAAATTTTTGGCCACTGGTATGGCATCCGGCTCGATTAAAATTTGGCAACGCGCCTAAAAAATAGACCAGAAAGCTTTCTTGTCTAACAGCGATACTGGCAAAATTCGTGCAAAGCCCCCCTTAAAAAGGGGGGTTGGGGGATCGATCCGTGATGAAAGCTTTCTTGTCTAATAGGTGGTTTGTAAATTTACACAAGTGTACTTAGAGGAAAATATGGATCTACCATACGCAAAAAAATCCGTGTTTCACTCGTTATCAATAATATAAAAAAAATCTAGAATAGAGAGATAATAGAATTCAGTTAAACCACCGGATTTTTAGCTAAAAATCCGGTGTGTTGCCATCTCCATATAGAAAATATAGCAATTGTCAGAGTTATTAAGTCAGGACTTAGGCATAAAGCCTAAATCTGTAGGGTTGATTCGCTTTCTCAACCCTAGATAGATAGATTGATATTAAATAATGCCTAAGTTCTGTAAGTACAAAAAAACCTGTCCCGAACCGCGTCCGCTAGAATCTCGAAAACCTCTGTAATTCTGATAATAACCGCTATACATCATTAGGGCTTAATAAAATAAGTGTTTTTATCGCTGGTTTACCTGATGAAAAATATGAATCAGTCTCATAATTTGCCAGGATTATAGCTGCGAGAGGCTGATTTCGGGAGGTGAACTGAATATATTTTTACAAAAAATTAACTAATTTTCAGAGGAATTGATGATATCTTGTATTTCAACACCCAACAATCTCCTTTTTTCTCCCCAGGAAAAAGAACTTAAGCTCAAGAAGATATTTGAGAAATTAAACTATTTATTCTGTGTGATTAATCCTGACGGAACTTTACAAACCATCAACCAAGCTTGGCAGAATATTTTGGGCTGGACGGAAAAAGAATTAGCTGGGCAACCTTGGAGTTACTTAATCCATAAAGATGAGCGATCGGCAATTTTAGCCAAGTTGAAAGGGAGTGAACTCCCCCGAAAAATTATTTTAGAAACTCGCTACCTTCATCGAGATGGATGTTATCTATGGTTATCTTGGCATCTATTCCCCCACGAGGATCGGTTAATTTATGCTTTTGCTAGAGACATTACCGACGAAAAAAAATCAGTAGTTTTACAGACCATTGGGCAACAAGGGCAACAAAAATTAGGAACATCCCGTCTGGAAAGAGAAATTTGCCCAATTTTTGTGGCGGCGATCGATAAGTCGGGGCAATTGGTATATAGTAATACCCCAAAATCAATTGGGGTTTCATTTGTCGAGGCAGTTCATCCATGCGATCGCCTAACCACCCAAGAAAAATTAGAGAAATTGCTCAATTCCAGGGAAGATAATGGCTTTGCTGGCAAGCCCATTTCCTTTGTCAATCGCTATCTGACTGGTGATGGCTCGTACAAATTCCTATCATGGAAAGCGACATTTTTACCCAAAAATCAAGTGATCTATGCCACCGGCCATCAAATCAATGTTCCCAGTCCATCTGAGGAGAAACTGATCGAACATTTGCAGGAAATTCTCGATCGAGCAAAAGTCCAAGCACTTCAAAAACCGAATCGAAAAGAAGTAGAAAAATGGTTGAGCGATCGCGCAGCACATCCCGCAGCACATCCCGCAGCAAATTACGAGGTCGATCGCGAATCTGAACTCGCAACAGTCAAAGCAGAACTCGCAAAAGTTAAAGCGGAACTGCAACAGGAAATCACCCAGCGTCAACAAGCCCAAACAAATTTAACCCAAATTTTTCACCTCTCTCGGCCTGATGAACCCTGGAGTTGCCCATGAAATTAATCATGCGATCGCCTTGATATATAGACGTAGGGTGGACAATTTGCCCACCTGACTACATAGACGTAGGGTGGACAATTTGCCCACCTAACTACATAGACGTAGGGTGGGCAATTTGCCCACCTGACTACATAGACGTAGGGTGGGCAAATTGCCCACCTTACTACTTGATATATAGACGTAGGGTGGGCAATTTGCCCACCTGACTAAGACTACTAAGAGGATCGAGTTAATCCCAAGAACTGTAAATTGTACAAACTGGCATAAAGTCCACCGACATTCATCAATTCTTCATGGGTGCCTGACTCCACCAATTCACCGCGCTTGAGTACCAAAATCCGATCCACATTTTTAATCGTAGAAAGACGGTGAGCAATAATAATCGCCGTGCGATTTTTTAACAGCTTATCCAGGGCTTCTTGAATTAAGGCTTCCGTCTTCACATCTAAATTAGCCGTAGCTTCATCTAAAACCAGAATTTGCGGATTCCGAATGGCTGAACGGGCAAAGGCTAAAAGTTGCTTTTGACCCCCTGAAAGATTCGTCCCCCGTTCCCGAAGTGCCGTATCATAACCATTGGGCAAACTTTCAATAAAACTTGCTACCTTAGTATCTTCAGCCGCTTGACGAACTGCCTCAATGGGATAATTTTCTCCCAAGGTAATATTACTTTTGATATCCCCGGCAAAGATAAAGCCATCTTGAAGAATCACCCCGACGTGCTGACGGAGTTCTGACTGTTTAAAATCGCGGATGTCAATGCCATCAACGATAATTCGACCTTGGTTGATTTCATACAGACGACATAATAGCCGAATAATCGAACTTTTACCCGAACCTGTCGGCCCGACCAAGGCAATTTTTTCCCCCGGTTTGATGGTAAAGTTCAGATTTTTGATCACATATTCATCGGGTTTATAACCAAACCAAACATTTTCAAAGCAGATTTCTCCCAGGTGGGTCTTGTCTGCGGAATTTTTATCTTGATTTTGGGCTAATAGATGTTCCCCGGCGGAGATTTCTGGATCGCCAATTTCAATGGGTTCATTTAAAATATCTGTGACTCGTTCAATGGAGGTCAGTCCCGCTTGAATCGCAGTGAATTTATCCGCAAATTGCCGTAAGGGATCGAAGAGACGTTGACTAAAGAGAATAAATTCTGAAAGTTGACCAAAAGCCAAAGTTTGATCCATGACTAATATACTGCCAAGCCATAAAACTCCAGCGATCGCCACTAAAGCAATCCATTCTAAAGTTGCCGATACTGCGGAGTCATAAAAGATGGTTTTATCCATCTGGTTGACATACTTTTGATTATTGTCTCTAAACAAATCGGCGTTAAATATTTCTCGGCGAAATATCTGCACCACCCCAATACCAATAATATTTTCTTGCAGTTTGGCATTCAGATTAGACAGTTCTTCTCTGGCTGTATAGTTAGCTTTGCGGTACTGCTGTTGAAAATAAATCACCAAAGCCGTAACCGGCAACAACATCATCAACAACATTAAGGCTAATTGCCATTGTCTAGCAAACATGATAAAAACAATCACGGCCATCGAGAATAAATCGGTGACAATGCCGATCGCCCCGTTAGAAAAAACCTCCCCCAAGGCTTCCACGTCACTGGTTAAACGAGTAATAATCTTCCCCACAGGAGTTCTATCAAAAAATCTCGTCGCCAAAGAAGTGACGTGAACAAATAAATCATTTCTAATATCCGCCGTAATTCTTTGGCCAACTTCTTGAACTAAATATAATTGCAAAAATTGCAGGGATAACCGTAAAAATATCGTTGCTCCCAGTAACAGGGCTAATATATTTAACCCCTGAGCTAAGGTAAAATTTTCCAGAAAGCTAAACGTATTTGGCTCATTTTGAATCAAGGAAATCGCCTGTCCGATGATCGTTGGCTGAATTGCCCCCGATAGGGACAAGGGAACTAATAAGATCATCGAAATCAGCAGAATTTTTCCACTGCGTTTAGCATAAGGCAATAAACGTAAGAATAATCGCCAGTCCGTTTCTCGTTGGCGTTGATTTGGTTTGCTGGATGTTTCCGGTGAATAGGTCGTCATTTATCCCATCAAGGGCTTTTGTTTGCCCGAAAAAAGTAGGTTATCTTAAGTAGCTTAACAAAACTTAATGAATTATACACGAACGGGAAAGGACGCGACTGAGTTTAACCGCTAGACGTTTTTTTAATCCCATTTTTGCTTTTGGATATAAACTTCTGGCAGAATTCTGAAAAGCCCCCCGAATTGGTGGGGGGTTGGGGGGCTTAAGGGGGCGGTGGCCAGATTTGCCGGAAATTGGGATTAGACTGCTGCCAAAGTCATCTCGCGTAATTTGGTGACTAGATCATTGATTCCCCCAGTATTAATCCGATAACTCAGAGGATGGGCAATCAGTCTGGCGCTACTTTGAAACAATACTTCAATTTCAATTAATCCATTTTCTTGTAATGTCCGACCCGTAGACACCAAATCCACGATCGCCTCTGACATTCCGGTAATTGGGCCGAGTTCCACCGAACCATACAAAGGGATAATTTCCACGGGCAAATCTAAACGGTGAAAATATTCTCGCGCACAGTGAACAAACTTAGACGCCACGCGACTATTCGCCGGAAGTTCTAGGGATCGTCGATAAGGGCTGGATTCTTTGACGGCTACGGATAGACGACAACGGCCAAATCCCAAATCAATCAAATGTGCCACTTGGGGGGTTTTCTCTCGGAGTACATCATATCCGACAATTCCTAACTGGGCTTGGCCATATTCTACATAAACTGGCACATCATGGGTGCGGACGAGTAAGGCTTTTGCGGTTCCGGTGGGATCGGAAATCATCAGTTGCCGGTTGCTGGAGTCGAGAAAGGCACTAAAATCTAAACCCACGGATTTGAGCATCTGAATGCTATCGCGTAAAAGAGAACCTTTAGGAAGTGCAACGGTAAGCATAAATTAATGGATGGTTGGTGGTTGTTTGTTGGTGGTTGTTTGTTGTTGGTTATTTGTTGTTGGTTATTTGTTGTTGGTTGTTGGTTATTTGTTATTTGTTGCTTGACGTAAATAGCGAATCACGAATAGCGATCGACGATCGACAAATAACGATCGACAATCAACAATCAACGAATAACGATCAACGATCGACAAATAACGATCGACAAATAACGATCGACGAATAACGATCGAAAAATAACATATAACTATGGGAGATTTGTTTCATGCGAATTCTTCTGGTTGATGATGAAGTGGAATTAATTGACCCCCTGAGTCGAGTCCTGACACGGGAGGGGTATCAGGTGGATGTGGCTTATGATGGGGCGACGGGGACGCAGTTGGCGTCAACGGGCGGTTATGATTTGTTGATTTTGGATTGGATGTTGCCCCATCGGTCTGGGTTGGAAATTTGCCAGCAACTACGACGGAATGGGGATTTGACGCCGGTATTGTTTCTGACGGCTAAAGATACCCTGGACGATCGCGTGCAAGGACTGGATGCTGGGGCTGATGATTATTTGGTCAAACCGTTTGAGTTGCGGGAACTGTTGGCTAGGGTACGGGCACGAGTCAGGCGATCGCCCAGTCTTGAAGTAAACCTGGTGACAAATCCGAGTGAAACTGATGATGAAACTCACCCGCGACGGTTGCGGGTGGAAGATTTAGAACTGGATTGCGATAATCAGATTGCTTATCGGGGAAAACGGGCGATCGCGCTTTCAGAGAAAGAAAGCCAATTACTTGAATATTTGATGACCAACCCGAATCAACTACTCACCCACGAAGCCATCCATCAACACTTGTGGGCAACCACCACCAAACCCAGTAGTAATGTATTAGCTGCCCAAATTAGATTACTCCGTCGCAAAATTGAACCCAATGATGAAGCACCTTTGATTCATACGGTTTATGGCAAAGGATATCGCTTTGGTTTAGATGCCTAAAAATCTGATGCATTATTCAGATGCAACAAGTCCAAACAAAGAACCCAAAATATATATAAGCGTAATATATAGCGTTTTCATTGGATTTGTGCAGAAATCGCCTCCCGGCAACCTTTCCCTAACTGGCGGGGAGGGTTGGCTGGGGTGATAACTTTGTTCACATACCATAAGAAAAAACTATGTAAGGGATAGGGTGAGATGGGTAATCCTCGTTCATCTCAAATCTGAACAATCATGGTGAATTGACAATTATTTCATCAAATGAATAATTTCTTTTAGACCCTGATTTTCCGGTGGGCTTTTAAACAAGAAAATTCTCTCAAGATTATTTAAACAAGATTATTCAAAAAACTAAATATTTTCTTAATTAAACTTAACCAGTAATTAAGCTATTATCTATTTATAATTAAACAATTTAAAGGTTTGAACCAAGGCCAAGTTCGTGGCTCAAAATGATCCTTTGACGATCCAAAATGTGACCTAATGTGTCTTCTTGTGTCTTGATTTGAATCCGGCGATTGGCCGGTTATCAAAGTGACACAAGCACTACTCCATGAGGGAACAGAACTTTATAAGCTGATTCTAGTAGATAGTAAAAGAAAAAAAATTATGAAAGCTCCTGATAAACTCAATCGCCAAGCTCAGAAAAACCAATGCCCTTATGTAATGAGAATGCCGTTGCCACCAACCGCATCCCACCGGAGAAGTCCGAGCATGAATCAACCAGTGCAAGAATCTGGTGAAAAATTGCCCAAAGAATTTACGGTGCAGATGTTACGCCAAGAAGCGGCGCATCACGCCAAACGGGGAAATTACCCGCAGGCGATTTCTCTGCTGACACAAGTGATTAACTCTATTTTGAGTGGGCGAACTGCGATGGATTATAACAATCGTGGGTTGATGTATTTCCACAGTGGTCAGCTTGAAGAGGCGATCGCTGACTACAACCGCGCTTTAGAAATAAATCCGAATTTAGCCGCTGCTTATAATAATCGCGCCAATTGCTATGTTAACCAGGGCGAGTTGGTTGATGCGCTGGTGGACTACGATCGCGCCCTTGACCTCAACCCATTTCATCTGAGAGCTTTGATTAATCAAGGGGTGACATTCCGCCACTTAGGGATGTATCGAGAAGCCCTGGATAATTTTGATATTGCCTTAGCCCAAGGCAAGCTAGAAGCCTATATTTATGCTCAACGGGGTCGGACCCATCACCTAGCCGGGGATTGGAATTGGGCGATCGCCGACTACCAGCGATCGCTCCAGTACCTCAACCAAGAAGAAAACCATGTCCTGGGGTCGGAAAATGCCCGGATTGGCAAATTCGTCCACACTTGGCTAGAAGCAATTTTTGCCCCATTAACCGCTTAATCCGTTGAATCGAGCAACGCGGTCGCCCTTTGATCCGGAGGCAAACTGTTCGCCGGTTTTCTGGGACTCTGCTTTTGGGGTGCTTCTCTAATTGGCTGATTATTTTCTTTCCAAATAATTTGTAACTGCTGTGGGTCTTGCAGTTCCGTCTGCTCCTGCATGATCTTTTGTGTCTGCTGTGGGTCGAAGTTGTGACTAAACTCGGAGCGTAAACGCTGCACGCGATTTTCGGTGCGTTGGACTTCTTGGCTAATTTCTTGCAGCTTTTGCTTTTGTTCTTGATAAGAAGGGAGCAATTGGACTAACGCAGAAATGGCCACTACAGATATTGTGAGATTGGCGATGATTTTCACCGTGGTTTCTGCCGCGATCGCTCGATGGGAATTTGCTCTTAGCTTGGCATGGGGGCTAGATTGGCGTTTGACTGAGGTGCGTTGGCGACGGCGATCGGTTGGCTGCAATGCTCGACGGGTTTCCGATCTGGTTTCGGATACTTTTATGGAGTTCATGGGCTTTAAATTAGGCTTTGAGATTGAATTTACTAATTATTATTTTCACCACAACTTACTTTACCCCATAGAATTTCCGAATCTGGCGGAAATTTATAGGGAAATGGGGACACCCACAAAAGGCATCCCCATTTCCCGATAACGGATCAAACCTGTATGGGTACGAAAGTAGAAGCCTTGAACGGTCTACCTGCGGATGGTTTGATGCAATGTCAGTATGTCTAGAAGAGATTACTTATACAATTCCAGAGCCAAGCGATAGGCCAAAATTCCAGGAATCAAGGCCAGTACGAGAGATACATAAACTTGGGTATCCGATAGCATACGAGAGAACTCCTTTGACGGCTAGTTATTTTTAAACTAATTTGCGCTATCTCGTGAACTTTTGGAAGAATTTGTTACAAGACTCAACAAAAATTAAATTTGTGATTGGTTGTTAGTTGTTAGTTGTTTGTTGTTGGTTATTTGTTGTTGGTTATTCGTTGTTGGTTATTTGTTGTTAGTTATTTGTTGTTAGTTATTTGTTGTTTGAATTGCGAATAACCAACAATCAACAATCAACAACCAACAATCAACAACCAACAAATAACAAATAACAAATAACAAATAACAAATAACAAATAACAAATAATGTCGCCAGCTATCCAAAGATGACGATCTTCTGATATTGATCGATAATAGAAGATTGACTCACGGCTTACTGATACCCTGTCAGGTCTTAAGGATAGTTAATGGTAGAGCAGTTTATTGACCTTTCGCCCAATTTTAGTGTTGACACATTTTTTCTCCTGCTGATTTTAGTGGGGCTGGAAGCGGTTTTGTCTGCGGACAATGCGATCGCTCTGGCATCAATTGCCCAAGGCTTGACCGATCCCAAGTTACAACGTCAAGCGCTTAACTTTGGTTTGATTGCGGCTTTTGCTTTGCGGATGTTGTTGATTTTAACCGCCACCTGGGTGATTCAATTTTGGCAGTTTGAGTTCATTGGGGCGTTGTATTTGTTGTGGCTGGTGTGGCAATACTTTACGTCTGAAAAAGAACAAGAGGAAGATGGCAGCACTCACCATAAGCATGGCTTTACAACCTTGTGGCAGGTGATTCCGCTGATTGCGATGACCGATTTGGCCTTTTCCCTCGATAGTGTGACGACGGCGATCGCCGTTGCCGACCAAACCTGGTTAATTCTGACTGGGGGTGCCATTGGCATTATTGCCTTACGGTTTTTGGCCGGATTATTTATTCGCTGGTTAGATGAATTTACCCACCTAGAGGATGCTGGTTATATCAGCGTTGGCTTAGTCGGCTTACGTCTATTGGTTAGAGTGGTCAACCATGACTGGTCGCCACCGCAGTGGTTGATGGTTTCCGCGATCGCTTTAATCTTTATCTGGGGATTTTCGGAACGCACAAAGCATCAAAGCCCAAAAATCGAGGAAACACCAGACGCTAATTCTTAATTAATCATCAATGCGGTTAGCTGATAATTTTTAGGGGCGTCCACCATCGTGGACGCCCCTAGTTTTACAGCGGTTATTGTCCTAATGAAGTACAGACTTTTTCTGGATTCCCGCCTGCGCGGGAATGACAGGTTTTTTTTGTACTTCATAACTATGACAATTGCTATAATTTAATTTATTCATACAACCAAGGAGCGTTCGCTGGAGTCCAATTCACCAGTTCTTCCTCTTTAAACCAAAGCTTAATTTCGGTTTGAGCCGTTTCTACTGCATCAGAACCGTGGATAATGTTGCGTCCGACATCCACACCAAAGTCACCCCGAATCGTTCCCGGTTCGCTATAGAGAGGATTCGTTGCCCCAATCAGTTTCCGGGCTGAGGCTACCACGCCGGTTCCTTCCCAAACCATTGCCACCAGTGGGCCAGAGGTAATAAATTGCACTAAACCAGGGAAAAAGGGTCTTTCCCGATGGACGCCATAATGTTGTTCAGCCAATTCTTTGCTGACTTGCATCAGTTTCAGCCCGACTAGAGTAAAGCCTTTGGCTTCAAAGCGACGAATAACTTCGCCAACGAGACCCCGTTGGACGCCATCCGGCTTGATTGCGATAAATGTCCGTTCCAAAATGTTTGTCCTAGATTTGTATCAAATTATCCAAACTGGATATTATCTCACAAAAGCAACCATTAAAATATTAATTATTGGTGGTTAGTTATTCGTTATTGGTTATTCGTTATTTGAATTTTTCCCCGCCTCAACCATAACCAATAACTAATAACCAATAACCAACAACCAACAACCAATAACTAATAACTAATTTAAGGGGTTTGCCAAATCCGCTGATGGTATTGTGCAGGATTGGCATAAGGATCCTCGGCGGGATGATCGTGTCCATGACCATGATCGTGTCCATGACTATGATCGTGTCCATGACCATGATCGTGTCCATGACCATGATCGTGTCCATGACTATGATCGTGTCCATGACTACGATCGTGTCCATGACTACGATCGTGTCCATGACTATGGCCATTTGCCAAGGCTGCCAGCCGGAACTTACACATTTCACAGTTCATTTGGACTTGCCCGAGTTGGGTTTCAATTTCGCGATCGCGCATCACCGACAGTAAATAAGGATGAATCCCCATTTCTGGCAGACAAGTCATCGAAATATCGGGATATTGTTCCTGTTGTGTCGCCGTAGTTTCAAAAATCTTTTGCACCAAAACCCCGGTAAACAGGAAATAAGGCAGCACAATAATCCGTTTGGGTTGATATAAACGTGCCCGATTAAACCCTTCTTCTAGTCGGGGGTGGGTAATGCCAATAAAGCAAGTTTCCACGGTTTTATATCCGCTGCCTTCCCAGAGGATCCGCGCCATTTTGTAAACATCACCATTGGCATCTGGATCGCTGGAACCTCTGCCCACAAATAGCAACACCGTATCCTGACGGGCAATTTGCTGGGGATTAAATTTCGGTTGATCCAGTTGTTCGAGGCGCTGTTGCCACAATTGGAGAATTTCCGGGGTAATGCCAAAGTGACGGCCATAGTGAAATTTCACCTGGGGATGCCGTTTGCGGGCGCGATCGAGTTCATTGGTGACATCAAATTTATTATGTCGGGCGGCAAACAGCAGCAGCGGCAAGGCTGACATCTCCGTATAACCTTGTGCCACGCATCGATCGATCCCTTCTTGGATCGTCGGGCCGGTTAATTCCAGAAAACAGGGAACCACCGGACGGGAGGTATCCAGGGCTTGGTAAGCAGCCACAAAATCCAAGAAAGTCTGGCGACCTTGCTCATCCCTGGTTCCATGACCAATGACTAATAAGGGTCGAGACAGTGGCAGTGGCGGAAATTTTTCCGCTTTTAAGGACGACCAAACCTCGGCGGTTTGTTCAAGTTCGGTCAAATCAGTGGTATCTAGAGTCAGCATTTATTTATGTCCCTTTCCCGTGCGAGGCAGGAAATCGAGGATTACAGTAACAAGGCGGTATTCTGGCTCAACTTAATGCAGTTTTACAGTTGCCGCACAGCCCCGGGTTTGCACCGGCGTTTCCCTACCTGGTTGCTACATAATCTGTGCCTTGTTATCTTAGCTGATTTTATTTTTATCTAACATCCGGGGGTGGGGGGTTTATTTTTTAGTTATAGGACTTACGCAAGTAAGTAGGTGAACATAATTAATTGCACTTTTCGTTCTCCGCCGATAGGCTTTGGATTCCCGCCTTCGCGGGAATGACAGTTTTTCTTCTGATATGGTCTGTGGTGCATTTATTTCTGCCCACCTACTTAATCTATATATGGCCTATTGGTGTGTCACCGTCTCGGAACAACACCCTACGGATAGCGTTTATGCGTAAGTCCTATAAATAATAACCAGTCACTAATTGACGACCTGAGCCCCATGACTGCGAGGATCGCTGCTGCCTTGGCTGGCTTTTTGGATGGGGGATTTTACGCGAGAAACCTGACCTGTGGCTTGGGCATAAGGCAAGGTGACACCATCGACTAAGGCGGTTAAATTATCGGCCATGACAGATTTGGGGATTTCCCCGATCGCACTGCCGATCGCTTTTCCGTCAGCGCCTAAAAAGATAAAGTGCGGAATGCCATCGACTCGGTATTCCAACATCTCTGGCAACCATTTACTATTGTCTACATTCAGCATGACAAAATTCAGCCGATCTTGGTAGTCTGCTCTGAGTTCTTCCAAGGTCGGCGCCATTGTCTGACAACTGGTACACCAATTGGCATAAAATTCCATCAGGGTGGGCTTGCCGTTGCTTAAGGCTACGTTTAAGGGGGTGGAATTTTCGGCAATTTCGCTGAGAGAGGCGGTGGTGGTTTCGGTGCGTAAGCCGATAAATAAGGATACACTCAGAGCGATCGCCACCAACACAATTAGAAAATTTCTCAGTTGCGGGGCAATGGCCCGATTGCTGGTTTCAGAAGCGGATCTGGGTGAGTTAGGTGACATATCGGTCATGGGTGGGATTTGTTAAATATTGTTACAATTTTTTCCCAGTGTAACCGAATTATGCACGGGACGGGGTGAACCGTAGGGGCGAACGGGGGTTCGCCCGCGAAGATCGCGAATCGAGTGAAGAAATCAGGAGAGGACGATGAAAAAACGAGTGACTTTAACCTTTCCCAGAAGTTCTCTGGGGATGCCGCTGACCTATCGATTGGCCAAAGATTTTAATATCGCGGCGAATATTATTAGAGCGCAAGTTGCTCCAAATCAAATTGGTAAACTCCTGTTAGAATTATCTGGGGATATTGATGCTTTGGATGCGGCAATTGATTGGATGCGATCGCATGAAATTGAGGTATCAACCATTAGCGGCGAAATCTTAATTGATGAAGATATTTGCGTTCATTGTGGGTTATGTACCGGAGTTTGTCCCACGGAAGCCCTGTCCCTGGAAAAGAAAACCTTTAAACTAACTTTTGTGCGATCGCGCTGTATTGTTTGCGAGCAATGCATTCCCACCTGTCCGGTCAATGCAATTTCTACCAATTTATAATCAATTATAATTTGTTGTTGGTTGTTTGTTGTTGGTTGTTTGTTGTTGGTTGTTGGTTGTTGGTTGTTGGTTGTTGGTTGTTGGGTAGGGATTATGCATGTTGTTGGTTGTTTGTTGTTTGTTGGTTGAATCAGGAAATATCACAAAAAATGATATTTTTCAATTAAAGCATAAAATACAAATGCTGGATTTTAGGCAGCAACAGCCCAATTAACCCAAAGATAATCAAGACTGATAAAGAGTCTTTTTTAAAATATAAAATTCACCCCAAATAATCAACCATCAACCATCAACCATCAACCATCAATTATCAATTATCCCCAGAAATAAAGCGGCAGTAAATATCATTTATTATGAAAAAACTTATTTGGTTATTGAAAAAAAATCCCTATATTTCTATGGCCTTAATGTCGATGACCCACATTAACTTAGGGTTGATTTTATCGCAATCATCGGCTTACTGGTGGCAATGGGGAATTACAATTTTGTTTATTTTAATTGTTGCGAAAATTTTTGCTTTTCCTTGGTTTGTCGTCAAAACAATTGTTTATGATTGGCTAAAATCCGATGTTGGCTCTTTTTTCACGGCGATGGTGTTTTCTTTTTTTATGATTGTTATTTTGTCTGTATTTGATGTTTTTAGCTATGGATTTCTCATCATCCTTACTAATGCGCTAGTCAGATTAGAAATCCAGGATTTTCGGTTAACTCAATTTCAAGAATTTTTTTCTTTAGCTACCATTGGTCTAGTGAGTTTACTCATGGGTGTGGGAATGTTTTATTTATTGCCTTAAATTATTTTAATAGACCTTTCTGGCTTTCATAACGGAACGATAACCCCAAACTACCTTAAAACCGCGATCGGCTTTTTATAATTACATCTGGCTCAGATTATTTTTGAGCCAGATGTATGCCTGGACTTGGGATAAATTTAGCTTTGAGAAAAGCCCAATATTTTTAGGTTTGTTTAATTGGGCAAACTCCAGATAATTTCATCAAATTCAGTTGGCTGAAAACTACTGCGATGCAACACAAAACTCCAGTTATGATCTACGGTCATATCTTCATTGGGGTCGCATTGAAAATAGTAATAGTTGCCTTCTTGGGTGGCATAAAAGACCGCAAATATGACATTATCCCAATGTAACCGAGAACCAATACATCTCAACTCCAAACGAATGGGGTCGCTGTCATCGTCATCTTTTTTCTGAGCGTTCAAACGGTCTGTGTAGGCTTTCCCAACAGCGATCGCAGCTTCTATAATTCCATCAATATTCATCTGAATAGTATCCTGATTTTTATAAAAGTGAGGCAAGACACGGTAACGAAAAGATCCCCCCTTAGTCCCGCCTTTTTAAGGGGGGAGGTAGAGTGAATTATCTCTCCCCTCGGACAACCGTCAACAGTGAAAAGTATGTAGGAGCGAATGGGAGAATGCTCCTACAAAGCTAATGCTCCGCAATTGAGCCCCCTTTACTTTAGAATAAAAAATAACAAATTATCCCGATTGGCTTATGCGCTTGATTCATACGGCTGACTGGCATCTCGGACGCCGACTTAAAGGAGTAGACCGCACTCCAGAAATTGCGGCAGCCTTGGAACAACTGTTGCACCAAGCAAAAACATTGCAGGTGGATGCGGTGTTGATTGCGGGAGATATTTTTGATATTCCTAACCCAACCGCTGCGGCAGAACGAGTGGCTTATCAGTTTTTTTGTGGTTTGGAACAAGCGAATATTCCCGCTGTGGCGATCGCAGGCAACCATGATTCGGCGTATCGAATTGACAGTATTGCCAACCTGTTATCGTTGGCAGGGGTGAGAGCCTTGGGCAAACCCCGTCGGGGAGACGAGGGTGGGGCGATCGTTTTGGATACTGCCAGTGGCAAACTCTGTGTTGGGGCGATGCCTTTTGCTTCCGAACGTCGTCTGTTAGATGCGGCGACTTTGTGGCAAAACGATGATGGAGAATATCAGCGGATTTATCGGGAAATTGTCAGCTATCTTTTACAAGATTTAGGCCAATGTTTCCGAGACGATTGTGTAAATGTTTTGATGGCACATTTGACCATTGACGGGGCGCGGCTGGCTTATTCCGAGGTGCCTTATTATACTCGTTCAACTTATGCCTTAGCTGCGGATATTTTACCCGCTGCCGCACAATATATTGCCCTAGGACATATTCACGCTTATCAGTCAATTCCTAACCCAACTCCTACTTATTATCCTGGGTCGTTAATTCAATTAGATTTTGGGGAAGCCCAACAGAAAAAAGGCTTTTGTTTGGTGACAGTGGAACCGGGGAAAACGGCGGAAGTAGAATTTCATCCTTTAGGCTGTCAGCGTCCGTTGCAAGTGATTCGCTGTGCGGGAAAAAATCTGGAAGATACTTTAGCAGAACATCAGTATGATCCGGGATTTTTAAAGGTGATTGTGGAGTTAGATAGTCCGCGTTTGGGCTTGGCTGACGAGGTGAGACAAATTTGCCCGCAAACGTTACAAATTGAGGCGATTTATCCAGAAAGTTTTACGGGAGTTCAGCGCCCTGTCACTGCCGAACCTCAACCGTTTGACCCCGTGGAAGAGTTTTATCACTATTATCAAGAAAGACTAGAACGAAATCCGTCGGATCTTGTGGTTGAAGCTTTTGAAAAGCTGTATAAGACGATGAGAGAAAAGAATCTCGGAAAAGCCACGAGTAATTAGAGTATATTAGGGATTTGATTACCTAGGTATTTATCAGAGAAAATGGGTATTTTATTGGGGACTAATTACGATAAAATTTTATGGCGATTTTTTCTCGGAATTATTAATAAATTGTTAAGTATCTTTATAGCTGATAACTGATATTTGACAATTATTCAGAAAATAAAGATCGACTAAAATATCGGCTACATATCGGCGATCGGCTGAAAATCACAAATTTATCTAAGTAAAAAAATATGCGACCTCTTGAGTTATCTTTAGCAGGGTTTACCAGTTTTCGGGATGAACAACATTTAGATTTTTCCCAGCTAGATTTGTTTGCGATTACTGGCCCAACTGGGGCGGGTAAGTCTTCGTTACTGGATGCCATTACTTATGCACTTTATGGGAAAACGGCTCGGACTGGCAGCCAAATTCAAGAAATGGTGAGTCAAGGGGCATCTTTATTAAAAGTGCAGTTACGATTTGCCATGTGTCAGGGTGAATATCGGGTGACTAGACTATGGCGCGATCGCGGCAAAACTACGGTGACTTCGGTGATTTTGGAGGTTTATCAAAAGAATAAATGGGAAACTTTGGAAACCAAAGAACGCTCGACGAATCAAGCGATCGAGCAGATATTGGGGATGGATTTTGATACGTTTACGCGGGTGATTCTTTTGCCCCAGGGTCAATTTGATGAATTTCTGAAAGGGAATACCACGAAACGCCGGGAAATTCTGCGTCAATTGGCGGGATTTGAGATTTTTGAGCTTATGCGGAAAGAAGCGAATAATTTGGCGGGGTTATTCAAGAAAGAACTGGAAGCCGTGGAACGGCAAATTAATGAGTTAGAAGCGCCTCCAGACTGGGAACTTGAGCAAAAATTTAGTCAATTATTGGCCTTAGAAAATGGTTTAGCTAGATTGAATGAGGCGGTTTGGCAAGCGCAAAAGAAATTAGATGAAGAACAGCAGCTATTTGAACGTTTGGCACGGTTGCTGAAGTTACATCAAGAGTTGGCTGAACTGAATTTAGACACTGATGAAATTAATCGATTAGAAGAACGTTTAGAGCGATCGCAAACAGCGGCTGCTTTGCAAGGGGATTGGACTTTGGTACAATCGACCCGACACCGGGCTAAAATAGCGGAAAATCAGGCGATTTCCTCGGCGAAAAAACTGCAAAAAATTCAAGCTCAATTGAAACGGGAAACAGAAAAACTGGATGGGGTGAAAGCAGCAGTAGCGGAAATGCTGCCTCAATTTAAAGCCAGAAGCGAAGCGTTAGCTACGGTTCTAGTTTACGAACAACAACAACAACAAATTGCTCAAGAACTGGTCAGAGTACAGAAAATTCTCTTGGCGAAAACTACGGAACTCGCGGCAGCCCAAAAAGAATGGCAAGAGATGCAGGTGCAAAATACTGCTGCGGAGCAACAGATGAAAAAGATTACGGTTGAGTTAGAAAAATATCCCTCAGTGAGCGATCGCCTAGAAACCTTGAAACAGTTGTCACCATTACTGATGGAATGGCAGTTAATCGATCGGCAGGCAAAAAAACAGCTTCAACAGCAACAAATTCTCCAAGAACAATTAGAGGTTTCCCAGTTTACCGCGAAGGAAGCTCAGTTTCATTACCAATTTACTCAGAAGGAAATGGAGGAGTCTCGCGCTGCTTTGGCAGAAGCCGAAGCCATTAACTCGGAAGTGACTCGTTTGAACCAAGCGGCAGTATTGCGTGAATCCCTGATTTCTGGCACAGTTTGTCCGGTTTGCGGGGGAGTTTATCACCCCGATCGCCCACTACCGGATTTAGAAATTGTAGAATGGGTTGATGTGTTGCCGTTACGCGATCGCCTCCAGACCCATGAACGACAATTTCAGCAAGCACAACGTCAACTAGCTCAAGCCGAAACCACTCTGGAACAAAAAACCCAGCAATTAACTGCTTGCGAGCAGGAATTATCAGAAGTAGAAAATCAGTTAGGGACTAAATATGCAGCAATTTGCTCATATTTAACCGCTGATGAAATGTCCGCCAATTTCGATCAAAGGGTGCAACAGTTAAAACAAGAATATGAAGAATTACAACTTAAAGATCGGCGGTCAAAACAAGTGCAGCAACAGCATCAAGTGGCAGTGGCTCAATTGAACCAAACCCGTCAAGCTTTAGAATTTATCGCCAAAACCCTTCAACAAGCACAAAAAGAAGAACAAATGGCTCGCAGCGAAGTGGATCGCCAGTTGGAAGCCCGTCAAAATTTAAGGATAACTTTGGCAGAAATTACCGGGGGTTTTTCTTATGAACAACTGCGGCAAAATTTAACTCGCGAACAGCAGCAGTTACAGACCCAACTCGAACAGGCTGAACAAACTTATCAAAAAATTCATCGTGCGGCGATCGCCGCTGAAACGGAAGATCGCCAAGCCCAGGGGATCCAGCAAACGGCGATCGATCAAGAAAAACAGTTAAATACATATTGGTTAGAAAAACTAAAAACAGCTAATTTTACGGAGGCTGAGTTTCTGACTGCCCAACTTTCTATCCCCCAACAAGCTGCATGGCAAAAGCAAATTAGCGATTATCGCGAGGCTAAAATAACCTTAGAAACTCGGTTTGAAGATTTACGCGCCGAAATTGGCGATCGCACTACCGATGAGGAAATTTTAAAGCATTGTCAGGTATCCCTGAAAAATGCCCAAAAACAACTGAAACAAGCCAGCGATCGGCGCACGGAATTAACGGTGTGGATTCAAGTTAGCCAAAGTAAAATTCAGCAATTAAATGTTTTAGAAAGCCAGCAAGAATGTCTCAAGCAAGAAGCAGAAACTTATCACACTTTAGCCCAAAATCTGAAAACTAATGAGTTTCAAGCGTATATTTTAGAACATTTAGAAGCGGAACTTTTAGCCCGGGCAACGGTGCTTTTACAAGAATTATCTGATGCTCGATATAAGTTAACCATTGAAAATGGCGAATATTGGGTAGAAGATAACTGGAATGGGGGCGAAAAGCGCCGGGTCAGAACTCTTTCTGGGGGCGAGACTTTTGCTGCTTCTTTATCAATGGCTTTGGCTTTGTCGGAACGCCTTTCAATGGGGGCAGATTTAGGCAGTTTATTTTTAGATGAAGGATTCGGCACTTTGGATGCCGAAACTTTAGAAGGTGTGACCCAAATTCTGGAAAGTTTACGCCAGCGATCGCGTATGATTGGTGTAATTACCCATGTGCGGGATTTAGCCGAAAGATTACCAACTCAAGTCCGAGTTTATAAATCACCCAACGGCTCTCGTCTTGAGCTAGAAATGCTATAATGTAGAACTAATTTATCGGCAAAAACCCTAAAATTTTTTCTATGAAGGTTCCCGAAATGTCGGGGCAATCGCTCAATTTGCTCCGACATTTGCCTTACCTCTGACCAGGAACGGCGATAATTTTAACCAGATTGAGTTAAAAATTGCTACCATTGATTAAATTAAATTTGTCCCAGTACCAGGCTAGAACATGATTAAACTTCCAGGGTATCAAGTCATTGAAGAAATCTATAGCAGCGATCGCACGAAAGTTTATCGGGCTGCTCAAGAATTAGACGGAAACCGCGTAATTCTCAAATATTTAGCAAACGAGTATCCCAGCTTCACAGAATTAGTTCAGTTTCGCCATCAATACAGTCTGATAAAGCATCTTAAAATCGCGGGAATCGTCCGACCACTTAGCCTAGAAAACTATGGCAATGGTTATGTGCTGGTGATGGAAGACTTTGGGGGAATTTCTCTGAGAGATTATACCCAAAATCAACCGTTATCGATCGGGGAATTTCTGACGATCGCCCTGCAAATGGTGCAAACCTTAAACCAACTCTTACAAAGTCGAATTATTCACAAAGATATTAAGCCGGACAATATTCTGATTAACCCGGAAAGTAAACAAGTCAAGCTGATTGATTTTAGTATTGCGTCTGTATTGCCCAGAGAAACTCAGGAAATTTTCACTCCCAATGTCCTAGAAGGAACTCTGGCTTATATTTCTCCTGAACAAACGGGACGGATGAATCGAGGCATCGATTATCGCACCGATTTCTATTCCCTTGGGGTGACGTTTTATGAGCTTTTAACGGGGCAGTTACCTTTTGCCTCTACTGACCCAATAGAGTTAATTCATTGCCATATTGCTAAACCCCCGATATCTCCTAAAACACTTAATCCAGAAATTCCCGATGTCGTGGCAGCAATTATCCTGAAATTAATGGCAAAAACCGCCGAAGACCGCTATCAAAGTGCGATCGGGATTTGGCATGATTTAGATATTTGTTTAAAACAATATACCGCAAATGGGCAAATTACCTCCTTTGCTTTAGCGGAAAAAGATGTAGCCGATCGCTTCATAATTCCAGAAAAACTCTACGGCAGAGAAACCGAAGTTCAAATCCTGCTAGATGGGTTTAATCAAGTAGCTAACCCCCCGCAACCGTCTCTGACTCAGACCGGGACTCAGACCGAGGAAAGAGGAGTTAAACTCATGCTGGTGACGGGTTTTTCTGGAATTGGAAAATCAGCCTTAGTCCATGAAATACATAAACCAATTATTCGACAGCGAGGTTATTTTATTTCGGGAAAATACGATCAATTTCAGCGGGATATTCCTTTGAGTGCGATCGTCCGGGGATTTGCTGACTTAATTCGGCAACTGCTGACTGAAAGTGAAGCCTCGGTGCAGCAATGGCAAGGAAAAATTCTTCAAGCCCTGGGCAAAAATGCTCGAGTAATTATTGATGTAATCCCGGAATTAGAATTGTTAATCGGTTCCCAACCTCCGGTGGAAAAATTATCCGGCAAGGCGGCGAAAAATCGGTTTAATTTATTATTTCAGAAATTCATTCAGGTTTTTGCTGCCCCAGAACATCCCCTGGTGATTTTCCTGGATGACCTACAATGGGCTGACTCTGCTTCTTTAAAATTGATGCACAATTTACTGGGTGAAAATGAGGTTAATTATTTACTATTGATTGGGGCGTATCGCGATAATGAAGTATTTCCGGCGCATCCTTTAATGTTGATGTTGCAATCCCTGCCCAACGCCGAACAGTCGGTGGCTAAAATTACGCTCAAACCGTTAGATTTTAATTCTCTGAATTGCTTAATTGCTGACACTCTTAAGTGTGAGCCATCCGTTGCCCTGCCCTTGACTGAGTTAGTAGAGATCAAAACCCAAGGCAACCCATTTTTTACGATTCAATTTTTGAAATTTTTGCACCAAATTGGTTTAATTTATTATGTGGGCAAAAGCAACGATTCAGCAGCCGCAACTATTGATGTACCGAGCGGGGACTATTGGCAATGCGATATCGCGCAAATTAAAGCTCTCGCTATTAGTAATGATGTGGTCGATTTTATGGCATCTCAGTTGATAAAATTGCCAGAAGCTACGCAAAATATGCTCAAATTAGCGGCCTGTATTGATAACCAATTTGATTTACAAACTTTAGCGATCGTCTCAGAAAAATCTTTAGGAGAAACCGCATCAGCTTTATGGCCAGCGTTAGAAGAAGGTTTAATTTTACCCACGAGTCAAGCTTATAAGTTTTTCCAGGATGCCTCGTTAGAAGATGCAGCCAAGATTAAAAATTTGTCTTTAAGTTATAAGTTTTTACATGACCGAGTGCAACAATCGGCTTATGCTTTAATTGGTGATGAGGCACGGAAAGCTACTCATTTAAAAATTGGCCAATCCCTATGGCAGCATACCCCAGATAAAAAACAAGCAGCAAAAATTTTTGATATTGTCAATCAACTGAATTATGGAATAGAATTACTGCCCAGCCAAGAGGAACGCTATCAGTTGGCTGAGTTGAATCTGACTGCGGGCAAAAAAGCTAAAGCATCGATGGCTTATGCTTCGGCATTAAAATATTTAAATACAGGGGTTATTCTGTTAGCCCCAGAAAGTTGGCAAGAGTGCTATGACCTTACGGTTACTCTTTATTTAGAGTTGGCGGAAACGGAATATTTTAATACTAACTATGAGCGCTGCGAAGCTTTGGGGCAAGTGATTTTATCTCAAGTCAATAATTTATTGGTTCGGATTAGAATTTATGAGTTAAAAATTCAAATTGCCACCGCCAAAAATCAACTCCAAGAGGCAGTTGATATTGGTTTAAATGTTTTGAAGAGCCTAGATATTCCTCTGGTAGATGCACTGCCTACAGGTGCGATCGTTAAAGACCTGCATAACTTGCCGAAAATGACCGATCCGGTTAAATTAGCCGCTTTGAGAATTTTAATTATTATCGCCCCTGCTGCTTATAATGCTACTCCAGAACTGGTTCCTTTATTGACCTTAACAATGGTGAATATTTGCATCCAAGGGGGAAATTCTTCTTTGGCTGCTTATGCCTACGCTTTTTATGGAGTTTTCTTATGTTCCCAGATGGAACAAATAGAAACTGGCTATGAATTTGGCCAACAAGCTTTGCAGGTTTTAGAGCAATTTGATGATTTAGAAATTAAAGGCAAGGTTTACCATTTAGTTAATGTAGCTATTCGACATTGGCGCGAGTCTGCCCGAGACACGATCGCCCCTTGGTTAGATACGATTCAGTTCACTTTAGATGCTGGCGATATCGAATACGCTTGTTATGCGGCGATGGGTTATTGTATTGGCATTTTCTTAGTTGGTGAACCTTTGGATGCTGTGGTGGCCAAACAAGCCACTTATCTGAATTTAATGCAGAAATTTAAGCAAGAGTTTCCTTACAATGGCACCTGTCTTTGGGGCCAAATGGTTCTAAATTTAGCCGGGTTAGTCGAGTCATCAAACGATCCTACTTGCTTAATTGGTGAGTTAGCCAATGAAGTTACTGCGGTGCCGATTTTACGGGAAAATAACAATATCCAGACTTTGTTTGTGGTTTATTTGGGCAAAACTTTCTTGAGTTATTTATTTAAGGATTATGAGGCAGCAGTTGCTAATGCAGCGATCGCTTCAGAGTATCAGCAAGCAATGGGTGGTTTATTGGCGATCGCTCAATATCCTTTCTATGAGTCTCTGGCATTGTTAGCCTGCTATCCCCAAGTAAATCCATCGCAACAGTCCGCATATTTAGAAAAAGTGGCTGCTAACCAGGAAAAAATGAAAATTTGGGCAACTAATGCGCCGATGAATTTTCAGCATAAGTATGATTTAGTTGAAGGGGAAAAAGCCCGGATTTTGGGGGAGAATTGGCTGGCTACAGAACTTTATGAACGAGCAATCGACGGGGCGAAAAACTCTGGATATATCCAAGAAGAAGCCTTAGCTAATGAACTAGCGGCGGAATTTTATTTAGCTTGTGGACGGACAAAAGTTACCCAAACTTATTTGATTGACGCTTATTACGCTTATGCTCGCTGGGGTGCGAAAAAAAAGGTAGAGCATTTAACGGAATCTCATCGGGAGTTACTCTCTCCGGTTTTCAGCCATCAAACAATGGAAATTAGCACTACAACCACGGTGAGTTCCAGCAGTCAAAGCAATCTTTCTGTAAGTCAGTCTATGAGTAGTACCGGCAATTCTAGCGTGCTGGATTTGTTGTCGGCAATGAAAGCATCTCAAGCATTATCTGGAGAAATTTATTTGGATCGATTGTTAGCCAAGTTAATGCAGATTTGTCAGGAAAATGCCGGTGCCCAGAAATGCGCGATTATTTTGCCTGAAGAAAATGATTGGGCGATCGCTACTTTAAGCGTTTTGGATCCCCTAAGCGATCCAGAAATTCCCCCGCAATTAAATTGGATTACTTTAGGCGAAAGTCGGGAAATTCCCCTCACGGTAGTTCGCTATGTGCAAAGAACTGAAGAAACCTTGATTTTAGCGGATGCCACCCTCGATCCAACTTTTGCGGCTGACCCATATATTACGGAGCAAAAACCGAAAAGTATTTTATGTATGCCATTCCGAAATCGCGGTCAAATTGGCGGCTTACTTTACTTGGAAAACCAAGCCATTGCTCAAGCCTTTAGCCGCGATCGCTTAGAACTGCTTAACCTATTTACAGCCCAAGCCGCCATTTCTCTAGAAAATGCCCAGCTTTATAATTCCTTAGAGCAACAAGTCCAAGAACGCACTCAAGAACTCCATGAAAAAAATCTCCGGCTGAAACAGGCGATCCAAGAACTGAAACGCACTCAAAGTCAGATGATTTATACGGAAAAAATGTCTAGCTTGGGTCAAATTGTAGCCGGGATTGCCCATGAAATCAACAACCCGGTCAGTTTTATTTACGGCAACATCGATCATACTTGCGAATATGTGGAAGATTTAATTAATCTGCTAAAATTGTATCAAGGTAAATATCCCCACCCAGATCCAGAAATTCAAGAGGAAATAGAGGCGATCGATCTAGAGTTTTTACAAGAAGATTTAGAAAAAATTCTGAATTCTATGAAAAATGGGGCGCAACGCATCAGCCATATTGTGAAATCCCTGCGAAATTTCTCCCGCTTGGATGAAGCGGAAATGAAGCCCGTGGATATCCATGATGGCTTAGAAAGTACCTTGACCCTGTTAAAATCTCGTTGGCAAGGGAGTGAAAATTTTCCCGAAATTAAACTGATTAAAAATTACGGCAAACTGCCCAAAGTCACCTGCTATGCTTCAGGGATTAATCAGGTATTTATGAATATTTTAAATAATGCTTTTGATGTGTTGTCTCAGCCCATTGCTGGCGAGCCTAATTCACCGAACGAAGGGGCAGATTTATCCCCGCCCATGATTCGGATTTCCACCGAATTAACGAATACTTACTCGGTAAAAATTCACATTGCTGACAATGGGCCGGGAATCAGTGCAAAAATCCAGAAAAAAATCTTCGATCCGTTTTTTACGACTAAACCTGTAGGGTCGGGCACCGGGTTAGGACTTTCAATTAGCTATCAAGTTGTCGTGGAAAAACATCGGGGAAAGTTAAGCTGTATTTCCCAACCGGGGAAAGGCGCAGAGTTTATTATTGAAATCCCGGTTCAACCCACGGCGATCGCCGGTAGTAAGAATGAGATTGAGGCATCTTTAATGCCATAATGATGCCATAATAATGATAGTGTTTGTGTAATTAAAAATATGCTAAACCTCAAAGGATATCGGATTCAAGAATGTCTCTACCAAGGGAATCGCACTGAAGTATATCGAGCCATCCGAGAAGCTGACCAAAATTTAGTGGTGATTAAAAAATTACGCAATGACTATCCCCAGTTTAATGAACTGGTACAGTTTCGGCATCAATATGTATTAACCAAAAATCTAGAAATTCCCGGCATTGTTAAACCTCTAGGGATAGAACACTCTGGGAACGGTTATCTGTTGGTGATGGAAGATACTCAGGGTGTCTCTTTACTCAGTTATGTTGAAGACCACCCTTTAAGTTTAGAAACATTTCTGGAAATTGCGATCGCCCTTTGTCAAATCTTAGAAAACCTTTATCATCACCGCATCATTCACAAAGATATTAAACCAGCCAATATTCTGATTAATCCTCAAACCAAAGAAATCAAACTGATTGATTTTAGCATTGCCTCGCGGTTGCCCAAAGAAAATCAATCCCTGCAAAATCCCAATGTTTTAGAAGGGACTTTAGCCTATATTGCCCCGGAACAAACGGGAAGAATGAACCGGGGACTTGACTATCGCAGTGATTTTTACTCATTAGGAGTGACCTTTTATCAACTATTAACAGGTGAGTTACCTTTTAACTCTGATGACCCAATGGAATTAATCCATTGTCATCTGGCTAAAAATCCTCAGCCGCCCCATTTAGTGAATCCTAAAATTCCCCAGTTACTTGCCGATCTGGTTCTGAAATTAATGGCCAAAACTGCGGAAAGTCGCTATCAAAGTCCGTGGGGAATTCGCCATGATTTAGAAAAATGCTTAGAAGCATGGCGCTTAAATCAAACTATTCCCGCTTTTGAATTAGGCCAATATGATATATGCGATCGCTTCTCAATTCCCGAAAAACTTTATGGTCGAGAAAAAGAAGTGCAAATCCTCCTTGATGCTTTTGAACGAGTGGCTAAATCTTCGGAAACCCTGCGTAATCCGGGTAAATCTAGAGCAGAAATGATGCTGGTTGGCGGATTTTCTGGGATTGGCAAAACCGCCGTAGTGAACGAAATTCACAAACCAATTGTGCGGCAGCGGGGTTATTTTATTGCCGGGAAATTTGACCAATTTAACCGCAATATTCCCTTTAGTGGGTTTGTCCAAGCTTTCCGGGATTTAATGGGTCAGTTACTCGGAGAATCTAATGAAAAACTCAGTGTTTGGCGAAGCAAAATTTTAGCAGCTTTAGGAGAACAAGCACAAGTTATTATTGAAGTAATTCCCGAACTTGAAAGCATCATCGGCCCGCAGCCCCCTGTAGCCCAACTGTCAGGAAGTGCCGCCCAAAGCCGATTTAATTTAATTTTGATCAAATTTGTGGGTTTGTTCGCTACTTCAGCACATCCCCTGGTGATTTTTCTGGATGATTTACAATGGATAGATTCCGCTTCTTTGCAAGCGATCGAACTTTTAATTAATCAACAAGATCAATATTTATTCCTGATTGGGGCTTATCGAGACAATGAAGTCACTCCGGCACATCCCCTGATGCTAACCGTGGAAAAGATTAAAACAACCACATCCTCTGTAAATTCGCTGATTTTAGGCCCTTTAACCTCTACGGATTTAACTCAATTAATTGCGGATACCTTGGGCTGTTCCCATTCATTAGCGACCCCATTCAGTCAACTGGTTGAGCAAAAAACCCAGGGTAATCCATTGTTTGTTACGCAATTTTTGAATTTTTTATATACCGACGGCTTAATCCAGTTTAATCGGCAGACAAATTCTTGGCAATGCGATCTGAGCCAAGTTAGAGAATTGTCTCTGACCGATGATGTGCTTGAATTCATGGTGCTTCAAGTCAAGAGATTACCAGATTTGACCCAAAATATTTTAAAATTAGCGGCTTGCATTGGCAACCAGTTTGACTTAGAAAAGTTAGCAATTGTTAGTGAAAAATCTCCTCATCAAATAGCGCAAATTATTTGGGCGGCTTTAGAATCAGGGTTGGTGATTCCCCTGACGAAAACCTATAAATTTTTCCTGGATGAGGTGAATGAGGCGGATTTGCCGGAAAACTCAGAGTTTTTGCCCAATATTTCCTATAAGTTTCTCCATGACCGAGTGCAACAAGCGGCTTATGTGTTAATTCCTGACGCGGAAAAACAAGCGACTCATTTAACAATTGGCCAACTTCTGTTAGAAAAAATTCCCGCCCATGAGCAAAGCGAAAGAATCTTAGAAATTGTTAACCAGTTGAATTTGGGCAAGTCTTTGTTGCGCGATCGCCATGAGCTTAATCAATTAGCTCATCTCAATTTAAGGGCGGGACGAAAAGCTAAATTATCTACCGCTTATGGGGCAGCGATCGCCTATTTTACGACCGGAATTGAATTACTGGCAGGGGATAGTTGGGAAACCGCTTATGAACTGAATTTAGCCTTATATGAATCGGCGGCGGAGGCTAATTGTTTAGTTGGGGATTTTGTGTCAATGACCAACTATATTAATGCCGTGATGCAGCAGGCTAAAACCTTACTAGATCGACTGAAAGTTTATGAGACAAAATCTTTAGCCTATATTTTTCAAAATCATCCCTTAAAAGCGGTCAATTTGGGGTTGTCTTTTTTGGAAAAACTGGGAATTACTTTTCCCGAACAGCCGACTCAAGACGATAATCAAAAGTTGTTGCAAAGTACGACTTTAAATTTAAAAAATATCGGCATTGAAAATTTAGTCAACTTGCCAGTAATGACCGATTTGCACCAAAAGTCGGCGATTAGAATTTTGTTAAATATTGCCTCTCCTGCCTATCAAACTAATTGCGATAAAATTTTATTTATTTTAGCCAAACCTATCGATTTATTTTTGACTTATGGCAATAGTCCTTTGGCTCCCTTAGCTTATGCGAATTATGGGCTGATTCTTTGTGGAGTTTTGACAGACTATGATGCAGGGTATCAATTAGGGCAAGTGGCTTTACGGTTATTGGAGCAAGGGGATAGTTACGAAATTAAAGCTAAGGTTTTGGTGAATGTGGCTTGTTTGATTGACCATTGGCGAAAGCCGATTCGCGAAACTTTGCCGCTGTTTCTTCAGGGCTATCAAAGTGGCTTAGAAATGGGGGATTTAGAATTTGCCGGTTTAGCGGTTCAAGTCTATTCTTACTATGCTTATTTTAGTGGGATGCCGCTGGATATTTTACAGGAAGAACTTATTAAGTATGCAGCGGCTATTGAGCAAATTAATCAAACACAAACGTTGAGTTATCAACGGTTGCTGCTACAAGTTGTTAGTAATTTGATGGAGCGATCGCCCTATCCCTGCAACCTAATTGGCAGCCATTACAATGAAACCGAGACGGTGCCACTGTATCACGCATCTCATAACTCTTTGGGCATTTGTTATTACGAGGTCAATAAAGTCATTCTGACTTATCTGTTTCAAGATTTTTCTCAGGCTTTAACCCATTTAGGTAATACTCAACAATATTTAGCTGCTGCTACCGGGTTAGTGATTGTGCCGCTGTTTTATTTCTATGATTCTCTGGTCAATTTGGCTATTTATCCCCAAAAAACAGCGGCAGAACAGGAAGAGATTTTGGCAAAAGTGACGCATAATCAAGCAAAGATGCAAGTCTTTGCCCAAAATGCGCCGATGAATTATCGCCATAAGTTTGATTTAGTGGCAGCGGAACTTTGTCGAGTATTGGGGAATAAGGCAGAAGCCCTTGAACTCTACGATCGCGCGATCGCCGGGGCGAAAGAAAATCAGTATCTCCCAGAAGAAGCATTAGCCAATGAACTGGCGGCCAAATTCTATTTAGACTGGGGGAAAGAAAAAGTGGCGGCTGGCTATATTCAAGAAGCATATTATGCCTACTCCCGTTGGGGTTCTCAAGCAAAAATTGCCGATTTAGGAGCCCGCTATCCCCAACAGCTTGCCCCGATTTTCAACCGGGAAAACACCCCAATTAATCTATCCGCAACCATTGCTCACTTGCCCACTATTACTCACACTTCTAATTCTACCAGTTTCTCAGGTTTGTTAGATATTGCGTCGGCGATTAAAGCTTCCCAGACCCTTTCCAGTCAGATGGAATTGTCCGAGTTACTTTCCAGTTTGATGCAATTAGTTTTGCAAAATGCTGGCGCCACAAAAGCGGCCTTATTATTACCGAAAAAAGCACAATTAGTTATTGAGGCGATCGCCTGCTTATCGAAAGAAACATCCGCCACCGGATCGGCGACAGAAAAACTGGAATTAATTTCTGTAGGCAAATCTTTACCCTTGGCAGAAAGCCAAGAAATTCCCACTCAACCCATCTATTATGCATGGCATACTAATACTACGGTGATGGTGAATAATTCTACCACCGATCGTCCGTTTCTTCGGGATGCTTATCTGACTCAATACCACCCCGCAAGTTGGCTTTGTACTCCCCTGATCGATCGCGGCAAAATCATGGGTATTTTATATTTAGAAAATTGTCTGACCACGGGAGCTTTTACCAGCGATCGCTTACAAATTTTACAACTCTTATCCTCTCAAGCAGCAATTTCCATAGAAAATGCTCGTCTTTATGAGGAATCTCAACATTATGCCCAACAGTTAGAAAAGTCGCTGGAAACATTGAAAACCGCACAATTGCAACTGGTACAAAGTGAAAAAATGGCCTCTTTGGGTCAATTAGTGGCCGGGGTTGCCCATGAAATTAACAATCCGTTGGGCTTTATTGCTGGTAACTTAGAACACGCTAAACAATATATTCAAGATATTCTGAGCCACTTACATCTTTATCAAAAATATTATCCCGATCCGGTGCCAGAAATTCTGGAGTCTGCCGCAGAAATTGAGCTAGAATATATTATGGAAGACTTGCCAGACATGATTGCCTCCATGAAAGAGGGAACCGATCGCATTCGGGAAATTAGTAAATCCATGCGGACTTTTTCCCGTGCGGATACGGCGAAAAAAGTTCCCTTTCATATAGAAGAGGGCATTGATAGTACCCTGCTAATTTTAAAGCATCGCCTGAAAGCTAGTCAACACCGCCCCGAAATTCAGATCGTTAAAAAATATGGCAATTTGCCCGCAGTGAAGTGCTATCCAGGACAACTGAATCAGGTGTTTATGAATCTGATCGCCAATGGAATTGATGCTTTAGAAGACTACAATCAATACGGATCTAAAGATGAAATTAAGGCCAATCCGAATCAGATTATTATTGAAACGATCTTATCCGAAGATGGCCGCAATGCGCTGATTAAAATTAAAGATAATGCACGGGGGATGTCTCCAGAAATTCAAGCAAAAATCTTCGACCATTTGTTTACTACCAAAGCGGTGGATAAAGGCACCGGATTGGGTTTATCTATTTCTCGGCAAATTGTCGAAGTGAGTCATGGCGGAAAAATTACTTGTATATCAGAATTGGGCAAAGGAACTGAGTTTACCGTCGCCTTGCCTCTGACTCAATAATTTTGTTGATTTCGCCCCAAGAAACCGGGTTTCTGTTTTGCCGATCGCCGATAACTGGGATGCAGCAGAAACCCGGTTTCTCAAAATAGGGAATGAGGATCACCGCGATCGCTTTTCTTGGTCTTGACGACGGCGATCGCGCCACTCCGCTAAGGTTAAATAGAGTACGCCACCGCTAATTGTCACTAACAACAGAAAAGCGATCGAAGCCAATATAGTCAATGCCGAAGTTTCCACTAATCCTCCAATTGATAATTATTTTTCTAGGGCATTGCGGGCAATTCGCCCAAAATTTTGAACTGAATATGATTGAGAGCCAATTCACCAATGGGGATTTGCCGCTTATGAACGCGCACCCCATCTAGATTGAGACTTTCAAAGCGGATGCCTTTGCCCAATTCCACATGATACCAAGCCAGACCCATAAAAAATCGCAGGGGATAAGTGCCACGTTCGATCAAATCATCGGGATTTGATTCCATTGGCACCCAACCGACACCGGGAATATAAAATTCCAACCAGACATGATTGTAGTCAGGGTGCAGAGGAATATTTTGCCAGTCAGGATGGGCAGGACATTTATAGCGACCCACCGTTCGACAAGCAATCCCATTGAGACGCAACAAGGCTAAAAGGACGCCAACATATTCGCCACAAGACCCAACCCCTCTTTGCAAAACTTGATCTGGGGGATCGATTTTCGGTTGAATTCCGTAAGAGAGTTTGTCATAGACATAATCCCGAATACTGAGAATTTTCCGCAGCAAATTGGTTTCATCCCCGATCGCTTCTTGGGCAGCTTGACGGACAATTTCCGTATCCATTGCCAGATGATCGTTATCCACTAAATAACGCTCTTGAAACTCTGGGGGCAGTGGGGGTAAATTTTCCACATCTAGTGGTTTCAATTGGTACTTAATCCCCCGCACTTCGATCGATGCCTTCCAGCCAAAAATTCCCGATTGATGACCTTTTAAGCGATCGAATTTAAACAGCGCAATTCGTTGTCCTGCTTCAATTTCTTCCGTGAAAGGCATTCCGATCGCTTCCACCGACCTAAGATGCTGGCGATCGGTTTCCGCTGGCAAAGCAATCCGCCATTCTAGATTTTCTAAATTAACCTCATCAAGACAAGCTAACTCTTCCACATAAGACATTTCTAATAAATACCCATTAGACAAGGCAAAACCCTGGTCTGGGTTATAGTGAAAATCTAGGGGATGAATTAACACGCGATCGCGGAAAGTCAACTGATAAGGATCGCTAGAATTCGGGTCATCTCTAATATAAGGTTCTTCATTAGAGTAAACCACATATAAAATATCTTTGCCCGTAGTAGCATCTTGGTGAAACGCCAAACCCGTGGGATTAGCAAACGGTGTCAAAACACTAAATTTCACCTCACCTGTAGCGCGATCCATGCAATAAACCGTTTGTTCGGTACTGTCACAAACCCATAATTCTTCCTGCCGAACCGTCAAATTTTCCACCCCAATTCCGGGAGCATAAAACTGAGTAATTTGCTGCCCGTTATGGCGATTAAACACCAAAATCAACCCGGTTCTTTGACAGCTTACATATACCGTAGATTGCCACACAGCGACGCTATTAGCCGGATAAGATAAGGTGACAAAATGTTCGGGATTTAACCGTTCACTGCCCAGGGTATCGGGGACATTTTCACAAAAGTAAACGCTGTTATCGCGAGCTAACCATAAACTCTTGTCCCAAATCGCTAACCCCGTGGTATCAATAAATTCTTCAGATCGATCGGGATTGAGAACCTTAGTATTGTCATTAATACAGTCTATTTCCAGTAAATATCCCCGAATCGAATCAATGGTGATTAAGCGATCGCCGATAAACGCCATGCCATGAAGTTTATAGACCCCATGAGGTCTAACTGTTCTTAACCATTGATTTGTTTCAGCAGAAACAATGAGTTTTTCTAGAGTCATACAGAATGTCAGATTGCTAAAATTAAACCGGGTGTCTGAATCATACCCTTGCCTTTTCCTTCCCTGACTCTAGCCAAGATTAAATTATGCTTAAATTTTTAACCCTGGCCACTAGGCGGAACGGAAATCAGCAGTTATCATAGAATAAAAGTTTCTCTGCTGGGTTGCTAGGCTGGCTCCTGGTTAAACTGCTCTGAACCCAAGGATCCAAAGGCACAATACAGCATCAAGGAAGCAGCATAAAGGCGATCGCCTCGTTTCCCATGAGGATAGCTTTTACTCTACCAGGGTACTCTATCAACGGGTACTGAACTTTATCTGTTCAGAGAGAGCGTTTCTTTAGCCACCAGAGATCGATGCATATCCGGGCTGCGATCTAGGGAACCAATCGGTTTTAAAAGTCTCTGGTATTTAGTAAACGTTTCGCATCTCCTAAATCTGACCCGGATTAAATGACGTGCATCTACCGAACAAGCCAACTACCAAACGAGAAAATATCATAAATATCGTGTTTTTGAGACATTTGGTAAATTAATCATTTGTCCGGGGGTTTTCCCCGGTAGGTAATTTCAAGCAAGCAGGTTTATTATGTCTGGGAAAAAGTATCCTCTAAATATATTGTCAATTTCTCTGTTTCTCTTTCTGGGACTCTTTAGTACCCCGATCGCCCGAACCCAAGCCCAAACTCCGATCCAGTCCAGGGAAATCAGTCAAGGATTAGGTAGTGATTGGAATGCCTTTGAGACAGAGAACGCGGGAAATGCACCCGGTCGAAGAGTCGGTGGGGCAACCAGAGGCAGTTGCCCAATCGGGCTCAAACCTTTGACCGCGATCGTTCCTGAATCAGAAATCGGTCGAACTGCCTCACCATATCCCAGCATTTTCTTATATGTGCCTTCAACTCCCGAAAAAACCAAAATGGAGTTTGAACTTCGGGATGAAAACGAAAATTTGCTTTACAAGCAAGAGTTCTTAGGTAACGGACAAGAGGGCATTTACCGCATTGATATTCCCACTTATGTCAATCCTTTGCAAGAAGGTAGAAGTTACCTTTGGTCATTTAGTTTAATTTGTAGTGAAACTGATTTAGCGGCAAGTTCTGTGGTGGGTGGCTGGATTAACCGAATCGAAAATAGTGAATTAATTCAGAAACAAATTCAAACGGTTTCCCCAAGCGATCGCCTAGAAAAGTACGCCAGCGAACTCCTCTGGTATGATTTAATGGCCAGTTTAGCGGATCTACGTCAATCAGACCCCAACAATCCCACCTTTGAAAATAGATGGGAAAATTTACTAAATGAGGTCGGTCTAAATGACTTGGCAACTGAACCGTTAAATTAAACAAGTAATACCATTTACAAAAATTCATCCAACAGCCCCTAACATTCGTAGGGTGGGCAGGCATATTTTACCCACCCTACCATATATGATGGTGGAATTTTGCCCACCCTACAATATAAATACTTATTGTTGCATAATTTTTTGTAAATGGTATCAATTACAATTTAATCGCTGGCTTCAACTCTGGCTGAACCTCTGGGTTAAAGAATTGCTGATTTTTCACCAAATTAGGCACCACTAAATCGGCAATAATCGGCACATGATCTGAACCTAAACTAGGCCCAAGGCGCAGATCGGCCACTTGAATTTCCTCACTGACTAAGCAATGGTCAACGGGAATAGCTTTGAAGAAATTTTTCGCTTCATAAGTGGGCAAAATGCCGAAACCTTGACGAGTATTTCTTAACTGGGCATTTTTAAAGTTATTTTGATAATATGGCGACCACATCGTCACGTTTAAATCTCCCGCCACCACTACAGGTTTTTCTAGTTGCGTAACAGTTTCACCCATTTCTTTTAACTGTTCATTCCGCAAGTTAAATCCCTCCTGACCAAATACCACTGGCGGATAAGCATGACTGGCAATCAGGGAAAAATTAGCCCCTTGATTAATATCCGCAATCACATAGCCACGATTTTTACCATGAATGTTTAGCTTAGGATTTTCTAGGGGCAGAGTGCTATAAATTTGGATATCAATCTTTTCCGCACTCACATGATAAGAAAAAGTATCATCTAAATTCTTCAGTTGTTTAATCCATTGATTACTCGCTTCCATAAAAATGGCAATATCAGGTTTTTCGGTTTTTACCCAAGAAATTACCCGATCGGATTCAGAGTTACTAGCTAATACATTAAACGCCAAAACTCGCAGGGTTTGCGGGGGATTGCTGGCAGCAATTCCTTGGGGAATATACCAAGGCAAAACTTCCATGCCATTGATAAAAATACTCACTAAACTCACCACGACCCATTGTTGCCGCTGCGTTAAAAAAAAGTAAACTAAAGCAGAAATTCCGATCGCTAAGTATTGGGCTTTAAAAGAATTGGTGATATCCAAATATTGATGGTATAAGCCCAAGTATCCCCCCAGGGATAAGCACATCGTCATCAGGATGAGTGCCACAAAAGCATAGAAAATCCATTGGTTTAGCGCCGAATTCGATCGCCCTTGAAAAACCGTCATAAGCCTAGTATTTCTCGCAAATCTCAAAGTTAATCCTTTTTACTATAACTGGCGATCGCCTCACCAGAATACCCAGGAGGATATCGCTATCGGAGAAATTCTGTTTGTGGATAAAAATAAAAAAAATAAAAAGGCGATCGCCTCAACTATGTCTTGAAAAGAAATTTGAGAGTTGCGATCGCCCATAAGGGGGAGATAATTTGTGGATGCTATAAAACCGCCACAAACTTCTTACATGAATAGATTATAACTCTAGTTTTTCTCTTTTGTCAACCATAATCGATCTACTTTTTGCTGACCGAATTTGCTGACCGAAAAATCGGCTATTCTCCGAGGATTTACGGATCGGGGGTCACGCCCCAAACCGACGGGAAACGGCGTCAAAGCCGGGAGGGGAAGGGAAAATTATTAATGAAAGGGATTAATTAAAGGGGTTTGAGGGGGGAGAGGATGACCGAGAGGCGATCGCTTCGGCGACGATTTTGCCAGAACAGATCGTTCCGGGAATTCCTGCCCCTGGATGAGTCCCAGCCCCCACCAGATAAAGATTTGCCACATCTTCGCTATGATTGTGGGGTCGAAACCAAGCGGATTGCATCAAAGTCGGTTGCACGGAAAACGCACTGCCCAAGTAACTATTGAGGGTATCCCGGAAATGCAGGGGATCGATGTAACGTTCTGTAACAATATGTCGAGATAAATTTGGCAAGTAACGCTGTTCTAAATAGTGGATAATTTGATCTCGGTAAGATTTCGCCTGAGTTCGCCAATCCGTCGGCCCCGCTAAATTGGGTACGGGAGACAGAACATACCAAGCGTCACAACCTTCAGGGGCGATCGCCGGATCCGTGGCAGTGGGACGATGTAAATATAAGGAAAAATCCGCCGCTAACTGCTTGCGGTCAAAAATATCCTGCATTAACTCCCGATACCGTGGGGCCATGATAATTTCATGGTGTCCCATTTGCTCATAACGGCGATTGGTGCCGAAGTAGAGGACAAATAACGACATAGAATAATTCATCTTTTTGATGCGGCGATCGCGATATTTTCGGCGAAACTTTTCCGGCACCAAATTCAGATAAGTATGGGCGACATCCCCATTACTCACAATCACATCAGCGGCAATAAATTCCCCATTTTTCAGGTTCACCCCATCGGCTTTGCGGGTATTTTCATTAATAGAAATTTGCTCAACCTCAGTATTGAGGAAAATTTCCCCGCCCATTTCTGTAAACAAGCGCACCAAGGCTTGAACTAGCGCCCCAGTGCCGCCCATTGCATACCAAATTCCTTGATGTTGTTCTAATTGGTGAATCATGGCATAAATAGCCGAACTGGTAAAAGGATTTCCCCCAATCAATAAAGGATGAAAACTGAAAACTTGCCGCAATCTTTCATCCTTAATATATTGATTCACAAACGAGGTTACGGATTTATAGGATTGCAACTGCAACATATCCGGCGCCACTGGCAACATATCCGTAAACCGGCTAAAGGCTTTGGTCATCAAGGGAAACCCTTTTTGATAAATTTGCTCCGTAGCTTGAGCAAATCGCTCGTATCCCGCCACATCTGCGGGATTAAATTGCCGAATTTGCTCAATTAAAGCATGGCGATCGCTGTTGTAATAAAAAGCGGAACCATCGGCAAATCTCACAGTATAAAAAGGGTCAAGGGGAACTAACTGGACATAATCACTGGTTTTTTTGCCATGTAGTTGGAATAACTCATCAATCAACTGGGGCGCGGTAATAATCGTCGGCCCGCCATCAAAAATAAAGCCATCTTGTTCATAGACATAAGCCCGACCTCCTGGGCGATCGCGCTTGTCCAAAATCTGCACCTGATGTCCTTGGGCTTGCAATCTAATTGCTGCCGATAAACCGCCAAAGCCACTGCCAATGACCACAATTTTCATCTAATTTCACCTTATATTTATATTGTAGGGTGGGCAAAATTACCCCATCATATATGGTAAAGCGGGTCAAATTTTTTGCCCACCCGAAGAATGTTAGGGTCTGACAGTATTTATATTGTAGTATTTATATTGTAGTATTTATATTGTAGGGTGGGCAAAATTCCCCCATCATATATGGTAGGGCGGGTCAAATTTTTTGCCCACCCTACGAATTTTAGGGGTTGTTGGATAAATTTTTGTAAATGGTATTAATCCCGTTGTTCCACGACTCCGACTAAAGACTGCAAATCAAACAGGCGATCGCCCCCACTCAAACAAATTCCGGCACTAATTACCGTCAAATCTTCTTTAGCGATCGCCGAAGTATGACATTCCCCTGTAGTCGTAGTCCATTCCACCAACCAATAATCATCCCCGCGATCTTCAAACTTTTGTAACGCACCGCCCCCCATTTTCAAAGCCTGCTGTAAACGCCATTCATCACTTTTCTGATGGAAATTGCCACTCCGGTTTGCCCGCAACTCATAAGCGATTCGCATTTCTGGAGTCATCCCTTTAAATCGCAGTTTTTCCGGTGGTATCATCTGCTGAAATTGGTCTTGCAACTCCTGGGTCGCGATCGGATCTGCCCGTCGATCGATCGCTTCAAACCACCAAGAAGCCCCATCAAATCGGGCCACAATCGGGTCAAAGGATCCAGCCTCACTCACCAAATGCACCACCACGGGCTGAACCACGGACTGAATTAATCCGACGCGCTGCCGCAAATCCGACTCATTCACCGGATAAGCTAACCAACTTTTCCCTTGAATGCGATCGACTAACCACAAACGCACTAAAGGAAATTGGGCTAAATATTCCGTAATCTCTGGTAAATCTGCCTCCGCCACCAACCGGGCAGTTTTCTCATCGATCGGCTGAAAAATGCCCCAACCTTCAAACGTTTTCGGTTCCGGGATAAAAGTATAAATCAACCCCGCCACACGAATTCTCACCTTGCCTCCCCTGACCGACGGGGCAACAAATTGGGTTTGGCAAAGTTGGGCTGATTCGGCGGCAATTTGCTTGATTAAATTTCTAATATCTGCCATAAATTATCTTTGCCAGAAATTTCAGGTAATTTGCTGTAATTACTGTAAAAGCTGCAAAAATTCTGGCGGCACTTTATCCACCAACCAAACGCCATTATCACTCCGATAAAACGGATAACCTTGGGCATCCATAGCGGCAGCATCTACCATAAAGACCACCGGACGACCGTGGCGTTCTCCTACCTTTTTGGCGATCGCAATTTCGGCGGACAAATGCACATGATGACGGCTCATTTTCTGCAATCCTTGGTTCAGAATTGAATCTACCGCACCTGCTGCCGTACCGTGATAAAGCTTCTCTGGAGGCTTGACTGCTGCTAACTGGAGGTCAACCGCAACACTATGGCCTTGATTTGCCCTAATTTTACCTTTATTTTCATCAAAAGAAAAGCGTTTTTTATCATTGTTAGCCACCACTGCTTCCAACTCATCCGCCGAAAGGGGAAAGCCATCTTTTGCAGCGGCTGCTAACAGCATTTCTACCGGAACCCAACCGCCAACATCCAGAGTTAAACCCAGTTTTTCTGGCTGGTGACGTAAATGATAACTCAGATATTTACTAATTTTTACTAATCGCGATTGATTCATTATATCTATTGCCAAATCCCCTATGGTTCTCTCCAACCCCCCTAAAAAAGGGGGGAGATTTTTTCTATTTGTGAAATAGGTCGGCGATCTCGATTGTGCCTCAAACAAACTGATAAGTAAATTCAGAGATTAAATCAACTCGACCTTTGCGTAAAAAAGCCGGATCGAGTCTTTCGGTAGTATTACAGGTCATTAAAACCACCAAACGCTGTTGGTCTTGAATCCCCGATTCTGAAATCACACTTTTGTATAAAGTCCCATCAAGTAAACTGAGAATATGCTCAGTTTTGCTCGTCCATTGAGCCGCTTCTCTGGCTCGATCTTGGGCTAAGTTATCCGCTTCATTAATAATTAAGCAAATCCGCTCTAAATAACTCGGTGGGATAAAGTTTTCTACGGCATCATGGTCAAGAATAAATACCACATAACCCAAGGGGGATAAAATTTCGTGAGCGATCGCTTGTGTCCAGGCAGTTTTTCCGGTTCCGGGCTTTCCTTGGACCAGAACTGCTAATTGTTCTTGGTTGAGAATAGCTTCTTTCACCTCATGGGTAAAGCTTTGAATATTGCTAGGAAAAGAACTCAGGGGATATTGGCTGTGAATTTTCCCCACGCGAGTTTGATAACCACTCAGCATCACCGCTAAATTTTTGGTAGCTTGGCTGACCAAATAACCTAATTTTTTGGCCATGAGAGTATATCGTTTAATGGTACTGCCCCCACTGTTAATTTGCAGCCAGATATCTGGTTTTGACCAATAAGCAAAAATGGTGCCGATCGCATCTAGTTTTTCCCATTTGTCAAAGCGATCGATGGGATAATAAAAATGTCGCTCATCGTAACATTGGAGAATCATATCCGGGCGATCGATTAAATCTAAAATTGCGAAAACGGTAATTTCTTGTAGCCTGCGGAGAACATAATCAATGGGAATCGTATCCCGGTTGACCAACTGGAATACCGGAGTTTCTGTAGTCAAATTTTCTAGATAATCCTGATTAGGCAGGGGCGGTTCTGGGGTAATATAGTCCCAAAACTCATCGATATTATAGCGTAAATCTTCAGAAAACAAATTCAAAATATTCGCCCACCAAGCATAGTTGGTTCTGCCTAAATTATCGGCAATTCGACTCAGTAAATCTAAACTTTTTTGAGTGATTTTCCACGGATCGTTAGACAGAAGTTCTAATAAAAATTGCGGATCCAGGTCACGATACAAGGGTCGCCAACCATTTCTTAACAGGTCTTGTTCTTGATTTTTTCTATACATGGGGCTGTCATTATAATCTCGAAAATATCTCATGCCCATAGGTTTCAATTAGGTCTATGATAATGAATGCGATAATGAATGCGATGATGAATGCGATGATGAATGCTGTGAGTGAATCGGATGGTCTAAAGCTGGTTTATGGACATTTAAAGAATAGAATCTCAATGAAACCGTTGAACAGCATTTTGAATCAATCTTTGAATCAATAATTGAATATGTTAGCACCTCTCAACAATATGTATTATATTATAATACACTGTATTACGAAATAAATAATAACACAAAAAATACAGAATTTGCCCACTTAACACAGAAATATTGGCCAAATCAACAGAAACCGCCACCTCTGGCATGAGATGACGGTGACAAATGAATCATGTCGATCGTGTTTCCCATTCCGCCCCTGTGGTCAATAGGCGATCGCGACCATTGCCCACAGGAAAACCATCATCTAGCCCAATAGGTGCCTCGCCAAATATAGAAAAATAAAATACTCCCAATCAGGGCGCCCAGATTCCATTTAAATGAATTTTTAAGGAGAACCTGACGCTGACTGTTTCGCGCTGCTTGAGTTTGGCCTGGTAGCTGTTCTTTGGCGGTGGCCACTCGTGCGAGAATATCTGATTTAAGCTCTTGAGTGTTGGCTGTATCTACGGGCAAACCCATGCGGTTAAGTTCTAAAGCTAGATTTTGCAGATCCCCAGTGCTGCTTTGATTGACTTGAGTTTCCACGGCTTCGAGTTCAGCCTGCCTTTGTTGGGCTTGCGCTTGAATACCTTGATTATTTTCGGCATTGATCCGCAGGGTATTATTAATCCCTAGAGGCAAGAGTAACAAAAAGGCGATCGCCAACAATAAAGAAAACCAAGAGACAATTTTTAAGAAAATATCTTCTAAGCGATTGCGTTCATAATTTTCCCCGAAAAAAACCATCACCAGTCCTAACAATGGCACCGGCAAACGTTCCACAACTGCGCCCATTGTCTGCAATTCCCAAGCGGCGTTAGTAAACTGAGGTGGATAAAAAACTAGAAGCGTGTCAGCCAGTGCAAACAGCAATAAGCCATACCCTACCAAACGTAGCCTATAAATTGAAAGTCCTTGTTCTTGCGAGCCACTCATAAAATTAGCACCCTCCCTTGAGTCTTGATTTCTATTTTTTATATTTAAGTTGCTATTCCAGATCGTGCTGGAATAGTAGTCAATTGATTATGGTTGGGGAAACCGTGGCTGCCACCATTCATACCAAGAAAACCACACCTGTTCTAACACAGGGTAAAGTTCTTGTGGTGATTTCCCGGTTTCTATGGGTACAGATAACGTTGTCCAGAGACAACGACTGTCTCTCAACGGCGCTTTTCCCAGCAGCCAAGGAATAATCCGACCCAACTGGAAAGCTTGACTGTTGTACATTTGGCCAAACTGGTCTCCGGTCAAGGTGGTTCTAGGGATAGGATTAATGCAAGCAGCAAGGTTAACGCGATTTTCTTTCTGCCAAAAACCATAAAAACCGATGTTTTTATCCTGCCGCATTTCTACTTGATTCTGTACCCAGTTTTCATAACCATACTTTTTAATTACATCCTGGAGACCGGAGGCATTACCAACAGTTACATAGTACATTTTGATGTCCAGGGAACGGTTTTCTTGCAAATATTGATAATGAGCGGCAGATAAAAATAAAGCATCTTCGGTCACGGGTAAGGGTGTGCTTTTGATCTGCTGCCACCCGGATAAAGGGACGGTTTGAGGAAAGTCAAAAGCAGATAAGGGGCGATCGCTGCTGGCTGGATAGAAAATCGATTTTACCAATACCAACAGCACACCGGCAAACGTTGTCCCTAACAGGGCGATTCTAGCAGTTTTCCAGGAATCAGCGATCATTGATTATTCTCCCGATGGTGAATTTTTCGGTTCATCTCGTAACACCGTAAACCAGCAGAATAATCCAAAAATCGCCACCGCAATCATAGAAAATATCAAAGAACCATCTCCATAATGCCAATATTCAAAAGCTTTTTGACCATAAAAAGCTAACAGATAGGTCATCAGAGCAACTCTGACCCCATTAACCACAAATGCCACCACAATTGCCGTCAGCAGCACCAAAATTTTCTGGCGTAAAGTGGTAGGAAACATTAATAACACCAGAATTCCCAGTCCCAGCAATTGCAAAATTGCCCCGACTCCGGTACAGCCAGAAGCGACTTCTAAACTGGAGTTAGCCACAATTAAATGAACTCCTTGGCGAGTGACATTAACTCCTAAATAATGAAGGATAAAATGGGTGAATCTAGCGGTGACTGGGGCGACATCAATAAACTTTAAAATTAATCCGGGGGGAATGGCAATAAAACCGACGATCAGCAGTTCTTGCCAATATTGCTTTAAGCCTTTGAAACCAGAAGCTACCAGCCCCAGCCCTAGCCCAGAAATCAACGGTGAAAAACGCAGGAAAATGTCATAACCGGAGATGGAAAGACTTTTGAGTAACACCAGGGCGAGGATCGAGATGCCCGCCAAGGTTGAGACTAACTCAGTTTCAAAGTCCAGGGAGTCTTTTTTTTCCCACATCAGTATCGCACCCGCGCCCCAAAAGAGCAAGCTGGTGCCGAGTACATCAATGTTGTCCGATCGCCAAGTTAAGGTGAGATGGATGGCAATTAAACCTGTGGCGATCGCCAACAGCCAGTATTTGGGACTGTCCCATAATTTTAGCGAGTTCCTAAGCGTGTTCATAAAAGTGATCGTGAATTATTTGCGTCATCCAAAGATTGCATTGATTAGATGTTTCTGCTGTTTTAACTCATCAATACCGGGTTTCGCAAGAGATGATACCAAATCCGGTTCTCAAAGCCCACTTACAAAGTTATATGTCATTCCCGCGAATGCGGGAATCCATAAGCGTTTTAGAGGATTATAATAGTCAGTATATGAAAAGCGGATTTGGTATGAAATACAAAGTTATATGTCATTCCCGCGAATGCGGGAATCCATAAGCGTTTTAGAGGATTATAATAGTCAGTATATGAAAAGCGGATTTGGTATGAAATACTTAGTGATATGTCATTCCCGCGAATGCGGGAATCCATAAGCGTTTTAGAGGATTATAATAGTCAGTAAATGAAAAGCGGATTTGGTATGAAATACTTAGTGATATGTCATTCCCGCGAATGCGGGAATCCATAAGCGTTTTAGAGGATTATAATAGTCAGTAAATGAAAAGCGGATTTGGTATGAAATACTTAGTGATATGTCATTCCCGCGAATGCGGGAATCCATAAGCGTTTTAGAGGATTATAATAGTCAGTAAATGAAAAGCGGATTTGGTATGAAATACTTATCTAGAGCCAAGGCAGGAGAACCATAAAAAAAGCAGTTGGCAATATAAACCAACTGCGGAAAATTATTTGATCCAATCAAAATCCAATCAAAGTGCGATCGATGCAGAGTCAGATGCACTCAGATTGTTTGACGGAGATTAAGCTTGTTTCCCTTGGCGACGACGACGAGCAGCCAACAAACCAGCGCCTCCCAGGACTAGACCACCGATCGTCAACGGTTCGGGGGCTTCAGCAGTAACGATAAAGTCATTGTAGTCGCGATCGCCACCGCCAACGGTATCTTCAAAGCCAATCACCACAGGTTTGAAAATCTGGCCTGGAGCCACAGGAGGCAGGAAAGGATTTGCGGCACCAAAGCCACCTGGATTAACCAATGCTGCACCATCGTTGCCATTTTCAACTTCACTGTGGGGTGCTTCAAACACAGCCCGTTGCTGGCCTTTTTGGTTCAGGGCACTCATGGTGTAGACCGTTCCCATATTTTGACCCTTGGGAGTCACGCTGCTCAGACCGAGGGTGTAAACTCTGTTGGCCAAAAAGGTGACGGTATTGTTGATGGTTCTGACTACGCCTCCCTCTTCTTCAGCGGAGGAAAAAAATCCGTTCTGACGACCAGAACCAACGTTAACATTTCGCATTTCCTTGAACAGATCGGCGACCAAGGTGGTCTGGAGCTTGCCGTTGGCGCCTGTGGTGACTTCATAAACCGATAAGGTTGACTGGAACCAGCCATTGGATTGGATAAAGTTAAACTTGATATCCATGTCCTGGCTAAAGCTCATGCCATCGGTGCCAAAAGAGAAGGCTTGGGCGGCACCAGCGAAACCTAGTAAAGCGGTGGCGGTAGTAGCGGCAGCGGCAGTAGCAAATAATTTAGTGTTCATGATGGCTCCCCCTTGACTGTTTTTTGTGAGTTGTTGTTGAATCGAAAAATTGATGAACTGGGTAGTGGGTTGATTCGGTGAGTTTGAATTGAGTAATGGAACTCTAATCTTGTCACCGTCTCTTACTTAACTGAACTGATTAAATTTTTATTATTTTTTCAGCGTTTTGGTCAAGTTCTGATTTTTCTTTGCTTAAAGTTTATCTTTGCTTGATAACTCAATCATAGCAAGTGAATCATGTTGAGTCATCAGTGGATCCCCGGATCTTTGTGTAAAGTTTCTGTGAACTTCAGCATCAATCATTGGGTTTGTCTGAGGCAAAGACTAAATCTGAGAGAGATTGCCAGAAATCTTTGGTTCCCAGTCTTTTGGCGTAAAGATTGCTTGGCCTAACCTCAAAGGTTTTGTCCTTTGGTTGCCGATACTCTTAGTCTAACTAATTGATGGCAGAGGAGAAGCGATCGCGGTTAGCCATTGCGGTGATTTTCGTCACCATCGCCCTACAGATGCCATCCTGATTGGCTTTCAGGCATATTTACAGGCATATTTAATCGAGCTAATTATGATTAGTTATTGGTTGTTGGTTCTTGGTTATTGGTTATTTGGGAAAAATATCAAACTAACAGTCACCAATAACTCAACCCTTTGATCTATTGTAACACAGATGATCGACTCTAAGGCGATCGCTCGCCCCCAGGATCGGACGATCGACCTCCCAGTGGCGCCCCAAAAATGTAAAGTTTTGATGTAGTTACGGATTCCTCTCCGTGAAAATACGGAGATGGGCTGATACATGAGAATGGGTGGTCACTTCAGTGTGAGGGGAAAGCGATCGCCGCGAATTTTGCCCCGTTTCCATGCCGCAGCCAAAGCCAGAATATCAGGGGCGATCGCTTCAAATCTCCACCCAGGGATGATGGCAAAGACTTCTGACTACAGCGTAGGACAATTTTTCCGGTTTATTTAATGATTAATTTGTGATGCCATGAGTGGGGATGATCTGTGCAGACAAGATTTTTATCCCTTGGATGCAAATTAATCATGCTAAGGCAAATTTTAAGCTTTTCTTCATAGACAGCTTCTATGATTTTGGGCAATAGGTTTGCTAATCTCCCCTGCATAGTTTTCCTAAGTTTTTCCTAGATTTTGATGTCACCAGCATTTGACATAGGGATTCCTTGATTTAACATTGCAGTAGGATATTTATCAACTTAGAAAATTTACTTTCATTATTGATTAGCCATGAAGCTGGCAGATAGAATTGCTCAAATTACCCCGTCACTCACCTTGGAGATCGCGGCTAAAGCCAAGGCGCTGAAAGCAGAAGGAATTGATGTTTGTAGTTTCAGTGCCGGAGAACCGGATTTTGATACCCCGGATCATATCAAAGCAGCAGCGGCCAAAGCATTGGAGGCCGGAAAAACCAAGTATGGCCCCGTGTCTGGGGAACCGAAGTTGCGGGAGTGCATCGCCAATAAGCTGAAAACTGATAACGGTCTGGACTACAAAGCGGAAAATGTAATCGTCACCAATGGCGGAAAACATTCGCTTTATAACTTAATGGTGGCGATCCTCAATCCCGGTGACGAGGTGATCATTCCGGCGCCATATTGGTTGAGTTATCCAGAAATGGCGCGATTAGCGGATGCGGTCCCGGTCATTCTGCCCACCACCGAGGAGAGTGGCTATAAAATTACGGCGGCACAACTGCGGGCAGCCATCACACCGAAGACTAAGTTATTGGTGTTTAACTCCCCGTCAAACCCGACCGGGATGGTTTACAGTCCGGCAGAAGTGGAAGCGATCGCGCAAGTTGTCGTCGAAAAAGATATTTTGGTCGTTTCCGACGAGATTTACGAGAAGATTCTCTACGAAGATGAGAAGCACGTCAGTATTGGTTCCCTCGGTGAAGAGATATTTAAACGCACCATTATTAGTAACGGGTTTGCCAAAGCTTACTCCATGACTGGGTGGCGTTTGGGCTATTTGGCTGGGCCATTGCCGATCGTTAAAGCCACGAGTACCATTCAAAGTCATAGCACTTCTAACGTTTGTACCTTTGCCCAATATGGCGCGATCGCTGCTTTGGAAGGTTCCCAAGACTGTGTAGCGGAAATGGTAGCAGCCTTTACCAAACGCCGACAAGTCATGTTTGATAGATTAACGGCCATTCCGGGAATCATTTGTCCCAAACCCACCGGCGCCTTTTATATGTTTCCCAATATCAGCGCCACCGGGATGAAATCGCTGGAATTCTCCAAAGCCTTATTAGACTCGGAGAAAGTTGCCGTCATTCCCGGTATCGCTTTTGGCGCCGATGATTGCATTCGTCTATCTTATGCCACGGATCTCGCCACCATTGAAAAAGGCATGGATCGCTTAGAGAAGTTTATGCGAAATCAAGCACTCTCCTAGGCGATCGCTTATATAAGTAGGGTGGGCAAATTTTGCCCACCTTTTTTATTTGTTATTGGTTGTTTGTTGATTGTTGATTGTTGGTTGTTGGTTGTTGTTGGTTGTTGGTTGTTGGTTGTTGGTTGTTGGTTATTGGTTATTGGTTATATATCCTGGAATAAAGAATAAGCAATAACAGGGAAAACCCATAATGCTACAATTATTAATCGTTAATGTTTAATAATTAATCATGGCTCCAGACTTAAACCAGTTACTTTCTCACATCTTCCTGAGTATCCAACAAGGAACCTTTCAAGTAAATGGAAATTCGGCTTTAGTTCAAGCCACCCAATTACTACCAAGCACAAATCCCCAGTTAATTAATCGTGATTTAGTCTGGAAAATTTTAGACTATTTAATAGACTCACGACCCTTTTATTTAGATTATTTAAAATTTAGCGAAGTTTGCTTAAATGCTGGTTTAATTAACCCGCAGCTAATAAATGAACAAGCTAAATTAGGGGAAAAGCTTGCAACAATTTATGCTCAATGCTCGGTAAATTATTGGCAGCATAATGATTTAAATGCCGCAGAATCTCTAGCCCAGAGAGTGATTCAACTGCAACCTAACTTGGCCGGTGGCTATTTTAATTTAGCGCAAATATGGGAAAAACAAGAAAAAATATCAGAAGCAATTCAAGCTTGCCAAAAAGCGGTACAACTCAACCCAGAATTTACTGAAGCCCGCCATTTTTTGGCGAGAATTTACACCATAAATAACTATCAAAATTGGCAAAGATGCCGATATGTCGATGCGGTTCAAGTATCGCGTCAAGCATTAGAACTAAATCCTAATTCCGCAGCGATGCAGTTTAATTTAGGATTAGCACTATATTATCACGCTTTATTTGATTGTCAAGGGGCAGCTTATGACGAAGCAGCCCTGAGATTTACCAAAACTTTAGAATTTAACCCAGATGTTCGGGATGCCAAAGAACGACTGCAAACCATTCCTTATTTGCAAAAATTTGCCGCCAAAGGCTATTCTATTTCGGCGGAATGCTTTACTTGTTTGATTCCTCTGTGGACAAAGCATTTAAAGAAATATGCCGGTTTCCCCGGATTAAAGATATTGGAAATTGGCTGTTTTGAAGGGATGGCCACTTGTTGGTTACTGGATGAAGTGCTGACGGATCCTGACGCCAGAATTACTTGTATTGATATTTTTGAAGGGGTGTTAGATTTCCAGATTAAAAATCCCGAAAAACATCGGTTAATTGAGAAAAATTTTGATATTAATATTGCCCGCAATGGGGCAGGATATAAGGTGAATAAAATTGTGGGCTATTCTCAGGAAGTGATGCGATCGCTTCCCTTAAATTCCTTCGATATTGTCTACATTGATGGTTCCCATAAAGCCAGCGATGTCTTAGAAGATGCGGTGATTAGCTGGCGATTAGTTAAACCCGGTGGACTGATTATTTTTGATGATTATAATTTTGTCTTTGAAGACCATCCCGAATGGAATACCGGACTGGCGATCGATGCTTTTATGAAGCTATTTGCCGACAAACTCAAAGTAATTGAAATTGACCAGCGCCAAGTTTTCTTAGAAAAAATTATTTAATTTTTGGTTGTTGGTTGTTGGTTGTTGGTTGTTGGTTGTTTGTTATTTGTTGTTGGTTGGTTGTTGGTTGTTTGGTAAAAAATAATCGATAATCGATAATCGATAATCGATAATTGACAATTGACAATTGATAATTATATTTAATTGTCAATTGTCAATTATCAATTGTTAATTGTTTTCCCCCGCTCCCCTGCACGATGGCGGCTCCCCCGTTGTCTCTTGCCTTCCGGTCAGGGTAGAAATCCGGGCATCGCGGCGGATAATAGAAAGGACGCTTAATAATGCTTAATAATTCTCAAACAAAATGGCAAGAGACTTACGCGGATTCCTGAAACTCCTAGAAGAACGGGGGCAATTACGCCGGATTAGTGCTTTGGTTGACCCGGATCTGGAAATTGCCGAAATTTCTAATCGGATGCTGCAAGCGGGAGGGCCGGCACTTCTATTTGAAAATGTCAAAGGTTCCGATCATCCCGTGGCGATTAATTTGATGGGGACGGAAGAACGGGTTTGCTGGGCGATGAATATGGAAAAGCCCATTGAGTTAGAAGAATTGGGCAAAAAGCTGGCGATGTTGCAACAGCCAAAGCCACCGAAAAAGGTCGCCCAAGCGGTAGAGTTTGGTAAGGTGCTGTTTGATGTGCTCAAAGCCAAGCCAGGACGGGACTTTTTCCCCGCTTGTCAGCAGGTGACGATTCAGGGAGATGATTTGGATTTGGGCAAAATCCCGATGATTCGCCCTTATGGTGAGGATGCGGGGAAAATTATTACTCTGGGTCTGGTCATTACCAAAGATTGCGAGACGGGAACGCCGAATGTGGGGGTTTATCGGTTGCAGTTGCAATCCCGGAATACTATGACGGTGCATTGGTTGTCGGTGCGGGGAGGCGCCCGCCATTTACGCAAGGCAGCGGCAAAAGGGCAGAAGTTAGAAGTAGCGATCGCCCTCGGTATTGACCCACTGATTATTATGGCTGCTGCGACCCCCATCCCCGTGGACTTATCAGAATGGTTATTTGCCGGACTTTATGGGGGCAGCGGGGTGCAACTTGCCAAGTGCAAAACCGTGGATTTAGAAGTGCCCGCTGATAGTGAATTTGTATTAGAAGGAACTATTACCCCTGGGGAAGAATTGCCCGATGGTCCATTTGGCGATCACATGGGATATTACGGCGGAGTGGAAGATTCGCCGTTGATTCGCTTCCACTGCATGACCCATCGAAAAGACCCAATTTATTTAACCACATTTAGTGGTCGTCCCCCGAAAGAAGAGGCGATGTTAGCGATCGCTCTCAATCGGATTTATACCCCAATTTTGCGGCAACAAGTCTCGGAAATTGTGGACTTTTTCCTGCCAATGGAAGCCCTAAGTTATAAAGCCGCAATTATTTCCATTGATAAAGCTTATCCGGGACAAGCGCGACGGGCTGCCCTGGCTTTTTGGAGTGCCTTGCCCCAGTTTACTTATACCAAATTTGTCATAGTCGTAGACAAAGATATTAATATTCGCGACCCCCGGCAAGTGGTTTGGGCAATTAGTTCTAAAGTTGACCCATCACGGGATGTATTTATTCTGGAAAATACCCCCTTTGATACCTTAGATTTTGCCAGCGAAAAAATCGGCTTAGGGGGACGCATGGGCATTGATGCTACTACGAAAATTCCCCCGGAAAATGACCATGAATGGGGTAAACCTTTGGAGTCAGACCCAGATATTGCGGCAATGGTCGATCGCCGTTGGGCTGAATATGGATTAGATGACTTGAAGTTAACCGAAGTCAATCCCAATTTATTTGGGTATAACATTCAGTAAAATTACCAAAAAATCACTAAGCTAAAATTCCCGGTTTTTTCGACCGGGAATTTATGATATTTTATTGTGGTAGATTTATCGTGGTAAAATTTATTAAGCAAAACCCTGAAAAATTATTAATGCTTAATAGGTGAATAATAGGTCAATATTAGGTATTGTTTAATGAGGTTAATTGACCGAATTAAAAACCATTATTTTTCCACCAGTAATCCATAACTTCTAGCAGTTTTTCCGCCGATAGATCGTTGATAATAGTCGCCGCTTCTCCGCCTTGGCAGTTGCGATCGATTAATTTAGCCACTAATGGAGCGACGGGAGAATTTTGTTCGGGATTACTTGGTGTAGCGTTTAAATTATCAGATTTGCGAGAAGTATAAACGGAAAATGTAGAGACTGGGGAAATAGTTTCAGTAGCAAACATTGTTTTTGTTCCTAATCTAGTAAGGGTTTTTTGATTGGTTTGGCTTTGGTTGCCTTCCTTATATTTATTAGTATCAACAGTGCTTGTTTGCGATCGCGTCTATGGTCTGTTCAACTTATGTATAACTTTAGGGAATATTTGTCCAACTTCTAGAAAACGGCCAAAATAGGGGCTTCCGGTGCAGGGGAGCAGGGGAAGACAATTAACAATTGACAATTGACAATTGACAATTAAACAGATCAATTATCAATTATCAATTATCAATTATCAATTATCAATTGACAATTAAACAGATCGATTATCAATTATCAATTATCAATTATCAATTATCAATTATCAATTATTCACTCTCCCCTCCGCTCCTCTGCACCGGAAGCTCCTCTGCTATTGAACGGTGAGATGATATTTCTGGAAAATCGCGATCGCATTTTTCACTTCTGCCGGACTGGGGGGTTGCGTGTCCTGCAAACGGTAATCATAGCCCAGCGATTCCCACTTATACTCGCCCATTTTATGAAACGGTAAAACTTCCACTTTTTCCACATTATCTAAGTGGGAAACAAACTCTGCTAATCCCTGAATATTATCCTCGCGATCGGATAGATTTGGCACCAAGACAAAGCGAATCCAAGTAGGCTTATGAATTTGCTGCAAATATTGAGCTAACCTCAAAGTTGGCTGAATGTCAACATGGGTAATTTTAAAATAAGTAGCGGGGTCGAAAGATTTAATATCCAATAAGACTAAATCCACATACTCTAATACAGGTTTCGCCACTTCTAAATCCACAAACCCAGAGGTATCCAGGGCGGTATGGATGCCTAATGCTTTAGCGCGTTGAAAAATTTCGGTGATAAATTCTGGTTGCATCAAAGGTTCGCCCCCAGAAATCGTCAGTCCGCCACCGGAAAACTCCATATAAGTCCGATATTTTTGCACCTCCGCAATCAAATCGTCAACGGACATTTCTTGACCATCTTGGAGGTTACGACAATCGGGGTTATGACAATATAAACACCGCAGGGGACAGCCTTGGGTAAAAATAATAAATCGGATGCCGGGGCCATCAACGGTGCCACAACTTTCTAGGGAGTGAATTTTACCTGTAATTGGCATAATTTTTTTAATATGTTTTAATATTTTTCACTCGTAGGGACACGGCAATGCCGTGTCCCCGCATAAACAATATAGAACTTTTATCCCTATTGATTCGGTGCGTTACGGCGGTCATAAATCGATGATTCTAGTTGATTTATCATGGGGTTGTGACCGCCTAACACACCCTACGAGACTTGGCTTTTATCCCTATTGATTCGGTGCGTTACGGCGGTCAGAAACCGATGATTCTAGTTAGTTTATCATGGGTTTTTGACCGCCTAACACACCCTACGAGACTTGGCTTTTATGGCGATTGATTCGGTGCGTTACGGCGGTCAGAAACCGATGATTCTAGTTAGTTTATCATGGGTTTTTGACCGCCTAACACACCCTACAGGACTTGGCGCAGTTTACTAGAAGCGATCGTGGAAAGTCCGCGTAATCACATCCATTTGTTGTTCGCGGGTTAACTTAATAAAGTTCACCGCATAACCGGAAACTCGAATTGTTAACTGGGGATATTTTTCCGGGTGTTCCATCGCATCTTGGAGGGTTTCACGATTGAGGACATTCACATTAATTTGATGTCCGGTTTCGTGGAAATAACCATCTAATAATCCGACTAAATTATTGATGCGAGATTCTTCAGTTTTACCGAGGGCTTCTGGGACAACCGTAAAGGTGTAAGAAATCCCATCCCGAGCATCATCATAAGGCAGTTTGGCGACGGAACTCATCGAGGCGATCGCGCCTTTAGTATCTCGTCCATGCATGGGATTAGCACCTGGGGCAAAAGGTTCGCCCGCTTTGCGTCCGTCGGGGGTATTTCCCGTGGCTTTCCCATATACTACATTAGAAGTAATGGTCAGAACTGATTGAGTGGGAATTGCATCACGATAAGTCTTATGTTTGCGGAGGTTATTCATCACTTGCCGGACTAAATTCACCGCAATTTCATCGGCGCGATCGTCATTATTGCCAAACTTAGGATAATCCCCTTCAATTTGATAATCTACGGCCAAACCGCTGTCATTGCGAATCACTTTCACCTTGGCATATTTAATCGCCGATAAAGCATCAGCCACCACCGATAAACCGGCAATTCCACAAGCCATTGTCCGCTGAACATTTAAGTCATGTAACGCCATTTCCAAGCGTTCATAACAATATTTATCGTGCATATAATGGATTACATTCAGGGTGTTAATGTAGGTTTTGGCTAACCATGCCATCATCACGTCAAATTTGGCCAATACCTCATCATAATCTAGATAATCCGCAGTAATGGGATCTGCTTTAACCCCGACTTGCTGGCCGGATTTTTCATCTTTACCACCATTAATTGCATACAGCAGGGCTTTGGCTAAATTCACCCGCGCCCCAAAGAACTGCATTTTTTTGCCAATTTCCATCGCCGAAACACAGCAAGCAATTCCGTAATCATCGCCAAATTCAGGACGCATTAAATCATCATTTTCATACTGAATGGAACTGGTGGTTACGGACATTTTGGCACAGAAATTTTTGAATTTCTTTGGCAAAAATTCTGACCATAAAACCGTTAAATTCGGTTCGGGGGCAGGGCCTAAATTATCTAAGGTATGCAAGAAGCGATAACTAGATTTGGTGACTAAAGGACGGCCATCTTCTCCCATACCGCCGATTACTTCCGTGATCCAAACCGGATCTCCAGAAAATAGCTGATTATATTCAGGCGATCGCAGGAAACGCACCATCCGCAATTTAATCACGAAGTCATCAATAATTTCTTGGGCTTCCGCTTCGGTTAAAATCCCATATTGCAAATCCCGTTCAAAATAAATATCGAGGAAATTAGACACTCGGCCCAAAGACATGGCGGCACCATTTTGTTCTTTGACGGCACCGAGATAGCCAAAATAAGTCCATTGCACTGCTTCTTTGGCATTAGCCGCTGGAACACTAATATCAAGCCCATAAGCGGCGGCCATTTCTTTTAGTTCGACCAGGGCTTTGATTTGTTCGTTGACTTCTTCCCGCAGTCGAATCACTGACTCATCAATGACATCCACTTCTAGGGCAGAAAGTTGGTGTTTTTTATTCAGAGTTAAGCGATCGATGCCATATAAAGCGACCCGACGATAATCCCCAATAATCCGACCCCGACCATATGCATCCGGCAACCCGGTAATAATCCCCGCATGACGGGCTAAACGCATTTCACTGGTATAAGCATCAAACACCCCATCATTATGAGTTTTGCGGTATTTGGTGAAGATTTCCTGGGTTTCTGGATCGAGTTGATAATTATAAGCTGCGAGGGAGGCTTTGACCACCCGAATTCCCCCCAGGGGCATGATCGCACGTTTGAGAGGTTTTTCGGTTTGTAAACCGACAATAATTTCCTGGTTTTGGTTAATATATCCGGGGGCATGAGCGGTAATACTTGATGGGACTTTGGTATCCACATCCAGCAATCCTTTTTCTCGTTCTACCTTCATTAATTCTAAGACTTCTTGCCAAAGAGATTTGGTGCGTTCTGTGGCAGGTTTGAGAAATGATTCATCTCCTAAATAAGGAGTATAGTTTTGTTGGATAAAATCTCGAATATTAACTTCTTGCGTCCATTGTCCGCCGGTAAAACCTTGCCATTGTTGACAAATTTCACCCAAATCTTGAGGATATACTTGGGTGGGACGTTCCCGATTCATAACCATAAATTTTTTTACCTGCTGTGAGACAACTTGGTTAAGTAAAATACGTTGGATATAACTTAACCAACACTAAGGTTTCTTTCATTTATCACTATAACAGGTTATCTTGGTCGATCGCGGTTGTTTTATGTTTATTTTATGTTCAACTTATGTATAACTTCGGGCGAAGGGGAATGAGTTGCTTACGGGCTGCCCCTTTTGGCCTCCTAATGCTAAAACTTAGCAAATTATTTACGTTAATGTTAGGTGACATTACTATTAGGTAATATAATATTTTTTTAAGAAATGTTGGGACTCATGGCGAATATGCGATCGCACACCAGAATCCCCGGCGATCGCCGTCACAGAGGATTGTGGTATGCGATCGCAGTTATTTCTTATGCATATCACCGCGCAAAGGCGATCGCACTCAACAAAAAACCAGACAGCGATCGCTAACTTGCAACTTCTAGATCACCGTTGTTTAATCTTCCTGCGTCTACAGTAGGAGTTAGGTATAAATACTACAAAGCCGGGAACAAAAATGACTAAGCGATCGCTCAAAGCCTCTCCATCTGGTGTAGAACAAGCCAAAAAAGCCTTTGAACGCAGAGGATGGACCCAAGAATATCTAGCCGCTGAAGTCGGACTACAGACTCGTCAGTCAGTCTGGAAGTTTTTCTCTGGTCGTCCCGTTGAACGATATATTTTTATCGATATCTGTAAAAGTTTGGATTTAGATTGGGCGGAAATTGCCGGTTTAACTGGGGAAAATTTAGCCGAAATAACCGAGTCAAATCCTCAAGCTGCCTTGAATATAGGGGATATTCCTTCCCTGGTGACAGCAGTGAGAGAAGCTTTAACGGAGTCTATTTTAAAGCTCAATAGCACCATTAACTTATTAGAAACTGGTCATCCGGTTCCCTTAGAAGATATCTATATTGAACAAAAAATTTATCCCATAGTCAGAGGTCAAACTTGGCTGGATATTACGGAATTAAACGAAAGTATTTTTGCCAGTAAATCCGCTCAGGTAAATCCCTTAGACCGTTTAGATTATTCTTTGAGTAATTCTTTGAACCCGCAGACGAACTACCAGACAATTCCGGCCATGTCAGCGGTAGAAAGTTGTCAGAAACTTTTAATTTTAGGCAAACCGGGCAGTGGCAAAACCACTTTATTAAAATATCTCTCTCTCTGTGCCATTCGTCAACAATTGCCATCGTCACGGATTCCTTTATTCATCTCCATCCGCCGCTGGATTCAAAGAGTCAAGCAGATCGAAGAGTTAAAAAAAGACCAGTTAAGTTTTATCGCCTATCTCCGCTATAAATATGGGTCGTTGGGCATTAATCCCGACCACCTAGAAATTTTGCTCAAACAAGGCCAAATTTTAATTTTACTGGATGGGTTAGATCAGGTCAACAAAGAAACGCGATCGCAAGTAATCCAATCCGTCACCAGTTTTGCGGAAACTTACGATCGAAATCAGTTTATTATTACCTGTCGCCTAGGGACATTACATTATCATATCCCTGGATTTGAAACTAAAGAATTAGCGGATTTTAATGAAGCAGATATTCAACTTTTTGCCCAGAAATGGTTTTTGCTGGAGGCGGACAATCATGCCGCAGTTGGCTTAGAAAAATCCCGGCAGTTTCTGGAAAAGCTGGCTTTACCAGAAAATAAATCCTTGCGGGGACTAGGGATGACTCCTATTCTCCTAAAGTTATTGGCGATCGTATTTAGTAGTCAAAATAATTTTTCTGAGAACATCAAGCATAAAATTTATGAAGCCGCATTAGATATTTTTTTGTTTGATAATTATGAATCCGCTTTAATTCAACGAGATGAACCAGAAATCAATTGGTCACGCAACCAGAAAATTAAGTTATTGAGCCAAATCGCCTTTGATACTTTTGAATCAGGCAAGTATTTTTTCGAGCAACGGGAGTTAGTTTCCTATATTTACGAGCATTTATCAACGATGAAATCCGGTGAAACCGACCCGGAATCACTCCGAGAAGAAAGTGAGGTGGTTCTGAAAACAATAGAAATGCAGCATGGATTATTAGTCGAACGGGCTAAAGGAATTTACTCCTTTTCTCACTTGACGTTTCACGAGTATTTTGCCGCCCGGTATTTGGCCAATATTTCTGATTCAATTATCTTCCATAATACCTTGACTCGCTTGAGTGTTTATGGGGACGATTACCCTTGGGGAGAAGTTTTGGGATTGCTGAAGGAAATGGTGCCAAATGTCACAGCTATCCTGGAACAATAACCTGAAGCAATAAATCGATCGCCTATGGATCGCCTGCTTAGGCTGAAAATGAATGAAATTGATTCGCGGATAATGAATCTAGGATGATATAATGAGGCATGATATCTGGTAACTTAACGAATTCACAATGCTGACAGAATTGCCGATCGCGCATCTAAACCCTACCCTAGATTCTCAACTCAAACATAAATTATCGACGCCTCTAAAAATTGGCGCTTTTACACTTCAAAGTCGGGTATTGCAGTCCCCTTTATCTGGGGTGACAGATTTGGTATTTCGACGTTTAGTTCGCCGCTATGCCCCAGATTCGATGATGTACACAGAAATGGTGCAAGCGAGTCAATTACAACATCTCCGAGAATTACCGAAAATAATGGAAGTTGACCCCCAGGAAACTCCCATTAGTATTCAACTGTTTGATTGTCGCCCTGATTTCCTGGCAAAAGCGGCGGAAATTGCTGTAGAACAAGGGGCAGATACCATTGATATTAATATGGGCTGTCCGGTGAATAAAATTACCAAAAAAGGGGGCGGTTCAAAGTTATTACGGGAACCAGAAACCGCTGAGGCGATTGTCCGAGAAACAATCAAAGCGGTTGATGTCCCCGTGACGGTAAAAACCCGGATTGGTTGGGATGATAATGAAATTAATATATTAGAATTTGCCCAAAGAATGCAAGATGCGGGGGCGCAGATGATTACTATTCATGGTCGCACCCGATCGCAGGGTTATACGGGTGATGCACGATGGGATTGGATTGCTAAAGTTAAAGAAATTCTCTCGATTCCCGTGATTGCCAATGGGGATATTTTTTCTGTGGAATCAGCGATTCGGTGTTTGCAGGAAACTGGGGCCGATGGGGTGATGTGTTCGCGAGGAACCTTGGGCTATCCGTTTTTAGTGGGAGAAATTGATTATTTTTTGAAAACAGGAAAACAAAAGCCACCAGCTACGGCCATAGAAAGGTTAGAATGTGCGAAAGAACATTTACTTTTATTGTGGGAGTATAAGGGCGATCGCGGGGTGCAGCAAGCCCGAAAACACATGACCTGGTATGCCAAAGGGTTTGTGGGGGCGAATGAATTACGAGATCGATTATCTCGCATGGCTAATGTTGCCCAGGGCTGTCAGTTACTTGAAGAGGCGATCGCCCGGTTATAATTTTGTCATCATCCCAGTAGATCGATTTTTAGTCGATCTATTAAGTTTCCGGGCAGAAATAAATGCATCACAGACCCCATGAAAAGAAAAACTGTCATTCCCGCCCCACGCATTCGCGGGGGTAAACTCCGACGGGAATCCAAAGCCTATCGGCGGGGAACGAAAAGTGCAATTAATTATGTTCACCTACTTATTAAACATTATGGATTTAAGGAAGAAAATCATGTCCCAAGAACCTGTATTTAATGTCACCAATAAAATGTTTGAAATGCTCTCAGATTGGCAGGAACAAATTGATAATGGCACCATTGAGGATCCCGTGGCCAAAGCGGATGACTCACCCCAGCCAACCACCCCGGAAAATCAAACAGAAAACCGAGAATCCTCTGAGAATTGTCCGCCAAGCGCTAATTAATAGCGCCAATTAAAAACGCTAATTTAGACAAAATTAGAAAATTACTAGCAATTAGTTATAGCGGTTTTTACTGGATTACAGAGGTTTTCTGGATTCCCGCGCGGGAATGACAGGTTTTTTGTACTTCATAACTCCGCTGCTATATCAGATTTATTTGCTAACAAACATATTCATATTTTTGCCAAACAAGCGTTAAACTCATCTATTAAAAAAACATGAATAAGCAAAAAATATTAACTTTCATCTGCTTATTTTTAAGTTGTTTTATGACAACTCAGGTATTAGCTAAAACACCATCGTTTCTGCTAACACCAACATCTCCAAATCCTATTGCTTTAATGCCAAACCGCAATCATCACCAGGTTTTTTTGGCGGATAATTCGGATTTAATTCGCGCTCAAACCTTAAACCAGCAAGGATTACAAGAGTTAACCGCTGGTAATATGGAAGCGGCTTTAGCTACTTGGCAAGCGGCAGAAATGGCTTATGCCAAAGCGGGCGATCGCTTGGGAGTTATCGGCAGTCAAATTAATCAAGCCCAAGCCATGCAAGGATTAGGTTTGTATCTGCGATCGCGGCGAACTTTAACCGCAGTGATGCAAGCCTTGTCAAGCGAACCGGACTCGTTAATCAAAGCCGCTACTTTGCGATCGCTGGGTAAAACCTTACAACAAATTGGTGACATTGACCAGTCTCGTCAAATGTTACTAGAAAGCCTAGAAATTACGCGCAAATTCGGCAAACCTGAAGAAATTAGCGACAATTTAATTGCATTAGGAAATACCGCCCGCAATCAAGCAGACTCTGACGCCGCTTATGCTTATTATCAAGAAGCTGCCGCCATAGCCCAATGTCCAGCGGAAAATCAATCTTGCCCTAGTCAAATTAATAGACTAAAAGCAAAAATAAATCAACTAAGTTTATTGATTTTTGAGCGAAAATGGGCGAATGCGGGTTCTTTGGTGCCGGAAATTGCGTCAGAACTTGCTCCCATTCAACCTAGTCATGGTGCGGCTTATGCTCGGATTCAGTTTGCCGAGAGTTTAATTCAATTAAACTCGGCAAATACCGCCAAAAATCAAGCTAATTATATCAATCATAATTATCTAAATCAAGCGGCGGAACAGTTAGCCAAAGCCATTCAAGAAGCAAAAAGTATCAATGACCAACGGGCAGAATCTTATGCCCTGGGAAAATTAGGCTATCTTTATACCCAAACTGAACAATTTTCTGCCGCCACTCAGGTGACAGAACAAGCATTACTCATTGCTCAATCAATTAATGCTGCGGATATTGCCTATCAATGGCAATGGCAATTAGGCAGATTGTTAAAAAATAGCGGCAAAAGATCGGGCGCGATCGCTATTTATACCCAAGCGGTGAATACCCTTCAGTTGTTGCGGAATGATATCGTCGCCATCAACTCTGACGTGCAATTTTCTTTCCGAGAAAGTGTGGAACCCGTCTATCGAGAGTTAGTCAGTGAATTACTCACCGCTGAACCGAATCAAATCGATCTGAAAACCGCCTTAGATGTAATGGAATTACTGCAATTAGCGGAACTGGATAACTTTTTTCAGGATGCCTGTTTAGATACCAAACCCGTACAAATCGATCAAATAGATCGCAGCGCAGCCGTAATTTATCCAATTATTTTGAGCGATCGCTTAGAGGTGATTCTTTCTTTACCGGAAAAACCCTTAATTCACTACAGTAGTGCGGTTTCTCAAACAGAAATAGAATCCATCCTGGCAGAATTTAGAATCTCATTAAGTCCGGTGGTTTCTCGAAAAAAACGCTTGGAACTCTCGGAACAAGTTTATGATTGGCTGATTCGCCCCATCGAAACCGAACTCGCTGCCAGTGGGGTGAAAACCTTAGTATTTGTGCCGGATGGGGCATTTCGGAATGTGCCCATGTCCACCTTATACAATGGCCAGCAATATTTAATGGAGAAATATGCGATCGCGCTCACTCCTGGATTGCAACTCCTCGAACCGAAATCCTTGGGAGAAATCAAGCTGCAAGCCTTAACCGCTGGTTTAAGCGAATCTCGGCAAGGATTTTCCCCCCTGCCTGCGGTAGAGTTTGAACTCAATCAAATTCAATCCCAACTGCCCACTCAAATGCTACTAAATGAAGACTTTACCCGCACCAAGATTCAAGCAAAACTGGATCGAGGAAATTTTCCGGTGGTTCACTTCGCCACCCACGGGCAGTTTAGTTCCAAAGCCGAAGACACCTTTATTCTCACTTGGGATGGGGAAATTAACGTCAAAGAGTTAAATGAATTTCTGGCATCCACCCAAACTCCGGGCAAAAATAGCCAATCCAAACAGCGCACCCCCATTGAATTATTAGTCTTTAGTGCCTGCGAAACCGCCGCTGGAGACGATCGCGCTGCCTTGGGACTCGCAGGAATGGCGGTGCGATCGGGAGCTCGCAGCACGATCGCCGCGCTTTGGGCGGTCAAAGACGAAGCCACCGCCCTGTTTATGGTAGAGTTCTACCGCATACTCAGCACTGAACCAGGGATTAGCAAAGCTGAAGCACTGCGTCAAACTCAACTGACCTTACTAAAAAATCGCCAATATCAACATCCTTTTTATTGGGCTCCATTTGTCTTGGTGGGGAACTGGTTGTAGTAGGGGCTTCCCTACACCGATGGCTTATACAAGAAAACTAACAGTAGATAGTTAAGATGAAATAACTAACAGCCGATTCTCTTCGGGGATCGCGAACGCGAATCGCAAATCTATGTGGGCCAAGCTAAAACAGCGAATTTGGGAATGGCGTGGGGTTTGGATCGCAGCCCCGTGTCTGACAATTTTATTATTGGGCTTGCGTTGGACAGGGGGACTGCAAATGCTCGAATGGGCATTATTGGATCGATATTTTCGCCTGCGTCCACCGGAAAGTCCAGACGATCGCATTGTCTTGGTGACAATTGATGAGTCAGATTTGCGGGGTGTGGGACAATGGCCCGTCCCCGATCGCGTGCTGGCTAAATTATTAGAGAAAATTAAAGCCCAAGAACCTCGTGCCATTGGTTTAGATATTTATCGGGATTTACCCGTAGAACCAGGTCATCAAGAATTAGTGGAAATTTACAAATCTACACCGAATTTAATTGGGATTAAGAAAGTTGTCGGAGACGAAAACGCTTTTGGGGTGAATCCACCGGCAGCATTAGCGGAATTAGACCAAGTGAGTGCCAATGATTTTGTGAAAGATGCCGATGGAAAAATCCGGCGCGGCTTTTTTTATCTGAGCGATCGCGAAGGCAATGCGGTTTATAGTCTAGGATTTACTTTAGCTTGGTTATATTTGGAAGCGGTGGGAATTCCGGTTGGGTTAACCGATGACAACTCGATCAAATTTGGTGAGGTAGTTTTTCCTCCTTTTGAACAAAATGATGGCAGCTATATTAGAGCAGAGGCATCCGGTTATCAAATCTTATTAAATTTTCGCGGGCCTTCTTGTTTACAAGACAAAAATCACTGCCCGTATCAACTCGTGTCGATGACCGATGTGCTAGAAAATAAAGTGCCCGCTCGCCTAATGCGCGATCGCATTGTGTTAATTGGTTCCACTGCCGAAAGCCTGAATGATTTCTTTTTTACTCCTTATAGTAGTGGGCTGATTACCACTCCTGAACCCACTGCCGGAGTAGAAATTCATGCCAATGTTGCCAGCCAAATTTTGGACAAGGTACTGGGCGATCGTCCCTTAGTTAAAACTTGGTCAGAACCCCTAGAATGGGTGTGGATTTTTGCTTGGTCAGCCTTGGGCTCAACTATTACTTGGAAATGGCGATATTCTAGCGGCACCACTCACATATCTTGGCTGACTTCAGGCAGTTTATTTCTGAGCAGTTGTACTTTGTTCTGGATCGCCTATTTTGTGTTTTTAGAAGGCTGGTGGATTCCCGTAGTTCCGCCCTTATTGGGTTTACTAGGATCGGCGATCGCCATTCAAGGATATATTGCCCGAACCGCTGGAGAAATTAGAAAAACCTTTGGACGTTATTTAAATGATGGGGTAATTGCCAACTTACTAGAAAGTCCCCAAGGTTTCAAATTAGGGGGCGAAAACCGCAACGTCACCTTGCTCTTATCTGACTTGCGGGGATTTACCGCTTTAGCCAAACCTTTGCCCCCGGAAAAAGTGGTCACATTACTAAATATTTACTTAGATAGAATGTGCCAAATTATTGAAGAATATAATGGCACCATTGATAAATTTATGGGCGATGCAATTTTAGTCATTTTTGGCGCCCCAACTAGCTGCGAAGACGATTCAGAACGAGCGGTTGCTTGCGCGATCGCCATGCAAATTGCCATGAAAGAAATTAATCAACAACTACGCCAGTTAAATTTACCTGTGATTGAAATGGGTATTGGCATTCATACCGGAGAAGTAATCGTCGGCAATATTGGCTCCCAGAAACACGCCGAATATACCGCGATCGGCAGTGAAGTAAATCTCGTTTCTCGGATTGAATCCTATACAATAGGCGGACAAATATTAATCTCAGAAGCTACCATGAACAGCATCAAAAGTCCTTTAAGACTCGACGACAAAAAAATCGTCAATCCCAAAGGATTCAATGAAGAAATTATTATTTATGAAGTCGGCGGTATTGGCGGTCAATATATGCAGTTCATGCCCAAAATGGAAGCCGAACTATTTCCGGTTAGACCCGAAATTGCTTTAACTTATAGCTCGATCGATGGCAAACATATCAATTCCACCCAATATCGAGCAACTTTAGTCAAATTATCCGAGGAACTCGCAGAAATAAAAACGGAAAGATTAATCGAACCCTTAAGCAATATTAAAATTAACTTAGACCTAGGCTTAACTTCAGACGAACAACCAGGGGATATTTACGCCAAAGTTTTAAAGAAATGTTCAGTTTATGAGCCTTTTTTCTTAATTAGATTTACATCCATGCCTCCAGAAATTGCCGTCCATCTTTGTAAATTTTATCAATAATTAGTATTTTGTAGGTTGGGTTGAGGAACGAAACCCAACATTATCTAGAGGGTGTAGGGTGTAGGGGAAGAGAGAATAATTGATAATTGATAATTGATAATTATCTTTAATTAACAATTATCAATTGTTAATTGTTAATTGTTAATTGTTTCCCCTACACCCTACACCCTAAGAATCTTAGAGACTGTTGGATGAATTTTTGTAAATGGTATTCGTTATACCATTTTGGGTATTGCCAAATTTTCCCCCCAAAATTTGCGGAAAAAAATAGAGTCGCGATCGATAACGACTCTATATATCTAGACAAAATATCTAGACAAATTACTGGCATTTAACAGTTATTTAGAAAAATAGCGCAACTGCCACTTATTCAGCATATTTTCTCCGATGATGGCCACTGAACGTAAATTAGATACTTCCGCTTGCAAAACAGAAATCGAACGAGTTTGCTGTTCAACTTGGCGTTGCAACGCTTGATAAATTTCCGAGGACACTGTTTTTGATGCCCGGATTTGCGACTCTTGGAGTTGTTTTTCTAAAGTAGCGATCGCCTGATGTTGCCGTTCCGACTGTTGCCGTAAAGCATGGTGCTCATCTGCTGCCACTTTAGAATTAGCTTCAGCTTGTAAATGAGCTACTTGTTGCTCAAGTTCCCCAATCCGATTAGCTTGCTGTTCCGACTGTTGCCGCAAAGCATCATGCTCATCTGCTGCCACCTTAGAATTAGCTTCAGCTTGTAAATGAGCTACTTGTTGCTCAAGTTCCCCAATTCGGTTAGCTTGCTGTTCCGACTGTTGCCGCAAAGCATCGTGCTCATCCGCTGCCACCTTAGAATTAGCTTCAGCTTGTAAATGAGCTACTTGTTGCTCAAGTTCCCCAATTCGGTTAGCTTGCTGTTCCGACTGGTGCCGCAAAGCATGGTGCTCATCTGCTGCCACCTTAGAATTAGCTTCAGCTTGTAAATGAGCTACTTGTTGCTCAAGTTCCCCAATTCGGTTAGCTTGCTGTTCCGACTGGTGCCGCAAAGCATGGTGCTCATCCGCTGCCACCTTAGAATTAGCTTCAGCTTGTAAATGAGCTACTTGTTGCTCAAGTTCCCCAATTCGGTTAGCTTGCTGTTCCGACTGGTGCCGCAAAGCATGGTGCTCATCCGCTGCCACCTTAGAATTAGCTTCAGCTTGTAAATGAGCTACTTGTTGCTCAAGTTCCCCAATTCGGTGAGCTTGCTGTTCCGACTGTTGCCGCAAAGCATTATGCTCATCCGCTGCCACCTTAGAATTAGCCTCAGCTTGCAAATGAGCAACTTGTTGCTCAAGTTCCCCAATCCGGTTAGCTTGCTGTTCCGACTGGTGCCGCAAAGCATCATACTCATCCGCTGCCACTTTAGAACTAGCTTCAGCTTGTAAATTGGCTACTTGTTGCTCAAGTTCCCCAATTCGGTTAGCTTGCTGTTCCGACTGTTGCCGCAAAGCATGGTGCTCGTCTGCTGCCACCTTAGAATTAGCTTCAGCTTGTAAATTGGCTACTTGTTGTTCTAATTCCCCAATTCGGTTAGCTTGCTGTTCCGACTGTTGCCGCAAAGCATCATACTCATCCGCTGCCACTTTAGAACTAGCTTCAGCTTGTAAATTGGCTACTTGTTGTTCTAATTCCCCAATCCGATTAGCTTGCTGTTCCGACTGGTGCCGCAAAGCATGGTGCTCATCTGCTGCCACCTTAGAATTAGCTTCAGCTTGTAAATTGGCTACTTGTTGTTCTAATTCCCCAATCCGATTAGCTTGCTGTTCCGACTGTTGCCGCAAAGCATCATGCTCGTCTGCTGCCACTTTGGAACTAGCCTCAGCTTGCAAATTGGCTACTTGTTGCTCAAAATTGGTAACTTGTTGCTCCAATTCCTGAATGCGATTACCCTGTGCTGCCGAATCTTGCTGTAAAGCTTGGTATTGCTCAAGGGAAACAGAAGAAGTGTTTTGAGTCCCTTGTTGTTGTAACTGTTGCTCTAATTCAGCAATTTTCTGTTTTAAATCGGCAATAAAACTGGCTTGCTCCTGAGACTGTTGCGCCACAGCAATCTCATCCTGCCGATCTTCTGAAGATAGTCTTTCTGAAAGGCGATCTTTCCGTGCTGAAGTCACCTGAATGACTTGTTTTTTCTGTGCGGACTTGTTGACTGCGGAATTTTCACTTTCATTGCTATCAACTAGGTTAGTTTTTAAGACGATCGTCATCTCAGAACCATCGCTAGAGATATCAATATTGCCTCTGGATAGCTGCTCAAAAAACTGAGTACGATTCATCTTCAATGCTTCAGCCATTGTAGTGAAAGACTGACTACCAATACGGCTAATTGATACCTGCATTTTCATTTGTCCATCTGGATTTGCTTTAATCATATCGCGCTTTCTTTTTGCCATTGAAAACCTCCTATGGCTGCCTCCTAACTTAGTTAAATTTAATGATTTCCCCGATGCGTTTTTGTTAGGCATCCTATTTGAGGCTGGCCATTCACAATGAAAACAGCATCATTGATTTCAGGTTTAGCATCTCCTTTTGATTTTATTTCAAGATAATTTGCTATAAAATACAGCATTATTCTTCGATCGCTTGCCAATTTAAAAACGCAAAATCGGGGGTTTTTTAGAGGGGCGGTTCATTTTAAGCTGAGTCTTACTATCCTGAAAAGTTTTAGGGTTCACGATAAAAATGTACTGGTCTCTTGAGCGAATTGTGGTTGAGACAAGTCTGTGAAGACCGATTAAACTACCGGAAGTAAAAGTCCAGAAAAGCACCGCTCAATTTTCACATGGTATCATTGAATGGGTTCGTTTGAATCATATATTTTGTGGCGAGTTCACTTTTTCTCTTTGCCGGGGATCAAATGATGGGATCTACCTATAAGCGCGATCGCCTGGAAATGAATCAAGTCATTCGTTTTTCCCGCATCCAGCAATTCAGCAATCATCAGACTGAGGGATTATTGCCTAGACAAACTGCACGATTCCCATGAGAGAGGCGATCGCTCGTGGGGTTTTCCCTGTCCCGAACTATCCTTAATATTTAGGATCCGCCAAAATGGTTGCAGATTGCCATTCCCGAACTTACTGTTAATTAATCGTCAAGAAACGTTACAAAACTTAATAATTTACCGGGATTGACGGTAAACCTTGGGCAAAAAATAAACTCGACTCAAATCGGCTCGAAATTAAAAAAGTCTGAGAATTTATGAGGAATAAAAAAACCCGATAAAACTTTTGCCGAAAAGCACAATATCAAATAAGTAATCATGTCAGTAATCAGGTCAGTAATCGGGTTAATATCTGGGTTAAGCTGGTTGAGTCATTGATTTGATTTGAGATCCTTCAATGTCTTCCAGGAATCTCTGTGGGAAACCGACTCCAGTCCCACCCTTGGGAGCGTAACCCAGATATCTTGCTTTGTGGGATTAGGGGAATTTAAGGGACTTTTTGCTCGACCCCAAAACCAACTAATACCACTTGGTCTAAAGGTTGGTCACTGAAGGGACGCTGATAGTTGAGAATTTTCCGAATGCGTAAATTCGGGTTAATTAGGGTAATTGAATCAACGGAAACCACACGAGTGTAGTTGGTGGTCATTAGTAATTCCTTAGTTTCCGAGTCGAAGCGAAAATGGGAAATCATCGGTTTGGCTTCTTCATAAGCGCGATCGCGTAAATAGTCTCCCTCTAAAATAGACCCGTGAGAACTGGTGGGGACAAACAGCAAATTAAGCTGCTGGGAAACTTGTTCGCCCTTTTCGGAAGTGGTTTCAAATTCGAGATGAAATCCGGGCAAACTATCTAAGTCAGAATGATCCGGTCGCCCGTTGTCTGCCAATACCTTGGTTTTTTGGGCGGCAGTTAGCGGGTGAACCACAAATTCAGTGTGCGATCGCTCCACTTCTTGATAAGTCAAATAATGATAAGTGCGTTCAGTTTTCCATTGACCGACACAACAGTCAAAAAAATAGTGAAATTTAGACCTGTCCATTTTTTACCCATTCCTCATAGTCAAGCTATCATCTGACTATTCTAAGGCTTGAGTTATTCGCGATCGCGGTTTTGTGGCAAATGACTGGGAATTGCCAGGGAATCAACGGGAAACCGGCATCTCGATCCCAGGGGATCTCTTCCTCGTTATCGGATCTATAGCAATTGTCATAGTTATGAAGTAAAAAAAACCTGTCATTCCCGCGCAGGCGGGAATCCAGAAAAACTCTGTACTTCATTAGGACAATAACCGCTGTATCTGATTCGCGATCGCGATCGCGGAGCAAAGGCGATCGGGATTTGAACGTTAAACGGTAAGCTAAAAAAGCGACTAAAGATCGCCGGCTTTTTTTCAGGTAGCACTTGTGCCTAGACTATAGATGTAGAAAAACATCCTAGCAATGGCCTTCCGTGGGTCAGTCCGATGTGAATCAAATCATCGCAGAAAATCACAATCAAAAGTGGAAAATCAAGCCAACCTCACACCCCTCGAATGTTTACCCTATAGCGTGGGTTATGAAGATGAGGGAGTTTGTTTACTCCTGCGAATCGGTCCGTACCGAGTTCTACTTGACTGTGGTCTAAAGAATATTGCCCCATTGTCAGAAGCGATCGCCGACAACTCCGACAATGGACTACCGGCAGATTTGGTCTTTTGCTCTCATGCCCATCAGGATCATGCTAAAGGTTTATTAGCCTTACATCAGGCATTTAATCAATTACCGATTTATGCCAGTGAAGTCACCACCCAACTATTACCACTGAATTGGCCGGATTTTTGTCTGGGCAATCCGCCAGCAGTGGCGCCCTTTTTTCAAGCCCTGCCGTGGCGCACCCCGGTAGAATTACTGGATGGTTTGACGGCTCAACTATTTCCCTCCGGTCATTTACCTGGGGCTGCCGCAGTCCTCTTCAGTTATCTCGATCCCCAGGAACGAGATAAGTCATCTCATATTTATACAGTCTTATACACCGGAGATTTTCTCCTGTCCAATTCGCGATTAGTCGAAGGCTTGCCCCTGGAAGAGTTACGGGGATTACGTCCTGATGTGTTAATTCTCGAAGGCACTTATGGCACTTCTCGGATCAGAAAACGGCGCAACCTGGAAAATCAACTGGCAGAACGGATTAATGTAGCGATCGCCCAAGGACAATCGGTAATTTTGCCCTCACCGGCACTGGGTTTGGGTCAAGAACTCCTCATGTTGCTGCGATCGCACCACAACTTCACCGGGAAAGACTTAGATATCTGGGTAGATGGACAAGTCGCCCTCGGTTGTGATGCCTATTTAAACATACTCGCGGATTTGCCCAGTACCGTGCAGAATTTTGCCCAACATCAACCGCTATTTTGGGATGACCGAGTAAGACCACGAACTCGTCGATTACTTCCCGAACAAAGGCCAACTTTAGGGGAGTCTCCTTGTATCGTCCTCACCGATGAAACTGCGGATTTACAGCAGTATTGCCAAACCGCTTCGACCCCTTGGCTGGTCTTAATCCCCGAAAGTCCTGGAGATTTCCGCGTCGTTCCCTCTGTCCCCACTGAAAACCCTCAATTATTCGTAGAAACTTACTTGCTGGCGGAACATTGCGATGTTTCTGGCACCACCCAACTGATACATAATATTCGTCCTCAGCACGTGGTATTTTTTCACAGTTCCGCCAACTATTTGGCCGATTTGACCAATTTGGATGAATTACGCAATCGTTACCAACTGCATTTACCCCAGCCAATGCAATTAGTAGAATTACCCATCGGGGAAACTTTTATCCAACCGGAAATTACGCCCACCACTTATGAAGGGGAGTTGAACGAAGAAGATGACTGGGTGACAATTGGGCTACCGGGGGCGATCGCCACCGATCCGCGCTGGCAAACCTTTGCGGACACTGGATTAGTCGAAATCCGTTGGCAAGGGGATGAATTGGTATTACGCGGCTTATCCCAAAGAGAACTACTCACCCAGGGGACTGCCGCTAGAGTCCCTCCGGGGATCGACTGTTGCGGTAACTGCTGGCACTACCGGGGGCAACGTTGTTGGAACCAAACCTCACCGTTATTTAGTTTTAAGGTGACACCCACGGGATATTGTCCCGCTTTTGAAGCCGCTGGAATCCAAACTTAATTTATTTGTTGTTTGTTGGTTGTTGTTTGTTGTTTGTTGTTTGTTGTTTGTTGTTTGTTGTTTGTTGTTTGTTGTTTGTTGTTTGTTGTTTGTTGTTGTTTGTTGTTTGTTGTTTGTTGTTTGTTGTTTGTTGTTTGTTATTTGTTGTTTGTTAATATATAATATTATTTATAGCACTTTGTGGAGTTATGAAGTACAAAAAAACCGTCATTACCGCCTGCGCGGGAATCCAGAAAACCTCTATAATTTATACAATAAAAACCGCTATATTGTTTGTTATTTATAATTTACTTATTTAGGATTAAATTTGGCCAAAACCAACCAACAACCACCAACAACCAACAACCAACCAACAACCAACAACAACCAACCAACAACCAACAACAACCAACCAACAACCAACAACAACCAACCAACAACCACCAACAAACAACAAACAACAAACAACCAACAACAACCAACAACAACCAACAACCAACAACAACCAACAACCAACAAACAACAACCAACAACCAACAACCAACAACCAACAACCAACAACAACCAACAAATTAAAGATTAAACATAAAAAATTAGTCAGACAGGCGATCGCTGACTGACTAATTACTGACTAATAATTAATATCTCAACACATTGCTAGACCAACGAGGAAAATAAAGAGATTATATCGGTCTAGAAATTTAGTCGAAATTGGAATCTGGAGATGATTTTGGCAATTGTTCAGCTTCGGGACAATCGTCGGAAACTGGGAGATCGAAATTACCCGTTGGCACCGATGCTAACTTTTGACTAATCGATCCAATACTTTCTAACCGAACGATTTCTTCCCAAGAACAAATCTCATCTTCCTCATCGGTTTCATAGCGCAGGGTCACTAAATCTCCCTCAATATCTAAAATGTGGGCACGTTCAATCCAACGTTGCTGATCCCGCAAGAAAACATAAACTTCACGACCATCACAACAAAGTTGATATATCTTGCGGTGTAGCATGGGTAGTTTCTCCTCGATAGTTAAGTTTTTCAAGGTCTATTATTGACTGAAAGTGATGCTTGCGTTAATTTGAAATCCGCTGAACTCGGTGAGTTAATCACTCACCCATTCGCTTCGATCGATTTAGGATTTTGAAATCATGTATTGCTTGTTACATTCTCGGTGTGGGATCGACCTCTTAGACTGATTTAGTTGGATATTTTAACTCTAAAAGTGAGCATTTGGCAGTGTTGTTTGCAAGAAAAGCCATTTATTAGCATTGTCTAACAACTGTTCAGAGGAAAACTCTTTGCCGACATTGGTTTGAGAACAATTGAAGGCTTTTGTTTGACTGAAAGACTCCAAGCTGTGTCAACTATTTTACCCCTTTTTTGGGGTTTCCGGGGACTGGGGTCAGGTTAAATTTTTGACAAATTCGGGACGCACCTGTGCGGTAAGTTCGAGGGTTTTTTGGATCCCCGGCCAGTTTTCCGCCTCGATCTGGGAAATCAAATCATTGAGAGTTTTACGGTAAACATACAGCGATCGCAGCAATTCTGGGCGATTGTATTGAGCCATCATCAGTCCCAGTTCGGGGTTCCCACCTCCGACCCGACTGGTATCCCGAAACCCAGAAGATGCCAATTGTTTGGCCAACTCCAGCACGGTGGGATCCGTTTCCCCTTGGGCGCAAGCATCCAATAAGCTGGCACTAACCATCACCGGCAGGTGAGAGATCCAAGATACGGCGCGATCGTGAGCTTGGGGGGAACATTGATAAACCTGCGATCCCAGGGACTGCGCGAGTTGAGCGATCGTCTCTACCGCATCCCTGGGGGTAGTCGCGATCGGGGTCAGCACATAAGGTCGCTCGACAAACAAATTGCGTAATGCCGCTTCCACCCCTGTTTCTGCCGTACCTGCCATCGGATGCCCCGGGACAAAATTTGGCCACAAGGGGGAAATTGCTTCCACGATTGGCATTTTTACCGACCCCACATCCGTTATGATGGCATCAGCAGCCAGATAAGGAACTAGCTGTTGTACCGTTGGCGCAATTAAAGCGATCGGCGTACAAATAAACACCACCTCTGCGGATGCCATCAGTTTGAGATCCACATCAGATTCATCGACAATGCCGCGTTCTTTGGCCACTCGGCAAGTAGTTTGGCGACGAGAAACCCCTAAAACTTGGTGCCCTAGTGAGCGTAAATCCAACCCTAATGAACCACCAATTAGTCCTAGTCCGACAATCCCAATATTCATTTGCTACCCAAAAAACTGACAATCGGTCATCATACCTAACTAAACACATCCTGTGAGTAGTTCAACGAACCGTGATTCAACCGGAATCATCATAGAGAATGATATATGTTGCTTCACAAGTTTTTATGACGGATTTTTCACCTATAACCTTACCATTCCCATGAGTAGATTTCCGCCGCCAGCATGAATCTGCTCAGACTAAGCCCCCTGAGTCATCCTGCTCAATGACCGAACTCGCCCTATCTGCCCCCATATTGTCTGCCCAGGAGTCTTGATTGGCCATGTTGACGCTTCAACCCTCTGTCAAAATAAAATATGAGATATTTGGGATATTTTGTAGATTAGTGTTTTGTTGGGATTCTGGGTAAAACCCCGGAATTCACCCCCAAAATTTTGGCTCTAGCCCCATGAAAGTGATTCGCTAGAGGATAAAAAGGCTCATAAATCTGAATCAACCAGACGATTAAATATATTAACTTTTCCCACCGAGATGGATTAAAATTGAGCATCGTGATGCTGAAGTTTAAGCCGATCGGGTCGGGGATTTTTCAGGGTAGGGCGATGGAAGCAGAAGAACTGATCAAAAAATATTCGCTTGGCGAAAGAAATTTTGCTGGGAGTAACCTGACTGAGGTCAACCTTTCCCAGTTAGATTTACGCGATATCGATTTAAGTGGAGCCAATTTGAGTATTGCCAATCTCAGTGGCACAAATCTCTCTGGCGCAAATCTTTCTCATGCAAAAATGAATGTCGCTAAACTGAATAGCGCTCATCTTACTGGGGCGAATCTGTCTAGTGCGGATCTCAATGTGGCTAATTTAATTAGAGCGGATCTGAGTGATGCACAATTAATGCAAGCGGCTTTAATTAGAGCGGAGTTGATGCGAGCGGAATTAAGTGGGGCTAACCTCGCACAAGCTAATTTAAATGGCGCTAATTTGCGAGAAGCTAAACTCAGACAAGCGAACTTAGTTAACGCCAATTTAACGGAGGCAGATTTTCGTGGGACTTCTCTGATTGGCGCCAATCTTGAACTATCGAATTTACGCGAAACTAATTTTAGTGAAGCGGATCTTACCGCTGCCAATTTGAGAAATACAGAGTTGAGACAAGCGGATCTGTCTCAGTCCAAATTGGTTGGCGCCGACTTGAGTGGCGCTAATTTGCGTTGGGCAGATTTAAGTGAGGCAAATTTAAGTGGGGCTGACCTCACGGGAGCAAAATTGAGTGGGGCGAATTTAAGAGGAGCTAACTTGCATCAGGCGAATTTAATTGATGCGAGTTTAGTTTATGCGGATTTACGTCAAGCTAATCTTAGCGAAGTGGATTGGACGGGGGCGGATCTTTCTGGGGCAACTTTAACTGGCGCCAAGCTGTATGGGGTTTCTCGGTTTGGTCTGAAAACTGAAGGGTTAACTTGTGAGTGGGTCGATCTGAGTGAAAAGGGCGATCGCACACAAGTTTACCGATTTACGGGCCAAGGGGCAGAAAACTTTTTTCACAATACTTTGCCCACGGTGCAAATTATTATTGATGCTCCCCTGGATTCCGATGCTCATTTAGCCGTCGCCCTCACCTATCATCAAATTGCTCAGAGATATTCCGCTATGATGATTCCTCCGAATATTGAACTCAGCCAACGCCGAACCAAACTGACTTTTACGATGGATAGCGACCAGAGTTTATTCGCGATCGCCTTTGCTGCGATCCTGCCTTTTGCTGATGCTAAGGTGACACAAGAAAACCTGGTTCATGTGGTGCAAATGATTCAATCTAATGAAATATTAAATAGATTGAATGAAGCCAGAGAAACTGTTAGAGAAATACATAATTCGCCCACATTTACGCGCAATCTCCAAAGGGAAAATTTTTTTCAGGCTAATACCCAAACAATTTTAACAAATTCAGGGAATCGTACCTTGGATATATATCATAATGCTAACTTTGGCAAACGTTTGTTAAGCTCTTTAATTTCTGAAAACTCCGAGAGAGCGATCGCTGTTCCCAATTTAAAATTGCCCCCAGTCAATATTATTGTCAACTTTCTCAAAGGTTTAGAGGGGGGATCTTTTCGACCAGCAGTGAATCGATAATGGTTCCATTGCATCAGAATTAATGATGCAAATTAAGCCAATTTTATTCAGAGTTATCCGCTGAGGATGCGATCGGGGTTTAATTCCGGCTGAGAACATCGGCAACGGCCAAGTTCTGAGATCGAAGCTGCTGGGAAAAAATCGCCGCCAGAGAATATACATGGGCGATCTCCAGATGCGATTCCTCGCCCGCGATCGGATTTAGTCCCCACGATCTATATCCGAGCAGAGGAGTTTTACAATTTAGATCAATTTTCGATCGCGTCATAATCTGAGTCATCATAGAAAATGGTTGGCGTTCGCGTAGCGTGCCGGAGGCATATCGTCTTCTGGGGAAAATCTTTCCTCGGTCAGTTGAAGTCGATTTAGACTGGTTTTAGCCTAAAAGTCATCAGTCTGTAGTCTTTTGCCTTCGCAACGACCGAGAGAAGACCGCACGAGCGCCGATCTTGCCCATGAGTGCCCGATCAAGACCATTAAAAGCCTTCTGGCGTGTTTCTTGTATCTTGTTTCCAGCCAAATCCAGCCCTTGTGGGTCAGCATCTTTGACCACCGATTTCATACCAGCAGGCGATCCGCTCTCTGGTAAGTGGGAAGTGAAAACCTCATAAAAAAATATTAAAGGTACAATGCAAGCAGAGGAAATTCTCAAAAAATATGGCGATGGAGAGAGAGACTTTTCTGGGATCAACATCACAGAAGTTAACCTCAGTCGAGCGAATTTAGCTGGGATCAACTTCTCTGATGCCACCCTGAGTATTGCCAATCTCAGTGGCGCCAATCTTACCGAAGCGAACCTGACGGGGGCCAAACTCAATGTCGCCAAAATGAGTGGTGCCAATTTTACCCAGGCCAAATTTAATGGTGCCATCCTCAATGTCGCTAATTTAGTCCGGGCAAACCTCAAAGGAAGTGAACTGATTCAAGCCGCTTTGATTCGGGCGGAAATGATTCGGGCAGAAATGACCGGAGCCAACTTGCGGGAAGCCAACCTCAGTGGGGCGGATCTCCGAGAAGCCCAACTCAAACAAGCGAATTTGAGTGGCGCCAACTTGAGCGAGGCGGATATGCGCGGATGCAGTTTGGTGGGCGCCAATTTAGAACACGCTACCTTGAGTGCCACGGATCTGAGTCGATCTGACCTGAGTGGAGCCGATCTCAGCGATACCGAACTCAGGCACGCGAATCTCAGTCGGGTGAATCTCAATGGCGCCAATCTTAGGGGCGCCAATCTCCGCTGGGCTGACCTCAGTGGGGCGAATTTACGATGGGCCGATCTGAGCGACGCGAAGTTAAGTGGGGCGAATTTACTGGGAGCGGATTTGACCAATGCGACTTTAACCAATGCTAGTTTTGTTCACGCTGATTTAACCCAAGCGAATTTGATTAGAGTTGACTGGGTGGGTGCGGATCTCAGTGGGGCGACATTAACGGGCGCGAAACTTTTTGCGGTTGCCCGATACGATCTCAAAACTGAAGGGATTACCTGTGAATGGGTTGATTTGAGCGCTCACGGCGATCGCAGTAAAATCTACAGATTCACCCCAGAACAAGCGAAAAAGTTTTTTAATCAAACGCCTCCGACGGTGCGGATTATTGTGGATGAACCGAACGATCCTGAAGCAAATTTGGCTCTCGCTACTACTTATTATCAAATTTATCAACAATGTAATTTGTGGCCACATTCTCCCAGTATTGATGTGGGATTTCGGCGGACAGAAATTATTTTTAAAGTAGAAAGCGATGAGCAAATATTACCAACGGCTTATTTGGCAATTTTACCATTTGAAAATGCGCGGGAAACCCAAATAAATATTGTGAGATTTATGAAGATGCTGCAAGGCTATGCTATCAAAAGTCATAGTATGGAAGCTTTGAAGCAAATTAAACAATTGAGTAGAGCCTTGAGCCAAACCATGCAAATGACTCAAGAAATGAAAATTGAAGTGCCGAAAAACTCTGAAGGCATGAAGCTAAATTTTTTACAGGCTCCCACTCATGTAAAAATTACTAATTCGAGCGATAAAACTATCGATCTTTATCAGGATCCCAGTTTTGGTCAAAGGTTAATCCCTTCATCTTCGGCATTTAATTCCGTGAAAGATAGAACTATGAGAACCAAGAAAAATACTTCATTTTCCTTGGAAACTTTAGTTGAGTTTGTGCAAGGTTTTTATTATTTAGAAGCCTAAAAAATGAGGATATTTCGAGTTTTAAGTATAGAATAGTCTTTTGGTAGAAAATGTCCGTGAGGAAATAAAGATGAACCCAATTACCGATCGCGTTAATCTTATGTTTGGCCGCACTCGCTTTGTGGTCTGTCGCTTATTTGTTCACATGAAAGGGTCAGATATCACCCCCATGCTGGGATTGCTGAATCGCACCGCGAGAGAGGCGATCGCCTCTGACGGGGATCTGTCAGTCATTGGTGAAGGATTGGTAGAAATTTGTCACAAGTTAGTAGAAAATGATGCTTATTGGCAATCCGCTGCCAACGAAGGCGATGTATTTTGGGATGAAGGCGAAGCCGGAGACTATTGGACTGAACTTTTTACCGACTCTGGTCAAAGATATTTGAGTGAAATCGATCCAAGTCAAGCCGAAACTTCCCCAGATGAAATTTTATCCTTGCCAGTGACTCATAATCTGGTGGTCATGCTCACCGTCGCTTATGAAGGGGAAGTGCCTGACCTGGAAACGGATTTAAGCAACATCGAAGCCCTGGGCGCGGCTCTCAACGCTTTAATTAACTTACACTATCAAGAAAAACTCCGGGCAATTCAAATTCATTTTTCCCCGGCACAACTCGGCGATCTACTCACCGATGAACAGTTGTTAGAATATTTTCCGGAATTGATTCCTTTATAGGCTTGATTGCCGGACAATGGTTAGTTAAACCAGCGATCGCATGAAAGATTTTTTACCCATGCTTGACTCATTTATGTTTCGCAAACTCATTGCACTTTTCCTGGGAATGTTGCTCTGTTGGACAACGTTAGCGGTTGGAGAATCAACCGCAGCGATCGTTCCAGAGTCAAATTTATCAAATTTAATCGCGGCAGCCCCGGCAACCAAACTCCCTGATGGGCGCTATCCCGTTCAACAAGCCAGCTATAACGATGGGGATGGTGCTTATAGTTTATTTGTCCTCAATGCGCCACAGTCCGTATTTGTCACCATCGATTTGCAAATGGCTCGTTTGACCGACGAGGAAATTTCCCAGGGTCAAACCAGTTATTTGGCAGTTGCCTCTGGTCAACCTGTGTTGCACCTGAGTGAAGATTTTAAAATTGAGTATATCCACGCGGTGGCAGAAACTCAAACCAACCCGCAGACCAACCAACCCCAAACGGTGATTGTGCGCCGGGAGTCGAGTTTTTGGACTCCCTTTGCCGGGGCAATTGCCGGACAAATGGTGGCAAATATGTTGTTTACTCCCCATTATTATTTGCCGCCGGTTTATCAACCCGGAATCGTTTTAAGCGGCTATGGTGGATATGGCAATACTTACAGCCAAGCGGTGCAGCAATATGAAACTCGCTACCAGTCGCCTCCTCCGGCGGTGAAAAATACTTCTCAGTTCCGAACAACGGGTCGGATCCGATCCAATAACAGGACCACTGGGAAGAGTTCTACTCCGACGGTAAGCAATAATCGGCCTACGGGTTCGGGGTTTGGTGCGAGTAATCTGAAACGTTCGGAGAATTCCAGCCCTAGCCGATTCCAGCGCGGTTCTGGCAGCTTTGGCAGTGGCCGATCGCCCGCAGGGAGAAGTGGATTCGGTTCTCGTCGGTCTTTTGCTGGACGCAGACGGTAATTGCCACGGGGTTCTTGAGTGTTAAATACCCCCAGTGAAACATTAAAAGTTATTTGTAAGTGATTGAAGTAGAAGTCCACCAACAACTCCGTGCATTCCTGCGATCGCAGGCGGAACCGTACTGGCCCCATCATTTGACGATGGGGCGACTCGTTGCACGGGCGTTGCGTCTGGGTCGCAGTGCCTTGATCCAAACTGGGGTGCCCCCGGTGGGCTTCTACGGACGTCACCGACTCAGTTATCTCATGCCCATATTAATGTGGCCTTCCCCGGCCATATTGGTGGCACCAGACTCGGTGCAACAGCGTTTACAGTTTGTGGAAATTCCTCAGTTACAACAGTGGATTGGCACTCATAAAACTATTCGCACGGGCGATCGCTGGCCGAGTGACGATTTCCCCGGTCTGCTGATTGTTTCCCCAGAATCTTGGTTATCCGACCGTTTATATGACAGCGGTCGATTGCCTCGTGGGGTGCCCACAATCCTCGACTGTGCGGATCGATTGGAACTGCTGGCAAGTCAGCAGCTTAGTTTCAGCCTGAACGAAAGTGATTGGAATCAGCTACTTCTTGCCCGTCCCGATCGCGCGGAAACCATCCGTCAAGTTCGAGTGAAACTCACTCATTCTCTGTTTCAGCATCCCCCAAATCCCTATCAGTGCTATTTACTGGATCGAACAGAGCAAGAAATTCTCCAAGATTTACTCAACGCCCTGGAATTTTCCCCCCACTTAGATCCAGGGGCGGTTTCTCATGGTCGCAACCTCTCATTGCCCGATAGTTGGCATCTTTTTTGGCAACAATTTCACCCGCATGGTTTAGGACAGGAAACCACATCCCCCGATCCCTGTCCTTCTTTGCTGTGGGCAGAAGTCGATCGCGATCGCGGTCAGTTTACCTTATCCACTGGGCCAATAGAAGTGGCTTCCGCTTTGGCCAATGTTTGGCCGCAACAGCCCGTGGTGCTGATTGGTGGCGCCTTGGATCTGGACTCAGAAGCACCCATCTATCGGCAAAAAATTGGCCTGGGGGATTTAACTTGTGTCAAATTTTCGGTCGATCGCCAGAATGAGATCGTTCAGCTTTACTTGCCCGATCGCATTCCCATGCCGAATACCCCCCAATTTCAAGGGGCATTATTAGAACAATTGCGCCAGTTACTTTGTATTAGTGCCTCCGCAAAGGGACTTACGGCGATCGTGGTAGACGATGTACCCATGAAAGCGCGGCTGGGATCGATTTTGGCGGCAGAATTTGGCTCGCGGGTGCAGGTGGAAAAGCCCCCAGGACATGAGCAAGGAATTTTAGTCACCGGCTGGGAATATTGGTGCCAACAGCAGGGTTTTTTCCCGCCGCCAAAACTGCTGGCGATCGCTACTTTACCCATTCCTTCCCTGGAAAATCCCTTGGTAGCCGGTCGGGTAGCTTATTATAAACAACGTCGTCAAGACTGGTTTCGCCTGTATCTTTTACCCACCGCTTTGAATACCTTACAACAGGCGATCGCGCCACTTCGCCAAAGTCAAGGGGTTGTCGCCTTACTCGATAACCGTACACTACACCGCACCTACGGAAAAGAAGTTTTGGCCGCCCTGAGTCCTTATGCTCGCATCGATTATCAAAATATAACTTGTTTTGGGGATGCCAAAAAAAATTAGTTACTGGTGACAGGGGTGTGGGGCCGCCATCGGCCGCCATCGGCTTTTGGGGTGTAGGGTGTAGGGTGTGGGGTGTGGGGGGGAAATTAACAATTAACAATTGATAATTGACAATTAACAAAATTATCAACTATCAACTATCAACTATCAACTATCAACTATCAACTATTCCCTACACCCTACACCCTACACCCTCTCAAACCCCTACACCCTACACCCTACACCCTACACCCTACACCCTACACCCTACACCCTACACCCTACACCCTACACGACGGCGGCTTCCCCCGCTCCCCTGCTCCCTTGCTCCCTTACAATATTTGAATAGACAAACTCCATAAAATATTGATAGCAGGGTAAAGAACTATGGGAGAAGCAAAACGCCGTAAAGAGGCATTAGGAGAAAAATACGGCCACGAGGATTACATCCTACCTTGGATGCCGGTAACGAAAAGTCAAGCCGACCAGTTTGTGCAGTTGACCACCAAAGGGGCTTGGGCTGGCATTGCATTGCTGGTGGTTTGGTGGTTGGCGGTCCGATTTATCGGCCCGTCCTTGGGTTGGTGGGAAATTAACTAATTGCCGAGAGACGTAGAGACGCGATCGCTTGTATGCGTCTCTACATCACTTAAATAATCTTGTCCGAGGGTTGACCGCTGAATCTTGACCCCTGAAGGCTGACTATCTGACAGAAATTATTCATAAAGTTTTAACCTTTAGCAGAAAATTAGTACCTGTAAAAGTTTCAGGAAAAAGGCACTTGGGCAATCAGCCATTGGTTTTTTACCCTACCCATTTACATATGGTCAAAAATCTAACAATCTTAATATTTTTTTCTGAATTAGACTGAGCGTATTTTTGCTCAGATTGCTCGGAATTGTAGCCACTGAGAGGCGATCGCTGCTTAATCCCTCCGCCAATATATCTGTCGTCAAATTCAATTAGTCTTAATTAATTCTGATTGGTAGTACCAAAATTGTTAATTTTTCCTGACATTTACGCGGTTAAATTTAGGAAAGTAAACCAGAATCAGCTTTATTTTTTTTTCCAAATCGCCGCGAATGACTTTCCCACCCCAAATCGCCACAGGAGCGCCACAGGAGCTTAAAGGCTCGATGTTTTGGGCATCATGGCCTTTAACCTCTATAAGAATTTTTATCAAGCTGTTCCCGGGGTTTTGTTAATTGCGGTAGATAATTTATAAGAATCTTTAATAAATTGGCTCAGGATTCCTTAAGTATTGTAACAGAACATCAAGGTTTCAAATGAGTTATGCTATAGTCAAACTTGAACGACACAAATTCTAAATGGTGATGATAAGAATTTTAAATCATCAAATTATTTGACGAAAAACATCTGAAAACTACACCATACCAACGTTTTGTGATCTGTTTCACCCCAAGCTGAGAAAAAGATTTACTACTGAAATTTTCCGGAAATTAAACTACTTGTTGAGGATCTCAGGGTATGGCAATTTCTGAGTAGATTGTTTTGATACTTTTCGGATCTGAGAAATCGGTTACAGTGGAGCCAAGGCAATCAAACAAAGTCTGGTGAGTTTTCGCCAGGGTTGGTAGATCAATTTTAGAGGCAGGGGCAAATCTAAAGAAAATATAAAATTCACGCTAAAGTGTATAAGGTGTGGTGAATGGAGGACTACTGTGTTTATAAGACTCGCTGAACAACACCGTCAATTTGTCCGGGATCTGGTGATGAACTTGCAAGCATTGGCGATCGTGCTAGAAAACCGGGGATATCTGGCCTCTTGTTATACCTGTGGGGGAGAGCTCAATAGCGCATCCTTCATGGTCAGTCTAGGGGAAAATCACCTAATTCGATTTTTGGTGTCAGACTACGGGATTACCTGGACGGAAATGCGTGACGATCGCGAACTGATGAAGTTGGAAGGTGCAGAGGCGATCTCTCAACTGCAAGAACTGGCCAATTTAGTCAAGTATCAAATCAAGCCGATGGACGCGGCGAAAGCAAAGGATAAAACCCTGGAATCGAAAACTGAACTGAAAACTCAGCACGCCTAAGCGTACCCCGTTCATGGAGAAAGTGGGGTTGAGGAACAGCTTGGGGATTCAATTTGGGGATTCAACCGGCTGATTCTTGACCGCCAGCTAGTCTGGCTTGAGATAAATCGCTAACCTTGAGGCGGCGCGAAGATAACCGATCAAAAACCTATCAAATAAGCCCGGTTGCACATAGGGCCGGGAAAGATTTTCAAACACTTTTCATCGATGTTAAGCAGCAGGGTCAGGCAGCAGGGACTCGTCTTGGCTGCCGCTTCGATCAAAAATAGCACCAAGATTGTTCGGAATGTCTTGGTGCAAGTTGAATTAGCCGATCGCTGTTTCAGGAAAATGCTACTGTGAAAATAGGGCAGGGAAAAACTGTTCATCAATCGTCTGTGCGCGATCGCCGGAAAAGAACGAACCGGATTTCTGGGGCGATTCGCGCAGGGATCCCGAAAGGGAATCGCACAGGAGGCTGGTTAATGAATTGAGATTGATCCCCGTAATCCCTAAGTAAGTTCCTGATTATGCCGACTGGTCAAGAGAAAAAACTTATGACTGCGCTAGAAGCTGATTGGCAACACCATTTTATTGAAACCAACCGGATCCGTTTGCACTGTGTGAGTCAAGGAGAAGGTGAATTGGTGGTTTTGTTACATGGATTTCCAGAGTTTTGGTATTCCTGGCGATATCAAATACCAGCCCTGGCTCGATATTTTAAGGTTGTAGTTCCCGATTTACGGGGATATAATGATTCCGATAAGCCGGAAAGTGGTTACGATCTCGATACGTTAACGGCGGATATCCAAGGGTTAATTAAACAGTTAGGTTATGTGAAAGCCCATATTGTGGGACATGATTGGGGTGGGGCGATCGCCTGGAACCTAGCCCAAAAGTTTCCCCAATCTTTGGATCGGTTAGCGATTTTAAATGCCCCACATCCCCAACGGTGGTTAACAGAAATAGGCGGCAATTTCGATCAACTTCAGCGCAGTTGGTTTATCCTCGCTTGTCAATTGCCCGGATTACCCGAATGGTTAATTCAGTTAAATTTACGCGAATTTGTGAAGAATATTTTTCAAAACGAAGCGATTCGCAAAGGGGCGTTTACTGCGGATTTAACTAAGATTTATCAAGATGCTCTGGCAAAACCGGGTGCTTTATCGGCGGCATTGAATTATTACCGACAGTTAATGTCTCCGGGGAATTTATTGCAGACTTTGGCGCGATCGCCCAAACCAGTAAAATCCCCTACCTTAGTCCTCTGGGGTGAAAATGATTCTTTCCTCTCGCCAAAGTTTACTGAAGGGTTGGATAAGTTAATTCAAGCGCCGTTTGAATTAAAATTAGTGCCGCAATGTGGGCATTGGATTCAACAAGAAGTCCCCCATTTAGTCAATCGGGAATTAATCTCGTTTTTGCGTCAGTCGGTGAAAGGTTAATCACCACAAAGACACAAAGAACACAAAGACATAAAGAACATAAAGAACATAAAAATATTCCTCGTTCCCAGAATCCAGTAGCCAAAAATTTAAACTTTTGACTACTGGATTCTCGTTTTTTGGCCTGTTCCTGGGCTGAATTGATTAATTGAATTATCATAGATATAAACTGTTGAGGCCAGATATGCAAATCAAACAATTTAAATACCCAGTGGAACAAAGTGAACCGCCGCGTCCAGCGAGGGAAACTTTGCCCACCATGTATGATTTACC
>JAABRM010000022.1 GCA_011390955.1 Oscillatoriales cyanobacterium | reverse complement strand
AACAATCAAACAACAACAATCAACCAACAACAATCAACCAACAACAATCAACCAACAACAATCAACCAACAACAATCAACCAACAACAATCAACCAACAACAATCAACCAACAACAATCAACCAACAACAATCAACCAACAACAATTAACCAACAACAATCAACTAAAACGATATGCCATATTTGCCGGTATTTTACCCCAGGGACTGTCATAATATTGTCCTCGCAACTTGATATTTTTAATTAAACTTACTGGGGGCATATTAATAGTATCATAACTAAATACTTGATGGGTAAACATGACATCCAATGGATTCAAAGGATAGGGATAGAGAAAATCCATTTCAGACTGCGATCGCTTCACCTCTTCTTTTTTGACAATCGTCACTTTTGCCTTACTCATCCATTTACCTAAACGAATCCACCGGGGTAATTCTAATTCCCGATTGGCAATCATAAAACATTCAAAAACACTTTCTGGGGCAATTTCTTTTGTCCGACCAAAACTGGGAATATTTTTCTGGGTTTTCTGCATTTCCACATGATAGCGATTATCCGCATATTTCCAAGTATTTAATACAGTCTTATGAGACAGCGATCGCCCTGGAGTGACATAAATTTGCTGTTGATTTAACGGGTTTAAATGTGCGGCATATTTCGGGACTTGGGTCGGGCAAAAATAGCGATAACTATCCTCCTCGGATACCTGAGTTTGGAAGCGATCGCTGTCTACCAGTCCCAAAGCATAACAGAGGGCATAATTATGTAACACCGTCTCAGTTTCATACAAGCGACCAATTTCTCTGGTAGCAAAATACACGCGATCGTGTAACTCGATTTCACACTGATGAATAATTGCCATAATTTTTTTCCTGATTTAATTGATTTGATAAATATTACCAAATATTACCTTGTAGGGGCGAAGCATTGGGCAGATACCTCATGGGGAAAAACCCAAATTTTTGCCCCAATGCTTCGCCCTAATTTATGAAACAGTAACCCACCACTTTATTGGACTATGCTATAATCGACGTAATTACCAATCTTCATTATAAAGATGTCCAAATATTTAACCATTGCTGAAGCCCAACAAAAACTGCCCGAATTAGCGGATGATTTGACCGGCGAACCTGCCATCATCACCAAAGAAGGCAAACCTGTGATGATTGCCATGAGTTGCCAGCAGTTTGATTCTCTTTTGGAAACGATCGAAATTTTAAGCGATCGAGAATTTATGGCCGATTTGAAAGAGGGAATTAGACAAGCTGATTCAGGAGAAACCATTAGTTTAGATAACCTCAAAGCTGAATTAGGATTTTAATCAAAAAATGGACGATATTAACGAGTACGAAGTCATAATATAACCAAATAATGAGCAAATAATGGGCAAATAATTGGCGATCGCTGCTGGTTTATTTTTTTATATTTACTAATTTCCTCTTTAAAGGAGATTTATGGGAAGCGATTTATGATTTAAAAGACTGATTTAATCCTATGGTGGGCAAAGTTTTGCCCACCATACGGTATTTTTTACGGGTTATTTAGCCGCCTTTGCTTCTTTAATATGCTTTTTAGCATAAGCTTTCGCCTCATCATCCGCTTGCTTTAACAACGCTTTCAGACTTTCCTCATTGCCAATAATTGCCTTAACCTCCTGTAACAATGGGGTAAAATTTTCGCCAATAAAATCTGTATGCACAATAAACTCCTCTGCCATCAATTTAACAATAGCCTGCGTTGCTGCCGCGAATACCTCATCCTCATTTAATGGATCGGGAGAACGCAACATTTCCCCCGCTTTCATCTCATCATAAATAGCCTGAGTCCATTGCAAATTACTGGTAATTTCGCCATCGGCAAATATCACCCCAATTAACTCATTGCGAACTCGTCCGGTTCGGGTAGTTTGTGCCCCATAATGCCGCGTCCGCAAGATATTATTAAACACATACAAGAAACTTGCCTCAGTCGGGTCTTTTAAAGTGACAATGCTGGGGAAAAATACCTGGGGTTTAATATGGTCTTGTTGGTTAATTCGGCTGGTGACTTTTCCTGCCTCAGACCCCGCTTCTCCTTTAGAAGCCATTGTACCATTTTCAAACGGTGCATTCAGGGTAAAATTCTCGTGAGAATCATCAAAAGCAGTAATCGAAAAAGCCGTATCTACCACCACTTTTGATTTTTCTGAACCCGAATCCCCGATCGCAAATCCATAGATAATACAATCAGGATTATTCATGGCAAATTTGACATTATATTCGCATTCTTCTGCGGTCATTAAGCCATAATTCCGCAACAATTCCCGACCGACTAACCGTTCTGGGGTAGACTGTTTCCGCTTAAACATAGTTAAACGGCTGATAGGTTGCGGGTTAGTAATTCCTGCCCGAACTCGCGCCTTATTTAATTCCCCATCAGTTTGGAATAACGGATAAGATTCAGTAATCCGCAGGGTGAGAAAATGGGCATATTTTCCCATCGGTTTATAGGGAATTTCGCTGTGGAATTTATGAGAATTGACGGTTTTTAGGAAAGACATAGTTTTTCTCCTTTGTTAGATATTTATTACTCGTTCCCAGGCAGAGCCTGGGAATGCTTGTCCAGAGGCTCCTGCCTCGCGATCGCCTCGACGAGATAACATGAATTATGAGGAGGCAGAGCCTCAAATTTGGCGTTCCCAGGCAGAGCCTAGGAACGAGAGAAATTGGGTTTAGGGGCGAAGCATTCGGGGCGGAAATTTTTAGTGATAATTCAGAGATGGTTTGCCCGAATTATTCGCCCATACGTGGATTAATCATCCTCATTTAATGCCTGATTGTCTTTATTTTCCTGGTTCTCCTTATCTTGGGCTAAACGATAGAGAAACTCGCAAGTATCGCGAATCAAATTAATTTGCCGACCGGCTAAACGACCGCGATCGCCTGCGAAAGATTTCTCAAACACTTCCTCGACAAAATAGCGGGCAAACTCTAAAATTTTCTGCCGTTCTTTATCCCGTTCTTTGCCATTAAAAATCCAGCGACCTTCCGCAGTAGAAGAATGAACCCGATCCATCAGTTTACAAACTGCTGCTGCCACCGCATCAATTAACGCCTCACCCTGAAAACTAGGGTCAGCATTTAAAATAGTATTTGCGGCAATATCAATCGGTTTTAATACAGCATTCGCTTTGGGGCTAAATTGCTTATTTGCTCGATAAAACTGGCGATAAAGTTCGGTCAACTTTTTCGGATGATTGAGTGGAGACTCTGGTGACTTAATTTCTAGGGACATTAAATCCTCCTGATATTCTACATAAGGGTCAAAACAGGGATAAAACGCATAAGCATAAAGCTGAATTTTCTCAATTCGCGCCGTCTCTACCCCCTGACGGCGAACCCAGCGATTCAGATAATTAAAAACATAAAGAGGGCTGGTTTGAAAATCCGTGGCTAACTCGACTAATTTACCCCAATTTGCATCATATCCCCCTTTACCTTGTTTAGCATTCACATCTAAATGAATGGCATAAGCAGCAGTTAGCACATTTAATGGGGCGGGATATTTTTTCTGGTTTTCTTCCCATCCTTCTAAGATATAATCTAACCGGAAGCGATCGCGCTGAGTCAAGGCTTGAATAGCTTGGGGTGGACTATCTAAAAACACCGTTTCTTCAAACTCTGCCCCATCATTAAATGGGGGAATAGGGGACTCAGAAACCACGGTTTTGACATCCAAAATCATGGGAAAAGCAAATGCTAACCAACTTGGCATTACCCAAGACTCCGTATCTTTAGCATCCTTTCCTGGAGGCAAGGCAATAAAATAAAAAGTCAGCGGTTGGTCTTCGGGATAAGATAGCTTAAAAGTGCGGTCTTTTTCTTTGTCCAATTGTTCATCAATTAAGAAACTATCCACCGTCTGATATTGAGTGCGATCGAACTTTGCCTGCCACTCCTTAGTAATAAAGTGATTCCGCAATGGGGCAGTAAACCGAGTTTGCGAAATATTGGTATAAGCAGCTTGGAGAAACTTATTCGTTTCTGGAGTAAAGTAATAAGTAGGATAAAAATAAAGATAGCGATAATTTCCATCTTCAAACCTTTTCCCTACTGCCTGAGTTTGGTTCATTAAAATTTGCCGCAGCATCATTTCTACCCCAGCAATACTGGAAATATTCCGCTTGGCATTAGAACCCCCCAACATTTGCTTATTGGTGTAAACTTGCGGAGTAAACAAAACCGCTGACTCCATTTGTTCTGTCACCGTATAAGCAGAATGGGAAATCGAACAAATTAACTGCCGTCCCCGTCCCGGTTTCTTTGCCAATTGATAACGGTCTAATTCATCAAGAAATACCTCCGCATTCTGAGTTATTGGGCTGGTTTTTCCTGGTAAAATAACCACCCGTTTTACCCAGTCCCGTAAATCATCCCAACCATCGGGTAATTTATACTGATTTAAAATTGGTTGAATCAAATTAGCCACATATTGAATTAATGTCTCGCAAGTATCGCGAACATCCTCAAGTCCGGGATTTTGTTGGACATATTTGGCAGCTAAATAATACCACTCATAAGGAACTCCTCCGGTATTTCCTTTTAGTTTATGTTCTTTCAGACTTTCATTAATTCGCTGAATTTCCCGAATAGGGTTTAAATAGGCTGACAATTCCCAAAATTTGGCAACTTCTGCCACAATATCCGGTAACTCTGGCAATTTTTGCTGAGTCTTTTTATTCTGCTTGCAAGCTTTCTCTATTTGGACAACGCGATCGCCCCATATTTTCCGAGTAACTAAATCCCCAAACTCGGCAATTTGGTCAATGCGAATATCATCATCAAAGCGGAAATCATACTCTGGGGATAATATCTGATTTTGCTGAAACTTGACTAAATTATCACTGCGACTTTTTGCCACTGAAGCTTTAGTCCCATGCAAAATCCTTAAAGTGGCAGCGAGTCCCACTTGCATCAAGCCAAATTCATCAAAAAATTGACTATAATATTCGGCATATTTCATCCCCTTGCCGTCTCGACCAAACCCGGTTTGTCTGCGTTGCAACTGAACCCCACAAAGTTGTTTAATTTTCTTGACAACTCGTTCGGGAATATCCGTTTCTGCGATCGCCCCCCCTTTTGAAGGGGGGGTTAGGGGGGGGATCGCTGGCGCCTGCCGCATTGCCAGATAAATTACCCCCGTGGGCAAGTACAAAAGCGGTTGATAGTAACAACATTCGGCGGTATTTATCGCTTCGTATGTTTCAATTAAAGCGTTATTTACCACATTGGTTAAAACTCCGCGATTTTCCGCAATCCCATGATAGGTAAATTTTAAATTGCCATCACTGAGATTATGGAGAATATCATTTAATGTCCGATGTTCTGCATCTTGGGGATGTTTAATCACCGAAGCCATTAAATCAGCAATTCTAGTTAAATCCGCCAAACTTCTTAGGGTTTTATCCCGGAGTTTTGGCTGTAACCCATGTTCGGAAATATTCAGATTTGTATCATTTTTTGCTTGGGCATTATAGGCAAGAAATAACAGATCGTCCAGATATTCTGACCAAGATTCTGGATTGGTGGAATCGATCGATTGATTAATCCCTAATTCGCGCACAATGACCGAAATAATTTCTCGGTGTTCTTCTAGGGATAACTTGCGAATATCCTGGGTAAAATCCCGCCGAATTGCCCGATATTTTTCCGGCATTTCCGGGAATAAGTCATAGTTGAACTTTTCAAAGTCATGGAGAATAAACCCAGCTACTAATAAGCGGCGTTCTCGTTCTTTGACTACCCGATGGACGGTGGTGTCAAACTGTTGTAAACGTTGTTCAATTAAATTAGCGGGAAATAGTCCATTCAGTAGGTGAGTATTCAGGGATTGATCGCCTGCATTATCCCGTCTGATTTTATCTTTTCCTGCGGCTTCTCGCTGCTGGTCTATTTTGTCAAAAAACTTCCCACCTTTGGCAGTCACTCCAATGGCAACCCGCAGTAAGTTTGGCAGCACATATTCGGCAAAGTCTGCCATGACTAAATCATTAGGATTTTGGGCAGCGATCGCCTCTCGTAATAGTTTCAGGGTGAGGAGTTCGGAGGGGGTTTCTATGGTGCGATCGCTGCTTTGTTCCGTAAATCCTAACTCATCATAATCGATCTCGTCTAGGTCTACTTCATCATAATCCTCGATTTCTGCTTCTATTTCTGCTTCTATTTCTGCTTTTATATAATTAGAAGCTGGATTTTCGGTTGCTTGATTTAAGTCAAACAACGAAAGTTGTTCGGTTTCGGTTGCTGATTGTTTGCGTTTTTTAGCCATTGTCTGTTTCCCATGAATATAAATTTTTCCAGTAAATGTAGGGTGCGTTAGGCGGGCAAAATTTATAGATTATTTACAAAATTCATGTATCCGCCGTAACGCACCGTAGTTAGCGATCGATAGGATAGTTTTTCCTCGATATACAGATTTAAACAAATTGGGATTTTTTGGCGAATATATATTTCAAAAATGGTGCGTTACGGCGGATCATAAAATATTTGATTGCTTTCAAAAATAATGGCCGCCTAACACACCCTACCATTTTCTTTTTCTTAACCCAAAAAACCGATATATTTTCACTAACAAATCCATGAATTACCCCCTTGACCCTTGAACCAGTCCGCTAAGGTATCCACCAACAACGCAGACTGACCAAAGGCGATCGCATACGGGGGGGTGGAGTCGTGGATACTATAGCGATCGCATATCGGATAAATCTGAAAGTGCATGGGCAACCGCAAACGACCGCGAACTTCTGCCAAAGGACGACCCAACACATAACTGACCAAAGCTTGCTTTTTCAGCTTTTGATTAATCTCGCGGATCCAGGGATTATCCGGTTGCCACACCTCAACCCCGGTTAAAACCTGCACTTTCCAAGCGTCTGCCACTGGTTGCAAGTCCCCAGAATAGGTCATTTTCCAATTTAATCGTTCCTCCCGATAACCCCGCAACTTCACAAATGCCAAACAATAATTAAACCGACCTTTAGCAATAGGTTGTCCCGTTTTTTCAGCGGTTTTTTGCAACTCCTGCATAAACGCTTTTTTGGTCATCGGTTCAATAGTTAAATTGCTCAAAATTCCCGGTAAATCGTAAGTTTTAAAGCGATCGCCCTCCTCCGGTTCCGTTAAATCGTAAATCCCACATTGCAAAGGACTGGAACCGCGAAAAATTCCCGCTTCATCAGCGATCAAATTACCCTTTTTTCCTGATAGCTGTTCCCACTCTTGCGCCCATTGGTACATTCGACCCGCTACACTCTTTAATTTAGTTCTAAAAATATGCTGGGCATCGGCGGCAAATGCCTGTTGACTGCCCGCATATTGCTGTTTAATAATCGGATGACCTAACTGGTAAGAAATTTTTAGAGATTGCACTGCCCCCCAACGACGATAATAACCGCGAAAATCATTAATTTGGCGATATTTTTCCCGAATTTGCTCATGGAAAAAAGCCCGGTCATAAATTCCCCCGTTTTCTAGGGCTGGTGACTCTCCTAAAAATAGTCTTTCAATCAAATATTTTGGGCATAAAGCATAAGCGGTAAACCGTTCAAATCCATCATGGCGGCCCAACCGTCCCAACCGCTGAATAAAGTTTCCAGCATCAGCGGATTCAAAAATAAGTAAATTAATCTTAAAATCTACCCCCACATCAATGGTACTCGTCCCCAAAACCAAGTCACAAGCAAGCGATCGCTCTTTTTGTTTCTTCCCAGATAACCCCGTATTTTCTCCCACAGTTAACCCCGCAGAGGCGAATAATTCCTGAAAAAATGGAATTAACCGCTTCACTGATGCAATAGAATTAAGCATAATTGCCCCTTGACTGCCCGGATATTGGCGAAAATAATCTAGGATCAGATTACCGGATGCTTTTAACCAAGTTTCTGCCGCGCTAGAAGTAGCGGTTTCTAACTCAATAAAATTTAAATTAATCCCCCTTGTCACAGGTCGCCACTGTTCTGCTTTTAACGCTTTTTCTTGTTCCTCCGTATCGGGAAACAGATATTTGCCTGCTGCCAGAGGATTAATCAGACAACAGCGAAAATTAGCCGCCTCTAAACGGGCGATTAACTCATCATTTGGAGTTGCGGAAAGAAAGAGAAACTTTTTCTGCCGCTTCGTATGCCGAATCAGCAACATAGTATTTAAAACACTGGCAACTTGTGGGGCAGCAAAAATATGAAACTCATCAAATATAAATAGGTCAAAATCTAAATCAATCCGTCCCCACAACTTATCGGGATTATCATTCCCAGTTAAATAAGCCCCGCGATGCAAATAATGGAAAATATCCGGGTTAGATAACAAAATATCGGATTGCCCCGTCCGAGTAGCGATCGCGTTTGACTTTCGCAAACCCTCATTGTCCGCATAAATTTCCAACTCTGGGCCAGTCAGTTGGTTGACGCGGGGGCAAACCTCTGGTTGAAACTTCTCGATATATCCTTGTAATTGTCGATACTGGTCTCTTGCCAACTCATTGGTCGGATATAGCCCCAAAGCACCCAAAGCATCACTTGTTCCGTATATAGTATCCAGATAAGCGGCCAAACTTTTGCCATCCCCAGTCATGGCTACATTGACCACAACATCAATATTTGGGTCGCGCAATGCCCGAATAGTTGCCACCTGATGCCAGGAAAGCCGCCAATTTTCAGGCAGTTGCACCCCGGATAGAAAATCCTGGGTTTCCGTTGCCGGACTAGAGTAAACGGGCTTAAGATAAATATAGTATTCGCACATATCCTTAAATTTTTGCTTAATGTCCGTAACTTGTTGCTTTTCACAGCATAACCCGGCAAAATAGAAAATGCCAAGAGATAACCGGATAAAGTGTCCGTATATTTGTTAGGGCGATGTAGAGGTGATTCGCGAATCACCCCATATATGGGTTTGATGCCAAAATGCCTAAATCCTCTTATCCAACCATTTATCCAACCATCAAAGGAACTCAGCCATGACTCGCAAAGGTCAATCGATCACCTTGTCAATTTCTGCCAGAGATAAAGCCAAATTAGAAGAATTAGCCGTAGAACTAGGGAAAACCTGGGGCGATCGCCCGAATATTTCTAAACTGGTAGCAGCGATCGCCCGTCGCGAACTCCGAGTTCAACCCAATGACGACTGGGAAAACAGCCGCATTGATGCCTTACAACAAGCCATGAACGCCCTAACGGACAATGGCAAAATATTAGAAGCCCAAGAAATTGCCCGTTTACTATTAGAACGCAGCGAACTTTCTATCCCTTTACGCAACAAAATCGAAAATTTTCAAAACTCTCCACCCCTAGCTTGGCGAGTTACTTTAAATCGCTATATTACTCGCCAACAACCCTTTCAACTTTCCTATCAAGATGCCACCGGACGACCCTGGACTTTTACCGTCAGACACGCCAACATTACCATCCATGAAAAACGCCAATATCTTGACTGTTGGTGTGAAGAAACCGAGGGCAATTTAGACTTACCAGAATTGCATCATAACTGGTCTTTACGCTTAGACCGAATTCCCGAAGCAGGAATTACGCCGATTTCGGGGAAATGGCAGCCGAATTTTGATGAAATTGAGGTAGAAATGCACTTATTTGGCTGGTTTGCTTTTAGCTATGAAGCCACCCAAAGCGATATCGAAACGAAATTAATTAGTACCAAGCCCCCAGTTAACCGAGTGATTAGAAGAGTCTATAATACTTACTGGTTTATCCGAGAAATTCTTAGTTTAGGCAGCAATTGTTTAGTGATTACTCCCGAAATTTTAATCGCTAAAATAAAACAAGAAAGCCTTAATTTGTATCATTTATATCACGAATAAATTTGAGATATTGTAGGGTGGGCAAAATTCCCCGATCGTATATGATAGGGTGGGTAAAATTTTTTGCCCACCCTACGAATCTTAGGGGCTACACTATATGTCGCAAATATCGCAAATATCGATAATTTACAAGGCAAGCAAACCAATAATAATCACTATCGGCATCACAATCAAAAGGAGTAAAGCCAGAAAATTATTCCAGCCTTTCTGGTGATTTTTAAATGCTTCTACACTTTCCCATTTGCCACTTTTCCAGGATAATTCATTGCCGGTAAAACCGAGGACTATACCGAAGAGAATCCAAGTAGAAAGTCCTGTGCCGAAATCAATCAAAAAACCAGCCCAAGCAAGTAATCCAAGCCCAACACCATTGCTTAAACACCAAATTCCTGGAAGAATGGCAGCAGCCCAGTTCCAGCCATTGATTACGTCAGGGGTAGATATATTGTTGGATGGGATTTGTTGAAGTGCTGCGGCGGATTTTTCTGCGGCTTCTGCAAGCGAAACTTCCGTCGATTTATCTGGTTTTTCAATAATAGGATTTAACTCGCGATCGCCTAAATCAAACTGGTCGGAAATACTGGCATTTGACTCAATTATTGGTAATAAAATATCTGAATTAGATGCCAGAATTTCTAACAGTTCATTAGCAGTTTGAAACCGTTCAACGGGTTCCGATGCTAACATTTTATTCAGACAGTCTGTAACCACAGGAGTTAAATTGATTTCTCGGTGCCAATTCCAACTCATCGTAAACAAATTGATTAATTTGTGGGGCGGTTTCCCAGTCATTAAGACGATAGAAGTGACGGCTAAAGCGTATAAATCGCTATGAGGGGCAAGAATTCCCGATCGCAATTGTTCCTCTGGTGCATATCCTGGTTTTCCCTTGGGAATATTGCCCCAAGACCCGTCAATTATAGCCTGAATATTTTTGGTTGAGGTTAGTTGCAGCGCGAGTTCTTGAATGCCCCCACAGTCGGCTAAAATTAAGGGTCGATCGCGCCCTGGACAAATAATATTATCTGGGGTAATATAACCGTGAACCGTCCCGCGATCGTGCAGTTCAGCTAAAACGGGTAAGACATTCTGCCATAACTGGATAATTTCCGCTTCTCGAAAGCATCTTTCTGCATAATATTGGCATTGTTTTAATAAAAATTTAGCGGATTTTCCTTCTAGCAAATCTCCCGCTAAAAATATGCGGTTATCTTCAGTAAATACTTGCCAAAATTGGGCTAGTTGAGGATGATAATAAGGGTTTTGAGCAGAAATCGCCGCGTTTAAGTATTGGACAATTTTGGCGAAAATTTCTGGGTGAGAAATAGGTGGAGTGACCTCTCGCAGCGCGATCGCCTGATTTTTTCCCCGGCTATCTGCTGCTGATATATCTGCTGCGGATATATCTTTTTTTTGGGTATCTTTTGCTTGATAAACGACCCCGAACTTTCCCGAAGCTAAAACAGCTTGAATCAGATAACGACCATCTTGCAAATATGTCCCCGGAAAATAGATATCGCCAGGGTTTTCGCTTGCTTTGAGTAAATTGGTATCACAGTGAGAACATTGACTAGCTGTGACGGAATTTTTTTGTCCGCATTGACCGCAAAGAATATAACTCATATTGCAATCCTGAATAGTAGTAGGGTGGACAACATTTTGCCCACCCTACCCTTGAGAGTAGTAGGGTAGGCAACATTTTGCCCACCATACGCTGAATTTAGTAGTAGTAGGGTAGACAACATTTTGCCCACCATACCCTTAATTTAATAATGACTGCCTGTAGTCCGATAATGCACCGCAGTCACACCATTATCATTAAGTAATTTACCATTTTCCGCCACCGCATAAAGTACCCAATGGTCGCCACATTCGATGCGGTCTTTGACCACACATTCTAAATAAGCCAAAGAATCCATAAGAATGGGACAACCATTTGCCGCTTCAGTGGTATTTAAGCCGCTAAAACGGTCTTCCCCAGGGGCAAACCGTTTCATAAAATGTTTGCGTAATTGCTTCCCTTCCGCCAAGATATTTAACACAAATTTATCCCCATTGTGGGTCAGGGATTCCATTGCCCGGTCTTTGGCCACCGCAATGGTCAGACCCGGAGGACTAAAGGTGGCTTGGGAAACCCAAGAAGCTAACATTCCACTGGCGACATCTCCCCGTTTGACGGAAACAACGCACAGGGAACCGACGATCCGGCCTACGGCTTGGGCAGTGCGATCGCTTCCTCCAGCCGTCGCCGAAGGTTTAGCAGTGCGAAGTTTCTGCGATCGCTTCAGAGTTTGGGCAAAATCAATCGCTGCTTCTTCGCAAGTTTGTAAAGTCACATCAGTGGGAGTAAATTTGACGCGAATTGGTTCAAAACCAAACTGATAGCCAGCGTCCTTTAATTTACTTTCCAATAAATCGATCGCCTCACCACTCCAACCAAACGAACCAAACACTCCGGCTAACTTATTTTTCGCGGCAGTATTCAGCACAATTCCTAACGCACTTTGAATTTGAGTGGGGGCATGACCGCCTAAAGTGGGCGAACCAATAATAAACCCATCACATTGTTCGATCGCCCCTTGAATTTCTGAAGATTCAGCTACTTCACAGTTAATCAAATTCACATCAACGCCCGCACGAGTTAAACCTTTAGAAATCGCCCCGGCAACAGTAGCCGTATTGCCATAAGCAGAAGCATAAAGTAGGGCAACTTTTAAACTTTGGGCCTTTTGTTGGCTACACCATTCGCGATAATTTCTGGTTAACTCCGTCATCCCGTAGCGGACTAAAGGCCCGTGACCGGGGGCATACATTTTCATCGCCCGTAAATCAGCGATTTTATCCAAAGCTGCCACCACTTGTTTGACCTGGGGAGCGTGCAGAGAATCAAAATAAAATCGCCGATCTTCGTCATAAATTGTCCAGCCTTCATCGGCAATTTGATCCCCACAAATATGCGCCCCAAAAAACTTATCCGTAAATAAGATTTGGGTCAGCGGATCGTAAGTGATTAAACTATCGGGCCACTTAGGGGTTGGAGTGCCAATAAATTGGAGTTGATGACCTTGACCTAAATCGAGGGCATCTTCCCCACGAACGATTTGAATCTTTAACTCAGTTTCCGCAAAATATTCTTTCAGTTTCAACGCTGCTGGATTAGAACAGACAAAGGTAATTTGCGGTGCCAGGGCTAGTAAAGCTTTTAAAGTTGCTGCCCGGTTAGTATTAAAATGCTGAATAATCACATAATTCAACGAATTCCAATCTAACCGTAACTGTAAAGATTCCAGATAATTTTCCGTAAAAGATTCCCCAGGCGGGTCAATAATCGCCGTTTGGTCAGATTGAATCAGATAACTATTAGCGGTGGTGCCTTTAGCCAAGCTATATTCCACTTCAAATTTTAAGCGATCCCAAGTGCGCGATCGCAAAATTTTTGTTTCTCGTTCTATAACGGCAATTTGTAAGTCTTTGGGCTTAGTATTTTCTGTCATAAATTAATCAGAATTGTTATTTGTTGGTTGTTGGTTGTTGGTTGTTGTTTGTTGTTTGTTGTTTGTTGGTTGGGGTGTAATTGATAATTGATAATTGATAATTTCATTTAATTGTCAATTATCAATTATCAATTATCAATTGTTAATTTCATTTAATTGTCAATTATCAATTATCAATTGTTAATTATCAATTATCAATTGTTAATTATCAATTGTTTTTCACCTCATTTCCCTAGTAATGATTGCCCACTTTACGGTGGTGAACGGCGGGAGAAGCATCGGGGTTGCTGACCCGGCCATCTTCAACGGTGGCGTAGACAATCCAGTGATCGCTTAAATCCATCCGCGTGGCCACTTGGCATTCCAGATAAGCCACTGCCTCACTAAGAATGGGAGAACCATTTTTCGCCGGTTGGGTTTTCACTCCGGCAAAGCGATCGGCACCAGGGGCAAACCGCTTTAAAAAGTGCTTCATCAAACCTTGATAGTTATCTTCAGCCAGGACATTGAGGACAAAGGTATCGCCCACTTGCATCAGGGTTTCGATCGCGCGGTCTTTGGCAACAGCGATCGTCACGCCGAAGGGTTCAAAACTGGCTTGAGACACCCAGGAAGCTAACATCGCACTACTGAGATCGTCTTTTTTGGCGGTAATAATATAGAGTCCGCCGCTGATCCGTCCTAATGCCTTGTCTAACTCGCTATCCAAGGACTTCATTTGTTTGATGGCTTTCTTCAAACCCACCTGTTGCCCCATATCCGTTCCCGCTTCATCGCATTGTTGCAGCAGGGAAGCAATATATCGCGTCTCCACATCAGAGGAAGATCCTTTGATCTGAATACTGGGGAAAATTTGTTTTAATCCCAACTCCTTAAAAGCGTTTTGCAGAGGATAAATTGACAGGTCATTACCGCCCCCAGACTCAAACAAACCAAAGACTTGCTTTTTATGCACCGACGCTTTGATAGTGCCGATCGCCGCTTCCGCAACATCTGCACCCGGGCCGGAAATTGGCGGCGAACCGAGAACAATTCCGGCGGCTTCACTGGCCAAAACCCGGACTTCGTGGACATCTGCGGTGCGTAAATCCAGCATTTCCACCGCCACCCCGGTTTTAGTCACCCCGTGGGCGATCGCTTGGGAGAGGCGATCGCTATAGCCATAATCGGAGAAATAAAACACCGCCACCGCAGTTTCGCCCTGAGTTTGGTTTTCACTCCAAACTTGGTAACGGCGCACCAATTCCTTTAAATTGTGACGCAACAGCGGGCCGTGACCCGTACAGATCGTGGTAATTTCCCCCAAAGTCTCCATGCGTTTGATGGCACTGAGCACGGAGCGAGCATTCGGCCCCATCAAGCATTCATAATAAAAATGGTAATCCGCTTCAATGGCCTTGAGGTTTTCGTCGTAAGTATGATCCGAACAATAGTGCATCCCAAACACATCGCAAGTGAACAGGGCTTGGGTTTGGCAATCGTAGCTCAAAATTGTATCGGGCCAATGCAGGTTAGGAGCGGAAACAAAAGAAATCACATGACCCTTGCCTAAATCCAAAGTGTCGCCGCTTTTCACTTGGATCCGTTCAAAAGCACTGTGGGTAAAGCCTTCCAGAAATTGAATCGCCACCTTGGAAGCCACCACCGTAATCTGTGGGGCGAGTTCCAGCAAATCCTTCACCAAACCACTGTGGTCCGGTTCCGTGTGACTGACAATTAAATAATCGATTTCCTTGGGGTCAATTAAACCTGTCAGAATGGCGAAATACTGCTCGCGAAACTTGGCATGAGACGTATCCACCAGGGCAATTTTTTCCCCGCGAATCAAAAAAGAGTTGTAGGTGGTGCCATTTTGTAGGCCAAACTCAATATCAAAGCGATCGCGATCCCAGTCCAGACAGCGAATGGCCTGAGTATCCTCCGCAATAACTTCAGTCGCGATCGTCAGCCTGGGTTGGGCTTTCTCGACAAGCATTACCATCTATGACCTCCTCAAGAGTGATTGATTTTACCTGCTACATCTATTGTTACATATCGTAACATATAAGTTATAATAAAATATTTTATAAAATCAATAAGTTTATTTAAACTTAAGTCACATAGAGTCATTAAAAGATCGATAAAATAAGGAGTCAAGTTGATTTTTGACTCGGTGACAGCTTTATTGTAAATCTTCACCAGCCAGTCATGCCCACAGATTTCCCAGATTGACCAGCACCAAGCCATGAATGCAGAAAAATTAGAGCGGATCCAAAACGAGTATCAGGCAGGTCGTTATGCTTTTGAGCGCGGTCAGTACCGGCAAGCCATCAAACACCTGGAAGCGGCCACGGGGTTAGGAGAAAAAACCACTCGGTTTGGCGGCGAAGTCCAAATATGGTTGGTGACGGCTTATGAAGCATCAGGAGAAGGGACAAGAGCGATCGCGCTTTGTCAAACACTGACGCGCCATCCGCACATAGAAACCCGCAAACAAGCCCGTCGGTTATTGGCAATTTTAGAAGCACCCCAACTGCGGATGCACCCAGAATGGCGGGTAGAAATTCCCGATCTGACTAAACTCGATGAAAGTGACGCCCAATTTCGTCAAGTCAGCGTGGCGCCGAAACCCAAGCGCCCAGCACCGAAGCGCCCGCAAGCGGAACCAGAACCCGTGGATCTCTCCCAAGTGAACACCAAAGATAATCAATTTATTTGGGTTGCCCTCGGCGCCAGCGTGCTAATTTTAGCTGGGTTAATCTGGTTCAGTTAAAAGAGTATCTTCCCGTGCAACCTTAATCATTCGGTGGATTCATTGATGACAGGAAATTCACTTGACAACCGCATTTACAAGGTAGAATGACACTCAAGAATGCTGCTACCAGAACCGGGAATCCCTAGGAAACCCGCGATCGGGATATACAGCAATCAACAGATAACCCCAACTTGATGGAAAAAACCCGACGAAACTAACCATCGGACTGACGCATTCAAGGGATTTATTTGATAATTCTGAGCAAACGCCAAGAATTTGAAAGTCCGTTATAGCACTTTGCGGAGTTATGAAGTACAAAAAAACCTGTCATTCCCGCGCCCGCTGGAATCCAAAAAAAACTCTGTACTTCATCCAATAAAAACCGCTATAAGAGCGATCGCACGTTAGTTCTGAAAAAATCTAGCAGCCCTAGATTTATCGCAATTAACCCATCCTTAGCGTCAGCTTATTGATTATTGACTGTAAAACATCCATTATGGAAAGTTATCTGCGGTGTGTGGAATGCGACAGATTAAAATGTCGCCCACCCCAAATCCTGGCGACCCTATTTTAGAAGAGCTTTCATGGACACCGAAGCTTTTAGTGAGCTATTTCCCCTATTTAATTCTGCCAATCCAGAAACTTTGGAATGGCTATCGTCTGTCACTGATGAACACGAATACCCCGCCAACCGAGCAGTCTTAATGGAAGATTCCTGGGGCAATGCCGTGTACTTTGTGGCATCGGGCTGGGTCAAAGTCAGACGACTGGCTGGAGATAACGTGGTTACATTGGCCATTTTAGGTCGGGGTGATTTCTTTGGCGAAATGGCAATTTTAGATGAATCGCCTCGCTCTACTGATGTAATTGCTTTATCTCCGGTGGAATTACTCAGCGTTTCTGCCCAGAGATTTATTCAAATTTTGTTTAAAGATGCTCAACTTCATCACCGAATGTTGCAGCTAATGGTCAAGCGACTCCGGCAAACAAATTTGCGGTTTCAAATTCGCAACCGACCCCCAGCCGTTAAATTGGCCAATACCTTAGTCAATTTGGCCGAAAACTATGGTCAAGCCACGGAGAAAGGAACGGAAATTTACAATATTCCTTTCTCAGATTTGGCAGATGTCACTGATATTGGTCTAGAAGAAACCAACAAAATCATGCAAAAATTACTTGCCAAAGGCTGGATCAACATTGACGAGTCACAAAAGGCCATGTATTTAGTCAATCTGAAACAGTTAACCCAGTTAGCTGGTCACGTTTAATCAGTATAGCTGAACAACACTGACACAAAAACCCGGTTTCTTCACCTTACCTTTGGGACTGAATTTGAGCCTGACGGCTTACCCATAACCGGGTTTCCTGAACAGGTGAATCTCCGATCGGACTTCGGAATTGAGCGTTATTTATTGAGCGTTATTTAGCGTTGCCCTCGTTTTACCGATTCAAATGAAAGCAGTAAATCAAAATATCTCCAATAGCCCTGCAAAAATCACCCCGATGATTTCTTACCAGGTGGCAATGTCTCAGCCAGAATCCCATCTTTATGAGGTGAGGTTGCGCGTCAAAGATTGGCAAGCATCGGTGATGGATTTAAAAATGCCGGTGTGGACACCAGGGTCTTATTTGGTGCGCGAATATGCCAAGAATCTCCAAGATTTTACCGTACTGGATATTGAGGAGCGATCGCTTCCTTGGTCTAAAAAAAGCAAAAATCACTGGCAAATTGACACTACGGGCATTACTGATATCACCGTGCATTATCGCATCTTTGCCAATGAACTCACGGTTCGCACCAATCACCTGGATCAAACCCATGCCTATTTTAACGGAGCCGCGACTTTTCTGTATGTCGTAGGATTTGAAAAATCGCCGATTCAAGTAACAATTATTCCCCCGGAATCAACCGGGCGCATTTCCACCGCTTTACCTGCTTTACCGGAATTACGCCATACTTTTATCGCCGCAGATTTTGACACTTTAGTCGATAGCCCATTTGAAATTGGCACCCATGAGTCGCACTACTTTGAAGTGTTGGGTAAACCCCATGAGTTAGCGATTTGGGGCAAAGGCAATTTTCAAGGCCGAACCGCGATCGAGGACATAGAAAAAATTATCAAAGTTGAAGCGGAATTATTTGGGGGTTTACCTTATGAAAGCTATCTGTTTCTGCTGCACTTAACCAGCGATGGCTATGGGGGATTAGAACATAAAAATAGCTGCTCATTAATCTATCAACGCTTTGGCTTTCGGGCGAAAGACAAATATAACCAATTTATGCAGCTTCTTGCCCATGAATTCTTTCACCTGTGGAACGTCCGGCGGATCCGTCCCCAAGCCTTAGAAGTATTTGACTATGACCAAGAAAATTACACCTCTTGCCTTTGGTTTTGCGAAGGCACTACCAGTTATTACGATGTAATATTACCCTGGAGAGCGGGAATTTATGATGCCAAAACTTGCTTAGAAACATTAAGCAAAGATATTAACCGCTTTTTGAATACTCCCGGAAGACTGGTACAACCATTAAGTGAGTCTAGTTGGGATGCTTGGATTAAGCTTTATCGCCGCGATGCCAATAGCGACAATTCCCAAATTTCCTACTATTTAAAAGGACAAATGGTGTCATTGTTGCTGGATTTGTTAATTCGTGAACGGCACAATAATCTGCGATCGCTCGACAACGTAATGCAAATTATGTGGCAAAAGTTTGGCATTCCCGAAGTTGGTTACACCCCCGAACAACTGCAAAATGTGATTTCTTCCGTCGCCAATGTCAACTTAGAAGATTTCTGGCAACTTTGTCTCCATAGCACCGAAGAATTGCCCTTAAATCAATATCTTAAACCCTTTGGTCTGAAAATCCAAGCCAATGGCAACGCTGAAGCTATCCCATTTTTGGGTTTAACCGCCAAAACAGAAAATGGCAGCACCATAGTTAAATTTGTCGAAACCGGATCTCCTGCCCAAAAAGCCGGAATCGATCCGGGAGATGAGTTACTTGCCATTGAGGGAATTCGCGTCAATGCCGAACAACTCCCCGAACGACTCAAAGACTACCAACCCAGCGATAGCATTTCCCTGAGTTTGTTCCATCAAGACCAATTGCGGACAGTCTTAGTCATTCTGGGTGAACCTCGACCGAACTCCTACAAACTTGTCCCAGTCAAAAACCCAACTATGCAACAATCTAATAACTTTCAAGGTTGGTTAGGTGTTCCTTTGCAGACAGTTTTTGCCGCTGATGTGTGAAAATTACCGCACAGCTTAATCTGAGTTCAAGCTGACGCGTGGTGCGAATCAATGCTGCTTTTCTTATCATAATAAAAGCGATCGAAAGCGGGGTTTGGCCAAACAACCCCGTTTTTTTTCTCAGCTAATACCACCTTATACCATTTCTAATCAAGACGCAACATTAGGGGCGCTACGGAAAAGCGCCCAAATTAACCTAGAAATGGTAGCAATAATTTTTAAAATTGGTATTAATTTTTGAAATTAAGATCGAATCAGTAATTTTACGCAATTTTCCGTAAATATATTTAAGTATGCCTAAGTATGCTTAAGTATATTTAAGTATGCTTAAGTAGATTCAAGTAGTAGTTAAATTATATTTACCGCCGCCGAAATATCTCGGAAATATTGACATCATTTTTCCTGAGTATTTACGGAGAAGCAAGTGAAAAAAAACCGGCGAGTCGCAGCAGGGGTCAGCTTTGCGGAATCGCCAGATTAGAGCATAATTAACTGACAATACCTGTTAAAAAACATCTATTATAAAACCAACAAGTTAAGAAATTGTAAACATAAGTTTAACATTAGATAAGCATTACAAAATGTATCTAATTAACGAAAAAAAACATAAAATTGTGATAATTTTAAAGTAATATCCCTAGATTTATCTACAGAAAAAATTATATTTGAGGTTAAGTTATGGTCTTATTAAGCGATCGCGAGCCTGGTCAGATATCTCAGACCCAGAACTCTCACCATCATTCCAGCGATCGACCTACACGGTCAGGGGAATTACACCTCGACTCAACCATTGACCAACTAGAGCTTTATGACTTTCAAATAGACTGGGAAAAACCGGGTCAAGAAGTTGCTAAAGTCTTCTATGACAACCCGTTAATCCCTGGGGCAATTTTAAGCGATCGCGGCCAATTAGTCGGCATCATTTCCCGCTGGAAATTCTTAGAACAGATGAGTCGGCCTTACGGACTAGAATTATTTTCCCGCCGCCCCCTGAAAACCTTATATAAGTTTACAGAATCGGAGTTTTTAAGTTTCCCTGGCAACACCTTAATTGTCATGGCGGCGCGTCGGGTATTACAGCGATCGCCCGAACTCCTCAACGAACCGATTATCGTGGAATTAACCCCCGGACGTTACCAAATTTTGGACGTACATCAACTCTTAGTCGCCCAATCCCATATTCACGAACTTGCCACAAAATTAATCAAAGAACAAAATAAAGCCCAACTCATTCAAACCGAAAAACTCGCCAGCTTAGGTCAAATGGTCGCGGGAATTGCCCACGAAATTAGGAACCCAGTTCAATGTATTAGTGGCAACATTGGCTTTCTCGTCAACTACATTAAAGACTTACTAACCCTAGTCAATACATATCAAAAAGAGTTATCAACAGACTCGGCAGCAATTCTCAACCTCAAAGAAGAAATAGAGTTTGATTTTTTACAACAAGACTTGCCAAAAGTAATGCAAACCCTGGACGTAGCCACTCATCGCTTAACCAAAATTATCGACGGCATGAGAAACTTTTCGCACATGGATGGCAACCACAGTCAACCGGCCAATCTGCATGAATGTATAGACAGCACCCTGTTAATCTTAGACAACCGCATCAGAAAAGGCATTAAAATCAACAAAAACTACACAGAATTACCAGAATTCAACTGCTACTCTGGGCAAATCAGCCAAGTCTTAATGAATCTAATTGTCAATGCCTTAGATGCCTTAATGGAAACAGCCGAAAACCCAACAACCGAAGATAGCTGGCAACCAACCATTGAAATTACCACCGCTAGAAAAATCATTAACCAAAATCATTGGATTTCCATTAAAATTGCCGATAATGGTCCTGGCATCAAACCAGAAATTCAGCAACGAATTTTTGACAACTTCTTCACCACCAAGCCAGTCGGGAAAGGAACCGGACTAGGATTAGCCATTAGCCATCAAATTATCACAGAAAAACACCGTGGTCAGTTGAACTTTACCTCAAGCTTGGGGATGGGCACTGAATTTGAAATTTTACTACCGTTAACTTAAATTCGTCATTCGTTATTCCTAACTTTTCCTCCACCCCCAAACAAAAGGGTATAGGGTATAGGGTGTAGGGTGTAGGGGAAACAATTAACAATTAACAATTGATAATTGATAATTATGTTAAGCTATCAATTATCAATTATCAATTATCAATTATCAATTACACCCCAACAACAACCAACAACCAACAACCAACAACCACCAACCACCACCAACCACCAACCAACAACAAAAAACAAAGACCCGTAGCGCTGTCCTGCTACGGGTCTTAAAATATCGCCCATTTGCACACGCCCTCACATTTAAGTCAGGGTTTAGCTTAAAGTTAACGTCGTATTTTACCAATTAAACTACCGGGGCAAGTTGGAGCCCCAGGCTGGAGATGAGCCAGCATCTCGACGCGGGAATTACCCAACGATTGTTTAGGCGATCGGCGATGAATATTTAGCTTAGAGTAATAAGTTGATTTTGAATTTGTACGGGACGCCGCCTCTACCAATTGGGCTACCCCACCGAGTCAATGGCAGGGGTAGGAGTCGAACCTACACTGTAACGTCAGTACGGTTTAAGTTAAAGGTTTAGCTTTAGCTTGTACTCTAATCTAACTATAGCTTAAATCAGCCAAAAATGCAAGCATATTTGAGAAATATTCGGTTTTTTATTTCCCCAACGGCATCTATTAAACCCCAGACAACAAACCCAGACAAATATCACTGAAGTCAGGGAAACAAATATTGGAAAATTTTCGCCCCAACTCGCTGTTCTTCCGCCTCAGTATTGTTCGCTTCCTCGCGAGCAAACTTAACCGCTTGCTGCAACTTTTCTAATCGATTCATTAACTCGTGAATTCGCGCTTGCGGCAATGCCCCAGAAAATTTTACCGTTCGCCAATAGCCAATCGTCACATCCTCATAATACACCTCAACTTGGGCTGGGTGATGTTCCGTAGCTTCCGCCTTAACGTGATTGCGGGGCATCTTAAACGTTTTCAAAGTTTGAATTGGTTCTGTTGCCCAACAATCAGAATTTGGATCAAAATTCCAAGTTTCCGAAGGATCGAGAGTCGGCAATTTTTTCAGAAAAGCTTGTAAATCCGTTAACTGCTTTTCCAAAAACAGCAAATAACTCACCGGCACTTGGGTTAACAAAGTTTGACCATCAACCACTACATCCGCCCGCGCATGGCAGTTTGTCCAGTCCTTCGTTGCGGTAATGTCAAAAAGTTTGGCCAAAATTTCCGTAGTTTCCCGGATAATTGCATCAGCCTTGACCTGAACTTTATTCGACTCTGGGGGCAGTTGCTCCCCATCCTCATCTTTCGGGCGATAAGTTCGCGCAATCCCAGAAAATAACGAAGTTTTTTGCAAGTTTTTTTGACTTTCCGCTAACTGCTGCACGGACTTGCTTTTAATTCCTTTTTCAACCGCAATAATCTGGTTTAATTTGGCCATAAGTTTCACCTCAGTTTTTTGGCTTTTTTAAGTCTCTTTAAGTGTAACCTGACTTTTGGTCTAATCTAACCCTCACCAACCAGTCACTTAATATTTGTTGACAATTGGGAACGGCGGGTAAATGACTCGCGGCGAAAGCCGCCTCTAACTCTTGGTAAAGTCGCTCATATTCTCTCTGATAAAAGTCTATATCAGCCGCATTTAATTCCGATTGTTCGCCCCCCGATATTTTTCGCTCAACTAATTCAGGAATATAAGCCAGATTAAACTGCTGGTTTAACTGGAGAATGTTAGCTTCTATTTTACCAGTTTGCATCAAATGTATGCCGGTCAATAACACTCTAAATACATAGAGAAGAGGTTTTACTCTTGGTGGATTTTCTTTCAGAAAAAGTTGCCATTGAGTCCGAGCAAAGCCAAAATAATGATGGGAGTGGTAACGAGTGATACAACTTGTGGCAATTTCTTTCAGTTCTTCATGTTCTGGAGTGCTTGTCACCACCAGGGGCGAATACAACTGTTCTAAAACATAGCCATTTTTTTTCAGTAACATTCCCAAAAACTTTTTCAAATCGTGAGTCACCAGATCGATTTGTAATCTATCCGCTGTAATTTGTGACAGTTCTATGGTTTCCTGTGCGGGATTTAAGCCAATAATTTCTCGGATAGGTAAAATATGTACCCCCCGTAAATCATAATCTGAATCCGCTGATGAAAACCCATATAAATGTGAACCGCTAATGGTCATAAATAATAACGGATAAGGCTGAGGCTTTACAATTTTTAATAAATGTTGATTCATAATTATTGGTTATTGGTTGTTGGTTGTTGGTTGTTGGTTGTTGGTTGGGGTGTAATTGATAATTGATAATTGATAATTAACAATTGATAATTGATAATTGATAATTGATAATTATTTTTAATTGTCAATTATCAATTGTTAATTGTTAATTGTTTTCCCCTTTTCCCTGTTCCCTGTTCCCTGTTGTTGGTTGTTATTAGTATTTGCCAAACAACAAATAACCAATAACCAATAACGATGTTTTTTATGGGGCGATCGCCCTTTTATCGCTCTTCGATCGCCCTTTGATCGCCTTTTTAAATTGCATCAACCATGCTGCGACGGGCTTTAATCAAAAAGTCATTAGCTTTTGCGTAATTAGGACGTTCAGGCAATTTCGTTTCCACGAACACCCGATCGAACAAAGAGTGTAAACTAAGTCGCCACTGGTTAACCTCCTGCCAAGAAACTTCCCCTCGTCGAATTGCTAATAACTCGGCTCGATAACGCTCAATTTTTACTGGGACAAAACCATCTTTTAGCACCGTAATGCCAGACAATAAAAGCCGAATTAGGTGCATAGCGTGTTTCCATTTAATTGTTTGATGATTACGGATGTCTTGTTCTAATTTTTTGAACTGAGACATCACATAGCCATTGTAAGTTTGGTAGATTAACTTAGAGAGAAAAACTTCCCGAATTTCTAACAATTCTGCGGCCAAGGGTGTCACCGTTTCCACCAAGGGAGTATAGAGACATTCCAAAACATTTGGGTTAGCTTTTAAAGCCAGGTTGAGAAACTTTTGCAGTTCCCAGTAACATTCTTCCGTATCTTTATAATCCAGTTGTTCTGGAACTCCATAAAGCGACCATTGCCAGGAAGCAGGAGGTAAGTAAATGCCTCGGCGATCGCTGTCTGATTCTGCACGATCTAAACCAAAGGCTTTTGATCCGACAATACAACGATAAATTACATAATCATTTAGGTCTTGATCTAAAGAATTTTCCGGTAAAGAGAGTCCCTGTTTTTGCCAATTTTTGCGGATGGTTAGCTGCGATCGCGCCAAAGAAACTTCTCCCCCATCAGGAAATTGCACCCGATAAGCATGACTATGATCCCTCGGCGCTTTCACAATCACCCCAACTGCACCAGATGGATAGAATTGCTGACGTCCTGCATCTCCAATGGCAATGCGAGTCACCACCTGGGTTCCCACGGGCAAAATTAAATTAAATTGGATCGTCTCAGCCATAACACCCTCCTTTGATATGGTGGGAGGCTATGTATTATTTTGTAGCATAAATTGTAATATGTCAAGTATCTATGTCAAGTATCAAAGTGGGTCAGCCAAATCTACCAAATCTACCAAATCTAAAAATATGCGATCGCTTTTCCCCTTGTACCCCCGAAGTGTCATACAATGCTTTCCCAAAATCAAACAGATTCAAGCGAAAGTGCATCCGCACCGCTTCGCGATAGTGCATCCGCACCGCTTCGCGAACGCTCAAATAACCAATAACAAACAACCAATAACAAACAACCAACAAAATTATGTGTCGATTATTAGGCTACTTAGGCCAGCCAATTACTCTAAATCCCCTACTCGAAGAACCAGAACACTCTTTAATTGTGCAAAGCTACCAGCCACGAGAAATGACCTCTGGAGTAGTTAACGCCGACGGCTTTGGTATTGGCTGGTATCGCCCAACGACAGACACCGACCCCTTCACCTACAAAAACATCCTACCCATCTGGAGTGACATCAACCTCCCAGAACTCAGCCGCTACATCCAATCAAACTGCATCCTAGCCAACATTCGCAGCGCCACCCCCGGACAACCCACAGACCTGAGTAACTGCCAGCCCTTCAAACATGGTCATATCCTCTTCACTCACAACGGCTTCATCGAAAACTTCCGCCACACCCTCTATCGACCCATCCGCAACCAACTTAACGACACCGCTTACCAACTAATCGGCGGTAGCACCGACTCAGAGCATATCTTTGCCCTATTCATTCATCACCTACGAAATCACGTCCAGACCCACCTGCGGGACGATCGCGAGGGTGAAGAAGGGCTGCAACCTTCCTTAGAACTAATGACCGTCGCCCTCAAAGACGCCCTCACCAGCCTAAAAAACTTAGCCACCGATCGCCCAATCAAAATATCTGCCAACCTGATCGTCAGCAACGGGCGTGAAATCATCGCCAGTCGCTACGCTATCAACACCGAACCGCCAACCCTATACCGAACCGCCAACCATCCTCGGTTTCCCCAATCCATCATCATCGCCTCAGAACCCTTATTCGCCGGGGATTGGCATCTCTGCCAGCCCCAAAGCCTGCTGACCATCACAAACAACCTGGAAACTCATGTCATCCCTATCTGAAACCACCCAAACCAGACAACACCTGCGGTTCGCAATGGAGCAATGTCGCGCCAGCACCTTGAAAATCTTCGCCACCTTAGACGATGAAACATTTCGCCAGCAAATCCACCCTGACTTCAGTCCCGTGGGTTGGCACTTAGGTCACATTGGCTACACCGAAGCCCTGTGGTTGCTTTCACACTGTGCCAAACAGCCGCCGATATTTCCCCAATATCACCAACTATATGCCGCCGATCGCCTACCCAAAAACCAACGAACCAACCTACCCACCTTGACAGAAACCTGCCAAAACCTAGAACTGATTCGGCAAAAAGTCTGGCAATACCTAGAAGTTGCGCCCATTGAAACCCAAGAACGTCTCTGGCACTTCATCCTGCAACATGAAAGCCAACATTGTGAAACCATCTCGTTTCTGCTGCAACTCAAGCAAAAATCTCACCCCCAAGGTCTTGTGGACAAACCCGAAGAAAGAAAAGAGTGCATAGAAAAGAGAAAAGAGATGCATAGATGCATAGATGCTCGAGAGACCCTCTCCTTTCTCCTCTCTCCTCTTTCCGGCGGAGATGACGATATGGTAGAAATCCCCGCCTGCGGTATCTCGTACCAAGGGTCTGACGCGATCGCTGCTGGCGACAACGAGCGTCCCCGTCATCTTCATCATATCCCCGCCTACCACATCGATCGCTACCCAGTCACCCAGGGTCAATACCAGCAATTCATCGCTGCCGGGGGCTATGAAAACCCGCAATATTGGTCTGAAGCCGGATGGCAGTGGCGACAAGAAGAATTAATCACCGAACCCTTGTACTGGCCCTGGAAGCTGGAAACCGCCAAAAAAATTTTGAACCTGTCTCCTGAAGAAACCCGGTTGCTGTATCGCCACCCCGTCTGTGGAGTCAGTTGGTACGAAGCCGAAGCATTCGCCAACTTCGTCGGCAAACGACTGCCCACGGAAGCGGAATGGGAAAAAGCTGCCTGTTGGAACCCGCACGTTCAACAACAGCAAATCTACCCTTGGGGCAACGAACCCCCGCAACCTCATCTGTGTAACCACAACGGTTTCATCGAAGAGTCTCCCTGGCCGCCAACCACCCCAGTTGATGCCTACCCACAGGGCATCAGTCCCTACGGCTGCTACGATATGCTGGGCAATGTCTGGGAGTGGACAGCCAGCAAATTTGCCGGATATCCGGGCTTTGAAGCTTATCCCTATCCGGGATATTCCATGACATATTTTGACAATCAACATCAAGTCCTCCGAGGAGGCAGTTGTGTCACTCGTCCTTGGGTCATCCGGGGCAGTTTTCGCAACTGGTATCACCCTTGGATTCGGCAAATCTTTGTCGGATTTCGCTGTGCCAAATAAAAAATGGTTGTTGGTTCTTTGTTGTTGGTTCTTTGTTGTTGGTTCTTTGTTGTTGGTTCTTTGTTGTTGGTTCTTTGTTGTTGGTTCTTTGTTGTTGGTTCTTTGTTGTTGGTTCTTTGTTGTTGGTTGATTGTTCTTTGTTCAACAATCAACAATCAACAATCAACAATCAACAATCAACAATCAACAATCAACCACCAACAATCAACAATCAACAATCAACCACCAACAATCAACAATCAACAAAGAACAACCAACAACCAACAAAGAACAAAGAACATTTCATAAAAAACGGTCAAGGGCTGCTTTCAATTCTTCAATTTCCTGTTCGATATTCCCTGCTTCAGCGGCTCTGGCAATACAATCCGTTAAATGTTCATCGAGAATCACCCTAGCCACCTTATCCAAAGCCCCTCTCACTGCCGCAATTTGAATCAGCACTTCTGGGCAAGGACGCGACTCTTGAACCATTGTTTTAATCCCTCGAATATGTCCCTCAATTCGAGATAATCGATTCATAATTAGCCGCAAAGACTTCTCATCGTGAACATGAGAATGATTGTTCATTGTTGATTGTTGGTTGTTGGTTGTTGGTTGTTGGTGGTTGGTGGTTGTTGGTTGTTGGTTCTTTGTTGTTTGTTGATTGTTGTTTGTTGATTGTTGTTGGTTCTTTGTTGTTGGTTCTTTGTTGTTGGTTGATTGTTCTTTGTTCAACAATCAACAATCAACAATCAACAATCAACAATCAACAATCAACAATCAACAATCAACAATCAACCACCAACAATCAACCACCAACAATCAACAATCAACAATCAATAATTTAGATTAAAGACCATCGTCATCATCCTCGAAACCATCGTCGAAGAACTCATCATCTTTATCATCTAAATCGTCATCGTCATCCAGGATTTGCGGCAGCAAGTCTTCGTCGCTTTCCACAATTGACACAAAGCGGGAAGTTCGCCGGGACGTTCCGCCTTTCTTCTGACCCTTCTTGCCGCGTCCCTTACCAAAAGTACGCACCTCATCCTCATCAAAAGGTGAGGAACTTTCCTCACCAACCAGGGTCAACCCGGACTCATCCTCGGCCCAAGCGCCATAATTCCGAGCGGTTTGGTCGTCTAGCAACTCCACCCGTTCGTCATCAAAATAGTCCTCAACAACATCCTCCTCATCAGCTTCCACCTCATAGCCGCCCAGGTGCTCGTAAGCGTTGTACCCCGTACCAGCGGGAATCAACCGCCCGATAATCACATTCTCCTTCAAACCGCGCAGCCAGTCAGACTTACCCTCGATCGCTGCCTCAGTCAGCACCCGCGTCGTCTCTTGGAAAGAAGCCGCCGAAATAAAGCTATCGGTATTCAACGACGCCTTAGTAATCCCCAACAACACGGGGGTATATTCTGCCGGGGCGCCGCCGGTGATGGACATTGCCTCATTCACCTGTTCCACCTGGCGCAGTTCGATCAACTCTCCGGGCAACATGGTCGTATCGCCGCCATCATCAATTCGCACCTTATTGGTCATCTGACGGACAATCACTTCGATATGCTTATCAGAAATATCAATCCCCTGAGACTGATACACCGACTGCACCTCATTCACCAAAAAGTGCTGCACTCGTTCAAAGCTGTTCAACGCGGCTTCAAAATTCCCCACTTGTTCCCGCTGCCAGTTGAATAAGATTTCTAGCAACTCATGGGGGTTAATCGGCCCGTCGGTGAGCATCTCCCCAGCGGCCACCGCTTGATGGTCTGAGACGATCGCATTCAAACCAGGGCTAATCGGATACTCTGTCACGGTGCCATCATTTTCAATGACCTTCACCTCGACATTTTCATCTTGGTCATAGACCACCTCGGTGGTGCCGGGACGCTTGGCCAACACGCAAGACTCCTTGGGCTTGCGGGCTTCCAGCAACTCCTCAATCCGAGGCAAACCCTGAATAATATCCCCGGTCTTACCCCGTTCAAACACCAGCAACACCAGGTTATCGCCCCGCTGCACCAGGGATGACTCATCCACGTGCAATACAGCGCCGGAAGATACCCGATAGGGACGCCCCTCGCGCAGTAACAACTCATATTGGTTGGTTGGCTGTTCTTTGTTCGTGGTTGTTTGTTCCTTGTTGGCGGTGGTTATCGGGGTAATCTGCAACACCTCCCCAGACATTTCGGCGGGTACTCCGGGGGCAATCTCACTCCCGGCTACAACCAGGTCGCCCGGTTTCACCGAAGGGGCAACGGGCAAAGAAATTGTCTTTTGGTCGCCCGATCGCATCACCAAAATCCGGCGCACCGCTTCCGCCCCTTGACGAATCCCGCGCACCACCCCGGCATCCTTGCCCAAAATTTCCGTGCGAGCGATCGTTGCCCCCGGTTCAACTTGGTCGCCATCTTTGACCAACAAGCGGGTGACGGTGCTGCCACTGGTGGCATCAGCCATCACATCCCGGCGAATCACCAAAGACTCCAGGATGACCAACTGTAAACGCTTGATGGTTTCATCTTCCTCGTCGGGGACAATTTCAATGTCCGCTGCTAACTGCGCCACGTCCTTGCCAATCTCCAAAATTAGCTGGGTTCGCAGCAGTTCCAGTCCTTCCACCGACTTGACGCGATCGCCATCCTTATAAGGAATCCGCTGCACCGAACGCAACTGGATTTGACTATGGCCGCTACTGTCCTTAATCGACTCCTGAGAAGGCACCGACGGCTCGTCGAGTACGGCGAATTCCTCCACTTTCCGCAGTAAAATCGCCGCCCCTTCAGTAGTTTCCACATACTCCAAATAACTCAAATTTTCCGCCACCACTCCGGGGAGGACTTCCTCACCCGCTTGAGCAAACTGGCCATCCAGGTTCATTATCTCCTCTGGGTCGTCGGACATACGAATCGACCCAGGCTTAATAATCACCTCGCGCAAAATGTCATTCTTTTGGACAATCTCCACCACGCCATTATTTTGACAGTAGATATCCTTAACAATCTCTGTCCCGGCTTCGACATATTGCCCTTCCTCTACTTGCAGGAGAGAAATGTCTTTATTTACTTCGTGGCATTCTTCGGGAATCCATAATAAAGTCCCCCCTTTCACCACTTCATAGCCTTGTTTGGCCTTACCTCGCTTGGCCACTTCCACCCCGGCATATTTAATCATGCCGCCGGTTTGGGTGCGATAAGTATCGTCAATTAACTCCGCCACCACTTGCCCGGAGAGCACCTTGGTGCCTGGGGCTGCCTTCAGGGAGAATAACTGCTCGTGTACCGTAGAAATCATGTACATTTCCCGACCAGCGTTCGATTCTTCCAGTACCTTGGCTTGGTCGAGTACCACCGAAGCGGTAATAATCTCTACTTCGCGGGGGATTTCTCCCTCCGGCACCTCTTCAGACAGCCGCACCACGCCCCCATTTTCGGTAATCAGCTTTGTTTCCGCTAAAGTAGCACCCCGGTCTACCCGATCGCCATTCTTCACTACGGGCTCGGCGCCTGGAGGCAAATTGTAAACTTCCCCGGACAACACCCACAGCAAGCCGCCCCGCTGGGCAATCCGGGTCGTGTTACCCTGACGGTCAACCTTTTCTTCCGGCACCACATCCGCAAACAAGACCTCCCCGGACAAGTCTGAGGCTACGTCTTTGGTGGCTTTTTCCGTATTCTTCCGAGCCGTGCGTCCGGTTATTGGTACTTCGGCCAAAATTTGGTCGGGAACCACCGGGGCGCCATCTTTGACTGAAATCGTCGTCCCTTGGGTGACGGTAAAGCTTTGCTGCGGCACGCCCTTGGCATCCACCACCATAATTTCGCCGCTGAGACTTTCGACCACAGCCGCATCATCCCCATGACGGGTGCGGAATGGCCTTGTCCGCAAGTTATTGTAGCGCAATGTCCCGGAGAGGGGCGATCGCACCACGCGGGCGACTTCCCCGGTAAACACCCCGCCGGTGTGGAACGTCCGCATGGTTAACTGCGTCCCTGGCTCCCCAATAGACTGGGCGGCAATAATCCCCACCGCTTCGCCCAAATCCACTAAATGAGCATGGGCCAAACTCCAGCCGTAGCAAGTCTGACACACAGACCGGGGGGATTCACAAGTTAGGGGCGATCGCAGCAAAATGGACTCCACCTTAGCTTGGGAAATCACCTCGGTCAACTCTTGGGAAATCACCATATTGCGGCGCACCAAAACCTCGCCGGTTTCTGGGTGCAACACGTCCCGTCCCACGGTGCGTCCCAACAGCCGGTCTTTCAAAGGAATCAAGACTTTCGAGCCATCGGTCATCGCCCGCTGAATGATACCGCGATCGGTGCCGCAGTCCACTTCCCGGACAATCACATCCTGGGACACATCCACCAAACGCCGGGTCAAATATCCAGAGTCTGCCGTCCGCAAAGCCGTATCCACCAAACCTTTCCGGGCACCGTAACTGGAAATAATATATTCCGTCACCGTCAGCCCTTCGCGGAAATTGGTTTTAATCGGCAAATCAATAATTTCCCCCTGGGGGTTGGCCATCAATCCGCGCATCCCCACCAACTGCCGTACCTGAGAAATATTCCCCCGCGCCCCAGAGAATGCCATCATATAGACGCTGTTTAAAGGGTCAGAAGCGCGGAAATATTTGACCACCTCATCTTTTAAAGCCTCAGAAGTGCCATTCCAGGTATCAATTACTTTTTGAAACCGTTCGACCTCGGTAATTTCTCCCCGACTATAACGCGCTTCGGTTTCAAAAATTTCCTGCTCCGCTTCTAGGAGTAACTTACGTTTAGACGGAGGCACTTTTAGGTCATCGACACTAATAGAAACCCCAGCTTTTGTGGCATAATGAAAGCCTAAATTTTTTAGACAATCTGCCATCTGAGCCGACCGTGCCGTCCCATAATTAATAAATGCTGAGGACATTAATTTTTTCAATTGACCTTTATTGATAACTCGGTTGAGAAAACGTATTTTTTGCATAGTGTTGTTTGTTGATTGTTCTTTGTTGATTGTTGGTTGTTGGTTGTTGTTGGTTGTTTGTTCTTTGTTGATTGTTGGTTGTTGTTTGTTGATTGTTCTTTGTTGATTGTTGATTGTTGATTGTTGATTGTTGAACAAAGAACAATCAACCAAGAACAAAGAACAAAGAACAAAGAACAAAGAACAAAGAACAAAGAACAAAGAACCAACAACAATTAACAATTAAGCCAAAATCCGGGCGATCGCTTGATTTAAGATAATCCGCCCTGGGGTGGTCAAAATATACTGAGAAACTGCCCGACCTTTGACGAATCGTACCTGGCGAGACTTAATATATGATGCGATCGTCTGACCGTTGGCATCAACAATCACCCGCGACAAACTGGTCAATTGCTCAACCTTGCCATCATCGTGCTGAATCAGCTTGGGTTCCTCCGCCAATTGAGGCAATAAATTCGTCTCCAGGGGCATCCAGTAAAGCTTCAACACCGTCCCATCGGGCTGTTTCGTAACCTCCGGCGGTTCCTCCGGCTTATCCGTTTCCATCTCCATATTGGGGTCAACCCGCACCCAGACCAAAGTATGTAAATTCACCTTATTTTGCTGATAGGCAATTTCCACATCATCCATATTGGCGAAATACCGACCGGCGCTTTCCTGCTTCTGCGGATTATTAGCGGTCAGATAATAACAACCCAACACCATATCCTGAGAAGGAGCCACAATCGGCTGACCCGTAGCCGGAGACATAATATTATTACTGGCCAACATCAACAACCGGGCTTCCGCTTGCGACTCCAAAGACAACGGCACATGAACCGCCATTTGGTCGCCATCAAAGTCAGCATTAAACGCCGGACAGACCAGGGGGTGTAACTGAATGGCTCGTCCATCCACCAACATCGGCTCAAAAGCTTGAATCCCCAAACGGTGCAAAGTCGGCGCCCGGTTTAACAGCACCGGGTGTCCGGTAATCACCTCTTCCAGCACATCCCACACCGTCGGGTCGCCCCGCTGAATCAACTTTTTCGCCGCCTTAATGTTATTCACCAACCCTTGACGAATCAAGCGATGAATCACAAACGGCTGAAACAACTCAATGGCCATTTCTCTGGGCAAACCGCACTGGTGAATCGCCAGCTTTGGCCCCACCACAATCACCGAACGACCGGAATAGTCCACCCGTTTCCCCAGGAGATTTTGCCGGAAGCGGCCTTGTTTCCCCTCAATAATGTCTGACAGAGACTTCAGGGGACGATTATTTGCCCCCACCACGGTGCGACCCCGCCGACCGTTGTCAATCAGGGCATCCACCGCCTCTTGCAGCATCCGTTTCTCGTTACGGATAATAATCTCCGGAGCCAAAATCTCCTGCAACCGGGCGAGGCGATTATTCCGGTTAATCACCCGCCGATACAAGTCATTTAAATCGCTAGTGGCAAAGCGACCCCCATCTAATTGCACCATCGGGCGCAGGTCTGGGGGAATCACCGGGATATATTCCAGCACCATCCAATCGGGCAGAGAACCCGTGGCGATAAAGTTATCAATAACCCGCAAGCGTTTGATTAGTTTCGCCCGTTTTTGGCCTTTGGAGTTGGCAATTTCTTCCCGCAAAGATTCGGCCTCTTGTTCCAAGTCCAAATCTTGCAATAACCGCTGGATTGCCTCCGCGCCAATCCCCACTTCAATTCCGGCTAGGTCGGAATCGTCTATATACATCTCGTCTTCGATTTGCATCCACTCGTCTTCCGTGAGTAGTTGCTTGTAGGCCAGGTTTTCCGCGTTCCCCGGACTGAGGACGACATAGGAGTTGAAATAGACGATTTGTTCCACGTCTCGTAGGGGCATATCCAGCAGGATGGACATATAGCTGGGTATGCCTTTGAGATACCAAACGTGGGTGACGGGGGCGGCTAATTTGATATAGCCCATGCGATGGCGGCGGACGCGGGATTCGGTGACTTCTACCCCGCAGCGTTCGCAGACGATCCCCCGATGGCGTACTCTCTTGTATTTGCCGCAGTGACATTCCCAATCCTTCGCCGGCCCGAATATCCGCTCGCAGAACAAACCGTCCATCTCAGGTTTGAGCGTGCGGTAATTTATAGTCTCTGGTTTAGTGACTTCTCCGACCACTTGGCCATTGGGTAAAATGCGTTCGCCCCATTCCCGAATGCGATCGGGTGAAGCCAACCCAATTTTTACATAATCAAAGCGTTGCTCTAGTTTTGGCATAATTCGTCCTGCAATTACTTGTAAACCTCACCGTTTTTAATCTTCCGGATCATTCTGTCACTAACGCCATAAGCCTTAGCCAAATGAGAACCTTTTTCTCCCGCCGCCAATCGCCCTCTAATTTCATCAGCTATCTCCTTATTAAGTTTCGGCTTAACTACAGTTTCAGGAAAATAAAGTTTATTGATTTGGCCAATCCGAGCTACAGTGACACCATACATTTGCGCCAATTCTGTATGGCTAGTTTTCATATATAACTGCCGCCTAATTTCCCAAATCTCTGACTCCGATAACTTTTGACTATGCTTGCAATATCGACCCTTTTTAACCGCATCCAAGGTATTTTCCGAGTAAGTCCCCTCAAATAGATGCTCGGGATTGATGCAGTTACGGACATCACAGGTGTGACAAGCGCAGTATCCCGGCTTGAGTGGTCTTCCTAACTTCGCCTCCAAAGCCAAGCGGTGAGCATAGCACTTTTTCCCCTGAACCCGCTTAACGCCGTAGCCATTACCATTGCCGGGGCCGATATAGATAATACAACCAGATTCGACTAATTCTCCTAGAAGTTGAGGAGGAACTGTGACATAATGGGACATATCAACGTTGGTCCTTAATTCGATACGTTGGTAACGCCTCAGCCGTGTTTACTGCGCGACTGGGGCATTTTAATCAGCTAACAATTAACAAAACGCATTTTTTGTTTGTTCATTGTTCTTTGTTGTTTGTTGGTTGTTGGTTGTTGGTGGTTGTTGGTTGTTGGTTGTTGGTTGCTGGTTGTTGGTTGTTGGTTGTTGGTTGTTGATTGTTGATTGTTGATTGTTGATTGTTGAACAAAGAACAAACAACCAAGAACAAAGAACAAAGAACAAAGAACAAACAACAAACAACAAAGAACAAAGAACAAAGAACAAAGAACAAAGAACAAACAACCAACAACAAACAACAATCAACTAATTTTTAATCTTCCTCGTCGTCCGCAAAAGAATTGGCAGAAATGGCCTCATAAGTAGGACGAGATGGCGTGCGACGCTGATTGACATCGGCCATTAAATCCACCTCCACATCGCGGGAAGTGCCATCATCTGATGTATCAACCTTATGCACTGCCACATCTAAACAAAGTGATTGCAGTTCTCGCATTAACACTTTGAAAGATTCTGGAGTGCCAGGGCGAGGAATTGCTTTACCTTTGACGATCGCATTCAATGCCTCATTCCGACCTTGCATATCATCGGATTTCACCGTCAAGAGTTCCTGGAGGGTATAAGCGCAGCCAAAGGCTTCTAGGGCCCATACTTCCATTTCGCCAAACCGTTGACCACCTTGTTGGGCTTTGCCCCCTAGGGGTTGTTGCGTCACCAAAGAATAAGGACCCGTAGAACGAGCGTGAATCTTGTCATCCACCAAATGCACCAGCTTGAGCATATAAGCCTTACCCACAGTCACGGGGCGATCGAACGGTTCCCCGGTGCGGCCATCATAGACCAGCATCTTGCCCGGGTTTTCCGGGTCGTAGACCCAATTTTTGCCTTTTTGATTGGCAGCAGCGGCTAACTTCCCATGCACCGTTTCGCGGGACATTTCCGCCCCGTGCATTTCATCAAATGGCACCACCTTGAACCGAGCATTGAGATTTTGACCCGCCCAACCGAGCAAACATTCAAAAATTTGCCCCACGTTCATCCGGGAGGGCACCCCTAGGGGATTTAGCACGATGTCCACCGGCGTCCCATCCGGGAGATAGGGCATATCTTCATCGGGCAAAATTCGGGAAATAATCCCTTTGTTGCCGTGGCGTCCGGCCATCTTGTCGCCCACTTGAATCTTGCGTTTTTGGGCAACATACACCCGCACGACCATGTTGGCGCCGGGAGGCAGTTCGTCCCCTTGTTCGCGAGTAAACACCCGCACGTCAACTACGCGGCCTTTTTCCCCATTGGGCACCCGGAGGGAGTTATCCCGCACATCCCGCGCTTTTTCCCCGAAGATGGCTCGCAGTAGTTTTTCTTCAGGAGGTTGGTCTGACTCACCTTTGGGGGTGACTTTGCCCACTAAAATATCCCCGGATTCGACCCAAGCGCCAATGCGGATAATGCCGCCTTCGTCCAGTTGGCGCAGGGCATCTTCCCCGACGTTGGGAATTTCGCGGGTAATTTCTTCGGGGCCGAGTTTAGTCTGGCGGGCTTCAATTTCGTACTTTTCCACGTGAATGGAGGTGTACATATCGTCATAGACTAGGCGCTCGTTAATTAGGATGGCATCCTCGTAGTTGTAGCCCTCCCAAGGCATATAAGCCACGAGAATATTCTGCCCCAGAGCGAGTTCGCCGCCTTCGGTGGATGAACCATCGGCTAATACTTGACCCCGTACTACTTGGTCGCCTTCATAGACTAAAGGCCGTTGGTTTAAGCAGGTGTCTTGGTTAGACCGTTGATATTTTTGCAGTTCGTAGGTAATCTCTTCCCCTTGGGGTGTCACCACACAAATTTTGGTGGCATCTACGAATGAAACTTCCCCATCGGTGCGGGAGACAATGACCATGCCAGAGTCCCGCGCTGCTTGGGCTTCTAGTCCGGTGCCCACTAAGGGCCGTTCCGGTTTCAGCAAGGGCACCGCTTGGCGCTGCATATTAGAACCCATGAGGGCGCGGTTGGCGTCGTCATGTTCCAGGAAGGGGATCAGCGAGGTGGCAACGGAGATGATTTGCACCGGAGAAATCGCCACATAGTCCACCTGTTCTGGGGTGGTGGTGGTGAAGTCTTGGCGATAGCGCACGGGTACGGTTTCCCCTTGGATATAGCCATTTTCATCAATGGGAATATCCCCTGGGGCGACGCGGCGATCGTCTTCTTCGTCAGCGGTCATAAATATGGCGCCGCGTTCCCGCAATACCCGGCCATTTTCCACGGGATAAAATGGCGTTTCAATGAATCCATAGTCATTCACCCGCGCATGGGTGGCCAAGGAGCCAATCAGTCCGGCGTTGGGACCTTCTGGGGTTTCAATGGGACAAATCCGGCCATAGTGAGATGGGTGAATGTCCCGCACCGCAAAGCCAGCCCGTTCGCGAGTCAGACCCCCAGGACCGAGGGCAGACAGACGCCGTTTATGGGTCAGTTCTGCTAGAGGGTTGGTTTGGTCCATGAACTGTGACAGTTGGGAGGAACCAAAGAACTCTTTAATGGCGGCGACTAAGGGTTTCGGGTTGACCAAGGAAGCCGGAGTGAGGGCATCGGAGTCGGAAACGGTCATCCGTTCCCGGATAATCCGTTCTAACCGATTGAGTCCCACCCGGACTTGATTTTGCAGCAGTTCGCCCACAGACCGAACCCGACGGTTGCCCAAGTGGTCGATGTCATCTGTTTGACCAACGTCAAATTCTAGGTTGATTAAGTAGTCGATCGCGGTGAGGATATCCTGGGGAGTCAGGACGCGCACGCTGTCGGGTACGGACAGGCGGAGTTTACGGTTGAGTTTGTAACGCCCGACTTTACCCAAGTCATAACGTTTGGGGTCGAAGAAACGGGAGTCGATTAACTGCTGTCCCCCGGAGACGGTGGGCGGTTCGCCCGGTCGCAGCTTTTTGTATAGTTCCATCAGGGCTTCATCTTCGGTGTATTGCCCTTCTTTTTCGATGGTTTTTTGGTAATACTCTGGGTGACGCATGGTGTCGAAAATCTCGTTGTCCGTCAGCCCCAATGCTTTGAGTAAAATATGGGCAGACAGTTTCCGAGTTTTGTCAATCCGCACCCAGACGATATCGTTTTTGTCAGTTTCAAATTTCAGCCACGCCCCTCGGTTGGGGATGAGGCTGGCATTGTAGCAGCGGCGACCGTTTTTGTCGGTTTCTGATTTGTAATAGACCCCAGGCGATCGCACAATTTGGTTGACAATGACCCGTTCGGCGCCGTTGATGATAAACGTGCCCCGTTCGGTCATTAAAGGTAGGTCGCCGATAAATACTTCTTGCTCTTTGATTTCGCCAGTTTCTTTGTTGATTAAGCGAGTGGGGACGTACATTTGTACCGCGTAGGTGGCGTCACGGCGTTTGGCTTCGTCTACGTCGTACTTGGGGCGTTTAAGCTTGTAGTTTTTGCCGATAAAATGGAGTTCCAGCTTGCCCGTATAGTCCGCGATGGGGGAAAAACTTTCCAGTTCTTCTATGAGTCCCACTTCAAGAAACCATCGAAAGCTGGCTCTTTGGATTTCGACTAAATCTGGTAACGTAAATGCCGGTGTTCTGTAGGTCTGATTATCCATTATTAGTGAACCGTTCCAAGAGTAAATTTGTTGTTTGTTGTTTGTTGGCAAGTTGTTTGTTAATTGTTGTTTGTTGGTGGTTGATTGTTGGTGGTTGTTGATTGTTGGTTGTTGATTGTTGAACAAAGAACAAAGAACAAAGAACAATTAACAAACAACTTGCCAACAATTAACAAACAACCATTAACTAATAACTAATAACCATTAACTAATAACTAATAACTAATAATCATTAACCATTAACCATTAAATCAGATTCCAAACAATTCTGCTGCATTTTTGGTAGTTTGTTCCGCTAAAGTTTCTAAGGAAACATTTCTGAGTAAAGCCACTTGTTCAGCGACATATCGAACGTAAGCAGGTTCATTGCGTTTGCCGCGTTTGGGAACGGGAGCAAGAAAAGGACAGTCGGTTTCGATCAAGAGGCGATCGCTGGGAATCATTTTTGCTGATGCTTGCACCTGGTGGGCATTTTTAAAAGTAACAATGCCACTGATACTCACATATAGTCCCAGATCCAAAAACTTGATGGTTTCTTCTGGAGTCCCGCTCCAACAGTGCATCACCCCTCGCACTGGCCCCGATTTTTCCCAAAAGTCTCGTAAAAGTTGTGCCATCACTAAGGCGGCATCTCGGCAGTGAATTATCACTGGTTTATTGAGTTCTTGGGCAATTTGCAGTTGGCTGGCAAAGACTAGCTTTTGACGATCTTGGTTCTGGGCTTTGTAAAAATCCAGACCCATTTCACCGATCGCCACTACTTTGGGATCCGAGGCTGCCAAAGAGCGAATGCGCTCCTGGGTATCGGACTGCCATTCTTGGGCGTCTAGGGGGTGTAGTCCTACGGCAAAAGACAGTTCGGGAAAGCGCTTCGCCAAGGCTTGAATGCTGGCAAATTCGTCTGGGGTCACGCATGAGTGAATCAAGCGAGTGACTCCAGCCGAACGCCAGCGATCGCACACTGCCTGGATGTCCGACTGAAACACATCAAAATTAATGTGAACGTGGGTATCGATCAATTGCATCTGACTAAGAGCGCGATCGCTTACTTATAGGGATATCTTGGTTGACTAAACGATACAGAGGACAGGGTACAGAGACTTTCCCTGCCCCCAGTCGGGACCCGTGCAATTTGACTCTTGCTTAGGCCGTTGCCATCTCGACTTTCTTCAGAGCTCTGGCGAGTTGAGATTTTTTTCTCGCGCCGTGATTGCGATGGATCGTCCCTCGCTTTACCGCTTTATCGATTTTGCTATAAGCAGCGTTGATGGACTCGCTGACTTCTTGACGCACTTCAGGACTGCGATTTTTTTCGTAGTTGCTGATTTGCGCGAGGCATTTTTTCGTCAGGGTCTTGACCGCTGACTTATAGGATTTGTTGCGCAAACGGTTGCGCTCGTTGATTTGGATACGTTTTTCAGCAGACTTAATGTTGGCCACAGTAGGTTCTAATAAAACTCTTTACGCTTCAAAGACATACAAAATACTAGACTCCACATTGTAGCATTGAAGTGGGCTGATTTACAAATGTGAATATCTAATTTTTTGATGAATTGCGACTTTTCTTCCGGGAATAAATCTGAAACCCCGATCGGTCTGTTCAGCCAGAGGGTGCTTCGACCTTTGATTAGAACTAAAAAGATGATAGCTTAGTTAACCATTATACATGAGGAGAGAGGAGAGAGCAGACAGGGGAGAGAATAATCAAAGGTTCACCTCTTTTCTCTCTCCTCTCTCTCCGATGAATTTTTCTTCAGCACCCAGAAGCACCCAGAAGCACCCCACAGCAGCCAGAAGCACCCAGAAGCACCCATTGGGCTGGCGTGGCCAACCTCAGAGGATCCGGAAAACGGCGAAAAAAACTCGGCGAAGATTGCAGAGAAGGCACGTCAGTGAATAAGATTCCACGTTAAGCTAGATACAAGTAGGGGCGATCGCATTTGCGCCTTTATTTCTCGCAGATAACGAGTAATCTTGTCCGCAAATGCTTCGCCCCCCGAGGCGAGGCAGCAGTTCAAAATATTTTTTGGGGCCACTTGCTAGTCAGAGGGGTGAAAAAGCAAGTCCTACTTTATTTAATCTGAATCATCATCTATGGTTTCGCATCCTCTGACTGCTGCCAGACTCGTTCTCGGAGGGTCAAAACTCTTTGTGATAAATTCCAAACTCCATGCTGCGAATCATTACTCAGCGAACCTACGCCGCCGCAGAAATCGCACGGATCTGCGAACGCACCCACGATGACCAAGTGGTTCAAAAAGAATCAGTGGTCAGAGATGTCCTTCAGACCGTTAAGCGGGAAGGAGACCAGGCACTCCTAAACTATACCGCTCAATTTGATGGTCTTTCTTTGAATGTTGACTCTCTGCGGGTGAGCGGATCTGACCTAGATGCTGCTTATCAACAGGTTAATAAGGAATTATTAGACGCCATTCGCTTGGCTCGTCAAAAAATCGAAGCATTTCATCGAGAGCGGACACCAAAGTCCTGGGTTCAATTTGGTGAAGATGATGTGGTTCTGGGTAAACGGTACACTCCGGTAGACCGAGCGGGTCTTTATATCCCTGGGGGTCGTGCGGCTTATCCGAGTACAGTGCTAATGAATGCCATCCCAGCTAAAGTGGCTGGGGTGCCAAGAATTATTATTTGTACTCCACCGGGTCAAAAACAAGGGATCGCTCCTGCGGTGTTGGTGGCCGCCCAAGAAGCCGGGGTTACGGAAATCTATCGGGTTGGCGGGGCGCAAGCGATCGCGGCGATGGCTTATGGGACGGAAACCATTCCTTCCGTGGATGTGATTACCGGACCGGGGAATATCTATGTCACCTTGGCGAAAAAGTTAGTCTATGGCACGGTGGGAATTGATTCCCTCGCTGGGCCATCGGAGGTGCTGATTATTGCCGATACCCAGGCAAACCCCTGTCATGTTGCCGCCGACTTATTAGCCCAAGCCGAACACGATCCGATGGCAGCGGCAATTTTGATTACCACCGATGAAGTCTTGGCTTCCAAGGTGGCGATGGAAGTGGATCGGCAATTGGCAGAACATCCGCGCCGCACTCTGACGGAAAAAGCGATCGCTCATTATGGTTTGGCGATCGTGGTTGAGTCGTTGGAAATTGCCGCTGAACTCTCGAATCAATTTGCGCCAGAACACTTGGAACTCGAAGTGGCGGAACCGTGGGATTTACTCCCTCACATTCGCCATGCCGGGGCAATTTTCCTAGGCAATTCCACCCCTGAAGCGGTGGGAGACTATTTAGCTGGGCCGAATCACACCTTACCAACTTCTGGTGCGGCGCGTTATGCGTCCCCCCTGGGTGTGGAAACTTTTATGAAAAGTTCCAGCTTAATCCAGTATTCCCCACAAGCTTTGCAAAAAGTTGCCAGCGCGATCGATCTACTGGCGACGGCGGAAGGTTTACCTTCTCATGCAGAGTCAGTGAGACTAAGAGTCAAAAAATCGGACTGAATTCTCCCTCTGTTCTCAAACCGAGATGATACGGAGGGGCGAACGGTGGTTCGCCCCTCCGTATCCCCCAGGGGGTAATACCAAATACGGTTGTCATAGACTGACTATGATCGTCACCTAAAACGCTCGTGGATTCCCGCATTCGCGGGAATGACAGATGGCTTTATAAACGGGTTTTAAGAACCGAATTTGGTATAATTTGGGGAAATCTTCAAAGAGTGAAAGCTATAGGGGGAATTTTATTCTGAGGGGGGAATCCCAGAAATCCCAATCAAGGCTTCCATAACCGATCGCACTACTGGGGCAGCTACGGTTCCCCCAAACCCTCCTTCGGGTTCATCGATGACAGCGAGAACGACATAGCGAGGATTTTCCACGGGCAAAATACCCACAAAACTGGTAATTCGCGCTGATTGGGAATATTCACCACTATCAGAAGTCACTTTTTGTGAGGTGCCGGTCTTGCCCGCAATCCGATAATTGGGAATTGCCGCTTGTTTGCCGGTGCCATCTTCATCGTGAATGACGCTTTCCATCATTTTAATTACGCTGGTCGCCGTCTCAGGGGAAAAAATTTGTTGAGGTTCGGGCAAATCCAATTTCCATAAGGCTTTGTCCCGGCTGTCGTAAAGTCCTTGGACAACATGAGGGGTGACTAAATAGCCGCCGTTGGCTAAGGCACCGTGTAATCTGGCTAGATGCACTGGCGCCATGGCAAATCCCTGACCAAAGGCGGTGGTGGCTGGGTGAACCGGCGAGGCGACAAATTCCCAGTCTGGTCTGATGTCGCTGGCGGTTTCAAAAGGCAGGTCAACGGTGACTGTTTCTCCTAATCCTAACCGTTTTAGCCAATGATAGAAAGCCCGGGGACGCATTTCGGCGACAATATGAACCATGCCCACGTTACTGGAATATTTCAATATTTCCTTAACATTGACTGCGCCTCTAGCCCCTGAATAAGAGTAGTCAGCATTAGAAATCGGCCAGCCATCTACATGGATGCGTCCTTCGTCCTGGAAAACACTGTCGGGTTTAATTGCACCCGCTTCTAAGGCGATCGCAACGGCAATCGGTTTAAAGGTCGATCCCGGTTCATACAAATCGGTGATTGCCCAGTTTTTATACAACTGCACATCAAAGTCATAATAATGATTCGGATCGTAGGTGGGTTCGCAAACCAGAGAAAGCAAAGATCCATCAGTCGCATCCATGACAATCACCGTACCCCGTTTCGCCTTGGTGTCTTTGATTTTTTTCCCCAAAGCGTCGCGCACGGCTCGTTGTAGGCGACTATCTAAGGTTAGTTTGATGGTTAAATCATCAAGTTTGAGGAAGTTATCCGGGACTAAATCCGCGATCCAACCCTCTCCAGAACGAGTCAGGGCTTGTCGGGAAAGGGAACGATCTAATAATTTTTCTTGACTATACTCTACTCCGGCTTGCCCTTTCCCTTCTAAATCTACATACCCTACGACATCGGCAAATAGTTTTTCTTGGGGATAAAACCGTCGTTGATATTGAATAAGTTCTAGTCCATCTAAAAATAGCTGTTTGACTTTATTGGCAACGCTTTCGCCGATCTGATCGGTAATTAAAATCCCGCTTTCTTTTTGGTTAAATTTATCCAGCAGTTCCCCCGGCGATCGCTCCAAAGCGATCGCCAATTTTTCGGCAATTTCTGCTTTTGATTCTTTAAATAATTGCGGATGGGCAAATAAACGGTAAACGGGTTGATCTAGGGCAATGACGTTGCCATTGCGATCCAAAATTTTCCGCCTGGGGACAAACGGATCGATACTTACCGATTGTTGCTGCTGGGCTTTGACTTGCAAATCCGCTGCTTCCACGACTTGCAGTAAATATAATTTGAGCATTAAACCCAGCATCCCCGCCAGCAAAATGCCCCATACGATAAATAATCGGGTGCGGGGATTTGCCAATGTTTCCGTCGATCTTTGTTGATTGTTGTTGGTTGATTGTTGGTGGTTGATTGTTGTTGGTTGGTAGTTGGTGGTTGATTGTTGGTGGTTGATTGTTGGTCGTTGATGGTTGATTATTGACAAACAACGACCAACGAACAACGCACAACGCACAACGACCACCCAACAACGAACAACGAACAACGCACAACGACCAACCAACAACGACCAACGACCAACGACCAATCGACTGCGACTGCCCCGTGGGTTTTTACTCCGCTGCTTTCTGTGTTCCAGAAAATTATGTTTAGTCGGATTTTTCATCGGTCCCAAAATTGCCTATTGCCGGATTTCATGTACTGGAATAAATGCTTATTTTCAGCCAGCCGCCGGGATATTTATTCCTTAATAGCCCAAAGGTTGCAGGGATTGAAAATTCTCTGGTTGCGGCGCAGTCGCTTCTCGCAACGGACGGACTGGGGTGGGTTCTAGCAGAATCATCAGGCTACCATTGGGAGGGACTAACCCGGTGCCATCTTGTTTCGCGGTTTGGGCAATGTCATTTTTTAACGCTTCGTTGAAAATTGTGACTTGCCGTTCTTCTTTTTGCAACCGTTCTAGTTTGCGGTACTCTTGACCCCAATTTTGCTTGGTGTACACCACTTTGCTGTATAGCCCGACCACTGCACCAACGACGATCAACATGGCGATCGCTGTCGCTGTATTCATCCCTAAGAGCGATCGCAACCAGATGGGTTTTGCCCAGGGATTAGTCAGATTGGCAATTTTGCCGTTTAAATTCTCCCGACCCAAGACTGTCTGGCGATCGACCACTTTTTTTTCTTGAGGAACAGGGGGAGGGCTGGGGGGTGCTTCGGGTGAAGCTAATGGTAGATATGTCACTTTGTTGCGGGAATTCTTTGCACTCACCGATTGCCTCATCCTGCGCGATCGAGGGGAATCAATTTTTCTCAGAGCAGCAGTCATACAATTTTCTCCTATGTCAGCCGAAGGTGTCAATTTTAGGACTTATAGCAAATCCGGTTCTATCGTAGGGGCGATTCGTCAGATGCCCCGAACCGCGAACCTGGGAATCTTTATGCATTTTAGGGGATTATCATAAATAGTAAGTTTGATTAGCGGATTTGGTATCAAACCGATCTCAGAAACCGGGTTTCTCTGACAATTTCTACATCCTCACCCAAATCTAACGCAGAAACCCGGTTTCTTGCCCCCATCCACAATCAGCTTTAGCTAATTGTCACCTCAATTGTCACCTTATTGTTACTTCAATGTGAAAATTTTGTCAATTGAATGTTACTTTTATGTTAATTTTATGTGAAATTTGTTTTTTTGCTTGAGCAACTTAATTTTTTTCATGTGTTTTTGGTGTATTGATTAAATAAAAAATATTTTAACCAAAAATATGCTATCTTTTGACACAAATTATCTCCTCTAAAAACACATATTTATTACGGTATTTTGTGAATTAAAACAGGTAGAAACGATCGATAATAATGGTTAATCGAATCAATCTTCACAGTCCGATGCGATCTGAGTTTAACTGGCGATCGCCCCTATAGCAATCCTATATCAGTTGTGGAATTGACCCTTGATAGATAACTTATTGCCAATAGAGAATCAGTAATAAAAAGTCAAGAAACCCGGTTTGTGTATTTTTATCTTTATCGGATCGAGCCCGATAAAGATAAAAATAAATCTGGAACTATTTTATTAATGAGGCAGGAAGTCGGTATCTTGACTACAAAAAAATTAGGGATTTTGACCAGTGGCGGTGATGCTCCCGGAATGAATGCTGCCGTGCGAGCGGTGGTGAGAACAGCATTAGAGCGGGATGTGGAAGTTTACGCCATTTATGAAGGATATCAAGGAATGGTGGATGGGGGCGATCGCATCCATAAGTGTGATTGGGGATTTGTCGGTGGGATTTTGCAACGGGGAGGCACAGTCATTGGCACCGCCCGCTGTATGCCGTTTCAAACCCGACCGGGACGACGCCAAGCGGCGCGAAATTTGCTCTCCAGGGGCATCGATGCCTTAGTGGTCATTGGTGGAGATGGTAGCCTGACTGGGGCGAATATTTTTTACCAAGAATGGCCAGAACTGTTAAAAGAACTGGTGGAAGCAGGGGAAATTACCCAGGAGGTAGCGATCGCTCATCCTCAACTCAAAATAGTGGGGTTGCCTGCATCCATTGATAATGACTTTTATGGCAGTGACATGACCATTGGCACGGATACCGCCCTGCATCGCATTACGGAAGCGGTGGACGCCATTTCTTCCACCGCTGCCAGTCACCAGCGCACCTTTGTGATTTCGGTAATGGGACGCAATTGCGGCTATTTGGCCTTGATGGGGGCTTTGGCAGCCGGCGCCGACTGGGTGTTAATTCCCGAAATGCCGCCCACAGACGAAAACTGGGAAGAGAAAATGTGTGAAGTCCTCAAGGCAGGGCGAAGAGTTGGCCGTCGAGATACTATTGTGATTGTGGCGGAAGGAGCCAGAGATAGTCACGGAAATCTCATTTCTTGCGACCAAGTGAAACATATTCTGGAAGAACGGCTAGATGAGGATGTCCGGGTGACAATTTTGGGTCATATGCAGCGGGGCGGGGCGCCGAGTGCTTACGATCGCATTTTAAGCACGATTTTGGGGTATAACGCCGTTGAGGAAATTTTAGCGGACAAGCCCCACCGCGAGCCGATGTTGATTGGGATGCGGGGCAACCGAGTCACCCAGGCGCCGTTGATGGAATGCGTGCAAATTAGCCGTTCCGTGGTGCAGGCGATCGCCGCTGGGGACTATCAAAAAGCTATGCAGTTACGAGGGCATATTTTTGCAGAAGCCTACAACACTTTTTCCACATTGATTCAGGCGAAACCGCCCGGTAGTCGAGGCGAAGGACCACCGGGCAGTCAAAAGTCTTTACGCATTGCCATTCTCAACTGTGATGCCGCTGCACCAGGGATGAATACTGCGGTTCGGGCAGCAGTCCGGTTGGGCATCGATCGCGGTAACACCATGTTAGGCATTGAACATGGATTTCGCGGCTTTATTGAAGGAAAAATTCGCGAGTTGGATTGGGTCAGCGTGCGCGGTTGGGCAACCACTGGCGGTTCAGAATTAGGCACCAGTCGCAAAACTCCCCAAGGAGGAGATTTTTATGCGATCGCTCGTCACATTGAAAATCATCACATTGACGCCCTATTAATCATTGGTGGCTGGTCTGGTTATCAAACTGCTTACTATTTATATCAGCAACGAGAAAACTATCCGGCCTTTAATATTCCCATCCTTTGTATTCCCGCCACTATTGACAATAATCTACCCGGTGCGGAACATAGCATTGGCAGCGATACAGCCCTGAATAATATTATCGAGGCGATCGATAAAATTAAACAATCCGCCGTTGCTTCTAATCGCTGTTTTGTCGTCGAAGTCATGGGTTTATACTGCGGTTATCTAGCTTTAATGAGTGGTATTGCCACCGGCGCCGAACGAGTTTATTTACACGAAGAAGGCATCACTTTAAAGAATTTGCAGCAAGATTTATCCGATTTAATTTCTGGATTTAATGCGGGGAAAAGGTTAGGATTAGTCTTATGTAATGAAAAAGCCCACCCCGTTTACAACAGCAATTTTATTCGGGATTTATTCACCGAAGAAGGTAAAAAAATCTTCCAAGTTCGGCAATCAATTCTGGGACATTTACAACAAGGCGGCGACCCCTCTCCCTTCGATCGCATTAGCGCCACCCGATTAGCCCAAAAAGGGATTAACTATCTCATAGAAGAAGTGGGAAAAGAATCACCGGCGGCTTCATTTATGGGTTTGCAGGGAGGACAGGTCAGTTTTTGGAGTTTGGCCAAATTTCCCCAATGGACCGACCAAGAATTTAAACGCGCCAAGGAACAATGGTGGTGGGATTTACGCGCGATCGCCTCAATTTTGGCTCAACCGGCGCCCACGCCCTGAAACATAATGTTGTTCGTTGTTTGTTGTTTGTTGGTCGTTGTTCGTTGTTCGTCAACCACCAACAACCAACAACCCCCAACCACCAACCAACCACCCCCAACCAACAACCAACCACCAACAACCAACCACCAACAACCAACAACCAACAACCACCAACAACCAACAACCAACCACCAACAACCAACAACCAACAACAATGAGAATCCTACAGTTGCATAACCTCTACAAAATCGCAGGGGGAGAAGATGTCGTGGTGCAGGCTGAGAAAACCTTGCTAGAAGCTTATGGTCACGAGGTGATATTGCTGCAAGCGGACAATCACAACATTACCAATTTCTTCAGCCAAGCCATGACCGCCTTGAACACGGTTTATTCCTTCTCGGCCAAAAAACGAGTGCAGGCAGAAATTGCTAAGTTTCAACCGGATATAGTTCACGTCCACAATTTTTTCCCACTGTGGTCTCCGGCAGTTTACGATGCCTGTCAGGAAGCTAAAGTGCCGGTATTGCAGACTCTCCATAATTACCGACTCTTTTGCGCTGGTGCGTTCTTTTTTCGGGATGGAAAGGTGTGCGAAGACTGTTTGGGCAAGTTTTTTCCTTGGCCGGGAGTAGTCCACCGTTGCTACCGAGGCAGTCGAGTCGGCAGTGCGGTATTAGCAACAATGCAGGCAGTCCACCACGCCAGGGGAACCTGGAAGGAACGGGTTAACTTGTACATTGCATTGACGGAATTTGCCCGCCATAAATTTATTGAGGCTGGGTTGCCAGCAGATAAAATTGTTGTCAAACCTAATTTCCTGTTGTCAAAAAATGAGGAAATATCCTCAGATCCAAAGTTACAGGAAACCAAGGAAAATTATGCGCTGTTTGTGGGGCGGCTGTCCCCAGAAAAAGGAATCGATACAATGCTGGCGGCTTGGCGATTAAAAGCATCAAATGGGCTGGGTGAGCAGATTCAAAATTTTTTAGGGTCGCTCAAAATTGTCGGAGACGGGCCTTTAGCGGATCGAGTGGCTATGGCAGCACAGGAGATCCCAGGGGTAGAATGGCTCGGTAGACAGCCCCAAGAACAAGTGCAAAAGCTGATGCAAAATGCCAAAATGCTGGTGTTTCCCTCGGTGTGGTACGAAGGCTTTCCTATGGTGATTGTGGAAGCTTATGCTTTGGGCTTGCCCGTAGTCGCCAGTAACTTGGGCAGTCTCTCTTCATTGGTTGATGCTGGTCGCACGGGTCTTCATTTTCGTCCCGGAGATGCCGATGACCTGGCGGCAAAAATTGAATGGGCGATCGCGCACCCCCAAGAACTAGGGCAAATGGGTCGAGAAGCCCGCGCCGAATTTGAAGCCCACTACACCGCCGAAGCCAACTATCGGCAATTAATGGAAATCTACCAGTTAGCCCTTAGTTCTCAAACTAGATGATTTGAACCGTTATGCAACCTCTGGGTTAAAGCATTGGATCAATAATTTATGTAAAAGCACTAGGATATAAGAAATGATCAGCAAGATTAACTGAAAATAAAATCAGTAAAATCAGTCGGTGAACAACTCTACCTTGAAAATTCTCTGTACAATTACTGCCTACCCTCCGTCAGTGGGCGGAGCCCAGCTACATACCCATAAAATTGCCAGTCTTTTAAACCAAACCCATCAAATCAGTGTCGTCACTCATTGGACGGAAAATCGCACTGATTGGTTATTAGGCACTACGTTGAATGCTCCAAAAATGGTCAAAAATTATGACCTCGATGGCATTCCCGTTAAACAAATTACCCTAAATCAGTCAGAAAGACTGGCTTTAATTCCTTATGTATTGGGATATTATGCGATTAAAAAAATAGCAGTCGATCGCATTTCCGATCGCCTGCTGCCTAAATTAGAAGCATCTGCACCGGCAGAATTAGATTTAATTCACAATGTCCGCATCGGTCGCGAAGGACTGAGTTATGCTTCATGGAAACTAGCCAGAAAATTAGATATTCCATTTATTTTTACCCCCCTGCATCATCCCCGGTGGGTGGGATGGAATTACCGCGAGTATATCAATCTTTATCAACAAGCGGATGGAGCGATCGCCCTCACCAATGTAGAAAAGCAAATTTTAATTGAACTGGGGGTTAAACCAGAAAAAATCTTTATTACCGGAATTGGCCCATTAATTGCCGATACCTCAGAACCGGAAAAATTTCGTCAAAAATATGCTTTAGGACGCGATCCGATTATTTTATTTTTGGGTCAGCAGTATCCTTATAAAGGATTTCAATCTGTATGGAAAGCTGCGCCACAAGTCTGGAAAAAGTTTCCCGATACTCGGTTTATATTTATTGGCCCACGCACGAATTATTCAAAAAAAGTTTTTGCTCAAATCAAAGATGAGCGAGTGATAGAATTAGGCCAAGTTTCCCTAGCAGAAAAAACCAATGCATTGGCAGCCTGCGATATTTTATGTGTGCCATCTATGCAAGAAAGTTTTGGCGGAGTTTATCCAGAAGCTTGGATGATGAAAAAACCTGTCATTGGTGGTGATATTCCAGCAATTCGGGAGGTGATTTCCGATGGAGTCAATGGTTTTTTGGTGCAACAGAATCCGGCGGAAATAGCTGATAAAATTTGCCAATTGCTCCAGAATACTTCATTACGAGAAAAAATGGGTCAGGCCGGTTATCAAACAGTATTAGAAAAGTACACTTGGGATAAATTGGCGGAAAAACTAGCAGCGGCTTATCGGCAAGTTTTGCAAGGATAATTTTCTAAGAAAATACCGTTTTAAATTAAAAATGCAACAGTAGGGGCGCAATGCTTGCGCCCGAACTAACCTCGCAATTGTAGCAATAATTTTTGCAATTAGTATAGTCAATTCAAATAACAATGAGACACTCTCTTGATGCCCTCTATCCCCCAACCCCTTTCTCCCAGGGGGGGAGAAAGGGGAGACGGAGGCCACTTTTTGTCTGCTCATCTCCCCTCTCCCAAGTAGGGAGAGGGGCCCGCCATCGTGAGGGCTGTCTTCGGGGTTGAACCAAAAAAAACATTCTCATTTTTAATTGAAATGACTATATAAATTAGAAACGATCTAGAAGGATTGGTGGGCTTTGCCCACCCTCATCCGATTGATTTTAGGACATAATTTAGTGAAAAAATAGGGAAAACGGTAGTAGCTTTCAGGAAATCATCCACCTAAGAAAATTTCTTTTTCAAAGGGGCTGAAAGTGGAAGTAACTTGATTAACTGAAGAAACAACAGAATTAAATAGAGGGGATTTAAAAATACATAACGTTGCCAAAGACGAATGGGTTCTTGCCGCAAGCGAAATAACCACTCTAAGCCAGCTTTTTGCATCCACGGAGGTGCTTGGGGAATATTGCCCGCATGAAAATCAAAAGCAGCCCCGACACAAACCAAAGCGCAGTTTAACTGCTGAGAATGTTTGAATGCCCAAGCCTCTTGTCTGGGGCAACCCAAACCAATAAACACAATCCCGGCGCCAGATTCACGAATTTTTTGCGTGTATTCGGCGTCCTCTTCAGGAGTTAGTGGGCGAAATGGTGGAGAAATGGCGCCAGCGATAGTTAAGTTTGGGAATTTTTCTTTGAGATTTTGCGCCAACTGACCTAAGACTTCGGTACTGGAACCATAGAGAAAAATCCCCATATTTTCATTGGCTGCTGAGGCGCAAAGATGCAGCATTAATGTTGGGCCATAAACTCGATCTTTTAGAGGAGTTTCATCAGGTTGGCGGAATAAATTCATCGCCCAACGGACTGGCTGACCGTCAGGAACAACCAGGGTAAATTGATTGAGGCGATCGCCATGACCCTTGGGATCTAAGTAACCAGTCATAATCCCATGTACCGGGGTGGGAGCCACGGTGCAAGACTGGCGGAGTTTAGCCGATTTAATAATAAATTCCGTACAGTCGTAGTAGTTAGTCCGACTTACGCCGATGCCTAAGACGCTGGTTTTCTTAGGCGGGGTTAAAGAAAGTTGATTGCTGGTCATTTTGTTATTGAGTTTAAGGTGGTAATTAAGTCATACCAAGTCCGTGTATTCTCTGATTAGCTACAAAGTGCTGTCATTCCCGCGAAAGCGGGAATCCATCTTAACGATAGACGATTGTTTTTGTAACCGATCGAACGGACTTGATATCAAGTATTTAGGCGTTAGCATAACGGTCAAAAATGCTAATTTTTTCCAATTATGCTAAATAACCGCGAGTTAAAAATGGTACATCCACCACTTCACCGGCAACATTTCCCACTTGGACTTTTAAGCCCAAACCCCCAGCTTTAGTGCGGATATAAGCTAAGGCAAATAGCCCGGTGTTGCTGTTAGTATAACTGGTGACTATCCCAACTTTGTCTTCCCCAACCATGACCGCAGTTCCCGGTTCTACGGGGGCAGTGAGTTGTACTCCCCAAAGTTGCTGTTTGACTCCTTTGTAGGTGTTTAACCGGGCAATTGTTTCTTGACCAATGTAACAGCCTTTATCAAAGGAAAGAGTGTGCCATAATCCGGCTTCTAAGGGATTATAATCTTCGGTGAGTTCATAATCAGGGGCGGGGCGTCCTTGTTCAATTCTTAACTGTTCCCAGCAATTTTCTCCCAAAGGAACCGCCCCGCCATTGGTGAGAGTTTGCCAAACCGTTGCCGCTGCATCATTGGGCATGATTAAGGTGTAGCCTGGGGTGACTAAACCACTGCCTTCGGCAATGCGTAATTGGTGGCCATTTAGGTCTATAATTTGATGCTTTGTTTGCTCAGAGAAGCTTAAATTTTTAACTCCAAGCTGTTTTAAAAGTTCGGGACTTTTTGGTCCAATTAAGCTGAAGATGGCGGTGGCGTCGCTGAGGTCTTCTAGTTCGACTTTATCCGCTGGAAAAATATAGCGATCGAGCAATTGCATCAGTTTTTGCCGCTGGTTGGGGGAAACCAAAACTAATAGTTTATCTTCGGTAACGTAAACCGTGGCTAGGTCAATGGTTCGGGCGGTGGAGGTGACGAATACGGTGTCACAACTTTGACCGGGTTTGAGCATTTGAATGTTGTTGGTGCTTTGGTTGTGTAAAAACCGCAGGCGATCGCCCCCTGAAAGTTGAATTAGTCCCCAATGACTGCGATCGCACAGGGCAACCCCTGCTGTAGCTGCGGTCAAAGCGGTGGCATCATTGCCAAAAGAAATCGCGATTTTTTCGCTGGGTTGAGAATCGTCAAAAATCGCCCCGGATGACTTTTGAATTGCTAGTAATTCTGGATTCATTTCTGGTTAATTTCTCGCGTTAATTTTATGCTTAACAAATTAGGCTTGTTCCCTTCTTGTTCCCTTTAATTTGTTTAATTTAAAAAAATTAAATGGGTAAATTAGCAAACATTTTTCCAACTATTTTTTTGGCTTTTTTTTCTAATTCGTTCCAGTCAACATCTCCGGTTTCATCAATTAAACTGGTGTCAATTTCTACTTCTTGGGTTTCCGCCTCCGCATGGGTTTGTTTGTAATTGATAAAACAGATTTGATAGCAGAGTTCCCACAGATCAAACCTCACCTGATTGTCCCCTAGCTTCAAACATAAAATATAACCTGGGACTGGGGTTTGCACATTTTCATAAGTGCCTTCCCATGAAGAAGCTTCTAGATATTTACGGATATTATCCAGTAAACGAATCAGGCAAGGCTGCATTAATAATTCGGCTTGCTGCCATGCCAAGGAATTTTTAAATTTAGGTTTCATCGGTCAGGAGTCTCATAACTTTCATAAAGGCTTGTAGGGTGGGCAAATGGAAATGACTAGGGAGCCACTAGACTAACATTTTAATTTTGCCCACCCTACCCCTAGAATACCGCAAAAGTAGGCTTGTAGGGTGGGCAAATGTAAATGACGAGGGAACCTCTAGACTAACATTTTAGTTTTGCCCACCCTACCTCTTAGTTGCTTAATCGATCGAAGGCAAAGTCTCAATGTTAGATGGCAAAGTGGCTGGCGGTTCCATTTCAGTCTCAGATGGCATGATGTTTGTTTCCGTCGATTCTGTTTCGGGTGATTCTATTTCGGTGATTTCTTCACTAGGAGGAAATTTATCCAGTTTTCTGGTTTCCGAACTGGGGGTTTCCGTCGGCGTAACTACGTCAGAACTGAGGGATGCGTCGAAGAAATAAACCCGATCGCAGTATTGAATTTTGCTAGAACAAATAGTTTCAATTGCGATATTACTAATATTGCTGACATCAAGGGCTAAAACCACTCTTTCTCCCGATGACACCGTACTGACGGAAGCTTGTTCGCCATCTAAATAGACAATTACTTGATTGGCAGGACTGGCACTATGTCGATCGCGCATTCCAAATTCGAGTTTCAGACTTTGGAAATTTTTTTTGTTGGATGTTTCAGTATCTTCACGTTGGCGGATTCTACAGGCCAGGGATGCTAATTGGCTCCCCGGCCCCATAAACATGAGCGATCGATAAACTTCTCTACCGACGGAAACATCTTCTACTTCCCTTCGCCAGCGTCCAGGGCTTTCGCTGACGCATTGCGCTTCAAATAGCCAAGCTAAACGGGATTCGTCTTTAGCTTCTGCCATGAAGGGAGTTGAGGACAGGATCGCAACCGACAGGAAGCCAGTAGCAAGGAATTTAGGGATCGACTGAGTTGTTTGCATTGTGTGAAGAGAACAGCTATTTTAGACTCCCCGATCATACCGAATCTATTTCCAGGCGATCGCCTAGTTATGGGAATTTTTAGGTGAGTTTTTTAAATGTTTGTGGTTTGAGATCGGGGTTTGGCCGTCTAGTCTGGAGGTAACGGGGGATTTTCCCAGACCCCAGACTAGACGGAAGTTGCATGATGTTTATTTTTTACTCGTAAACACGGTGGTAAACATCATCAGCATTCCACCCAGGAACAGCGCGATCGCCAATCCACCCGCAATCCAGTTTTCTAGTTCAGTGATTTCCATGAGACTCTTTTAGATAATCTTACTTATTATCATCTCATAGCGATTCGCTTTGGCGTCCGCTCTCGCGGAATCGCCTGCTTGCGCCCATTGCTTAGTCCCATTGCTTAGTCCCATTGCTTAGTCCCATTGCTTAGTCCCATTGCTGAGTCTTCGGATGCTAAGGTTAAAAGGCTATCGCTTTGAATGCCTGACCCGGATGCCAGGAGTCTCCGGGCTGATGTTTTCTCAAAAATACACCCGTTTTTTGGCTCAAATTTTTTGCTGATGTTTTTTTAACTTAAATTAATGATTGACTCGATTTTTGCCTTTTCCCATACTCATTGCCTTGCCATTTGTGGCTTTCTGGTGCCCGCGAACCTGCTGGCCACCTTGCAAACCATGATTTTTACCCCTTGGCCTCGGTTTCGTTCCCGGGTGCCGATCCTCGTCACCGCTGCCAGCTTGTATGCCTTAACGATGGTGTTTCACGTTTTTACCTGGTTTGCCGTTGGGGTCGTGATGGCGCCCACCTTTATTTTGCTGTTTTTGGCCTGCGTTTGTTTAATCATTAATGGTTGGGCGATCGCACATCCGGCCAGTCTCAGCGGACTCTTACTGCAAATTTGGCATTGGTTGAAATTGTTAGGCAATCATTTTGCCATAACATTTCCTTTCCGTTCGGTACAATCTTCGGTCAATGCCGATTAACCGAAAATGCTGAATGATGGTTGATTTTGTGAATGGTTGAATTTTAGAAATGCTCAATTTTCTAGACTTCAACCATTCAGGAAAATCAGCCAGAAATCTGCCTAGCGGCATTCTTTAAATCAATCAGTCATGGAAATCACAAATTTTACCTAGCTATGAAAGATAAGCTTTTGAATTGGTTAAATATCGTCTTAATGGCCGATGTATTTTTCGTCCTGTTGAGCTTTTTTTGGTTTGCGATCGCTCTCGTCGGTCGTTCCATTGGCGTCCCCCTAGGTTTTGACCTTTGGTATAGCCTTTGGGATCCGGTTTTTACTCCCGCGATCGGCATTCTCATGGCCGGTGCCATTGTCACCGGCATCATTAACTGGATTTCTAAACGGCTTAGTTCTTCCACCGCCAAATAACACCAGTTCAGTCACAATATCCCCTGTAGGGACACGGCAATGCCGTGTCCTTATTTACATATATCTTAATCTATATCTAGGCTTTTTTCCAGCCTAAAAAATATAAATTTTCTTTAAAAACCGTAACATGATTACCCTAATCAAAATTTTAAGGTTAAATTAGAAGAAATGGGTTTACAGGGAAGCAAACGCCATGCTCGCGATCGCTCAAATCATCCAAGACCGTTATCAACTCCAACGGCAGTTAAGTGATAATCCCGTCCGGCAAACTTGGCTGGCAAAAGATTTGCAAGCCACGGAAATTGAACGACAATTAGTGGTGATAAAATTCTTAGCATTTGGTGGCCTAGTCCAGTGGGAACACTTGAAACTATTTGAACGAGAAGCCAACATATTAAAACAACTAGATTATCCGCGCATTCCCAAATATTATGATTATTTTCATCTCGATGACCAAACCCTTTGGTTTGGCTTAGTCCAGCAATATATTCCGGGCAAATCTCTCAAACAGTTACAAATTGAAGAGAAACGATTTACTGAATCAGAAGTGCGGGAACTCGCTAAACAAGCATTAAATATCCTGATTTATCTGCACGAACTGAATCCCCAAGTTTTACACCGGGATATTAAACCCAGTAACTTAATTTTAGATAACAAAGGTTGCCTTTATTTAATTGATTTTGGTTCGGTGCAAGATTCATCCCCAGCGATCGGATCGACTTTCACCGTCGTGGGCACATTCGGTTATGCCCCAATGGAACAATATGGCGGCAGAACTGTCCCCGCTTCTGACCTTTATGCCCTCGCTGCCACTTTAATTAATTTACTCAGTGGCACTTCACCCGCAGATTTACCCCAATATGATGCCCATATTCAATTTCGTCATTTAGTTAATGCTAGTCCCAGCTTTTTGCAGTGGCTAGAAATGCTGACAGAACCATCCGTAGAAAAACGCCCCACCTCGGCGCGGGAAGCGAAAAATATGCTGGAATCTGGCATTATTTTAAATAAAGAAAATACCGGGAAAGTTGCCAGTAATTTTGTCAATAATTCGGGAGAAGGAGGTTTATTTGATTCCTCGGTTCCAGTGCCCGATGAAATTAAAGGTTGGAATTGGGGTGCTTTTTTGTTTCCCCAATTTTGGCCATTGACCAATCAAACCTGGATTGGACTTTTATCCTGGGCTCCATATATCGGAATGTTTATGGGGCCAATCCTCGGATATAAGGGCAATGAATGGGCTTGGAAAAGTCGCAAATGGCGCAGTATTGAACAATTTAAAGCACACCAACGGGGCTGGACGATCGCCGGTATTCTGTTTGGGATTCCCGTATCTATGGCAATTTGGCTCGGCGCGATCGCCCTTTTGAGTATGCTTTAATGAAAAGTTTATTTTGGGAAACAAGAAACCGGGTTTATAATTCCTGGGAGGCGATCGCGCAAAGCGGATCCCGGTAGGGATCCGCTTTCGCGGGGGGGAATCCTGCTATTTCTTAAACCAAAAGAAACCCGGTTTCTGAGTTTTAATTGTAACAATTTATTACATTTTTTCGCTGACAGTTGGCAAGACGATCGATTTATTTTAAAATAACAATAAAATTATTCTTTGATAATTAATTCGCAAAAGTAGCTTAAAACTTTTAAACGTAAGCATAACAAGAACTCTAGGAAAAGTCAACTAGGTAGGCACAATGGCTGATGAATGTTATGTAACCTTGACGGAATTCTCTGAAGACAAGGAAATCTTAGTCGCTAAGACTCTAGCCCGCATTTTGGGACTGAACCTAAGAGAGGCTAGAAATCTTTTAAATTCCCCAGCTAATTCTCTCATCCTCAACAATATTGACCGAAAAGATGCCGAAATAATTCAGCAAAATTTAGCGAAATATGGGTTGAACATAAAAATTGATAAATCATTGACAATAGAAACAGATAAATTGGCACTAGAGCGCTATTACTTTACTCTAGAGAAACTGGTGACTGATTCGCAAAAAAAACATCAGGCTCAAAAATCTTTAACCCAAGTAGTCAATCGGCAAATGCCCGAATTTGCTCGCGGAGGAATTGAAAAAAACGCCGATAATTTAAGGGTAATGAAAGCCGAGTTAACGATTACGGAGAATAAAATAGAGGCTCTGAGGAAGTATCTGAAAAATGCTAAGTTAATTCAGGTATTGCTGACGGTTATTGCGGGAGTAATTACAGCGATAATTAGCCATAATCCAATAGCTACATTAGTGGCGGTGGTTGTAGTTTTTGGAGTTATTAGTGCTGTAGATCCAGAGTCAGAATAGCGATAATTGGTAATGATTATAGAAAATCGAAAATTATCAAATATCAAAAAAATAAGTAGGGGAAGTTAACCATGCTTAAAGTATTAATTAATTTGCAGAACTTAGAAAAAAAAAGAATAGAGCTTGGCCAAAAAATTGCCAAGTTAGAACAAGAAGTGGCTGAACAAAGTTGGCGATTTAATCGCGATAGCCAGAATGAGCAGCAGGAATTCACTCAAAATAAGCGCAATGAGGAAAATAGACTTAATTTAGAGATTCAAAGTCTGGAAAGCAAAATCAAAGAATCTGTGGAAATTGCCGAGAAAATTTGCCCCGAATCTCTGCTATCTCTGCCTTGGAGTGATGAGATTTGGCATCAATTATATAGTGGTAGTAATGGTAGTAATGGTTATCAGCCGCGTCTGGGTGGTTTAGCCCCCGGAATTTTAAGAGTGGGAACTGTAAGCAGCGTTAATCATAGAGAAAAATTACCAGAACCAATCATAACTGAACCGGGGATTCCTGCTTTGGTGCCAATTCGGGCAATGTCTTCAAATACAGCGGATAAAATGCCAGGACATTTGGTGATTTTTAGCAACAATGCTGAGTCAAGACAGGCAGCAGTGGCGGCAATTCAGTCGATCGCTTTGAGAATTATTTGCACGTTCCCGGTACGCAAACTAAAGGGGATTTTTATCGACCCCGTGAGTATGGGAAATAATTTTCCATTTAAGGAATTGCCTGATTTTATTTCGGGACTTAAAACCTATACCCGCAGCGATGATATTCGCGAGCAGTTGCGAGCTTTGACGGTGCATATCGAGCAGGTGATCCAAAATTATTTGGGCAGAAATTACGATACCATTGAAGCGTTTAATGCGGCGAAGTCTTCGGTGGAAGAACCCTATCGGTATTTATTTTTGGCGGATTTTCCCACTAATTTTGAGAGTGCTTCTTGGGAGGATTTGAAAAGTTTGCTGGTGAATGGCTCAAAAGCCGGAGTTTATGCGATCGTTCATGTGGATGAGTCTGATGAGTCTCAAAAGCCGAAACGGGATATGAACTATAATCTGTTTGAAAGTTACTGCACTGTGTTACGACCGTCCGGGATGAAGTCAGCAGGACGTCAGTTATTTCAGATGCAGTTACCGAATGGTTGCTTATGTCAAGTAGATTTAGATGAACCACCGCTGAATCAGCAATTTAATCAGCTTACTGGGGCGATCGCTAAGGCTTTTAAAGAGGTGAAAACGGAGACGGTTTCTTTTACCGAGTTTTATCCCAGTTCTATTAACCCAGATAAGATTGCCTGGTCGGTAGATTACAATAGTGGTCGTGAAGTTAGAGCCCCCATTGGTGTGATGGGCGCCAGGGAAAATTTAGAGTTTTGGCTAGGGACAAATGAAGATGCACTGGTGGTGAGTCAATCATTGTTAGCGGGGAAACCAGGGGCAGGAAAAAGTTACACCCTTCATGCCATTATTCTCAGTTTAGCCCTGCGCTATTCCCCGGATGAATTACAGATGTATTTGTTGGATTTTAAGGAGGGAGTTGAGTTTCAAATTTATGTGGATCCAGAGCGGTCAGAAATCCTGAGTTACACTGAGGAGTTAAATGAGGAAAAAGCCTTACCTCATGCTCGGGTTGTCTCTATTGAAAGCGATCGCGAATTTGGGTTAAGTGTGCTGCAAAACGTGCAAGCGGAAATCGAACAGCGGGGTAGCCAGTTTAAGTCCGTCGGAGTGAGCAGTTTAACTGACTATCGGCAAAAACGCCCTGACGTAAAAATGCCTCGGATTTTGGTAGTAATTGATGAGTTTCAATATATGTTCCAAGACCGGGACAAGATTACCGCCGAACTGAATTTAATTTTTGAAGATATTACTCGCCGAGGACGAGCGTTTGGCGTCCATTTGCTGATTGCTTCTCAGTCTCCTAATGTGCCGAATATGAGTCGAGGCATTTATTCTTTTATTGAGTTGAGAATGGCACAACAGATGGATAAAAATACTGCGGCTTCCGTGTTGGCAGAAGGGAATATTGATGCGGTGGATTTGTTAGAAAAGCCGGGGAAGGTTATTTACAATAAAGATTTTGGCCGCAAAGGTCATAATGAAATCGGTCAAGTGGCAGATATGTCCTTATCGGAGCGAATTAAGGCTTTGTTAGAAGTTCAAAATACTGCCAGAGATATTGGTTATCAACGTTCTGAACCGTTAGTTTTATTTAATGGCAGTCGTCCGACTAAGTTAAGTCACAATCGCCAATTGCGCCAATTATCCCAAATGTCTGGGTGGTTATCTTCGCGAGATTTGAATAAACAAGTGATTCAAGAACCTGACTGGTTGGGGGAAGAAACTCCGGGGGTGGCATGGTTGGGAGAAGCAATGCGAATTGGCGACCATACTAAGGCGATTTTCCGGCGGCGATCGCGCAGTAATATGCTTTTAGTGGGGACGTCAGAAGAAATTATTTTCGGAATAATTAGCGGCATTCTTTTGAGTCTGGTGCATACTTATGAACCGCAACAAGCAGAGTTTCAAATTATTGACCTTTGTCAAGACAGCGAAGATAATTCTTGGGCGGCAATGTCGCTTAATTTCCGCCGCTTGTTTGCCCAGTATTTTCCCACCGCGATCGGCAAACGTTTTCCCAAACCTGGGGATAAAATTCTCCGAGGAGAAACTGTGTTGCAAAATGTCTATGAGGAATTGGAACGGCGCCAAAAACAGCGCGATGAAAATCCCGACGAACTGAATTTAGGACCTTCCTTATTTTTAGTATATGCGATCGGTTCTTTGAGTCGCGCCCAAAATTTGCGCCCGATCGTGGGACGACGCAATGAAGAACCTTCGGAAGATGCGGAAAAGTTGCTTGCTTTAGCTGCAAGAGGGCCAGAATTGGGGATTCATTCTATTCTTTGGTTGGATAGTTTGAAAACTTTTACTCAGTTAACCGCAGATAACCGTTCGGCTTTAACTAATTTCGACTTGCGGGTAGGGCTGAATATGCCGGGGGATGATTCGCGGTTGTTGTTGGGAGAAACTGACGCCCAAAGTTTACCGCGAATGATGGCTTATTTCTGCGATAAATCTACGGGCAATAATTTAGAAAAGTTTAAGGCTTATTCGGTGCCATCGATTGCAGAAATGGCTGAGTATAGCAAGCAGTTTCAGCACCGTTCGTTTTAATCTCAACGGGGTTTTATCCCCCCAACCCCCCTTTGAAAGGGGGGCTTAAGGAAACAGATAAAGGTATCGGCAAATAAATAGGAGGTAAGGTTATGGGCAAACGAGATATTGATGTAGATGAAGAGGAATTAGCCCGGTTTATTCAAACGTTAGCGACTTTTCAGCAAGTTACTGAGGATAAATTGAAGACGGTGATAAGTAGCTGGGATACCTGTGATGATTCTTGGCAAGGAGAAACTAAAGACCAGTTTACTAAGGATTTCGATCGCACTCGGCAGTCCGTTGATGTGACATTAGAAGCGGGGGATGATGCCTTGAAGTGGTTGGAACGCTTTGATGAAATCGTTAGAGAATTCGAGAGCAATTATCGGCGATAATCTGGCGATGTTTTCGCACCTGTATGTAGGGGTGATTCGCGAATCACCCCTACATCAAGAACTATATAAACAATAAGCTGGGCTAAAGAAAAATGGTTAAACAACAAACTTCGTTTTCTTCAGAAGATGCGGAAATGCTGCTTAAGGATTTGCAACAATTTCGAGAAGTTCTTCAGCAAGAGTGGTCGCGGGTACTTTCTCAATGGGCTAATTTAAAAATAGCTTGGCGCGATGAGCAATTCGATCGGTTTGATCCGCTGTTTGAAAAGATGGCCGCTAATTATAATGATGCGGAACAAGATTGCGATCGCTATATTCAGTTTCTGCAAGAACAAATTAGAATTGCTGATGAGCGCAAGTCAAAATTGGGGGCTTTGTCGGATTTATAGCCTACAGCGCTGTTCTCTTTGGTGAACCACACCACTGTAGGGGTGATTCGCGAATCACCCCTACATTAGGAACTATATAAACCATGAACCGGGCTAAATAAAAATGGCTAAACAACAAACTTCTTTCTCTTTAGAAGATGCCGCAGTTCTCTTGAGTGATTTGCAACAATTTCGCGAGACATTTCAGCAAGAGTGGTCGCGGGTACTTTCTCAATGGGCTAATTTAAAAATAGCTTGGCGCGATGAACAGTTTGATAAGTTTGAGCCGTTGTTTGAAAAGATGGCGGCTAATTATCAGGATGCGGAACAAGATTGCGACAATTATATTGAGTTTCTGCAAGAGCAAATTAGAATTGCTGAGTCGCGCAAGTCAAAGTTGGGGGGTTTAGATTTAATGGGAAAACTGGAAAAAACTGTTACCGTAGTGCAAGCGTTTTCGTCTCTTGCGGGAATGGCGATCGCCCCACCCGTTCAGCGTCCTCCAACTTTAAGCGAGCGTTATGATATGATGCCGGGAATTATGAGGAATATGAATGCGGAAGACCAGTTAAGCGAGGCTTATTCGCAGCAACAAGAGACAGACGCACAACGCAGGCAAAGAGAAATTGAGAAAAGCGCTAAGGCTGATAATAAAAATCAAGCAAGTGGTTCGCCACCAAAGAAACATCCCCCTTCGGCGTAAAACAGCGAATAAGTGAATCAGAATTTCTGATGTCATTCCCAGAATTTCTGATGTCATTCCCAGAATTTCTGATGTCATTCCCAGAATTTCTGATGTCATTCCCAGAATTTCTGATGTCATTCCCAGAATTTCTGATGTCATTCCCGCGAAGGCGGGAATCCACAAATTTTGCATCACCAATCATCACCGGAGTCATAACCATGAATATCAATACTCTGAACCAGAATCAAAGTTTAATTGATGCTATTATTAAAGGCGATCGCCCCACAGTGGCGGAGTTATTATTCCGTGGGGCTGATGTGAATGCTAAAGATAACAATGGACATACAGGGCTGATAATTGCCACCTATAAAGGTGAGGTTAGTTTAGTTCATTTGTTACTGGAAAAAGGGGCAGATCCGAGAGTTACCGATCGCGATGGTTGGACGGCTTTAAAATATGCAGAGGAATTGCAAGAAACGGCAATTATTGAGTTACTGGAAAATGTAGATGAACTCAGAACGCAGGTGTCTGCTGCTACTAAGTTGGAAACATTTACGCCTCCAGCCAGAACCGCGATAGAAGTGCGATCGGGTGCTGAAACCGTGGCGGATAAGGATTGGCGAGATGCGGTCAGTCTTGGTACTTTGATTGGCGGTTCGATTATGATTTTAATTATTTTGTTTACCAAGCCTCAAGTGACTCAAACAGCAGGAAATAATTCAGTGAGTCCGGGGGATTCTAATTCTGAGAATTATTCTAATTCTACCTCATCCGCCCAATTTACCGAAGCTGATGCGGTTAACCTGATTTCTAATTGGTTTACTTTAAAGGAACAAATATTTGCTCCTCCATTCGATCGTCAATTAGCCGCAAATCTAACAACAGGGGTGCTTTATTACGATATAACCAAGTCTGGTGGCTCAATTGATTGGCTAAAAAGCAATAATGCTTTTTATAAATTTGGGCTTCGGAAAGTTGAGCCAACTGGCTCGTTTGCTGCTACCGAAGATCGAGCAACTATTGAGGTAATAGTAACAGAAGAACTCGCTTTATATGTCAATAATGAACAAGACAATACTCAAAGCGGGTTTGATACTCGTAAAGTTCGGTACTCTTTGCAGCGAGTTGATAACACATGGAAAATCGAAGATTATCAAAAACTAAACTAAATTCAGTTACAGCTAATTATACAGTTTTCCATCAAAAAATGCAACAGTAAATAGCAATTTTTCCGCCCAAATTAAGCTCGCTCGCAATTGTCACAATAATTTTTCAAATTGGTATTAAAATAGATGAGTAATATATTGCTGAAATTAGCTAAATAAAATATGGCTCGATTATCTCGACTCAAGTATAACTTAATTGTCGTCGGAGTTGCCTTGGGAATTATTGCTAGTGGCATGACAGCTTTTTTAATCAAAAATCAAAATTTGATCATGTTAGCACACCAGTTAATTTTTGAGCAAAAAATCCGATTAACTTCAAACACAGATAGTTTGCCTACAAGAAAAAAAACAGTAACTTTTGATGAATTAACGTACAATGTTATACAGCCTCCAAAAATTGCCTATAGTTCTGAATTGCAAGCAATGGTGGATGAACTGGTTAATCTGGCAAAGGCTAAAGGACTGTCTACTCAATCTTTGTCCATTAGCTTAATTGATTTAAGCAATTCAAACTATCCTAGCTTTGCCGGGTATCAAGACAAACAACCGAAGTTCCCTGCCAGTGTTGCCAAATTATTCTGGATGGTAATTTTTTATGAGCAGATCGGCAAAGGAATTTTATCTGATGAAGCTGCCTTTGAGTCTGAAATGTACAAAATGATCCAAAAATCAGACAACGAATCAGCGAGTAGAATAGTCGATCTCTTAACTCAAACTAAGTCTGGAGTTGCTTTAGAGGAAGAAGCTTATAAACCTTGGCTAAATCAACGTGAATCTCTTAATCAATTTTTTCAAAAAGCAGGTTATAAAGACATTAATATTAGTCAGAAAAATTTTCCTATTCCTTATCTTAGTTTAGATCGCCCGCAAGGTCGCGAGTTACAAATGAGGGGAAACCCCGATCGCCCAATTCGCAATAAAATGACCACCACTCAAGCAGCTAGATTAATGTATGAAATTTTTACAGATCAAGCGGTTTCGCCAAAATATAGTCAAAAAATGCAGCAGTTACTCATCAGAGACTTACGTCCAGAAGTTTGGCGACAAGAACAATACAATTCTATAGAAGGATTTTTAGGAGAATTTCTACCGCTCGATCGGGTTGAATTTGCCTCGAAAGTTGGTTGGACTTCTGACTCACGAGAAGATGTGGCATTTATCTCCACAAAAGATGGCAAAACTCAATACATATTAGTAATTTTTGCTGAGGACACAGCTTATGCAGAAGATTGGGAAATCTTTCCCGAAATGTCTCTGGTATTATTTAACCGCATGGTGGCACGAAATAGCAACACCAATAAACCAGGTTTCTAACTCCGGGGAAGCGATTCCCGCTTCGCTCGGATCCCGAAGCGGGAATCGCCTTGTTTCTCAAAACTCCTACAAAATCGATAACATGAGAAAATAATATTTATTCATTTTTAACCAGCGATCGGATGAATATGACTTTCAAAGAATTAGAATCCCAACTTCTGGCCTTAACTGCTGTGGAAAAAGCTCGGGCGATCCAAATGTTATTCCAAACTTTCCAAATCCCATGGCCTGGAATAGAAAAAACTCCTGGCGTCATGGGGGGTCAAGCCTGTATTTCCCGGACGCGAATTCCAGTGTGGTTGCTAGTAAATCTTCGTCGTTTAGGGTGTAGTGAAACCCATATTCTAGAAGATTATCCCGATCTGACGAAGGAAGAACTTGCCAACGCCTGGGCTTATGCTGATGCTAACCCGGATGAAATTGAGAAAGCCATTCGACAGCAGGAGGAAGCCTGACATCATGGCACGTCTATATGCAGATGAAAATTTTTCTAGCCCCGTAGTGAAATTGCTTAGAAATTTAGGTCACGATGTGCTCACGGTCAAGGAAGCCGGAAATGCTAACCAAAGGATTTCAGATGAGGAAGTCTTGGCTTTTGCCTCTCGCAATAATCGAGCGGTTTTGACATTCAATCGGCCTGATTTTATTAAATTGCATCTCTTGCAGCCCGACCATGCAGGGATTATTGTTTGCTCGGAAGATTTCGATCGAGAAAGACTGGCTATGAGAATTAATCAGGCGATTTCTCAGGTAGAAACATTAAAAGGTCAATTAATTAGAGTTAACCGTCCACCTCAGTCAAGTTCATAAACAGGGAAAAGGGAAAGCGATCGCCTAATTTCTCAAACCAAGATGTAGGGTGGGCAAAATTACAATGTTATTCGGCTGGTTCCTTCGTCATTTCCATTTGCCCACCCGACAAAATATCTGGGCTTCCGTATTTCTCAAACCAAGATGTCGGGTGGGCAAAATTAAAATCTTAGTCGGCTGGCCCCCTCGTCATTTCCATTTGCCCACCCGACAAAATATCCGGGCTTTCGTTTGTCACCAAAACGCGGCTTTATTCCAAAGAACTTAAAGCGCGATCCAAAATTTTTCTCGCTTCTTCCGCTTGGCTTCTTGCTATCAAATAACGCTGATTTGCTTGAGCAAAAGCTTTCAGAACCTTAAACCCGTCTTTCAACTGACTAATTTGCTCCTCAGTCACCGGATCGTCATTAAATAAAATATCGATTTGTTGACGAACTTGCAGGGCTTCTTCTTTGCTCTGAGTCACTTTTAACTTCAAAGAGGCCAAACTATTCAGAATTTGTACCGCTTCTGTCACCGGGTCGTCACATTCTTCTGTGTCTAGGTCTGGATCTTTGACTTCCACAAACCGATCTGGGCCAAATCCATCGGCTAATTCCGTTTTTAGCGTTCCTTCGTCCATCAACTCCATCAGTCGATCCATCGCTTTATCGCGATTTTTCGGGGAATCTTTGCCTCTAACATTAATAACGATTTCCGGAGATTGGGGGATTGTGTACTGAACCATTGCGTTGTCCTAAACTTAAAACTATTGGTTAATTGAAATTATCGGCTGTATTGCTCCGCTGGATATAGTATCATGGTCAATAAAGCAATGGGAAAGCAATGGGATAAATTATAGGGGATTTTCGGCTGTCGCCCAAAGGCATCTCCAAAGACATTCCCAGAGACATTCCCAAAGACATTCCCAAAGACATCAATGATTCTAATATTCCAACTAAATAATTGTTGGCATCACTGGGTTTACAAAAACACGGGAATAATCAGCGCCATAAACCAGCCAAAAAACACCAAAATTTCAACTTTTTTTAACAAATGATTGGTAGACTTAAACATTTTAAACATTATTTTTGCGTAAATTTTGATTTTTGCTTCTGCAACCAATTGACCGTATTTGCTTTCCAGTGACGGGGACTATCTTGGGGGCGAACCTGCCAATTAAACATAGAAATAATCAGCGGCATCCCTCCCACTTTAGCCACCATAAGTAAGTGGAATAATAAACAAAGCACCATCACTAACCAAGAGAATAAATGCAGATAATACCCAGGATGATTTAATTCCCCATTGGGTAGCCATTCTTCTTTCATGGTGCGGCCAGAAAAAGCGGCTAATATGGCAGCTATTAGCATTAAGGTATTGACTACACGATGCCAACTATACCAGCCGATCTGTTGATTAATTTTGCCCAAATTTTTGACAGAATCCGGCTGTAATAAGCGTTTTTCCCCTGGGTAAAAACTATATAGGGCAAAAGCGGGGAAAAGCAGAAAAAAAGTAACGGCAATTGTGCCGTGAATATCTTGAGTTTCTGATAGGTTGGGGAGGGGAATTTTGCCCCAACGACCGTCGTAGGTATTGTAAACCAAAAATCCGGTGATGATTGCCCCGATGATTAACAATCCATTGACCCCATGTAACAGCCGCAATAATAACGGTTGGTAAGGACGATTCCGCAGCATGATTAGTTTGTTGGATAGATTAGCTATTGGCGATTATAACATTTTTTGGCTAAAATAATTTTAGCCTGATAAAGCGGCGTTTTTTCGGCTAGTTAGTCAATTTTGATTAATCTGTTGCCTTTGACAGCAATTTGCCCCCCGGTTCAAATATATACTGATTTTTTATTTAATTATTGAGTAGATGTACTTAGTCAGCCCGCTGCATTACTGCGGTATAGGTAGGGGTCAACTTGACCCCTATTGTCGATAGAATAACCACTAAACATCCATCGGATTAATTCGCTTTCGGTCGAACGATCGACACCCCATAAGCATCAGGAGAAAGATATTTTTGGACTGCTTCTCGGATATCCACTGGTTGCACTGATTGAATGTGCTGAGGATAATTTAATGCCGGGGCTAAGTCTCCCAGCATTGATTGGTAATAACCATATAAATTAGCCCGATCGCTTGGTGTTTCATTGCCAAAAATAAAGCGATTTGCCACTTGCGTGCGAATCCGAGTAATTTCGGCTTCGGTGACAAATTCCTGATGTAAAGTGCGAATATGTTGAGCGATCGCCGCTTCCACAATGTCCAGATTTTCTGTGGGTAAATCCACCGAAATATAAAAAAGTCCTTGAATTCGGTGATTGATATTGCTCACAGAAATACTAGAGATTAATCCCCGGTCTTCTCGTAAATCTTTAATCATGCGGGATGTCCGACCGGCACCTAAAATAGAGGCTAATACATCCAAGGGATAAGTTTGGTCTAGATCCAATAAACCGGGTACTCGCCACAGCATTACCATTCGCGATTGTTGCAGGGTCTCATCGACAATTTCTTGGCGCACAATTTCCTGAAAATTTGGTTCTGGAGTGAGCATTTCCAGGGGGTGAGGCATTTGGGAACGAGCGCTTTTTTCCCGCCCCTGGGGTTTAATATGAGTAAACCCTTCGGCAATAATTTCGATCATCTCTTCCACGGGCAAATTCCCCACAGCTACTGCGGTCAAGGACTCCGGTTGATACCACCGAGTATGAAAGTCTCGCATTTGCTGTGGGGTGAGGCTAGAAATCACCTCCACCGGACCGAGGACGGGACGACGATATGGTAAGTGGTTAAATGCCAGTTCCATTGCCCGGTAGTAGGTGCGACGACGGGGATTATCTTGCGATCGACGAATTTCTTCGAGCACCACCAAACGCTCTTTTTCAAAAGCTTCATCGGGAATAGTGGGATTTAGCACCACATCCATTTGTAACGGCGCTAGTTCCGCAAAGTCTTTCGGCGCAGTGGTAATGTAATAGTGAGTATAATCTTGGCTGGTGGCAGCATTAGTGACCGCACCGCGCTCTTCGATTTTGCGCTCAAACTCCCCACTCAGAAGTTGTTGCGTGCCTTTAAAAATCATGTGTTCGAGAAAATGCGCCATGCCGTTGATTTCATTGGCTTCTATGGCTGAACCAATGGGGTTCCACAGGTTGAGATTGACCGCTTCTACGGGCATTTGTTCGACCACAATTGTCAAGCCATTGGGTAATCGATGAATCGTCGGTGAGTTAAGGCGATTGATGACAGGAGATTTGAGCAGAGTTGATATCATGGATAAATAATTCGACGGATTGTATGTTCCTGGATCTATCTTAATCACCTTGTCAAGAAAAATCCGAGAAAAGTCGGGAAAAGTAAACAAAAACCGAGATTAAGACAGGATTAACCCAGCCTTGCGTCCGGTATGATTAGATCGTTGATTAATTTTATTGCAGTTATTTCTCAAATCATTATGGCTGAGTTTTCGACAATTCCACAATATTCTCAACAGTACGATCGCGCCGTCCAATTTGCCCTAGAAGCCCACCGTTATCAACAGCGCAAACATAGCCGTAAACCTTATATTCTCCACTTACAAGCGGTGTCGAGTTATGTGTGGTCAGAAGGGGGAACCGAAGCAGAGGCGATCGCTGCTTGGTTGCACGATTATGTAGAAGATGCCGCCCCGAAACAAGGGCTAACCGTTGAGCAAGCTTTTGCCAAAATTACCGATAAGTTTGGGGCAGAAGTAGCGGCAATTGTGCGCGGTTGTACCGAATGCGATCGCAGTGGCACTTGGAAAGAAAGAAAAGAACAATATATCGAGCAAATTGCCGCTGGTTCCGATAGTATAGTTTTGGTCAGTTTAGCCGATAAATATGACAACTATACTAACGGTTATATGCGGGAAGCATTCAATCCGAATGTGATTAAACACCGACCGAGATTAATGTGGTTTGGTGAGTCTTTGGCGACGATCTATTCTGAACGGTTTCCCGACAGTTGGTTAGCCGTTCAATTTCGGCAAAATTTAGACCAGCTTAAAGCTATTTATGAATTAAATAATGATTAAATAATACGAAATTCGGTTCTGAAAACCCACTTATAAAGCAATCTGTCATTCCCGCTTCAGGCGGTAATCCAGCAATCTGTCATTCCCGCTTCAGGCGGTAATCCAGCAATCTGTCATTCCCGCTTCAGGCGGGAATCCAGCAATCTGTCATTCCCGCGAAGGCGGGAATCCAGCAATCTGTCATTCCCGCTTCAGGCGGGAATCCAGCAATCTGTCATTCCCGCGAAGGCGGGAATCCAGCAATCTGTCATTCCCGCGAAGGCGGGAATCCAGCAATCTGTCATTCCCGCGAAGGCGGGAATCCACAGCGCATTTTAGGCGATAATTGTAGGGGCGATTCGCGAATCGCCCCTACTTGAAAAGCGGATTTGGTATAACTTATTTAATTCAACTAAACCGTCGTTTAAACCGTGGGTCGAGGCGATCGCTTTTTTGGCTATTACAAACCGAACATAGAGTTTGTAAATTACTCAAATCGTTCGCCCCTCCTTTGGCAAGAGGAATAATATGATCTACTTGAAGATTCTCCCGACTGCCACAACTGCGACATTGAAAACCATCTCGATTTAACACAAATTGTCTCACTTCTGGGGGGATTTTAATTCGAGGTGTTTTTGTCATGGTTTTTATGATTAAAATATGTTACATTCAAGTTACCACAAAGACACAAAGGACACAAAGATTTGATCTAGAATGCTTTTTCAGATTAAAAATAGAGAAGTGACTCGTAATCTGACGATATGCTTTTGCCTCCTATTCTTTCTTCTCTGTGTTCTCTGTGTCTCTGTGGTTTTTCTTCTTTATATTGCCTGATTCAACAAGCATTTTTCAAAGATTAAATTGCTTTAGCCTCGTAAATCATCCAGAGGTGACTTACTAGCCGTAATCGACTTAGGTTCATCAGGACAAAATTCAAATACAACCTTAATTCTCAATTTTCCAGTTTTCCATTTTCCTTCACTGACACTTAATACTTCACATTTTACTCCATCAGTAATCCATTTGTTTTGCTTGTAATCTTCCCTGTTGAAATAGACTTCATTCATCCCGATCAACTTACAAGACAACTTTCGCACAATATCGGCCAGTTTAAACATGGGATAATTGTGAATATGACCGTGCATATTTTCTTCTTGAACCGAGATGACATCTTCTTCGTTGGCCAAAGCTTGAAAGTGTTGTTGATTCATAACTACTACCGACATAATTTTACATGGTTGAGTAATTCTATCACAGTAGGGGGGCAAATAGTTGCCCTCCTATCACATTTTTCTTGGTGTTCTCTGTGTCTCTGTAGTTTTACTGAACTCTCTAAAATTAACCGATTAAATCGGCTTCAATCGTCTCAGTATTTTCCCGGAATTCACCGGCATCGGCAAACTCATCATCAGAAACATTGTCAGAAATTACCGGCAATTGCTGACCGTATAAATTCATCGATTGTAAACAAGCATTAATCCCTTGAACCGCCTGATTATAAGCCGCAATTTTTTCTTCAATAATATCGAGATTTTCTTGATTTTGAGCAATCTTTAACTCCGCTTCCTTTTCCAAGCTTTTCTCTAAATACGCCCGCGCTTGATCGTATTTTTGGAGAATATCTAACTTGTATTGTTCCGCCAAAGGTAACACTTGAGTTTTCAGAGTTTGGTTCATCCCTTGCCGGAAATGACTGCGAATAGTCGCCGCAATTTTCGGCTCAAAATCTAACTTGAGTAATTGGCGAATTGCCGGTTCTGCCTTGATGATACTTTCAGCCCCATAACTTTGAGAGGTTTGTTGCAAGGTTTGGCGAAATTGATAGATAGAAAAAGTGCCTTCATCGTAAAATCGGGGACTTTCCCGCACATAGCGATCGCATTCTCGCCGCGCTTCATTAGCAATCAAACTTAACAAAGTTTCCTCTAACTTTTTAAACTGCTGTTCAATTCCCCCATCTTTCCCCAGCAACCGATACAAATTCAGATAACTATCGGTTTTTTTCACGGAGTCCAAAAGACGCTGACAGAAATTTGTCACCACCATTTGAGCATATTCCACCAAAACATCCTCTAATTCATTGGCAAGATAGTATAATGCTTCCACCAAAACCGCCAAAAAAGGCGCCGTGGCATTCCGACTATGGCTACCCGTTGCTTTTTTATAAGCTTCCAGCACAGAAAACTGATGCAGTAACTCATCAAGTCGCACGACCATTTGTTTTTTCAGCCGATTAAAATCATTTTCAAACTCTGGATCTTCTTCGGCAATAATTAGGTTAATTTTTTTCGCCAAATATTGCTCTAACTCACTGCCAATGGTTTGCAATTGCTGGTTGAGTCGATCCAACTCTTGCGCTTTCATCGCATCGATTTCGCGAGGTTGACTGGCTAGGTTTTGCCGTTGGCTATTATAGTAATCTTTTAACCCGATACAAATTGGTTGTAAATCGTCAGCCAAAGTAGTAAACAGTTGGGGGCGTTTTTCATTAGTAAGATACTGAGTAATCGCCTCCCGAAATGTCTCAATCCCACTATCTTGAATGAGTTGATCCATTAAAGGTGTCCCCCACTCACTCAAAATCCGCACATAGTTCTCATTTGGGGTTTCATACCCATTCACGGAAACCCGAAATTCACTGCGGGAAAGTTTCCCAGAGTTGGCACAATAGTTGTTAAATTCGCTGACAAATTGGGGGGTTTCTTCTTGTCCCCCAAGTCCTTTAACACTTTCGGTAAATATGGAGTCTAACCCAAAGCGATCGCGCCCACTGGTTTGTTTAATTTGACTGCCATAAAATCCCAACAAGCCACTGGTTTTGTAAATGCGGTTGGTATCGCGAAACTGAGTCTGGATCAGTTGATCTAACCGTTGTCGTAATTGAGCATTATACCAGGTTTGGTCAATCCGGTTAAACACATAAAATACACGGTCGCGAATTCCGGGATTACTCTTCATCTTTTCCAGTAATTCCGTCTCTTCTGTGGTCATATCTCCCGCAGCCGCTGGTTTTAAAACCGTCACCACCGCAGAAGTATCCGGGTTTTCCACTTTCTGATAAGTTAGCTGGGCATCTTTTTTGACTGGGGCATCAATTCCCGGCAAATCAACCAAAATATTCCCATCTTTTAGCAGGGGATGATGACAGTAATACTCTAACCGTTTCAACACCGCGCTATTGCTACCCCGTCGCGCATAATCTGCCGCTTTACTCAGGTTAGAAAACCCCAATTGATCCATAGAATAGATGGCATTGTGAACCGGGTTAATGCGATCGCGGTTATGCTGATAACCTTCTATGAGTAAACTTAACGCTTTAGCTTGCTTGGCATATTCAGACTTACTTTCTCCCCCCTCTTTTTTAATAATCTCCTGGCAGATTTGTTCTAACTTATCGATTACTTCGAGGCGATCGATATTTTCTGGATCTATAGAGGTACTCAATAATCCCAGATTCTTGCACATCATCCCGAATTGCTCGCGAATTTCCCCTAGGCTTAAAAACGTCAAAACCACCCGTTCTTGATTGGGTTCTGCGTATTCAATATAACATTCGGTTCCGGTCGCGTGTCCTTCGGCACTGTATAATAACTCTCGTTCTAACAGCGCATTAATTAACATCGACTTACCGGCACTAAATGCCCCGGCAAACACAATTTCAAAGCGAGGTGAAATAGCTTTATTTAAAGAATGTTCTACGGCGATAGTATTGTATTGCGATCGCAGATTTGGTTCTTGCTGTAGCAATTTTAACAAGGCATTAACTTGGTCTTTCAAGTTAGCACATTCGGGATGATTAACAGTCATATTTTTCCGCTGGTTAATAGGAATATTTTATTTTACCAGGAAACGTTGTTTTTTACCACAGAGACACAGAGGACACAAAGAGAGAGACGAGAGAGACAAAACCGTTATCCCATCCGTTGCCCAAATATATCCGCTGCCAATTGGGTTGTGGGGGCTAAGAAACCGGGTTTCTGCTGTGGGTATCAGAGTTAACGGTGGGATGCGACAAAGACATCCCGGTTTCTGGGGTTCAACAATAGGACTAAGAAACCGGGTTTCTGTTGTGGATATCAAAGTTAACGGTAGGATGCGACAAAGAAACCCGGTTTCTGGGGTTCAACCTATCCGCTGCCAACTACTATTCCAAAATCAAATAGTCAACCTATCCGCTGCCAACTACTATGAGAAACCGGGTTTCTGCTGTGGATACCAGAGTTAACTGTAGGATGCGATCAAGAAACCCGGTTTCTGGGGTTTAAGGGGTTAACAAACCGGGTTTCTGCTGTGGATATCAGAGTTAACTGTAGGATGCGATCAAGAAACCCGGTTTCTGGGGTTCAAGGGGCTGAGAAACCGGGTTTTTTTTCTTGAAATCAGTCAGATGATTCATTGGGATGCCCAGTTTGTTGAATGGCCAAAATCGCTGCCTGGGTGCGATCGCGCACATCCAGTTTTTGTAAAATCGCATGAACATGAACCCGGACTGTGCCGATCGCAATTCCCAAATCTTCGGCAATTTCCGGGTTAGTTTTCCCCATTGCAATTAAATCAAGGATTTCCTGTTCTCGTTGAGTTAATATCTTTTCAACTGGTTCAACTTTATCAGGATTAATCACAGGTTTTTTAGCAAAAACCGCGTGAATTTCGCTCGTAACTTTTTGATCCCACCAAGAAGCCCCCGCTGCCACTGAACGCAAGGCTAAAATTAGATGTTCTGATTCAATCCCTTTGAGACAGTAACCATTAACCCCAAGCGCAATCAGACGTTCAATTAAAGCAGTTTGGGAATGAGAAGTTAAGACTAAAATCGGTAAATCTGGATGTTGTTGTTTGATTTGACGACAGGCTTCAATTCCCCCAATGCCCGGTAAGCCAATATCCAGTAATACCACATCAGGCAAATATTGATTAGTAAATTCAACAGCGGTTTCACCATCACTGGCTTCGGCGACCACTTCAAATTCTAATTCTCTTTGAAGACGGGTAGCCAGCCCTAATCTAAACAGTTCATCGTCTTCAACTAACAAAATTTTTAACGGATTAGAGATGCTCATAAATATTTTCAATAATAGCTGGTAAACGACAGCCAAAAATTGCCCCTGTTTTGGCTCGATTTTCTGCCCATATTTTACCACCATGCGCCTCAATAATCTGACGACTCAGGTAAAGTCCTAATCCTGAACCTTTAGCTTGGCGATCGCTATTGCCCTGGTAAAATCGCTCAAATAACTGGGGCAGTTCTTCCTTAGTAATACCTAAGCCATTGTCGATAAATAAAATCTGTTGTTCATCCCCTTTTGACTCCAATACAATTTCTACATTACTGCCTCTGGGTGAGTGATTAATAGCGTTACTCAAAAGATTGACAAAAACCCGGTGAAGCTGAAAAGGATCTCCTCTCACCCACAGTCTATCCCCGGTAACATTAATATGAATCCGACGGGATTGAGCTAAATCAGTGACACTGGTGATAATCTCTTCTAAGAGCGATCGTAAATTCACGGGTTTTTGTTCTAACTTTAAACCATCATTGTCATTGCGATAAATATCCAGAACAGTTTCTACTAATTGTAAAGTAGATTGATGAGAACGACAGATCATTTCTAAAACTTTTTGCTGTTTTAGGGTCACGGAACCAAATAGACCCATTTGAAAAGATTTTAAAGTTTCTATTGCCCCAAGCAAAGGGGTTTTCAAGTCATGAGTGAGGGTAGAAACAAAATCTTCTCGAATCTGAAAAAGTTTTTCTTGTGCTTGAATTTGCGCTTGCTGATGGGCAATTTTTTCTTCATATATTCGATTCCGAACAGTCAACCAACCCGCCACTAAAAGTGCAATCATTGCGATCGTCCGATTAGCCACCGTTGGTAAATTGTGAATTTTCCCAATGGGAATAAATAAATTGAGTAAAGTCAGCATCGCTGCCCCTAACGTCACCCCGATCGCCAGATGACGATTTTTCTGGGTATTCGCGAGTAAAATCGCTCCGGTATAAAGATAGCCAAATACATAGGCTGAAGGTGTACTGTACTCCAAAATAATGACTACCGCAAAGATAGATAATATTAGAGCATAACAGGAATACTTTTGTAAATAATTCTCAACAGAATTGGCAATCAGAGAAATATGGTTTTTCATGGTTTTTTGAGATTTTTTAGCGCATGATTAATGAAATCAAAATATCTGTAACAAGAGATGGGCTGGTTTGGGCGGTTAACCTGTCATCAGTACATCACTCACCGACCTAGGACTGACCCCTCAATATGATCTGTGGGGTGGGCATTACCCAGGGATCATTTAACTTTTGTAAGCAAGCCCTACAAAAGTTAAATGATCCCATTGCCGACCATTCCAGATATATAGGATTAAGCATTGTTAGAGACAGCGTAAGTCCCAATCCTGTTTTAGCGCATCAGATGCTTTTTTTGTTAGATAAGCAAAAATAATTTAAGCTGGTAATTTAAGCTGGGTATATCACCAGATATAGTTGATCTATATCAGTAAGTATATTAAACAGAAACATAATCTATATCTCCGTAATCCTCCCGATATAAAATTTATCTAAGAAAAAAATATTCTTCCTGGTAGATTTCAAACTCAAGAAAAATCAGCATAATTAATAGCAGAGGTTATCTTGAGTGCTTAACAGATATGATTTTTGGATTCATCCAAATTGCTCTGACATTACTGCTGGTGCTGATTATTGTGCCTAGTTTGGGAAACTACATGGCGCAAGTCTATCTTCAGCAACCCACTTTATTCGATCCTATTTTATTACCCATAGAAAAACTAATTTATACGCTGACTGGTGTTAGTTCTCAGCGGGAAATGACCGGATGGCAATATGCCAAAAGCATCCTGATTAGTAATGCAGTCATGGGATTTTTGGTCTTTTTTATCTTCTTTTTTCAAGGAAACTTACCCTTAAATCCCACCGAATTGCCTGCCCCTAATTGGGATTTAGCCCTACATACGGCGATCTCTTTTGTCACCAATACTAACCAACAACATTATGCTGGAGAAACCACCTTTAGCTATGGCAGTCATATGTTTGCTTTGGGTTTTTTAATGTTTACTTCAGCCGGGACAGGTTTAGCTGTTGCGATCGCTTTTATTCGAGGCTTAACCGGACGAAGCTTAGGAAATTTTTATGTAGACTTAACCCGTTCTATTACTCGAATTTTGCTACCAATTTCCCTGATTAGTGCCATGATTCTCTTAAGTCAAGGAGTCCCTGAAACTCTGGCACCTCCGGTGAGTTTAACTACTTTAGAAGGCGCAACCCAAACCCTAGCCAGGGGACCCGTTGCTCATTTTGAAAGTATTAAACAATTAGGCGAAAACGGCGGTGGTTTTTTTGGCATTAATTCGGCTCATCCGTGGGAAAACCCTAATGGTTTGACTAATCTAATCGAAACCCTATTGATGCTCTCTATTCCGACGGCTTTAATTTATACTTATGGAGTCATCATCGGCAATAAAAAACAAGCTTGGTTAATTTTTGGGATGGTGTCGATCGTCTATATTGTATTAATAGGACTGACGGCGATCGCTGAATATCAAGGAAATCCTTTAGTAAACAATTTATTAGGCAGCCAACAGGCAAATTTAGAAGGAAAAGAAATTCGGTTTGGCTGGGCGCAAACTGCACTTTGGGCAATCAGTACCACGGGAACAATGTGCGGGGCTGTGAATGGAATGCACGATTCTTTGATGCCGTTAGGGGTATTTTCCACTCTATTTAATCTATTTTTGCAGATTGTTTGGGGAGGACAAGGAACCGGCACAGCTTATCTATTTGTGTTTTTGATTCTGACGGTGTTTCTTACCGGGTTAATGGTAGGTCGATCGCCCGAATTTTTGGGACGTAAAATTGAAAAACGAGAAATTATCCTCACCAGCGTTATCTTATTAGTTCATCCTTTCGCTGTTTTAATTCCCAGTGCAATTGCGATCGCCTTTCCCGAAATCTTATCAGGTATCAGTAATCCGGGATTTCGTGGAGTTTCTCAAGTAGTTTATGAATACGCTTCCGCCGCCGCTAATAACGGTTCAGGGTTGGAAGGTTTGGGAGACAATACCCTCTGGTGGAATTTGACTACCACCGTTGCTTTGCTATTAGGTCGTTATATTCCGATTATTGCTTTATTGCTATTGGCAGAAAGTATGCGACAAAAACAGCCGATTCCTGAGACAACAGGAACACTCAGAACGGATACAGGCTTATTTACCAGTATTACTGCCGGAATCATTCTGATTTTAGGGGCATTAACTTTCCTGCCGGTTTTAGCATTGGGAGCAATTGCCGAAGCGTTTTACTTAAGTTCTCAATGATAAAAAATCGTAAAAATTGAATCGGATGCCAAGCGATCGTGGATCGGCAAAGATATTCATCATCTATTCATCATTAAAAATTACTTAATTAACCTAAAAATATGAGTATGGAACCAAAATCAAACCAACCAGCAAAACTCCCCCATCAACCCTCTCGTTCTCGCCATCGCCAAAATAAAAAGCAACAGCGAGTCACTAACAAAGGATTGTACAAAAGAGCGATCGCCGATGCTTTTGTGAAACTCAATCCCCGAATTATCATGAAAAATCCTGTGATGTTTGTGGTCTGGGTGGGCACAGTCATCACAGCAATGTTAACCCTTAATCCCGATCTTTTTGGTCAAGTTCCCGGAGAAAATCAACGCCTATTTAATGGATTAGTGACGATTATTCTATTTTTAACCGTTGTTTTTGCCAACTTCGCCGAAGCCGTTGCAGAGGGGCGAGGAAAAGCACAAGCAGACTCCTTGCGTTCCACTAGAGGAGAGACGATCGCCCATCGTTTACTCCCCAATGGTTCAACGGAAAAAGTCAATTCTACAGAATTGCGTAAAGGCGATCGGCTAAAAGTAATTGCCGGTGAAATGATTCCTGCGGACGGCGAAGTATTAGAAGGAGTCGCTTCTGTAGATGAATCTGCAATTACCGGAGAATCTGCCCCAGTTTTGAAAGAACCCGGTTCAGATATAGCGAGTTCTGTCACGGGTGGAACCAGAGTAATTTCCGATGAATTAATCATCAAAGTAACAGCAGATCCGGGCAAAGGATTTTTAGAACGAATGATCGCCCTCGTAGAAGGAGCAGAAAGAACAAAAACCCCCAATGAAATTGCCTTAACTGTATTATTAGCAGTTTTAACCCAAGTATTTTTAGTGGTGGTCGCCACGATTCCCCCAATTGCTAATTATGTAGGCAATCCGGTGAGTATTGTCACCTTAATCGCCTTATTAGTTGCTTTAATTCCGACGACGATTGGTGGATTATTAAGTGCGATCGGGATTGCTGGAATGGACAGAGTAGCCCAGTTTAACGTAGTCGCCACTTCTGGACGAGCCGTAGAAGCTTGTGGAGATATTAACACCCTAGTTTTAGACAAAACGGGCACAATTACTCTAGGAAATCGTCTCGCTGAAGAATTCATTCCTGTGAGTGGTCATTCGCAACTTGAAGTCGCACAAATTGCCCTTGCTGCTAGTTTATTTGATGTCACCCCCGAAGGAAAATCGATCGTTAAATTAGCCCAAAAATTAGGAGCAACTACAAATTTTAATAAAGATGAAGCCGAAGGCGTCGAATTTTCCGCAAGAACCCGTATGAGTGGCACAAATTTACCAGATGAGACAGAAGTTAGAAAAGGGGCAGTTAATGCGATTAAAGGCTTTGTTCGCTCAAGAGGAGGGAATTTTACAGACGATCTCGATCTAGCTTACGAAAAAGTTTCTCATCTCGGAGGCACCCCTTTAGGTCTTGCATTAAATGGTGAAGTTTATGGGGTAATTTATCTCAAAGATATTATTAAACCCGGAATGCGAGAACGTTTTGACCAGCTAAGAAGAATGGGTGTACGCAGCGTAATGTTAACCGGAGATAACCGAATTACCGCCTCAGTAATTGCCAAAGAAGCCGGAGTAGATGACTATATTGCGGAAGCGACTCCCGAAGACAAAATTAGAGTCATTCAGCAAGAACAAGCAAAAGGTAAATTAGTGGCGATGACCGGGGATGGAACAAATGATGCACCAGCTTTGGCCCAAGCAAATGTAGGATTAGCCATGAATTCTGGCACCCAAGCCGCCAAAGAAGCTGCCAATATGGTAGATTTGGACTCGGATCCTACCAAATTAATTGATTTAGTAACAATTGGTAAACAATTACTAATTACTAGAGGGACATTAACTACATTTTCCTTGGCCAATGATATTGCTAAATATTTTGCCATTATTCCGGCAATGTTTGCCGCAGCAGGACTAGGAAGCCTGAATATTATGGGTTTAGCCAGTGGACAATCTGCCATTTTGTCTGCGTTAATTTATAACGCTATCATTATTCCTTTATTGATTCCCCTTGCCCTCACCGGAGTCAAATTCCGTCCTTTAACTGCTAATCAATGGTTGCAGCGTAACATTCTAATTTATGGCTTAGGTGGCATTATTGCGCCTTTTATCGGCATTAAAATCATTGATTTGGGAATTACCGCCATTGGCCTCAGTTGATCGACTCTCAAAGCATCGTTACAGCATCCAAATAAACCGGTTAGTTTACCTTTTTTAGACAAAAAAATGGCGGTGACAAGCAAGAAAAAACGGTTTTTGATGGCTGGAAATTTTTAACCTACACCAAGGCGCATTATTTTCAAATATCCTCATATCCAATAATTAAAACTATGAACAAAATTAACCTAGCTCAATTAAGCCCAATTTATTTGAGGAAATGGTCGCCAAAAACCGTAGCGATTTCCCTTTTCCTAGCACTCTGTTCTAACCTCATCATCGCATCGGCTATTTATGCCGCGACTAGAGAGGCAATCTCTCGTGATACGGTCTACGCAATTGGTTTGTTATTGCTAGTCATTTTTAGTTTATCTATTTACTTATTTGTCGTCATTTTTCAACCGGAGCGATTTTAAACTATGCTAAAAGAAATCATCACTGCTATTCGTAGTACCTTGATTCTCTGGGTGCTGACTGCGATCGTTTATCCTTTCCTGATGATAGCGATCGCCCAAACAGTTTTTCCCTATCAAGCTAATGGCAGTTTAATCACAAATAATCAGGGAACAGTGATTGGATCGGCCTTAATTGGTCAAATTTTTACGTTCGATCGCTATTTCATTTCTCGTCCTAGTGCTATTAACTATAGCGAAGGGGAAAATGCCCAACCAACGGGAATTTCTGGTGCTAGTAATTTAGCCCCCAGTAACCCTGAATTAATTCAGCGAGTTAAACAAACAATTATTGACCTCAAAAAAGCTCAAATTCAGCCCACTGCCGATCTAGTTTATGCCTCTGGTTCTGGCTTGGATCCCCATATTACCCCCGAATCTGCCCGACTTCAAATCCCCCGAATCGCTGCCATCCGCAACCTCGATCCTAATCAACTGGAAACCTTGATTAAACAGCATACAGATCGGAGATTTTTAAGCATCTTCGGTGAACCAGGGGTGAATGTACTTCAACTTAATTTAGCGTTAGATCAATTCAACTAAATTGTCCAATGATTAATTCAAGTCACGGTTTTTTTTCCCCATCTCATCAAGGAAAACACCGTATTTATATCGGCATGGCTCCCGGTGTGGGTAAAACTTACCGAATGCTTCAAGATGCAAAAGCTCTCAAACAAGAGGGCATTGATGTCGTGATTGGCTTGCTAGAAACCCATAATCGTGAAGAAACAGCACAACAAGCAGAGGGGTTAGAACGAATTCCTTTATCGGCGGTGAATTATCTTGATAAACGCCTTAAAGAAATGAATGTTGAGGGAATTTTAGCCCGATCGCCCCAATTGGTCTTAGTGGATGAACTCGCACATACTAATGTACCTGGTTCTGTGCGCTCCAAACGCTACCAAGATGTAGAATACATCCTAGAATCAGGGCTAGATGTTTTTTCTACGGTCAATATTCAACATTTAGAAAGCCTGAAAGATGTAGTCACTAAAATTACTGGAGTCGTCGTTAGAGAACGTATCCCCGATCGCCTGTTGGATGAAGCGGATGAAGTCGTGGTAGTCGATATAACCCCGGAAATTCTCCAAGAAAGGCTACAAGACGGCAAAATCTATGATGTTCATAAAATAGAACAATCTTTAAGCAACTTTTTCCAATATCGCAATTTAATCTCTTTGCGGGAATTAGCCCTGCGGGAAGTTGCGGATAATTTGGAAGATGTCACGGAAGATGAATTAGGAACAACAGGTTTTAATAGCATTCAAGAACGAATTTTAGTCACGATTTCCACAAATCCTCATTCCTCTCGACTGATCCGACGAGGGGCTCGGTTAGTCAGTCAACTCAAAGGAAAACTTTATGTTTTATTTGTCTCCCATCCTGAACGGTTTTTAACGAAAGAGGAAAGCCTCTATATCGAAATGTGTGAACGGTTGACTCAAGAATTGGGCGGAGAATTTTTACGCTTATCAAGTCCTGATGTCGTCAAAGCGATCGCTCAAATTGCCCAAGAATATTATATTACACAAATTGTGATTGGACAAACCCAGCAATCCCGGTGGAAACTATTTCTATACGGGTCAATTATACAACGTTTAATCAGACAAATTAAGGAGATCGATTTACATATTATTGCCACTTAAATGATGCTCTTATATAGCGGTTCTAAATCATTCCGATCATAGACAATTCTGGCTTTCATACCGGATCGATCCCCCCACCCCCCATTTTTAAGGGGGGTTTTTTATAATTTTGCCAGAATTGTCTAATAAATTAACCAATTTAACACCCAAAAAATTGCCGCACCTAACACCGCTGACACTGGGACAGTAATCAACCAAGCCAAGATAATCGATCGCATAGTTTCTAAACGAATTGACCGAAAGTTCTGCACTAAACCAATGCCGACTACTCCACCAACTAAAGCATGAGAAGTGGACACCGGCAAGCCTAAACGGGAGGCAATTAATACGGTGGTTGCTGTGGCTAATTCCGCACAAAATCCGCCACTAGGCTGCAAAGAAATAATCTTTTCTCCCACGGTGGTAATCACGTTTTTGCCCCAAATTGCTAACCCGGTGACAATCCCCGCACCACCGAGGATTAAAATCCATACCGGAATATAAAAATTAGCCCCTGGGATTTCTCCGGTTCGCAAAATATAGGATATGGCCGCTAAAGGCGCGATCGCATTTCCCACATCATTCGACCCGTGAGCAAACGCCACAAAGCAAGCACTGATCACCTGAAATTTGGCCAATTGTTTCTCGACTAACCACCGATTAGCACTGGCATTTTTGCCATCTTTCTCTAAACTATTATCTAAATTATTATCTAAATTATGATCTATATTATTATCTATATTTTTCCCGGCTTCAGCACTACGCCAAATCATCACCGTCAGGGTGACAGCGGCCACCGTTCCTAACAGTAAAGGTAAATCTTGGGGCGGTAAAATTACACCAAATCGATCGCCGATCCAATGATTCACAGGTGCGGCGACTTTCGGCAGCGCGATCGCCCCAAAAATGCCAAACAACGCCGCACTTAACCAAGGAGTCCATTCTTGCAATTGTTGCATCGGTGCCCCACGATCTAAAATCGAATATTTCACTACCCCATAAAAACCCGCAGCGATCGCCCCACTCACCAACGGTGTCACCAACCAAGTCACAGAAATCACCCCAATAGTTTGCCAGTCTACTGCTTGAAAACCAGCCGCCACCCAGATAAACCCAGCCAAAGCCCCCACCACCCCATGAGAGGAAGACACTGGCAAACCGAAACTGGTAGCAATTTGCAGCCACAAACCACAAGCAACCATCACCGACACCATCCCCAATAACAACACTTGGGGTTGACCCACAAAAAACCGGGGATTTACCACTTGGGTCGCCAAAGTTTCCGCCACCCCATGACCAAAGATCGTCGCCCCGGTAAACTCCAAAATCCCCGCCACGATCAACGCTTGTCCTAGGGTTAAAGCCTTGGAACCCACCGAAGTACCCATTGAATTAGCCACATCATTAGCGCCCAAATTCGCCGCCACATAAAAGGCTAAAATCCCTAACAATAAAATTGGCAAAATTGGCAAAATTGGCAACGATAAAGTCAAAAAATCTAACGTCATATTTATCAATTCCAAAGCTTCTACTGTTCAGCACAATACTACTCATAAGGCAACAGGGAATAATTGATAATTGATAATTGATAATTGATAATTGACAATTGATAATTGACAATTATTTTTAATTGTCAATTGATAATTGTTAATTGTTAATTATCAATTATCAATTATTCCCCTTGTTAACAAAATCACAAAATAAACCCTCTTATCTTCAGACAAGAGGGCTGATTTAGATCGAAATTACGAACGAAATTACTGAATCACAACGCTAGGTATGACCATTGTAGATGGGGGTTCCGCAGGGATAAGTGGCGACCTGTTTCGGTCTGTGTCCATTTTGCAGAACTTTGGCCAAAGATTTTTCTGGGGATTCTTGCTTTTTCGCCTGTTCAGCCTTAGCCATCAGATAATCCAATTTCAGCTTAGTCACCATTTCCGGGCGGCGATCGTAAAGACGCTTCAGGGGACGAGGGGCGCATTGATGCATCACATACGCGGTCATCAACGGTAAAGCGATCGTGCTGTCGGTGTAGCAAACCACCGTATTCGGCAATTCATGGGGATCTACCTTGCCCCAGCTTACCGCTTCACTCGGAGTTGCACCAGACAGACCTCCGGTATCTGGACGTGCATCAGTGACTTGGATAAAATAGTCGTGACCCCGTTCTTCCAGACCCAGCACTTCGTGAATTTGCGGCTGGGTTTGCAGCAGGAAGTTCTTCGGACTGCCACCACCGAGAATTAACGCGGCACTTTTACCAGGGACATTCGTGCCCGTTTCCCGCGCTGAGTAGGCGATCGCGGCGGTTTCGTTCACATCCACCGCAGGATCGATAATCAACTGAGAACCTTCTAAAGCCACTGCTGCCACATTCATCCCAATAGAACTATCCCCAGGAGAGGAAGTATAAATCGGTACGCCACATTCATAAGCCGTAGCCAACAAGCAAGAATTTTTAATGCCTAATTGTTTCTCGGTTTCCCAGATATACTTGCCTAACAGATAGTGAAACTCAGCAGTTCCCATCCGTTTTTGGAAAGATTCAGACATCAGCAAGCGACGAATAAATGCATCGGTTTCTAGCAAGACATCGTAATCAAAGATAATGTCATAAATCCGAATCTGTCCGCTTTGCCGCAGCTTGATATCATCCGTAAATGGATTGCCACTATACAGGCTTAAACCCAAGCCATAATGAATATCGTGATACAGATTCGCCCCAGTGCTAATGATATAGTCAATAAAACCGTGACGAATCAAGGGAGCTAAGGTAGAAACTCCAAAACCCGCTGGAGTCATCGCACCAGACAGACTCAGCCCGACGGTGACACCTTCGCGAAAGACTTTTTGCTGGAGCAAATGGCAAATTTCCCGCAAACGCGCAGAGTTGTAAGCGGTAAAATAGCTGTCAATTAAATCGACAATATTAATTTGCTCGGACATGGGAGCGGGGGCAATTTTCAAGCCAAAATTCGGTGACATATTCAACCTCAGATATAGTGCTAAAAACAGTTGAGTTGGTTTCAAACCGATCGCGAAATTTTCCACACTTTTGCCGGTTCATCACGGTTCATCATCACGGGTCAAAATCGATCGCTGACTGTCTCTAAGGACGGAGTTATCCTTGCAGTCAAAGGTCAACCAGCACCCATTTCGTTGCCGATTTGTTTCCGAGTCGCGGTTTTTTGCGTCTGCCGCTAGTTCGGAAGTGATTCGGAAGTGATTTTGAACTTATGAAGCCAGAATGAAGCCAGAATCTTTCCAGGGTTTGCGACAATCCGCAATCCCCAGCAAAAACATAGTATGGGACTCAAAAGCCAATCAGGGCTTTGAGCGTCAATGAGAAATTTTTTAGGTCTGGATCAACTCTCGTCTCATTGCTGTTGAGTTCAGAGTCATCTCACCAGTGAAACTATTGCACTAATAACTGACCAACCTTTCCTAGTAGGCCGATCAGTCACATACTAGGCGCCTCACACCGATTCGTCCAGGAGAGCGCCGGGTCGAAATGTCTTTTCCGCTTGAGTTGAAGATCCAGATACCATAAGGATCTCCAAGGGTAGCCAGTTAACGCTGCAATTTTCAACTGTATTTCTGCCACCTCGTGTGAACAACAAATGTACCTCTAATATACTCTATCTGATTGATAAACGCAATAGGAATTTGTTTAATTTTACGTCATATAGTCAAGGATTGACGACATTTGAGTCAATTTGGCCGGAAATTCCCTGGAAATTCCCTCTAAATCAGGGACGATCGCCTTTTAACCCCAGACTGGATCCGCTCCGCGCCAATTGCTGCTAGAGATGGGGCTAGAGAAATTCCCGAAAAATTTTGGCTAATCACTAGACTTTCCGTGATGCACTGGTATATAATGGAAGACTGTGAGTTTTATTAAGGACTATGCACGCTCAAGAAATTATCCGTTCCATTGAAGCGGAGCAACTTAAATCGGATCTACCGACCATTTATGTCGGTGACACCGTAAGGGTTAGCGTCAGAATCCGTGAAGGCGGTAAGGAAAGAATCCAACCCTATGAAGGGACTGTGATTGGGATGCGAAATGGTGGCATTAATGAAACCATTACCGTCAGACGGATTTTCCAAGGTGTTGGTGTAGAGCGGGTATTCCTGCTCCATTCACCTCGCATTGAAAGTATTAAGGTGATGAGTCGCGGTAAAGCCCGACGCGCCAAACTATACTATCTGCGCGATCGCGTTGGTAAGGCAACTCGTCTGAAACAGCGCTTCGATCGCCCTCTATAAGCTGGACCAAAAATAAGCGATCGAAATTAATTAATTTAGATCGTTGACAAACGGGCAAGTCTGTACTAAACTGGAAATATTGAGCTACGGTTGAAGTAGATTCAGCGTGTGCGCTCTTAGTTCAGTTGGTAGAACGCAGGTCTCCAAAACCTGATGTCGGGGGTTCAAGTCCTCCAGGGCGCGCTGAACCATCGCTCGATCAAGTCTGCCCGAAAGTGTGTTAAGTGCTAGGTCATCTAGCCAAAAACAACCAATACTTTCGGGCAGATTGGCGATCGCGTTGGTTCAAAAGCGCAAAAAACTACCGGATCATCAAGTCAAAAGTCTGAGGTAATTTGTCACCCCGCTTTCCGTGCATCACGGCAAGCTGGAATCAGCAAAAACCAAAGGTCTTGAGACTCTTAACTGGAAGAGGGGAAAAATTGTGGCCAAAAAAACCGAGGGAGAAATTCAAGAAACGCAAAAGGGCGGATTTAATCTGACCAGCTTTTTTGATGGAACCAAAGAGGAACTCACTAAAGTAGTGTGGCCTTCCCGGCAACAGGTCATTAGTGAGTCTGTTGCTGTCCTATTAATGGTGATTCTCTCCGCAAGCTTAATATATCTAGTGGATAATTTTTTCGGTTGGGCAGCTAAACAGGTATTCTGATGACTTTTGCATCGGACGAATCAGGATATTCACCAGAACAGGAAATTCTGGATCGAGAATCAGCGACCTCAACTAATAAAGGCCGCTGGTATGCGGTGCAAGTAGCCTCCGGCTGTGAAAAGCGGGTCAAAGCTAACTTGGAACAGCGGATCCAAACCCTGGACGTGAGTGACAGAATTTTTCAGATAGAGATTCCGCAGGTAGCTGCCGTCAAAATTCGTAAAGATGGCAAGCGGATGCCCACAGAGGAAAAAATATTTCCTGGGTATGTGCTTGTTAAGATGGCGATGGACGACGAAAGCTGGCAGGTGATCAAAAATACCCCCCATGTGATTAACTTTGTCGGAGCCGAACAGAAGCGCAGCTATGGTCGAGGACGCGGCCATGTTAAACCCATGCCCCTTTCTCCGTCTGAAGTGCAACGCATCTTTAAACAACGGCAAGACTCCGAGCCAGTTGTTAAAACTTCCCTGGCTCCCGGAGAAAAAATTGAGGTGATTTCAGGCCCCTTCAAAGACTTTGACGGCGAAGTTATTGAAGTCAGCCCTGAGCGTAGTAAACTCAAGGCCCTACTCTCTATTTTCGGACGGGATACGCCAGTGGAACTGGAGTTTAATCAAGTTCGCAAATTGAGCTAAAGTAGCAAATACAATCAATGGCAAAAAAAGTTGTTGCGCTAATTAAGTTGGCTATTACGGCGGGAAAAGCCAACCCAGCACCTCCAATCGGCCCTGCCTTGGGTCAGCATGGCGTGAATATTATGATGTTCTGCAAAGAATACAACGCCAGAACAGCCGACCAAGCAGGTCTAGTGGTGCCGGTGGAAATCAGTGTCTATGAAGACCGCAGTTTCACCTTTGTTCTGAAAACACCGCCAGCATCGGTACTCATTCGTAAGGCGATCGGGATTGAAAGAGGTTCGGGCGAACCAAACCGGAAAAAAGTTGGCTCAATTACCCGAGCACAACTCCAGGAAATTGCCCAAACCAAAATGCCTGACTTAAATGCGAATGATATTGAAGCAGCCATCCGAATTGTGGAAGGTACTGCCAGAAATATGGGTGTAACCGTTGCTGATTAAACAACTCAGAATTTAGCACCCAAATTCTGAAGCAAATTTAGGGGGGAGAGTCCTCGACTCGCTATTGACCCCAGGAGATATAAATGACAAGAAAAGTATCTAAAAGACTACAAGCCCTCAAGAAAAAAGTTGAGGAGCGACCTTACGAGCCTTTGGAAGCTCTGAATCTGTTGAAAGAAACGGCAACAGCTAAGTTTCCAGAATCCGCAGAAGCTCATATTCGTTTAGGAATCGATCCCAAATATACCGACCAACAATTGCGGACTACCGTAGTCCTGCCCAAGGGTACGGGTCAAACTGTGCGTGTAGCCGTGATTGCGCGTGGGGAAAAAGTCCAAGAAGCTACAAATGCGGGCGCTGATGTGGTTGGTTCAGAAGAACTGATTGACGAAATTCAGCAAGGCCGGATGGACTTTGATAAGCTGATTGCTACCCCGGATGTGATGCCCCAAGTGGCTAAGTTAGGGCGACTACTCGGTCCCCGTGGCTTGATGCCATCCCCCAAAGGTGGTAGCGTTACGTTTGACTTGGCTGGAGCAATTAATGAATTTAAAGCTGGTAAGCTAGAATTCCGCGCCGATCGCACGGGCATTGTCCACGTTCTATTTGGCAAGGCATCCTTCTCAGCGGAAGATTTATTAGTCAATCTCAAGGCACTGCAAGATTGTATTGACCGCAACCGTCCTTCCGGGGCGAAAGGTCGCTACTGGCGCAGTTTGTATGTATCCTCCACAATGGGCCCATCTATTGAAGTGGATATTACCTTCTTGCGCGATCTCAAAGTAGAAGCCACTGTAGCGTAAGATTCTGGGAATATTTTGGTACTATTCTTAAAGTATTTTCGGAGTGTTCAATTCAAGCAAAAATTTGATTCCAATTAAATAAAAGCAGCCGAAAAAAGCAGGAGCCAAAAGCTTAATTACCTGCCTAGGTTTATGCGAAAATTTCTAGGTCACGCGATCGGGACTTGATTGCCCAGATCGCCCCAGAATTATGTGTAACCCTGGCAGTGTCGCTGGGGTTTTTGATTTGGGATGCGATGATTTTTTGGAATCTGAAAGTCTGCAAAACAGCCGACAAGGAGGTGAAAACATTTGCCCAGAACAAAGGAAAATAAACAGGCTATTGTAGCCGATATCAAACAGCTTTTGAGTGAGTCCCAGATGGCAGTTGTCATCGAATACAAAGGACTTTCCGTGGCTGAGATTACCAATTTGCGGAGAAGTCTGCGAGCCAGCGGAGCAGTTTGCAAGGTCACCAAAAATACCCTAATGAAACGGGCTGTTGATGGCGATCGAAAGTGGGAATCTATCGAGCCATTGCTCAAAGATGCTTCCGCATTCCTGCTACTCAAAGATGATTTGAGTGGGGCAATTAAGGCTTATAAAGAGTTCCAAAAAACCACCAAAAAAACCGAACTCCGGGGTGGGGTTTTAGAAGGAAAACTCTTAACTGAAGCTGATGTGACTGCGATCGGTGACTTGCCCTCTAAAGAGCAACTCTACGCGCAAATTGCTGGCGCCCTCAATGCAGTTACTGCCAAGGTTGCTATTGGCATCAAAGAAGTTCCGGCTTCGATCGCCCGTGGTCTGCAAGCTTATGCGGACAAAGACAACCAACAAGACAGCGATGCAGCTTAATTGTTGTTAGTTGTTGGTTGTTAGTTGTTGGTTGTTAGTTGTTGGTTGGTTGTTGTTGGTTGTTGGTTGTTGGTTGTTAGTTGGTTGTTGTTGGTTGTTGGGTAGGGATTCTTTGGTTGTTAGTTGGTTGTTTGCTCATTAGACAAACAACAAAGAACAAAGAACAAACAACAAAGAACAAAGAACAAACAACAAAGAACAAAGAACAAACAACAAAGAACAAACAACAAAGAACAAACAACAAAGAACCATTACCCGAAAAAAAATTATTATCTAAGGAGTTAATCAATGTCTGCTGCAACTGATGAAATTTTGGAAAAGCTAAAAGGTTTGACCCTGCTGGAAGCTTCTGAACTGGTTAAGCAAATTGAAGAAGCTTTTGGTGTTAGCGCTGCTGCCCCTGTTGGTGGCATGATGATGATGGCTCCCGGTGCCGCTGCCGCTGCTGAACCAGAAGAAGAAAAAACCGAGTTTGATGTGATTCTGGAAGAAGTTCCCGCTGATAAGAAGATTGCCATTCTGAAAGTGGTGCGGGCTTTGACCGGCTTGGGTCTGAAAGAAGCTAAGGATTTAGTTGAATCTGCACCAAAAGCAGTTAAAGAAGCTGTGGCTAAAGAAGCCGCTGAAGATGCTAAGAAGCAACTGGAAGAATCTGGTGCTAAGGTCAGCATTAAGTAAGCTTGAGTTAGGTTGTTAAACCTTTAACCAAAGCTTTAACCAAAGCTTTAAGAAAGGAGCCTTTTTTAGGCTCCTTTTTTTGCGTTTAAGTCCCGGATGGTTTGATAATTTCTGATTTTGAGTTTTTGCCATTTTTCCAAGCGGTAGGACTGACTTCTGGTGGGGGTGATGCGACGGATCCCCATTGAGTTAAAAGTCCTTGAAGTAAGTTGTCTTGTTGATTGCGAAAACCATCAAGTTCGCCGCCGATGTTCATAATTGCCATGCAAATATTGCCCTGATTTTGGGTGGGGATGACTCCCGCTAAGGTACTGACACGATTAAGGCTACCAGTTTTAATTATAGAAAATTTGGGAATGTTGCGGTCTTCTAATACTCCTAGGTCTTGACCGACAATGGCAACCACATCGGCGATCGTCATGTTGTACGGTTGAAGATAACGCTCTAAGGCGAGAAACATTCCACAAGCAGCACGAGGAGAAATGCGATTTTCTTCTCCTAAGCCGGAACCGTTGATGAGTTGAATTTCTTGGGGGGGAACTTCGGCAGCTTGGGCGGCTTTTTGGGCGACGATTTGTGGGCCACCGACGGCGTTTGCCAGCATATCTGCCATCATGTTGTTGCTGTACATATTCATTAGTTTGACCAGTTCGCCCAGGGGTTTGGAATAATGGCGGACGAGGGGCTGAAGGTTTGCCGGAGGTGCGGGGATGACTTGGACTGCCCCTTGAATTTCTACCTGGGGTCTTGGGGTGTCTGGAGGCAAGGTGAGATATTGAGTTTCTGCTTCTTCTGGCCAAATGTTGCTATTTAGTCCGATTTTGAGGAGGTTGCCGGAGGCGTCGGGGTCAAGTTCATAGTTCATGTAAAATTTGCCGGTGATGATTAGGTTGCCGGTGATTTGTTTGATGCCGATTTGGTTGAGGACGTTGCCAAGGGCGATCGCTTCTTCCCAGACAAAAAATGGGTCTTCTCCCCCTTGAATGACTAAATCTCCATTGAGTTGGCCATTTTCTATGGGGCCAGTGGCAGAAATTACGGTGCTAAATTGATGTTCGGGGCCAAAGGTTTGTAATGCGGCGATCGTGGTGGCGATTTTGGTGACGGAAGCGGCAGAGAGGGGGACGGTTCCTTGATGATTGGCTAATAAAGTTGTACCCGACTGCATCCAAACCCCTTGATCCGTTGCGGCAAATCCTTGGGCGGCTAAATTGTTGATATATTGCTGGATTTTGGCGTTGGTGGTTGGATCTGGGTTGTCTGGGGATACCAGTAAGGGTTTAGGCGGTGCTTTCGGAGGTTCTGGTTGCGGTGTGGAAACCTGGGCAGGTTCCGAGGTGGGTGAGGAAGATGAACTATTTTGAGTGGCTTCTGGGGCGCATCCAGTGATTAATGTGAGAAAGGTTAGGGAAATTAATGCTAGTTTTGGTCGATTGTTGAAAATTACCATGTGGTTTGAAGGATGATTTATTAGCAGTAGGCGATCGCTCGCCTTTGCCAGTGAACAATTTTCTGGAAATTTTAGCCTAATATCAGGATTTTGGTGACTGGATCTCTTGCTTAGGCGATCGCTCCCTAAAAAAGCGAACATCCCCCATAAAAAAGCGATCGTTTATTTGCAATTGATAGATGTTGCATGAAAGCTTGAGTTAAATTCATAAAATACTATAGTAACCTTAGCATAAAAACTATAGTAACCTTAGCAAATATGATATTCATCTACTTACAATTAGGCAATTCTTGGAACATAGAGTTAGATTGATTTTCAGGTAAAAGTGAGACATTTAATCTCTGTTATTAGGGGTGATTAGGGAGCCGCACCTACATAATTTTATGAATTTTAATTGAAATAAATATATAACTTTTTTTTCCGAAAAACAAAATCGATTCAAACCGGAAAACTTTACTATCCTCACATAAATTGACTTACTTTAAGCCATTTCTCTGCTGAAAATCTAGAATATACTGGGCATTTTCTTTCTCCAAATTTGACAGTAAGCTATTAGGGAAAATATCGGGTTCGTAAATCGGACGATACCAAGGTTGACTATTAAAATAACTTTGCAATGCTGGATCGTTAAAACGACGACCATGACGAGCAAAAATCTCATTCCGCATGATGTCAATTTCAAAAGCTGTTTTACCAGCTAAATCGGCGTCAGTTACTCGTCTAGCGGCTAACCAGAAGTATTCGTCAGTTTGATTTTGACTTCTGCTTGGTTGTGTTACAGTTTGTTTTGAAGAGTTTTCGGCAAATGGGACGAGATTGGGCTGGGCGATCGACAAACCAATTATGACGAATGCGCCAATAATGCTGCCGGTAATTGCTGCATTGCGCCACTCTTTTTTTTGCAACGATGATAACAGAAAGTCGCTAGTCAAATTCGATGTCAGAGAAACCATTGTAGAAGACCCCTGTCCCACTGGTTGACTTTTTGGCTGTTGCAATGCTGAAAGCATTTCTCTGGCGCTGGGATAACGATCGCGGGGATGATATTCGATCGCCTTATCTAACACTTCTGCCAAAGTAGGACTAACCTGTGGCGCGTGCGATCGCCACATAATCTGGCCGGTACGGGAGTCGGTTTCTAATTCTTGAGGCCATTTGCCCGTAAGCAAGTAAATTGCCGTTAACCCTAAACTATAAAGATCGCTGGAATAAACCGGCCTGCCTGCGGCTTGTTCGCTGGGCATAAACCCAGGAGTACCAATCACAATTGACCTGATAGCATTTCCCGAAGTTGTTACTTCTGTCCCCATTGCTTCTTTCACTGCCCCAAAGTCAATTAAAACTGGTAATTGATCTAAATCTCTGATGATGATATTGTCCGGTTTAATATCCCGATGGACAATTTGTTTGCTATGAACAAAATCGAAGACTGGCAGAATCTCGATCAGCAAATTACGCACCGCATCTTCACTAAATCTCCCGGTACTTGCGACTTTTTTGGTCAGGGTTTCCCCCTGAATCAATTCTTCGACTAAATAAAAATTATTTTCTTCGGCAAAATACGCATATAGCCGGGGAATTTGACCGTTGACATCCCCCAATGTTTCTAAAATCGCGGCTTCTCTTTTAAACCGTTCTTGAATCAGTTGGTAAATTTGGGGATTATTGGCGATCGGCTTTAATTTCTTGATCGCACATTGCCGATTAGAAGGCATTTGGGTGTCTTCCGCGATAAAAGTTTCACCAAATCCACCGTCACCCAGGACTTTAATAAATCGATAGCGGTTGCTTAGAAGGGTAGATTTCATACCAGCTTCCCCTTGCTATGAAGATTTATACTTAGTATAGCATTGAAATTGTTCAATTTTTTAGGTTTAGTTTGCGAAAATTGTTACATTTTCGTCAAATAATTTAATAATTTGTCAAAAAAGTTCAATTAATTTCATATTATCCTCCTGTGGGCGATCGCCTCACTAGCAATTTCAAATCCAAATAGGCGATCGCCAATCAAGTCATACCTTAACAATTGATGGCTTCAAATTTTCTCACCCATTGGCACATCAGACCGGGTATAAGTCCAAATTCCTCCTGGTTCTAAAGTCAACAGCATATTATCGGGAGTAAACAATTCCCAGCAAGAAACATCACAATCATCTGCCAAGTTTGGGAATAGTTTTAACTCACAACCATTGCTAAAACCAATAGTTAACACTAAGTCGGGATAGTGGGTTTCAAACTTATTAATAGTTGTGCCTTCAAGGATTTTTACTTTTGACTTAAATAATTCAACATTTTCGGCGGAACTGGTCAGGATGTTTCCGGGGTAAGCGATTAATTGCCAGTCTGTCCCCCTAGTCCCAAATTCCCATTCGCTTTCTTCTTGACCGGCGATCGCTTGCGACTGGCAAGCAATTCGATCGCCAATTTCTAAACGGAGTTCATCCCCATAGCTAATAAGAGTTTTACCACAGGTTTTTCCGATGATTTGATTGATAATTTTTCTCAGATAATCTAAATCCTGATTTTCACTAATTTTCTTGATACTTTCTGTTGCCAGCATATTTCTATACCCTTATATGTTGATGATTAAATTAGCGCTTATATTCAGCAAAAAACCGTAATTGATGATTAATTGTTATGAGCCTGAATCAAGCCTTAGTCAAGCCCTAAAAATTCACGAGCCTTTTGTCGCAATTCTTCGTAGTTAAAATCTCCTCGCTCATTTTTGGTGCCTCCGTAACCTGCTGCTTTCTCTTGTTCGATAAATTTACCGAATCTTTTTCTATCTCCTGCGGTCATATTAAATTCCTTGGCGATCGCATTAACTTGTTTAATATCTTCTTTCGGTGCCATGTTCCAGCCAATTATTCCTTAATCTTGGCAAATATAAATCAACTTTCCTCACCTTTCCTCACCCATTGGCACATCAGACCGGGTATAAGTCCAAATTCCTCCTGGTTCTAAAGTCAACAGCATATTATCGGGAGTAAACAATTCCCAGCAAGAAACATCACAATCATCTGCCAAGTTTGGGAATAGTTTTAACTCACAACCATTGCTAAAACCAATAGTTAACACTAAGTCGGGATAGTGGGTTTCAAACTTATTAATAGTTGTGCCTTCAAGGATTTTTACTTTTGACTTAAATAATTCAACATTTTCGGCGGAACTGGTCAGGATATTGCCGGGGGCAGCACTTAATTGCCAGTCTGTCCCCCTAGTCCCAAATCTCCATTCGCCTTTTTTCTTTCCCGCTAAAAATTTATGGGCATTATGACCATAAGGAATTTGTTGACCAAAATCTAAACATAACTCATCCCCATAGCTGATTCGAGTTTGCCAACAGGGTTTTTTTATCAAATTTTTAGCGATCGCCCTGAAAACCTCTAAATCGTTAATATTGGTAATTTTTTTTATTATATTGTTATATTGTACCAGCATTATTATCTCCGATTACTACTTTTTAACCTAGATTAACATTGAATTAATTTTCTAGAATCCCTAGATACTCCTTGGCCATTTGCCGAAGTTCTTGGTAAGTAAAATCACCTCGTTCGTTTTTTGTGCCTCTGTAACCTTCAGTCTTGCACTGTTCCAAAAAAAATCCAAAGTCTTCTCTTTGCGGTTGCGTCATATTAAATTCCTTGGCGATCGCATTAACTTGTTTAATATCTTCTTTCGGTGCCATTTCATTATAGCTAACTAATTAAGCGTCCATCAGAAAAATAACCATCCTTCTCAAGGATATCAACCACAGCCACCATTAACCCTATTGCAACTCTCTTTGTGTTTTATTTGTGTCCTCTGTGTCTCTGTGGTGAAATATTAACCTCTTAACCACAGAGACACAGAGAAACACAGAGACTATCGTCAACCCTTTTTGTGTGCGGCAGAGTTATGTGGTGCAATATCCATCGCTAACTCTAAAGCAGCTTTCATACTTGCCCCATTTGCTAATCCTTTTCCGGCAATATCAAAGCCGGTGCCATGATCGGGAGAGGTGCGAAGAAATGGTAAACCAATTGTTGTATTCACTGCTCGATCGAAGGCCATTAATTTAACCGGAATTAACCCTTGATCGTGATACAATGCTAAGTAACCATCATGGCCATAATTGCCCGTACCAAACCAAGTTTGTGCCGGTTTCACCCAGAGGGTATCGGGAGGAATTGGGCCATCGAGTTGGACATGAGGATAGCGATCGCGCATTTCCTCCAACCAGGGAATTAACCAGTCTTTTTCTTCCGTCCCCAATTGTCCGTTTTCGCCACTGTGGGGATTTAAACCAGAAATGGCAATCTTGGGTGTTTGAATGCCAAAATTTTGCTCTAAGCATTCCACAAATAAGTCTAATTTTCGACTTAATAAATCTGGGTTGAGGGTGTCCGGGACTTGACGCAGGGGAATATGGGTGGTCGCTAACAATGTCCGCATTGTCCAGCCACTATGGGGGGACTTGGCTACAAATAACATCCCGAACCGATCGACTCCAGCGCGTTCGGCTAAGAGTTCCGTTTGTCCGGGATAATGATGACCGGCAGCTTTCCAGCAATGTTTGGCGATCGGGCCGGTGACGATCGCGTCAAATTCTCCGGCTAGAGTATGGGCGATCGCGGTTTCCAGATAGGCAAAACTGGCTGCCCCACTTGCCGCATTACCCATACCGGGGGTTATTTTATCTACGTCTATACCAATATCGATCGTCTGTAGCTGTTCTGGATCGATCGCCTTCTGCATCGTAATAGTAGAAGACCTTAGCTGCTGATAAGTCTGCTGCAAAATCCGCCGACTACCCACCACGGTAATTTCACAGGCTGGGGTCAACTTTAGATTACTTAACGCTTTGAGAATCACCTCTGGGCCAATTCCCGCTGGATCCCCTAGGGTCAAAGCCAGTCGAGGGGCTGGCAGTTTCATCTCGGCAGTCTGTCTATTTAGCGTCATGGCTGAATTTCCTTTTTTTTAATCGCAAAAATCTTAATAAATGGATAGCTATTAGCTTTCAGTCGTAGGGAGAGGGAATTTGTCCAATCCCTCGTTCCCCGTTCCCCGTTCCCCGTTCCCCGTTCCCTCATAACTGAAGGCTAAATGCTTGGTAATATTTTTCCATAACTATGCTACGATTTATAAATGACAGTTATTTCTCGTCAATTGGTTAATTTTCCAAAAGTAACCAAGATTTTATGGTTGTATTTTAACGGTAAAAACTCAAAAAAATGAAAACTGACAGTGAGTTTATTTATCAAATACAAGTAACCCTAAAGGATAGTGACCCACCGATTTGGAGAAAAATCCAAGTTCCCAGTCATATCACCCTGTATAGATTGCAGCGTGTGATGCAAATTGTCATGGGTTGGGAAAATTCTCATCTTCATGAATTTATTATTAATGGCACTTCCTATGGTGAATCTCACCCAGAATATGGCTTGGAGATGAAAACCGAAAGACGGGCGAAGTTAGGCGATCTGGTTCCCACCGAAAACACGGAGTTTATTTATAAATATAATCTCGATGAAGAATGGGAACATCTTATGTTGGTGGAAAAAATTATTTCCCCAACTCCGAAAGTGCATTACCCTCGCTGTGTCGAAGGAGAACGGGCTTGTCCTCCAGAAGATTGTGGGGGAATTCTCGGTTATAAGGATTTGTTAGAAATTCTGAAAAACCCAGAAGATGCTGAATACGAAACGACTTTAGAATGGCTAGGAGATTTTGATCCCAATGCCTTCGATATCGAAGAAGTAAATCACGAGTTGAAACATATTCGTTAGACATTCTTGGTTGTTTGTTGTTGGTTGTTGGTTGTTTGTTATTGGTTGTTTGTTCTTGGTTGTTTGTTATTGGTTGTTTGTTGTTTGTTGTTTGTTGTTGGTTGTTGGTTGTTTGTTCTTGGTTGTTTGTTATTTGTACGCATATCTTTCCATGAGTGATTAAGAACTAATAACTAATAACTAACAACTAACAACTAATAACCAACAACAAAGAACAAACAACAAACAACAAAGAACAACTAACAACTAATTATCCTTGATGGGGTGGGAACCTAGCTGGCAGCGATCGCACATCCCAAAAAATTCCAGAGTGTGATAAAAAACTTTAAAATGATGTAATGTTTCCAGTTCGGTTTCTAAATCGTGAACCGGACATTCATCAATGGCGATCGACGCCCCACAATGTAAGCAAGTTAAATGATGACGATCTTGTTTAATGCAGCTATAAACAGACTCACCGTTACTCAAAGTCCTCACTTGTACAACCCCTTCAAGTTTCAACGCTTCTAAAGACCGATATATAGTTGCCAACCCAACGGCTTGGTTTCGTTGCCGCATTTCCACATAGATATCTTGAGCCGAAACCGCTTGCTGAAGACTTTTCAGGAGAGTGAGAATTCGATCCTGAGAACGGGTGCGTTTAACTTTCATTCCAATAATAAAATCAATTAATAAAATCAATCGGTAATCTCGGTGCTTTCGATACTAACCTAATGATGGATATCGGGGATGAAACGCTTTTGAATCAAAAGAGGTTTCATCTACGGAGTTTTAGGGACTGTTCCTTCCCCAATGCTGGCTGATTTTTAATCGCACTATAACAGAAATCTTCCTCAGAAAAAACATATAGCGCTTCGTGTTCTTGTGCGGGGGAGCCGCCATCGAGCGGGGGTGCAGAGGAGCAGAGGAGCGGGGGTGCAGGGGAGCAGAGGAGCGGCGGTTCGGCTTCGCTCACCGACCAAGGAGCGGGGGAGCAGGGGAGCAGAGGAGCGGGGGAGCAGAGGAGCAGAGGAGCGGGGGAGCAGAGGAAAAGAATTGATAATTGTTAATTATCAATTATCAATTATCAATTATCAATTATCAATTATCAATTATCAATTATTCACTCTCCCCTCTGCACCCCTGCCCCCCTGCACCTCTGCCCCTCCGCCCCTCCGCCCCTCATCCAGGCAGGAACTATGAGGAAAGAACTGCTGAGGTTAATTGCTGCTTCGGCAAGTTGGTGTATTGAGAAACAATTGCTCGGAATTGTTCTCCTTCAATGGTTTCTTGCTCTAAGAGAATGTCTACCAGTTTTTCCATGACGGGGCGATGTTCGTTCAGAATTCGCTGCGCTTCTTGGTAGCAGTGGGAGACTATTTCATGGACTTGGCGATCGATTTGAATGGCTACGGCTTCGGAATATTCCGATCGCGTCATAAAGTCTCGGCCCAGAAACACCTCACCCTGTTCTATTTCTAGGGCTAACGGACCGAGGTCAGACATTCCATAACGGGTTACCATTTCTCGCGCAATTTTAGCCACCATAAGAATATCGCCGCTGGCGCCGTTGGTCACTTCCGCATCCCCAAATACCAAATCTTCCGCTGCGCGACCACCCAAGGCCATCGTAATTCGATCCATCAGCCACGCACGGGTGACTAAGCCACTGTCAATCATTTCCTCATTGGGGACTGGTTGAGCAAAACCGCCAATTCCACCGGAACGAGGAATAATGGTGACTTTATTTAAGGAGTCGGAATTTTTTAATACGGTCATTAATAGGGCATGGCCGACTTCGTGATAAGCGATAATCCGCTTTTTCTTGCTATCCAACAGAGGCGTTAATTTTAAACCAATGGTTACTCGGTCAATGGCATCGTCAATTTCCAAGGGAGTAATGGCCTCTTTGCGCCGACGGGCGGTGAGAATGGCCGCTTCATTGAGCAGGTTGGCGAGATCCGCGCCCGCTAATCCCGGAGTCCGACGGGCGATCGCTTCTAAAGACACATCACTAGAGAGTTTTTTATTCCGAGCATGAACCTGCAAAATCCCCAGGCGACCGTTGTAACCGGGCAAATCCACAACCACTTGTCGGTCAAACCGTCCCGGTCGTAACAAAGCCAGATCCAGCACATCCGGACGGTTGGTGGCAGCAATCACAATCACGCCGCTGTTGCCCTCAAAACCGTCCATTTCTGTGAGCAGTTGGTTGAGGGTTTGCTCTCGTTCATCGTTCCCCCCACCAATTCCCGCACCACGCTGGCGACCGACCGCATCAATTTCATCGATAAAGACAATACAAGGGGCATTTTCTTTGGCTTTGTGGAATAAGTCTCTGACCCGTGAAGCCCCGACCCCGACGAACATCTCCACAAACTCAGAACCAGAGATACTGAAAAACGGCACTCCCGCTTCTCCCGCGATCGCCTTGCCCAATAGGGTTTTTCCCGTTCCTGGGGAACCGACTAATAGCACCCCTCTGGGAATTTTCGCCCCCACCGCTGTAAAGCGATCCGGTTGCTTGAGGAATGTCACCACTTCCTGGAGTTCTTCTTTGGCTTCTTCAATTCCCGCCACATCATCAAAAGTCACCCCGGTTTTCGCTTCCATGTGAAAGCGAGCTCTGGATTTACCAAAACTCATCGCTTGGTTGCCCACTTGTGATGACCGTTTCAGAATCATTACCAAACCGCCAACTAATAACATAATCAGCAATAAGTTAGCGACAATGCCCATAACCTCAGCGCGATCGGCGGAAGGCTGAATATCAAGTTGCACCTGCTCTCCATCTCTATTTGCCGCCCGGATTTTTTGAAATAACTCTGGATATCGCTCAAACAGAGTGACTTGGTGTTCCGTAGAATTCTTTAATGTCACCGTGGCATTTCCTTTAGCCGGATCGAGGACTACTCCTTTGACTTCTCCAGCGTCAATTTTTTCTAAAAGTTCTCCATAGGTTAGGGTTTCTTTCGCACTTTTTTGCGCCAGGGCTGGAGTTCCCAGCATCACTCCTTGAGCAATGATTAAACTGGCCACCAATGAACTCAACCGTTTTAACGGTAAGTTTGCCCTGGGCCGATCGGTTTTCTGCCCAGAAGAGGTGCGATCGCCTACAACTGCCGAAGTTGCCTTCAGCTTATCGATCCATATTTTCCAAGAACTATTCATATATCCGATGCCTTTTAGCTGTAATTTGCCGTCCAGTAGAAAAATATCTATCTACTAGGTTCCACCGAATCTGCGGTGAAAAACTGCGAAAATCGCTTTGACATCTAGTTTAACGTGACTTTTTCATAGCAACACAAACTTATTTGTTGTTTGTTATTTGTTGTTTGTTATTTGTTGTTTGTTATTTGGTTGATTTCACACGAGTCACCGACGCCAATCACTAAAGCTCAAAAGGGGCTTTAACCGGCTGATGATTGACCGGCTGATTGACCGGCTGAAAGGCGGTAAAGGTCTTTCTGACTACTGGCACATGAGCCGCTGCTTCAATCCACAGGCGAGCACCACAAGGGCCGGTTTCATGGGGGGTGTACACCAGGCGGCATGGGCCGTTGATTTCTAGTTCGTGGCAGTTGTAGTTATTTTTGCCTTCTTTGACCACAATTGGCGGCTCGTTCTGACCTTCTTTGGCGTTTTTGCCAATAATTTGCCGATTTACCAGGATGCAGGTTTCAACTTGGCGGCGGCGCTTGTACCAGGTACTCTTCGGGCCTTTGCTGCGTTCTTCGATGACCGGCATTCCGTTAAATAAGGGGATAACCCAGTTGCGGCCTTGCTTTTCGGCTCCTCTGACTCTGCCTTGTTGGAGGAGGATGCGGAGTCTGACGGTGGAAATACCTAGGTATTGGGCGGCTTCGGTGGTGCCGATATGGGTTGGGCTGCTGGTTTGGTTGCTCATTTTTTTTGCTTTTTTTCTACATCGTAATAGTACGATATCAGGATTTTCTGAGTATGTCAAGAGTTTTTTTGTTGATTGTTGATTGTTGTTTGTTGTTTGTTGTTTGTTGTTTTGATTTACTACATCGTAATAGTAAGGCAGTAAGGGAAAAAATTTGGTAGGGTGTGTTAGGCTGGCGATTCACTTTGGTATATAAAGGATTAATCTTGATGCCAGCCGTAACGCACCATGAGCAACGGATGGGTTAACAGATAAATCGCGATCGCCTCTATGAAATTGCCGAACAACAAAAAACCGGGTTGCTGCCAAGACCCAGAAACCGGGTTTCTGTTAGGCATACAACAGTTAACTGTGATACCAAACAAGAAACCCGGTTTCTGGGTTTTGGCTTTTGGGTTTAAAGGGAGAATCGCCTATTCTTGAGTTAGTTCTTGAATTAACTGTTCAAATTCAGCGATCGAGCCAATAGTAATCGCCCGCTTAAGCAGAGTTTTTAATAACGCTGCATCTTCCATCAGATTAATTGTTTCAACCAGGGAAGCGGGCACCGGAGAAAACCGGGTTTCTAGGATTTCAATTACATCCTCTTGACGGTTTTTTAACATTCCTGCTAAAATTCCTTCTTGGCGTCCTGCAAGAATTCCTTCTTGCCGTCCTTTTTCTATAGCAAAGCGTTCCAGGGGGGTGATATAGGGCATTTTGCTTTCCTCCTCATAACTCGTGATTTCTATATTAAAAGATTTCTCCAGTTCTTCTGGTAAGGTCATC
>JAABRM010000021.1 GCA_011390955.1 Oscillatoriales cyanobacterium | reverse complement strand
ATATCAAGTTTTTCTTACTTAATTTATATCTTTTTTGGCTGATGAGATTTATTTTTACCTGTTAATTATTAAAGGCGATCGCGCCAAGCAAAAAAATGGTTGCTGCCAAAAAATAAACCGGGTTTCTATTGTAAATACAACGGTTAACTGTGCTATCTCATACATAAACCCGGTTTCTGGGTCTTTGTTTCTGGGTTTAAAGCGCGATCGCCTATCCCTGAGTCAAGAGTAAGCTGCTGAAATTAAAACACAGAGGCAACGGATGCGATCGCGAATCGATCGCATCCGTTGCCTCTGTGTTTTCTGTGTCGTTCTCTGTGTTGGAAGTGGTGAAATTAATGTCTGTGGGAATTTTCTGTGGGAAATCCGGTGCAGATACAATATCAGGTATAATAAACCGAGATTTTTACCAAGAGGCGATCGCCTTTATTGCTGAGATACTGCGCTATAAATCAGGAGCTTACCGTGCCATCGTTTGAAGCAGACCCAATCAATTTTGCCGAGTTATTGGAAATTGTTCGGGATGGATCTGAAATCTATTTGAAACCAGGGGATTACTTTAGCGGTAGATAATGCCTTCAGTCGTTTAATTCACAGTCCGGTGATTCGCGCCTTGCGAAAAAGTCGGGCTGCTCGTGTGGAAGATGAAGGCTTACCCTTTTTGGAATAATATTGGTAATTGGCTCAAAAATACGGCGGATAATTGCGAAAATTAGTCAGCCAAACATCAGGAAAGAATTATTGAGTGAATAAAATCAGCAGCGGGATTTACCGAATATATCGATTTAAAATAATTTTTACTCGCCCTTAATATTGTTGCCTTTTCGCATATGAGTAAGCCGGTGACAATTTTAACTTTCAAATATTTTATTCTTCAGCCATTCTGGCATATACCATTCCTCAGTCCAAAGAATGTTATGCTTTTCGCTGTATCGATCTAACCCAAGTTTAGACCAGTATTTTCTCATAAGCTTTCGTCCCTGGTTCTGAGCATATTTCTTGGATAAATCATGTAAAGGCGCTGGATGACAACCAACGGTTTCACCCCTGGCAAAACCTTGTAAAAATATAGCTAACGCTTGCAAGGCATAGTCCATCCCCCTGTACTTTGGATCGATAAATACTTCATGCAAATAAAAAAGATGATTATAACTTTTCAAGTCATTGCCTTCTTCTAATAAAAAATAACTAGCAAAATAAGACAAATCTTGGTGAGCGCAATCAGCCATTTCCATTAAATCGTCTGGATGATAGCTCAAGTCAAATCTATAAGCATAGATATGTCCAATTTTGATAGGTTCAGGGATTTCACCTTTTTCATCAAATAAAGCCCAGTCCTCCTCAGAAAATGTTTCAGAGATATCTAGATTAATGGTGGTATTAATAAAAGTCATCATTAAGCTGTCATATTTTGACAAGATACAATCATTATTAGATAAACAGAATGTTGATTCAAGATGAATTTCCATAATTCACGATTGGCAATCAAGATAAAAAAACGCCACGATCGATTATATTATAGCCAGTAGCAAAATGGTGCGTTAGCCTGTGATAATTTAGAAACTTAAACCGATGCGCCATAGTCCGGCGCAACGCACCAATCCTTGACCGATCGCCTTGTCTCAACTGGAAGAAGAACAAATTGCCAGGGAACGTCAATTAATGCTCGATCGCCGAAACCCAAAGGTCGATCGGAGACTTGACAAAATCGCACAAGAGGTGACTGCCGAACTCAAACAAACTGAAACTAGCCAAAATCCAACAACCAATGAAATTAAAAGCGCGATTACTGGGACAGCGATTCAACTTAGAGACGGTGAAATTCGCGAGGTATTTCTCAATACTTTGGAATCGGCGAATCAGATGATTTTAATTTTTTCTCCCTGGGTGAACAAAGATGTCTTGGATAACCAATTTATTCAGGAACTTAAAAAGTTAGCGCAGCGCGGAGTTTGGATTTTATTGGGATATGGAATTGCCCGGAATGAATCCGAGGAAGAACGACCTCTTGCCGATGAGGTAAAGAAAAAATTAGCCCAGGTGAAAACCGTAGAAGGGTTATCGGCAGTGCAGATAGTTTGGTTGGGCAATTCTCACGCTAAGGAAGTAGTAGTCGATCGCCGAATTCATTTATCTGGTTCTCACAATTGGCTATCTTATCGGGGCGATCGCCTGCCCAGGGGAGAAACCGTTTATAAAGTCACCATTCCCGAAGAAGTTGACAAGGCTTACCGTCATCTTGCCAGCCGCTTTCAAGAACCGGCTAAAAGCTTATGGAAACAAGCTGTCAGCAAACGGGATGCGTCCCTTGCCACTACCTCCCTTTGTATCTGGGGTGCATTGGCAATGGGAGAAACCGGGTTACAAGAGATTGAAAAAAAGCAATGGTTAGACCTGCTTCCGGTCTGGCTAAAAGTCACCTGTCAGGGATTGCGATCGCGGCAACTTTCCCCGGAATCGAGTTGTTTTCCCCGATCGCTTTCCCTGCTGAGTCAGCTAGACCCCAGTTTTTCCCAAATTAAGGTATTGCGTAAGGGATGGCAGAAAGCGATCGCCCTAATTGCCAATTGCGATCGCCAAATTGCCCTCAAGCTACTCTCGGAACCTGTCTGGAATGACTTCATCCGTCTCGGTATCGTAACGGAGACAAATATTTCACCAGAGACTTTCATTTCTGGCGAACTCGCGAAACTATCCCAGAACCTTTCCCAAAATAAAAACAAGACTGTAAAAAAACCCAAACAGCAAAAATCTGACTAAGACCCTGAAAAGAAACCGCCCCAGGGACAAGAAACCGGGTTTCTCTAAGAAACCTCTGCCACCCCACCGGCCCTTACATAGAAACCCGGTTTCTAACCGCTTCAGGTGTTGGGGCTACTTGACTTCGGCTTTCCAAGAAACCGGGTTTCTATAAGACTTGTTCGTTGATGGCAAAGATGGTCTAAAGAAACCCGGTTTCTGGGTTGTTTATTTAATTCTGACGGTAGTAAAGGCTAAAGCCCTTACTACGAAACTGACGAACCATTACGCCAACAAAGTAAAGTCAGCGCTATCAATTAAACCAACATCAACACCCGTTAATGTGGCTAACAATTCATTGCCACGGGATATTAATGTATTCCCATTACTGCCAGTAATACTTAACCGATCAAAAGTTAAGCTACCGGCTAAACCAATCAGGTCGATACCATTAGTAAAGTCCAGAATTGTATCCGAACCAAAACTAGATTGCAGGACAAAAATATCTTTACCGGCATTACCGATTAAAGTATCATCTCCGGCATCTCCATAGAGGAAATCATCGCCATCACCACCCCAGAGGAAATCATTCCCTTCACCACCATAAATGACATCATTATCAGCATTTCCGGTTAGGCTATCATTGCCCTTATCGCCATATAAAACATCGTCTCCGGCATCCCCATGAATTAGGTCATCACCTTGACCACCACGGGCGGTATCATTGCCGGTTCCACCGGAAATCGAGTCATTGCCCACATTGCCTTGCAGGAAATCATTGCCATCTTTTCCGTATAGCAAATCAGCCCCATCACTAGCAACTAAACCGGGGTTCGAGGTGCCACCAAATAATTGGTCATCACCCATGTCACCAATTAAAGTATCGCTGCCTAAATCGCCATAAATTAGGTCATCATTTTGACCACCGTAGACTAAATCATTGTCCTGACCAGCGTAGATAATATCTTTACCTTGATTACCCAATAATAGGTCAGCCCCTTGGTTGCCATAAATTTCATCATCCCCATCATTTCCAAATAGGAAATCTCGTCCGGGCAGACCGCGGATAACATCATTACCACCCTGACCGCTAATCGCATCATCATTAGGTGTGCCATCAATATTCTCTGCACTATCGGTTAATACGGCAGTAAAGGAAATATTGACTAAATCAATAGTGGGTTCGGGCGGAATTGGCGGAGGTACAGGTAAGCCAGTGTTATTGGTATTATCGCTTGTGCTGCTTTCATCGGTGCCATCTGAAGGCAAAATATTACTCAGACCCGTGAATGGGGGAAGGGGAGAAACGGGGAATAAACCGCTGCTAACCGGAGGTTCATCAACCCCTGGTTCGTCAGCGGTAGCATCAATGGTTAAACTGCTGGCAGCAGAAACGGCAGAAACATTCCCCGCTGCATCAGTAGCGGTGGCAGTAAAGTTGTAAGTACCATCGGCTATAGCTGTGGCTGGAGTAAATATCCAGTTACCATTCGCGTCAGTAGTGGCAGTACCAATACTTGTGCCATTTTGGAACAGTT
>JAABRM010000072.1 GCA_011390955.1 Oscillatoriales cyanobacterium | reverse complement strand
CGAGAAAGTTTATTGGTAATCCCAAGCAACCCACCATTTTTGTTTGTCTTATGGTTGACGGAGAGTACCAGATGAATGCTTTTACGGACAATAGTCCAATTGTTTCCCCGACTTTGCCCGAATTCAAATTATCCGCAGAGCAGATTTTCGCTCTAGCTTTGTAGGAAAATAGTTAAACTTGGAATAAAAACTTGGGAGTAAAAATTATGCAAGTAGGGTGGGCATCGCCCACCAAATCAGAGCGCAGGGTGGGCATCGCCCACCAAATCACGATCGCGATATGTTGGGTAATGGTGGGCATCGCCCACCAAATCAGAGCGTAGGGTGGGCATCGCCCACCAAATCACGATCGCGATATGTTGGGTAATGGTGGGCGATGCCCACCCTACCAAGGTTGCGATATCCTGAATTGTTGTGGGTATTACCTACCAACACTTAACCCAAACATCAAAAAATCGCCGATCGTGCCTCAATATCGCCGTGCTCGGATTCCTGCCAGCATTATTTTTATCACTTGTGTCACCTATCAACGTCAACCCCTCTTTCAAAACCCAAATAATATCCAACTGCTTCGTAATGCCCTTGCTCAAACCAAAGAAGAGCGACAGTTCAAAATTATGGCTGCGGTTGTTCTGCCAGAGCATCTCCATTTTCTGTGGCAATTGCCAGAACAGGACTGTAACTATTCCGCTCGTGTGGGTCGCATGAAGGCTTTGTTTACCCGTGCTTTCCGGGGTGATGCTGAAATGTCCCAGAATCTCTCTGCTTCGCGTCGGAAGCATCGAGAGCGGGATGTGTGGCAGCGTCGGTTTTGGGAGCGCAGTTTGTGCGATCGGCAGGAAATCAATCACTATTTGGATTACATCCATTACAATCCGGTTAAGCATGGTCTGGTGGCTTGCCCTCATGCTTGGGAATATTCGAGTTTTTCTCGTTATGTGGCGCAGGGAATTTATTCGGAAGATTGGGCGTGTCAATGTCAGGGGTGTTTCTCAGACATTCCTGATTTTTCCGACATTATTGATTATGTGGGTGAGTAGGGTGGGCAATGCCCACCCTACGCGCTGATTTGGTGGGCATTGCCCACCCTACGCGCTGATTTGGTGGGCAATGCCTCGGATTTGGTGGGCAATGCCCACCCTACGCGCTGATTTGGTGGGTTCGGATTTGGTGGGCAATGCCCACCCTACGCGCTGATTTGGTGGGCTCGGATTTGGTGGGCAATGCCCACCCTACGCGCTGATTTGGTGGGCATTGCCCACCCTACGCGCTAAACAGGATATCGTTTTGGCTTTTAAAGCTCCATACAAACGAAAGTTTACTGACTTTGCTGCGAGTTGAGCTTATTGGCTGGGCATTGTTTACCCTTTACAAGTCCATTTGTTCTAGACAAGCATTCAACTTTTCGCCCAAAACTTGAAAATTAAATCCTCCGTGTTTTCCGGGAAATTTAATGATTTCAATTCCCCCAGCGACAAAATCATTCCAGCCTTGGGGCTGCATGGGGTCGAACCAAGTCAAGCCTAAAGCCTGATTTTCTGCTGCGGAGAAATATACGACGCGCCCTGAATAAATCTTCGGATAATGACTCATAATTACTTGCCAGTTGGCTTCAAAAACGTTTAGGATATTTTCAATTAAATGGGGACTTAATCCCTGTTTTTGGAAGTTCTCCCGTTTTCGCTCTTTGGCTAAAGATTGCCAATGATTCCATTGTTGATTTTTTTGCCCTGCGGCGATCAAAGGATTGGGACTATCTAACATTGCTACTAATAATACCTGCTCTCCTCGTCGGGTTAACTGTTGGGCTATTTCTAAGGCAATATTGCCCCCAATACACCGACCACCTAAGAGATAGGGGTCTTGAGGCTGAACGGTTTGGATTTCTTGAATATAATGTTCTACCATTGGTTGAATTGAAGTATGGGGGGCTTTTTCACCATCGATTCCTACTGCTTGCAAGCCATAAACCGGGCGCTGTGGGTCGAGGTAGCGGACTAAATTGGCAGTCCCTCCCCGACCGCCGATCGCATGGACTAAAAATAAAGGTCGTTTACTCCCTTCTGGACGAGCAAAAACTAACGAACGAGACCTAACTTTTTGCCAGTATTTCTGAACAATTTGATGGGCGAGTTTCTCTAGGGTTTTGGCTTCTGTTAAACTGGCGAGGGGAATTTGTTGACCGAATACTTTTTCAATTTCTGTGACGACAATTGCTCCTTTGAGGGAGTTTCCCCCTAATTCAAAAAAGTTATCTGTTCGGTTGACGGACTCAATCCCTAAAACCTGTTGCCAAATTTGCGCTAACTGTTCCTCTGCCTCGTTTTGGGGCGGGTCGCTGCTGTTTGGAGAGGGTTGGTCAAGCGTCCATGTCACCAGAGTCTCCCAAGGGTTGATGCCATCAACCCCTACGAGAAACGCTTTTCGGCAGGCTTGGCGTTGAATTTTCCCGCTAGAGGTTTTGAGAATACTGCCTCGTTCTAGGAGGACGACCCCATAAAGGGATAATTCAAACTGTTCGGCGATCGCAGAATGGCATCTACTATATCCTTGAGATTGGGGGTTTTACGGGCAACCTCAAAGGCAATTACCAGTTGTTCTACCCCATCAACATCAACGGCAAATGCTGCCCCATAACCCTGACGCAATGCTGGATGGCTTTTTTCTGCCACCCATTCAATATCTTGGGGATAGTAGTTTTCACCGCGAACAATAATTAAATCTTTGAGGCGACCCGTCACAAATAATTCCCCATTGTGAATCGCGCCTAAATCCCCCGATCGCAGAAAAGGCCCTTCTCCCGTATCGTTGAGGTAAGCCTGAAAAGTGTTTTTGGTGACATCAGACCGTTGCCAGTACCCCCGCGCTACTCCGGCACTGGCGACCCAAATTTCCCCGATTTCATCGGGCTGACAACGGGTTAAGGTGTCAGGATGGGCGATCGCCACTTGGGTATTGTCCAACAAACGACCGGAACTTGCTAGTTTTTGTCCGATCGCCGTTTCCACAAAGCGATTTTGGCTCAAGGCTTCCTGAGAAACCGTGCAGCATAGGGGACTCTGGGATTTCCGGCTGGTGGTGACTAATAAGGTGGCTTCTGCCAGTCCGTAGGCAGGGGCAAAGGTTTGGGGACGAAACCCCCAAGGCTGAAACCTTTGGCAGAATTGCTCTAAAATTTGGGGATTGATGGGTTCGGCGGCATTTCCGGCGGCTTGCCAATGGCTGAGATCGAGGGTTGCTGGTTCGGGGGTGATGCGCTGCACGCAATAGGCGTAGGCAAAGTTGGGGGCTTGGCTGTGGGTGGCGCGGTAGTGGGAAATGGCTTCTAGCCAGCGTTGCGGGGATTTGATGAAGGCGGTTGGGGACATTAAATAACAGGGCGTGCCGTTGTACAGGGGTTGGAGAATGCCCTCAACTAAGCCGTAGTCGTGAAAATAGGGCATCCAAGTGACGGTGATGCTGTGGGAGTCGTAACCCCCTGCTTGTTGCAGTTCGGCTAAATGGCTGATGAGGTTATGGTGGTCAAGCATCACGCCTTTGGGGGTGGAGGTTGAACCGGAGGTATATTGCAGGTAGGCGAGGGTATGGCCGTCGATTTGGGGGTTTTGCCAGTGGTGGGCGAAGTGGAGAGGAATTTTATCGGTAGCTGTCCAAGGGAGGGTAGCCAGTTGCGGGTGGTTTTGTAGGGTGTAGTGAAGGAAGAGTGAGGGGCTGCCGTTGAGTCGGCTGACAAAGCTTTTGGCTTGAAAGGTGAGGGCGGGGTTTGGGCGAGTGAGTTGGTTGTGGGTGGTTAAGATGAGAGAGGCATTGGCATCAGTGGCGATCGCTTCTAGTCTGGGTAAGGTGCGTTTGAGTCGGGTGGTGTCTGGGGCTGGGGCTGGAATGGCGATGACTCCGGCATAAAGACAACCAAACAGGGCGGCGATCGCATCAATACTTTGGGGATAAACGAGGAGAACTCTAGACCCTGGTGAGAGTTGAATTTGTAGGTAGGCGGCGATCGCTTTTGCTTTTTGGTCGAGTTGGCGATAGGTGAGTTGGCTGGTGGGGGTTTTGCCGTTTTTGAGGAAAGTGTAGGCGAGTTGGTTGGGCTGCTGGTGGGCGCGAGTTTGTAGGAGGTGAACGAGGGTGGAAAAGGTCATGGGTGGGAATGTTAAGAAAAATCAAGAAATTGAGGGAGTGCGATCGCTCTTAACTTTGTATAATAGGTTGAGAATTACACTTCGCTTATTGGATCGCTTGTTGTGGCTAAAGATCGCTTTCATCAAGTTGTTAAGACAGCGCTTGAATCAGATGGGTGGAATGTTACTCACGATCCCCTTCAAATTAAAGTCGGTGGGGTTGATATGGAAATTGACTTGGGAGCAGAACGATTACTAGCAGCAGAGCGAGGAGATGAGAAAATTGCCGTTGAAATCAAAAGTTTTTTGGCCAGTGCATCGGCAATTTCAGAGTTTCATACAGCGTTGGGACAGTTTATTAACTATCGGGCTGCTTTACGCCGTGAAGACCCCGATCGCATTCTCTATCTCGCCATCCCCCATCTAGTCTATAACAGCTTCTTTCAATTAGATTTTCCGGCTTTAATGCTGCAAGAAAACTCTGTAAAAATTATTGTCTATGATATTGAATTGGAGCAAATTGTCCTATGGAAGGAGTAACGGATCAATTAAAAACTTATCAACAAATTGTCCAACACTTGTTGATGGGTTATGCCGAAAGTAAACCCGCTTATGGCGAAATTGAGGTGGAGACGATTTTTGATACCCAGCGCGATCGCTATCAAATTGTACATCTGGGTTGGCAACATCAGCGTTGGGTTCATCATTGTGCGATCCATCTCGATATTCGCCAGGGTAAGGTCTGGATTTTTTACAATTCAACGGAGCATGATATTGCAGCAGATTTAGTTGATTTAGGTGTCCCCAAACAAGATATTGTGCTAGGGTTTCACCCTCCTTTCATGCGGGAAATGAGTGATTACGCAGTGGGCTAAAATTGAGAAGAATGATTCATATTGAACAAATCCAAAAAGATATCAATGAGTTACCAGAAGAAGCGCAAGCTTTACTCTGGGATTTTATTGATTTATTAAAAAAGCGCTATTCAATACCAGAAAAACAAACAATCCACTCAGATTATACTCCCCGTCATCAACCGAGTACCCTAGATATTCTCAAAGAATCTGGCATGATTGGTTGCATCAGTGCCGAGCCAAATCTTTCTGTAAATTATAAATCTGTTCTCCAAGAATAGTAGGGTGGGCAATGCCCATCCTTTGATTAAGCTATCTGTATTTTACCAAGAAATGGCAATGACATCCAACAATTATCAACTTCCTTTAACTTTTGACCAGATATTAATTCTAGTTCAACAACTTCCTCAAGAGGAGCAAATCAAGCTCAAACAGGAAATTGATAAACGCATAAACTCCCAGGAAGAAGATTTTTTGACTGTCTTCGATCGCATTGGCAAAAATGCTCAACAAAGAGGATTAACTGAAGAAGTTCTCCAGGAATTACTGGCAGATGAATCCTAAGCTGATTGTGATTGATACCAATGTTTTAATCAGTGCAGTTTTGAGTCCATAAGGGACTGCACGAAAAGTTTTTAATCGAGTTTATCAGAGCTTTAAAATTGCTCAAAGTGATGAGACGTATCAAGAATTAGTGACTAGGATTTCCAAGCGCAAGTTTGATAAATATATTTCGGATGAAGAACGAGAATATTTCTTGAGAGTTGTCAAACATTATAGTCAATTTATCCAAGTGGAATCTCAGGTTGAGATTTGTCGAGATGTTGATGACAACAAGTTTTTAGAATTGGCGATCGATTCTCAGGCAATGTTTCTAAATTACTGGCGATCGCGATTTATTATCCTTAAAAACCCAAGTTGAATCTCAAATATTAATTGTGACTCCTAGAGAGTTTTTGGAACAGGAGAAATGACGAACTTAGAGTGAGCTATTCTATTTAGAATCAGGGTCTGCCAATAATGCGATCGCAAAATTCGAGGAGTCTAGGGGATTTTTGACGAGCAAGGTGTTGAAGGCTAAAGTATAATTGCCGATGATGCCATTGTGCCTGGGGATTGAGCGCCTTTGCTCGGAGGTAATGTTCCATTGCCTGGGGAATATCCCAGAGCATCCAGTGAAGGCAAGCAATACGTTCTTGGATCTTCGCGGTTTGGGGGCAGAAGGTTAAGGCTTTTTGGTAGTGGTTGAGAACGGCTTGGGTGTGGGAGTGAGTGGGCATTGGCAATTGGGCTGTCTGGTGGCGATCGCGCTTTTTTAAAGGTTGAATAAAGAGAATCAATGGGATGAGCGCCGTAACGCACCAATCCCTATTATAATTTGAGGATTGCGGTGCGTTACGCAGGAATGTGAAGTTAACTGTTTATATCCTCATGTTATCCCCTGCTAACGCACCCTACTAAGTATTCAGACAAAGGAGTCAATTCTTAATCATTTATTTCTTTGCCTTGGGTCTGATTAGGCTTAGTATGTTCCAAAAGGTGTATCTTTTAATTTGTCAAAAGTTTATGAAAGTCTCTAATGACAAACCCAGTTGGTATCAAAAAAACTGGCATAGCCTTCAGCAAGAACTCGATCGCCTCCATCAATGCTTAGAAAATACCATATCGGGAAACAATCCCCTCGCTTCACCTCCTTCCAACCTTTCAGAAACCACACCTTTCGCCGCACTTGTCCGTAAATTTGACCTTTCCCCCTTTGAACGAGATATCCTCTTACTGGCTCTCGGTTCAGAACTCGATCGCGCTATTCCTCTTCTCTGTGCCAAAATCCAAGGAGATAGCCAACAAAATTATCCTACGCTTGGGTTAGCCTTGAGCATTTTTCCTCATGCCTCTTGGTCGGTACTTTCTCCGCAAAATCCCTTGCAAGCTTGGCAAATGCTCGAATTTGCCCCCAGTTTTAGCCTCACTCAAGCGGCCATGCGCCTTGACCCCCGTATCCTCTGCTATCTTTTAGGGGAAGCTGCGATCGATGAACGATTGACGGGCTTATGCCAGTTTCCCGAACCGCAAGATTGTTTCCTCTCTCCCTCTCAAGCCAAAGTTGCCGAGCAAATTATCGCCACTTGGTCTCAGTCCAAAGATAGATTGCCGATTTTGCAATTGTGTGGTTCTAACTTCACCACAAAGTACCAACTCGTTACCCAAGTCTGTTCCACCTTGGGCTTTTCGTTTGGCATTCTCGATGCAGCCAGTTTACCCACAGACCCCCAGGATCTTGACCAACTGCGGCGACGATGGGAACGGGAGGCTATTTTGAGCGATCGCCTACTTCTCATTGACAGTGACTCCCTCAACCCAGAAGATACCAGCCGCTTTCACACTTTATCCCTTTGGGTAAAAACCCTCCAGACTCCTGCAATTCTCAGCAGTCAAAACCGCTTGTTTTTTCCCCAACGTCCTGTTATCTGTTTTGATGTTCCGTTCCTGAATCGTGGAGAACAACAGGAACTTTGGGAAACTCATCTGGGTACAGCAGCCACGGAACTCAATGGCGAGATGACCCGACTGACTGCTCAGTTTGATCTGTCCGCGATGGACATTCAAGCCGCTTGCGATCGCGCTCAAGCTCATCCGGACGAACCCCTTGCCTCTGCCCTTTGGCAGGCTTGTCGTACTCAAGCCCGCCCCCGTCTCGACCATCTCGCCCAGCGCATCACCAGTCGGGGAAAATGGGAAGACTTGGTACTACCGGATTTGCAACGGGAGATGCTTGCTGAATTGGCGACCCAACTGCAATATCGGTCAAAGGTTTATCACGACTGGGGGTTTATGGAGTCAGGGAGTCGCGGCTTGGGGATGACCGCCCTATTTTATGGGCAAAGCGGGACGGGAAAAACCTTGGCGGCTGAAGTGTTGGCCCAACAGTTTCATCTCGATCTCTATCGGATTGACCTCAGTGCGACCATCAGTAAGTATATTGGGGAAACCGAGAAGAATTTAGCTCAAATTTTTGATGCAGCGGCGGTGGGGGGTGCGATTCTTTTGTTTGATGAAGCGGATGCTCTGTTTGGCAAGCGCACGGAGGTAAGAGACAGCCGCGATCGTCATGCGAATGTAGAAGTTAGTTATTTACTACAACGGATGGAAGCCTATCAAGGATTAGCGATTTTGACGACGAATATGAAAAATGCTTTAGATAATGCCTTTTTACGCCGGATTCGTTTTATTGTCGAGTTTCCGTTTCCGGCACAGGAACAACGGATGGAAATTTGGCGGCGGGCTTTCCCAGCTAAAACTCCCACCCAAGGGTTAGATTATCAGAAACTGGGACAGCTACAGATGCCGGGGGGAAATATTCGCAATATTGCTTTGAATGCAGCGTTTTTTGCGGCAGGTGCAGATGAACCTGTGATGATGAAACATATTCTCCAGGCCGCCCGACGGGAATGCCTTAAGTTACAACGCAGTTTGACAAGTAATGAAATTAATGGCTGGGTTAAGCAACAGAAACAGTAGATTGTAGGTGCGACCGATTTTTTTCCCCACATTATCACCGCAATGGCGCACCCTACGGGGGGATTGTGAAGAATGGTAACGAATGGACGGGGGTGTTCGATATATTGGGGGATTGGCGGTAAAATTAGGGCAAATTTTAAGGGTAAGGTCACGATGAAGGCTCAGGTGAAACGCAAGGCTCATATTCCTCTCCCCACTCGAAAGCGCGAGGGCGGTTCAGGGCATCCGGTGGCGATGCCGCCGCAGCAAAAGTCGGAGGCGGGGATGGCGGTGCAGGGGTTGCCGGTGCAGGCGCAGCGTTTGACGATTGGGGAACCCCACGACCGTTATGAGCAGGAGGCGGATCGCGTGGCGGCGGAGGTGGTGCAGGGGTTGCAGGAGCCTATACCAGAGGGGACGGTGCAACGGGAGGTTGTGCCGAGTTTACGAGACCGGGCCTTTAGTCCGGTGCGGCGGGTTGGGGGTGGGGTTGCTGGGGAGGCTACGCCGGAGTTTGAGCGGGGGTTACGGGCAGCGCGGGGGGGCGGTCAGCGGTTGGATGGGGCGTTTCGGGCGCGGGTTGAGCCGTTGATGGGGCAGGATTTTGGTGGGGTGCGGGTGCATACGGATGGGGCGGCGGATCGGTTGAGTCGGAGTATTCAGGCGAAGGCGTTTACGGCGGGGCGGGATGTGTTTTTTGCAAAGGGGGAGTATGAGCCGGGGTCGAGGGAGGGGCAGGGGTTGTTGGCCCATGAGTTGACTCATGTGGGGCAACAGAGTAATAATGAATGCCTTAAAAAGGCTCAATGTCGATATATTCAACGTGGTGGACTAAAAGATTTTCTTTTCAAAAAGATCCCAACTAAGGTGCTCCAATCTGCTGACCCTATAAACACACAACAGATGCGGGATATGTTTGCTACGTTTCGTAACGTGACAGTAGAAGCGCGAACAGGACAAAATTTCCCTCGTTTGTCAGGGGAAGATATAGATGGTATGCAAACGATGCATGAACGGGGAATGGAACACATTCCAGAGAGACTACGCTTTCTATCTAAACTTGGGTGGTTCCTAGCAAAGAATCAGTATAAATTCATGAATCCAGAACCAAGAGATGCAGCAATAAATGCTGGCAAAGGAATTGGTGAATTGCTTGTAGAACGGATAAAAAAAATGATTGAAGAATGAATTCTCAAATATGAACAATGCGTTCAATTGCTCTGAAAATGCTGTAGCTTTCTATAAAAAAATGCTCAAGATTTTATTGAAACACAATCGATAAGGTTTAAATTGTAAACCCAGAAATATGGTGTTGAACATCCGCAATTTTCTAATTTTTTGGGATTTAATTGCACCCAGATATACCATCAATAATAAACGTATCCATGAAATTTATGACCAAAACTACGCCCAAAACTACAACCAACGCTTCCTACTCAACGACCTATCAAAAATCGATGCTGACTTTGAGCGGGAAACCATTGCCCAACTTCTAGACGAAATCGGCGACAATCCCCGATGGCTCGATGTAGCTTGCGGGACGGGCTACTTTTTAGGCTGCTTTCCAGAGGTGGAACGGGCGGGTTTAGATATTTCCCCGGCAATGCTGGAAACTGCCAGACAAGCCAATCCTAACATCCCGCTTATTCAAGGTGACTACAGAGATAAGCGACCAGAGTGGGAAGGCAAGTGGGACTTAGTTTCTTGTATGTGGTGGGCTTACTGCTATGTCAAATCCCTGGCAGAGTTTGAGACAGTTGTGGAGAACTTTGTAAGCTGGACATCAGATCGCGGTATTTGCTTTGTTCCCATCTTCCATCCTAGTGAACTGGGATCGGGAGAAATAAAGTTACCCTACACCAGCGAAGGGAGAGCCGATGGCGTTGGAGTTTATCAATTTGAAGGAATTATTTGGAGTTGGATTGAAAAGGATCGGACAAAACAACACTTAAACCTGATTGCTCCCCATCCAGAATACATGATTACTCTGTTTGAGAGATATTTCGAGCAGGTTGAGATTGTCAAATATCCCCAACACGAAAGACAAAGGATGGCCCTGGTTGCAAGGCAGAAAAAACTTAAACATCAACGATCGCGACAGGAAAAAACGGGCGTGGATTTTGCACGGTTAATCCGATCGCAAGAATGGTGGCTCTACAAAATCGCGCCCCTCCTCACCATTGCCTACGCCGAAACCCTCCTTCTCCAACTCCCCCCCACAACCGCCACCCTCACCACCCTCACCGCCCTCCTCTCTATTGCCTCCGTTGCCGCCTACGGCTACCTCCTCAACGACATTTGCGACATCGAAACCGACCAAAAAGCCAACAAACCCAACGCCGCCGCCAACCTCCAACCCTGGCAACGCCTTCTCCTCTGCCTCCTCTTCCTGGGCATTGGCTTCGCTGCCCCCCTCCTCACCCACCTCGGCACTATTCCCCTCGCCCTCCTCGCCGCCAACTACCTGCTCCCCACCCTCTACTCCGTCCCACCCCTGCGCCTGAAAGAACGGGGCATCTGGGGCATCCTCAGCGATGCTGCCGGAGCGCACCTCGTCCCCACCCTGTTCGTCGCTGCCCCCCTCCTCAGCCACACCCCCGACCCACCCCGCAACGCCCTCCTCTTCACCGGAGTTGCCGCCGCCCATGCCTTTTTCGTCGGGCTGCGCGGCATTTTGCTGCACCAACTCTGGGATCGCGCCAATGACCTCAACGCGGGAATCACCACCTTTGTCACTCAACGCCCTCCCGAAACCGTCCAACGGTGGATAAACCGCCTCGTCTTCCCCGTTGAACTCCTCTTACTCAGTGGGGTCGCCCTGCTGCTGTGCCAATCCACCCCCGCCTTAACCGCCTTTTTTGCCGTCTATCTGCTCCTCACCGCCGTCAACATCAAAACCGCCCCCCATCCCTTCACCCCCTCCCCACCCAAAAATCAAAACATCATCCCCCACGACCTCTATGAAGTCTGGCTACCCCTTGCCCTCGCCATCACCCTGGCGGTGCAAAATCCCCAATTCCTCATCTTTGTGGCACTCACCGCACTGTTGTTCTACCCGTCGATAAAGGTTCGCACCACAGAACTATTCCAGGTCATCAAAGCCGGATTTACGCCCATGCCCAACCCCACCCCCTCCACTCCTGAAGCACCCCATCCGACTCCTAGCAATGTCGCGCCGTTAACACTAGCCATGCAGCAGCAGCTAGAGACGGAGGGTTATGTGGTGCTGGAAAACTTTTTAACCCCTGATGAATTGGAGGATTTACGGGAGTTCGATCGTGCCCATCCGCTACCAGAGGATCTGGTAAATTCAGACAAACCGCCTATCAGTCTTCTCTCATCTGACCTATCGTATCGGCAAGATTTAGAAGGTTACTTCAAGATGATTGCCGCTCCTAAAATAGATTTAATACTACCTGGCTATCGAACTCTTTTTTGTCCGTGGACTCGTCGTCCGCCCCATGCTAATAATAAATCTCTTAACTTGCACCAAGATCCATCTTTTACTGATGAATCGCTGTACGCCTGTCTCGGAATTTGGACTCCACTTAGTGATGTTGAGATCGAAAATAGTTGTATCTGTCTTGTCAAAGGAAGTCATAAGTTGCTACCTAGAAAACGTGCTTACACTCAACCGGGCTTACCTTTCGATCGGGAAGTGCAATCATATATCGAGCAAAACTACTTAACCTATGTCCCTCTCAAGGCGGGTCAAGCAGTTCTTTTTGATCGGCGATTAGTTCACGGAGCATCTCCAAATGAGGGTAATGTTGAAAGGGTGGCTCCTACCTGTCTAATTATTATTCCAAAAGATGCACCACTATACTGTATTCACGCTGCTTCAATAGAAAGTGGCATGCATCAAATCGAAATTTATGAAGTGGATGACAACTTCTATGAACGCTCTCTTTTTGGCGAAAAACCCCAAGGCGACGGCGTAACCCTGATCAAAACCGAACCCTACACCTATGACCCCCTCACCCTCGAACTGATCGCCGAAAAACTCGACCCCCTGCATCCCGATCGCGCCATTCCCCGCCTCAAAACCGAACTCGCCACCCTCCAAACCCACCTGGAACAGTCCCGCAGTCAACTGCAAGGAGAGTTAACCGCAGCCAACGAACAACTGCACCAAAAAACCACGGAATTAGCCACCTTAAAAGAGGACTATTCCCAAACCCAAGCGGAACTCGAACACCTGCGAAAACAATTGCAAACCACCCAAACCCAACACCAGCAAACCCAAGCCGAATTAGAATGCGATCGCACCCAATTACAGCAAACCGAAGCCGAATTAGAGCGCGATCGCACGCAATTACAGCAAACCCAAGCCGAATTAGAGCAATCTCAACAACAGCTACAACAAACCCAAATTCAATTACAAATATCTGAACGACAACAGCAGCAAGCCCAAGCTCTCCTAGAAGAATTTCAAGCTGAATTGTCCCAAAAAACCGCAGAATTGAATCAGATTAAATCCGAGCAACACCGCGATCGATTGGCGGAGATTATTCGCAGGCGATTTTACAGTCAGGGGTAGGGTGCGATCGGCCTTAACCCCCCTGAAAAAGGGGGGAATATGTATATGCGGTAGGGTGTGTTAGGCGAAAAATAATTTTATGATTCCACACTTAAACTTCTATTTGAGCCGTAACGCACCGTTTTCATTAAAATCAAGGTGGGTAATGCCCACCGCAATACCCACCTTAATCCCAATGAAATTTCCTGTGTAAATAGTCTTCCAACTCTTGGTTATAGGGTCGGAAAAAGTCAGCGAGTTGTTGATGTAAGCTAGGGGAAATCGGAGGATATTTGTTACGATTAGCGTTACGATACTCGGTCAGGGGATGGTCAGGAAGACCGAGGAAATCATAGGCTTGTTTCATAGTGGTTGCTGGGTCAGTAAATAAGTCTTCGCTTCTGAGGATTAAGATTTGCTCTTTAGGGAAAACCCTAAACCATTCGGGGAGATAGTCAAGATAGAGACTAGAAGCAATATGAAAGGCGATTTCATGGTTGATATCTGAGTTTGGTCTCCAGATATCTCTTAAACAATCAAGCCACTGATTTCTTGATTCAATCCTTTTATGGAGCGAGAGTTTCTGTTTTTCTTTGATGTTAGCAATTTTCTCTTGTACAAGGTCTATATCTAAGTGATGAATGCCATTGAGGGATTTATTCAAGTATTGATAAGTAAATTTATTACCCCAGTAAAAGCCAGAAATTGCTCGTTCAATAGGGTTTCGCAGTAAGAGGATGAGCTTTATCTGGGGAAACCAATCTTTTATTTGTTGGGCTACGTTGGGAAATGGAAAATAATTTGGGGTAGCTTCACCCGTGAGATAGTTATTATTGGATATTGCTGGAAAATGAGAAAGATAATACTCTAAGTCGTTGATAGGATAATTGGAAAAATAACGAATTTCTTTGGTGACGGCGGGTAAAATTTGTGGATGCTGGATGAGATAGCTATAAAAAGAGGTCGTGCCACACTTGAATAAGCCAATTACGAGAAAGTCGGGCTGGCGTTTAGTTGAGGAATTCCAATGTTGGATGAGGTCAGGATAGGAACGGTTAATTTGTTTAAAACTAGCTTTTTGATAGCAGTCTTTGGCTGTTTCTATTTCTCCTTGTTGGGCATAGAGTCTGCCTAAAACGACATGAGCAAAGGGAAAATTGGGTTGGTTGATGATATTCTGTTTGAGGATATGAATGCCTTGGGTAAGAATCTGATTTTTGTTCTGTTCGCTCGACCAACAGATGAATTGTAGCAGGAAGTTCAGGGGAGAATAGACTGAAAATAGGTCGGGTTTGAGTTCAATGGCTTTCAGATAATAAACGATGGCTGGTTCAAAATCGAGTAAACTTCGGTAAAGATTGCCAATATCTTGATAGAGGGTTGCCGAGTCGGGTTTGATGAGAGTGGCTTTTTGATAATGGTCGATGAGGGTTTGGGTCTGTTGTGGGATATTTGTTGAGGTTGGAGTGAAAAGATTCATAGTGGGTTGGGACAAAAATGGGGCAACTATTAGATGTAGCTATTAGATGTAGGGCTGGTATTGCCAGCCTTACTTGTCTTTGATTAGATTAATAGTCGATCGAGCGGAAAGACACACCCTACCGGGTATTATATATAGTGGATGGTGGGCATTGCCACGCATTGCCCACCATCCACTGTGCCAAAGTAAGATAATCCTAATGCAAATTAACCGATTTTTTTGCGATCGCCGGAAAATAATCGCAAAAATTTTATCTAACTAAGTAAGACTATATAAGTGGTCGGACATAATTAAAGTAAAGTAAAGACCCGCCCAAAAAAGACCTGGATTCCCGCCTGCGCGGGAATGACAGCTTTGTTGCTCTTGCGTGCATTATTTATGTCCGACCACTTAGAATAAAAATCTGGGACTAAATCGCCATTATCGCCTCGACAATACATGGTTAAATAATCTAAAATATCAAGGAATCTCAACTAAAAGATAAATCCCCTAAGCATATATTCTGAAATGTCATATAATACATTATTACCAGTAGCGCCGGTAAACCCCTCAACGGTTAGTCCGTTCGGCCTTCCTACTTCCCTTGATGACTCTGACAGTTCCGGGAACACAGGTGGCAGCAACACAGGTGACAATGAAAACTTCAGCAATCCCGTTTTAGAACGTTTAGCCCAATTGGGAATCATCGCATCTAATAACGATGCCGGTGGCTTGACTGTAGATACGTCAAATCAGGATATAGGAGTTAATTTTTCATCGGCATCCCCCTCGCAAACTCGTCTCACGGAGCTGTTCGATGAGTTAAACCTGGGAAGTACCGATGACTTTGCCCAACTCCTCGGTGGTGATGACATTGCCAATACGGGTGATGGAGACGATCGCATTGAGGCCAATCAAGGGAACGATCGAGTCAGCTTAGGAGGTGGCAACGACACGGGATATGGCGGTAAAGGAGATGACACCGTTAGTGGCGATGATGGGGATGACTTACTGTTTGGCGATTTAGGGAACGATCGCGTTTCCGGTGGTGATGGCGCCGATACGGTGAGTGGCGGTCAAGGCGATGACCAGGTTAGCGGCGATGATGGCAATGATACGGTCGGTGGCAACCAGGGCAATGATTCCGTTGATGGGGGTTCTGGCGACGATCGCGTTTATGGCGGTCAGGGCAACGATCGCGTCTTCGGCGGTGATGGCAATGACACCCTATCCGGGGATGCGGGTCACGATACCGTGACCGGCGGTTCGGGGGCAGATGTTTTCCGCTTCGAGTATTTTGTCCAGCAAGGCCCATTGCAGACCGCAGAAGAAGTGGGAGCAAATCCTTTGGGGGTGGATACGATTACTGACTTTAATCCCGGAGAAGATAAGATTCAGTTGGACAAAAGAATTTTTGCCTCCCTCGGTGATGCGATCGAATCCGGTGAAGTTGAAATCATTGCTAATTTTGACCCCCAACAGTCCAGAACTGCGGCAAAAATCATCTACGACCCCACCACAGGTCGGGTGTATTACAATCCCAATGAAGAACAAGGGGATGAGATGGAATTGCTTCAACTCAATCCTAATCTGAATATCACCATCGATGATTTTGAGGTGTTCTAATTTTAATTTTTAATCAGGGATGAACTCGAAGCGGTAGGGTGTGTTAGGCGAAAGATATTTTATGACCCCAAAAAATCGGCTTGTATTTGAGCCGTAACGCACCATTTTTATCATCTCTCGTTCCCAGGGTCTCCCTGGGAATGCCCATCTGGAGGCTCTGCCTCCCGTAAACCAGGATATACAGACACACTCTTGCAGAGCCTCGAAAGCAGGGTTCCCAGAGCCGTGCGTAACCAGAGGGAAGGGGGGAATATATGCGGTGGGGTGTGTTAGGCGAAAGATAATTTTTGTCCCTAAAAATTAGACTTGCTTATGAGCCGTAACGCACCGTTTTTATTATGAAATCGCCGACAACCATGATTGGGTTATATGTGTTTGGTGCGTTACGGCGCTATTATAAATCTATAATTGGATTAATAATTAATGGAGCGCCAAGACACACCCTACCACTTTGGTGCCCTGCGGCGCTATTCTCTCGTTCTCTCGTTCCCAGGGTCTCCCTGGGAATGCCCATCTGGAGGCTCTGCCTCCCGTAAACCAGGATATACAGACACACTCTTGCAGAGCCTCGAAAGCAGGGTTCCCAGAGCCGTGCGTAACCAGAGGGATGGGGCGAATATATGCGGTAGGGTGTGTTAGGCGAAAGATAATTTGACTGCCCCAAAAATTAGACTTGCTTATGAGCCGTAACGCACCATTTTTCTCATAAAATAGCTGAAAAAATTGGTTTATCTGGTTGGGTTTATATGTGTTTGGTGCGTTACGGCGCTATGGTAAATCTCTGATTTAATTAATGATTAATCGAGCGCCTAACACACCCTACCACTACCACTTTGGTGCGTTACGGCGCTATTGTCAATATCTGATTAGATTAATAATTAATGGAGCGCCTAACACACCCTACCACAGGACAAATAACCAACAACAAACAATCAACAATATTGCTTGTCATTGGGCGATCGGCATCAGGTCGTCCAGTCGCAATTCTAAATCAGGAAATAAAGCTGAATGAATTGCATCTCCCAAGCGATATTGTTGCTGCTGATAAACTCCATCAACTAATTGACAAACCGTAAAAGTTGGTTGCTTGGGATTACCAATAAACTGTAACCCACCCAAACCCCGAAAATCCACAATCCAATATTCTGGAATATTCAACAGAGCATATTCTTCCACTTTGCGGGCATAATCATCTTGCCAATTGGTACTCACCACTTCAGCCACTAACTTAATCGTATTGCCATTGCAAATCACTGGTTCTTGTTCCCACAGCGGTTCTTGATTCAACTCCTCTCGATCTAAAACAATCACATCAGGACGCAGGGCTGTTGCCTGAGCGTATAGAGGTTTGATTAAACAATTTTTGGGAACCAACCAGTTGAAATTGGAGCGAAAAATTTCCAGATAAATTCTCCCCGCAATACTCCCGGCAACGGCTTCGTGAGGCCCTGTGGGTTCCATATCTCTAAGTTCTCCATCAATCAGTTGATATTTGGTATTATCCCCATATTGAATCATAAACTCCTCAAAACTTAGGAGTTTGGATGGAGTGTAAATCATAGGTCATTCCTTGACGGGACATGGTTTGATTATAGGCGATCGTTCCCAGGAGTGGTATTCGTTGCTCGGCGGTGCTATTGCCAATCTGTAATTAACGGTAGTGTGGGTTAGGCGAAAGATAATTTGATGACTCCAAAAAAGAATTGTATTTGAGCCGTAACGCACCATTTTTATTAGTAAATAGCTGTGTTGTGTTCGGTGCCCTGCGGCGCTATTATAAATATGTGATTAGATTAATAATTAATGGAGCGCCTAACACACCCTACCATTAAGGAGTAGGGTGGGAAAATGCCCACATGACCCCCATAAAAAAAATTACAATGGTACAATAATATAGGCGATCGCAAATTTATGAAGAAGCGGTATTGCGGTATCCCGACAACAAACCCATGCAAAGGTCAACAATATGCAAGTAACTCTTGAACAATTAGTCATTCCGCCCGGTCAGCAACTTGTAATGAAGGATATTAGTTGGCAGATGTACGAAGACCTGCTAGAGGATTTGGGAGAAAAACGCGGGTCTCGAATTAATTACAGTCAAGGAATACTAGAAATCATGGCGCCATTACCGGAACACGAAGACGATAAAATCATGATTGCTGACTTTGTAAAAGCAATTCTAGAAGAATGGGATCTTGAATTTCGGAGTCTAGGTTCCACGACGTTTAAAAGTCAAAGGATGAATCAGGGACTTGAAGCTGATGATTGCTTCTATATCGAGAATGAGGCAGCAGTTCGCGGTCAAAAGCGCATTGACTTAAGTATAGACCCGCCTCCAGATTTGGCCATTGAAATTGATATTACATCTCGGACTCGGTTTAACAATTATGAAGCCTTGGGAGTCGGGGAACTTTGGCGGTTTAATGGCACAAAGTTAGAAATTAATGTGCTGCAAGATGGTGTTTATATTCAATGTGATGAAAGTCCTCATTTTCCTGGACTCTCTTTAACGAAAATTATTCCTGAATATCTGGAACGGAGCAAAGTTGAAGGCAGGAATAAAACCATGAAAGCATTTAGGGCTTGGGTTAGAGAGCAAATTTAATGCAACATGGTGCCCGGCGGCGCTATTATAAATCTATAATTGGATTAATAATTAATTTAGCGCCAAGACACACCCTATCGGATATTATATATAGTGGATGGTGGGCAATGCCCCACCTACCCCTGTCAAGGTGTACTTGTAGGGGCGCAACGCTTGCGCCCTCCCGCCTTGGTCAAATGTCCTCCCGCCTTGGTCAAATGTCCTGGCGTTGGGGGCGCAAGCATTGCGCCCCTACATGAAATAACCATTTTTCGTCATCAAATTTATCACTCCTGTCGCGGGCTGGCAATGCCCACCCTACTAACACTCTACCCTAATAGTAGCGGTAGGGTGCGTTAGGCGAAACATAATTTTATTACCCCAAAAATTAGACTTACATTTGAGCCGTAACGCACCATTTTTCTCATAAAATAGCTGAAAAAATAATTGGTTTATTTGGTTGGGTTTATATGTGTTTTGTGCGTTACGGCGCTATTATAAGTCTATGATTGGATTCATAGTTAATGAAGCGCCTAACACACCCTACCACTACCACTGATTAGATTCATAGTTAGTCGATCGCCAAGACATATCCTACCGGATACTATTATATACAGTGGATGGTGGGCAATGCCCACCCTACTAACACTCTACCCTAATAGTAGCGGTAGGGTGTGTTAGGCGAAGGATAATTTATGTACCCAAAAATTAGACTTGCTTATGAGCCGTAACGCACCGTTTTTATTATGAAATCGCCGACAACCATGATTGGGTTATATGTGTTTGGTGCGTTACGGCGCTATTATAAATCTATAATTGGATTAATAATTAATGGAGCGCCTAACACACCCTACCGGATACTATTATATATAGTGGATAGTGGGCATTGCCCACCCTACCCGAATAGGATAAATGATGAATCAGCAAAGATTGCTCGCGAAAACAAACATTTTGACAAAGGATTGGGAGAAGGAGTTTACTGTCCGCTTTCAAGCAACCTTCGATGAAAAATTATCACCAGATCCGGAAAATGTGGCGATTTTGGTGACTTCAGAATATGAAGGTATTTTCAAGAATGGCGGCATTGGCACTTATTATAAAACCTTGAGCGAAAAATTATCCAGTGAAGGGGCATATATTATTTTAATTCTCTGTAAAACGGAAAAAGAGTTTCAGGGAGAATCTACGGTTGCCCCGGTTCGCCATATTTTTTCTACCCATGAAGCGGAAAAGATTTTGCAGTTACAGCAGATTCACCAAGGGATTTTATCGGGGTTTCAGCAATGGGAATGGGTGGAGTCAGAAAGTTATCGAATTCTGTTTTTTGTCCAGGCGATCGCCAATCATTTTAGCCAGTCTCCTATTTATGTGGAATTTCCCGATTTGTGCGGACTGGGATATCGGACAATTCAAGCCAAACGTGCGGGTTTGTTGAGAAAAAATTGCGTGACAGCGGTGACGATGCACAGCGGTCAAGAGTGGTTAAATGAAGCCCATGAAAAATATAGCTTATATCCCGCCTGGGATTGGTATCAAAAGGTGTATAGCTACGAGCAATATTCTTTTGAAAATGCCGATTTAGCCTTTTTCCTGTCTTGGTTTATGGCGGAAAAAGTGAAAAGTTATGGCTGGAACATGACCCATGCCATTCATTTGCCCTACTGTTTTACGATCGCGCCACTTTTGGATAAAAAACGACCGATGTTAGACCGGGTTGGTTTGAATCTTAAACGGCAACAAATCCCGATCGTCTTTTTTGGTCGCTTGGAAGAACGGAAAGGACTGCTGACGTTTTTGGAGGCGATCGCGCATATTACCCAGCAATTTGCCGATGAGGAAATTAGCCAGCAACTTTACCTGTTATTTTTAGGGAAAACTGTCACCCTTCATGCCCCGAAACTCGATAAACAGGACAGTCAACAATATATCGAGCAACAACTTAATAATAAATTTAATTATACCATCATCTCGGACTTATTTAGCCAGGAAGCGATCGCCCTGGTGCAAGAATTAGCCCCGGCAATTGTTTGCCTGACCAGTCCCCAAGAAAACTTTCCCAATAGTGCCTTAGAAATGGGACAATTACCCGTGAGTTTGGTGGTCTCAGATACTGGAGGCTTTCGAGAAACCTTAAACTTAATTGGGCGATCCCCCCTAACCCCCCGGACAACAAAAAATTATTCCGCTGGCTTCCCCCTTTCAAAGGGGGACGGGAGGGGGATAAAGGGGGACGGGAGGGGGATAAATAAGGGGGGAACCGGATCGGATAAGGTGCGATGGTTTGAATCGGGAAACTCCCAATCTCTAGCAGCAGAAATTGCTAATGCGATCGAGGTTTATCCTGAAATTCCCGTTGTTGCTAAACCAGAGTTTTTGGCAGCAGTGAATCAATCTTTGCTGAACCAACGGCTAGAGTATATGAAACAAGCTTTTACTCAAGGAACTGTCACTAAACAGCAGCTATCTAGCCCAGAATCCTATTCTCGGTTATTGGGGATGACCTCAGATCAAGAGCAGATTTTCTTGCAAGATTATGGCGAAAATATTTATTCCGGTCAAGGGGAAATCATTGATTTAGGATGTTGGTTAGGGTCGGCAACTATTTCTCTGGCTAAGGGATTAGAAAGAAATCGTCAGGTTGCCCTGAAATATAAACGGATTCACGCTTATGACTTATTTACTTGGCATCCATATATGGAACGAACGGTAAAAGGGACTTCTCTGGAAGGTCAATATCAACCGGGAGATAGCTTTTTAGATGAATTTACTCGCAGAATTAGCCCCTGGAGTCACTCGATAAAAGTTTATCCGGGAGATGTGACGGAGATTGGTTGGAACGGTGGGGCGATCGAATATTTATTTGTGGATGCGATGAAAAGCTGGGAACTGACCAAAAGCATTTTCTTAAATTTTTATCCCCATCTAATGCCGATGACTTCTTTAGTTCATTATAATGATTTCGCTCATTATGCCACGGCTTGGATCCATCTGTTGATTTACAAACTGAGGCCATACTTCAAACATTATTGCAATCTCTACCAAGCGGCAGTGTTTCAATATGTTAAGCCCTTACCCAAGGATACTTTAATTTTAGATTTAAATCCGCCGTTTAGTATATTTTCTACGGAAGATGTGCATCAGGCTTTTGCCTACTCGTTGCAAATTTGTCACGATAAATTACGTCCGAATATTGCGGCGGCTAAAGTGATGGCTTTTATTTATTTAGGAGATATAGACCAAGCTAAACAGGAATTGATTAAAGCTAGAGAAATGTTTGGCAATGTTGGCGAAATTCCTCTAGCGGCAGAAGAGATATCCCGGAGAACCATGTAGGGGTGATTCGCGAATCACCCCTACAATATATATAGGTAATGCGTAAGTAACGGTAGGGACACGGCATTGCCGTGTCCTGCATTGCCGTGTCCCTACGCAAGATTATTGGAAATTTGTGTTATGTAATGAATGTTCGTAACGATATGAAAGACTTACTCACCCATATCCTGTCTCCTGACTATTCTCAAGTCCATTTTCAACCTCAATTGCACGCAAAATTCAATGCTTCTACCCAAAAAGTAGCCATTCTAGCCACTAGCGAATTTGAGGGATTTTATCGCAATGGTGGCATTGGTACTTATTATCAGGCATTAAGCCAACATTTAGCCGCCGATGGTTGGTCTATTATCCTGTTACTTTGCCAGAATGACACCGAGTTTGGGGGAAAATCTCAAGTACCCAATCTTCAGCATATTTTTTCTACGGGAGAAGTGGATAAGGTATTAAATCTTCAGCCCATTCACCGCGCTATTTTAGCCCAAAGTAAAAAACAGGCGATCGCCCAATGGTTTGACTATGAAAGTTTTTGCTGTTTGTTCTTTACTCAGGCTATTTTAGCTAGTTTCCCAGAGGCAGTGGTTTATGTGGAATTTCCGGCAATTTGGGGATTCGGGTATCGCACCATTCAGGCAAAAAAATCCGGGGTTGTGCCTAATCGTTGTCCGATCGGAGTTACCGATCATGGTGGGTTTGAATGGTTGCGAGAAACCAATCATCGATATGCAGTGGATCATCCCCATTGGTTTTGGCAAGCGTATCATTATGAGCAATATTCTTATGAAAATGCTGATGTGACTTATTTTCCCTCCCACTTTCTCAAATCTAAGGTAGAAAGTTATGGCTGGAAAACATCCCATGCAGTTCATTTGCCTTATTTTATTCCGATTGTAAACTTAGCCGGTAAAAACTCCCCCCGTTTGGATCCCCCCCAAGCCCCCCTTAATAAGGGGGGAGACAGGGTATCGACTCTTAATGATGTCAGAGATATTTTGAATTATCAAAAAATTCCGTTAGGATTTTTCGGTCGATTGGAGGAAAGAAAAGGACTCTGTACTTTTGTGGAAGCAATCCAGTTCCTTGACCCGAATATTTCTGAAAAACTGGAGATAATTTTTCTCGGTAAAATTGTCCAGTTGGAATCGACTAAATTGAAAGGCTGGGATAGTCAGGAATATCTCGATCGCGCATTAAAAGGAAACTATGCTTATCGAATTTTACCGGAGTTATCCAGTCAACAAGCTATCGAACTCGTCAGTCAGCTACCAAACCCAATTGTTTGCCTGTGCAGTTGGCAAGAAAACTTTCCCAATGCCGCCTTAGAAATGGGAGTGTCACCCGTAAGTTTAGTAGTCTCAGATACCGGAGGATTTCGCGAAACTTTAAATTTAATTTCCCGAACTGACGGGGTACGCTGGTTTCAACCAACCGATACACAATCTCTGGCTGAATCTATTATTGCAGCTATTTCAGCGCGTCCCGAAAATCCGGCGATTCCCGATCGCCCCTGCTTAGAAAAAACCAATCAAACATTACTCGATCGCCGACTTGAATCTATGAGTGAAGCCTTCATTAAATCTGCCCCCCAACCGCCCCAAAATTCCCGCGTCACCGTCGGAGTCACTTGCTTTGCCGATGGGGAAAAAATCTTAGATTGTCTGGAAAGTTTGACCGGACAAACTTATGACAACTTGGAAGTCATTGTTCTCTACCAACTTCCAGCCAGCGAACCCATTCCAGAGGCGATCGCCCAAGCCAAAACTCAGTATCCCAATTATCAGTTTATCGCCTCTAACAATCAAAGTTTGGGAACCGCCTATAATCAGTTAGTTCAACTGGCAACGGGAGACTATTTCTTGCAATTAGCCAGCGATCGCATTGCCCTGCCCACCATGGTAGAAAAGTTAGTCAAAGCTGCGGGAGAATCAGATGCGATCGCGGTGGTTTGTGCGGACATAAAATTAGGCCAAAATTTGCAAGATTGGCAAGATTTGCAAGTAATCAACTGCCATGATAATTCGTTACTCAAACTACTGGAATTTAATCAAACCCAGGATTTGTGCGCCTTATTTACAGTGGAGTGGTTGCGGGAGTTTCCCTATTGCGAAGTGCGGAATTTACTGGGGTTAAATTGGCAGATTTTAGCAGCGGCGATCGCCACAGGTCAAGAAATTGCTTACTATCCTTATCCTCTCTATCTTTCTGACCCCGATTCTGCCCAGATGATTCGCCCAGAAAGCTTGCCCAAAGAACGATATTACTTGCGTCAATATATCTCGCAAATCGACGTATCCCGATGGACTCAACGCCAACTCCATCTCTTGCTAACTTGTGTCGAGCAACTTTGCCAGTCAGAAATGCAAAATAAAAACCAAATTTGGCAACTTCAGCAAAATCAAACTCAAGCGAAAATTTTTGCCTCCCAATCCCAAGCTTGGATGCAAACCGCATTGCAAACCCAAGACGAACTTGACGCCCTACAAGCGGGATTGCCAAAGCACTAAATTCACGGGTGGTGGGCATTGCCCACCCTACAGGTAGCTATTGCAAAAGCATTAAATCCACGGGTAGGGTGTGTTAGGCTGGCAATAAGTCTTAAACTGTTACAAATTAATTGAAAATCCAGCCGTAACGCACCGATCCATAAATTCGGTAGTATAAGTAAGGTGGGCATTGCGGTGGGCATTGCCCACCTTATCCGTAGATTCGATGCGTAAGTCCTATTGATATAAGATAGAAACACTGAGTCAAAAAAAATTGCTATGCAAATCCAAGACTACTTCAACTTTATTGCTGCTGATGATATCCGCATCAAAGGCAGTCGCATTGGCATCGAAAGCGTTCTTTACGAGTACATTTACCGGGCAAAAACTCCTGAAGAAATTGCTCAACAATTTGAAACCATTACCTTAGAAGATGTTTATGCCACCATCCTCTACTATCTACATAACAAAGAAGAGGTGACTGCGTACTTAGCTGACTGGCTAGAGTTTTGTCGTCAACAACGAGAAGAGCAAAAACAAAATCCTTCTCCGGCACGGCAAAGATTTCGCAAAATGAAAGTAAAAACAAAAGTTCAGCCAGAATCTTCTGAATCTGCGATCGCTGGCATAATAAATTGATAAACTATGACGATTCAATATTTATTAGACGAGCATATTGCCTCCCTTTACCGAAGTCAATTAATGCGTCAAGCACCCGATCTAGTTGTCAGAATGATTGGCGACCCAGATGCTCCTCCTAAAGGAACCCTTGACCCAGACATTTTAATTTGGTGTGAGACTCATAATTTTATCTTAGTCACAAACAATCGTAAATCTATGCCCAAACATTTAGCAGACCATTTTAAAGAAGGACGACATATACCGGGTATTTTTGTCATCGATCCATCCAGCAATATTGGTGAAACACTAACAGAGCTAATCATCATTGCTGAAGCTTCTTTCCCGAATGAATATCAAGACCGAATTGAATATTTGCCTTTAAGTGAATAAAAGGTCTGGGATATCCAGAATCATCGAAATTTGCTTTCAATTCAATTTACACTAACCTCGTTCCCCGGGGTGGGCAATGCCCACCCTACTATTAATCCCTAGGCTCCGCCTAGGAACGAGAAAGAACGAGAAACCCTGGGAACGAGAAAACGAGAAAAACGAGAAAACGAGAAACGAGAAAAAATCCACGGGTGGTGGGCAATGCCCACCCTACTATTAATCCCAATCAAATTTCATCCCCAAATATTCCTCTAACTTCTGATTGTGGGGTCGGAAAAAATCGGCTAAAGTCTGCCGCAAATCATCACTGATGGGATTGTACGATCCCGGATTATAATTTGGATATTCTGGTAGGGGATAATCCGGCACTCCCAAAAACTCAAAAACTTGGGTCAGGGTGGCTGCTGGATTGGCATAAAAGTCTTCACTCTTTAAAATTAAAAACTGTTCCCAGGGAAATACAGCCATCCATTTTTCAATAAAGTAAACGTATAGGCTAAACAATAAACAACCTTTTTCTGTCTGCCAATAGTTGCGATCGGGATTTCCCAGAGACGATAACTTGTTCATCGCTGCCATCTCCGAGGAAATTGCCTCAGCAAATGACCGATGCTCTTTTCCCAGTCTCCGTTGCATTTGATAGTGAGAAAATGACCGAAATACGGGATTTCTCAACAGGGTGATTATTTTGATGTTAGGAAATAATTTAGCAACTTGTTTTTCAACGTCGAAACTCACTAGATACCAAGGAGTCGCTTCTCCAGTGAAAACATCAGCGCCTTTAGGAATTGGTGGGAAATGTGCTAAATACCAGTCTAATCCTTGAGAGATGTTTTCGGTGAAAAACAATGTTTCTTTTTTAATCGCTGGCAAAATTTGCGGATGCTTTACCAGGTAATGATAGAGCGAACTGGTTCCGCCTTTACCAATGCCAATAATTAAGAAATGGGGTTGACGGGGATTCTGGGGATGCCAATAATTTTTGACAAACTCAGGATGGGAACCTAAAAGCTGCTGATAACTTGTATTTTTGTAAGAATATATAGCCGCTTCTAAGCTTCCTTGTTGAGTCAATAAGTCTCCCAAGCCAACATGGGCAATTAAAAAATCCGGGTACTTATCAACGAATTTACGGTATATCCGAATTGCTTGGTCGATCGGACATTTTTCTCTAATCTCGATTAATTGGATATAAGCTTTAGCAAAAATATCCTTAATTTGACTGGTTTCTCTGTACAAAGAAATTACTTGTAGATAACAAGCGATCGCCTTTTCCCACTGTTCTAACTTTTCCCATATCTCTCCTAAGTGATAGTAAACTTTAGGGTTATCGGGCTTAATCAGCAGGGCTTTTTGATAATGGGTAATTTGGCGATCGAGTAAGTCAAACATGAGAATAATAGGATGTGGCTGATGTGGCTATGGATGCTGGTAGGGGGTGTTAGGCTGGCAATAATTTTGGGGTTTTTATAGGAGTAAATGTAGGGTGGGCAATGCCCACCCTACCACCGAAGATTATAAAATTCTGGGTTTGAGTTTAATTGCCCGACGATAACACACCGTTGCTTCATCAATCTTACCTTGGGCGGCAAGAATATCGCCTAAATTTTTATGGGACCAAGAATAATTGGGATTAAGTTCGATCGCTTTGCAGTAAGAAACGATCGCTGCTTCCCATTCTCCATGATTTCCTTGAACTGTTCCTAAATTAGGATAATGCCAAAATGAAGGAGAAGGATTCGTTTGAATCGCACGATGATAGCTGGCGATCGCTTCTAATAATTTTCCTTCTTCGGCTAAAATATCTCCGAGATGGTGATGCGACCAATAATGATTGGGGTCGAGTGCGATCGCCCGACGGTAAGCAGCCATTGCCCCGACGCGATCGTTTTTGGCAGTCAAAGCTTTGCCTAAATGTAAATAAATTTCCGGGCGATCGGGAAATCGCTGCATCGCCGTTTGATAAATGGAAATTGCCTCATCTGGGCGATTTTGTTTTACCAAAGTATCCCCTAATTTTAAATAAATGTCCGGGTGGTGAGGCTGAATTTCTAGGAAGTGGCGATCGGTCTTAATTTCCGAGGCGTTAGATTGAATCGCTAGATTATAGAAACTTGCCGCTGCGGTTAAATCTAAGTTAGCGCGTTCTCGGAAAGCATGGGCTAATCTGGTTTCCATTCCCGGCAATTTCTGGTCAAGTTCCACAGCCCGATGATAAGCGGTAATAGCTGCCTCCCATTGCTGCTGTTGGGCTAAAATATCCCCGAATTCGCGGCAAAGTTCCGCATTTTTTGGTTGCAGGGATAGGGCTTTTTGATAAGATTGTATAGCCTCCTGAACATTACCTAATTCCCGAAAACTATTGCCCAGCAGTTTATAAGCTTCTGCATTTTTCGGTTCCAGGGCTAAGGCTTTTTGGCATAAGTCCGCAGCTTGTTGCCATTGTTGGCGATCGCCACAACCTCGCGCTTGTTGCAAATAATCGGCGGCTGGGATAGGACGCTTTACAGATAAAATATTATCGGATTTACCAGACCCATTGCCATTAGAAAAAACTCCGTTGGCAGCCGCTAAAGTATCCTCTGGAGTGGGTGGATTTTTTGCCTTTTTCGCCTTTAATTCAATCGCTTGACGATAACAAATTGTCGCCTCCTCTAAAGCACCTGCCCGCTGCAAAGCCGCCGCTAAATTTTGATAAGCCTCTGCCCAATTGGGATTCAATTTAATCGCATTTTTGTAACAGGCGATCGCCTCAGTCCCTTGCCCTGCTTTGAGTAAATTATTCCCCACCTCAAAATATTGTGCTGCGTTTACACCAGTGGGTTCTAACTCATAAGCCCGATACCAACAGTTAGCCGCTGATGCTGCTTGACCGAGAATCGTCCAAGCCCGGGCTAAATTGCGATAAACTCCGGCAAAATCTGGTTTAACCTTAATCGCTTCTTGGTAATAATTTACCGCCTGCTGCCACTGTTTTGCCTCAGCGTAAATCGTCCCTAAATTGGCTAATGCTTCCGCCATCTTTGGGTCTAATTCTATAGCGCGACGATACCAGCGTTTTGCCACCTCCACCTGACCCAGGGATCGGCAAATATTCCCCGCTGTTTTGCAAGTGCTGGGGCAATTTGGGTCAAGGTTTAACGCTTGTTGACAATAAGCTTGTGCCTGGTCTAATTGACCGGCATTTAAATGGAGTTCTGCTAGTTGATTTAGTTGGGCGATACGGGAAGCTATGCTGTCAGGGCTGGTTGCTGGAGTTTCGCTGAGGTTTACCATAGTTCTTTAAACAAGTAGCCAAAGTAAGTTTACCACAAAGATGCTGATTTTTGGTGCGATCGCCCTAAAAATTTTTTGCAGTAAAATCCTAAATTCGTAGGTTGGGTCTACCGTCCACGAAACCCAACAAATCATCGAAATTGCCAAGGTCTTGACAAAGAAACCGGGTTTCTTGCGTTCTTCACCTGAAACCCTAGATTTTTCTTCTATCAACCTTATTTCTGCTTCTGTAGTTGTTTTTTTACAGTTTCGAGAGTCAGAGTCGGTGCATCTTTTTCGGCGGCTTTGGCTTGCCTTAAATCATTCAAGTCTTCTATATCTTCTAGGATCTCTTGAATCAGTAAATACTCCTCGTAAGGTAAAACCGCAAAAATTTTCTGGCCATTTTGAGTAAGAAAATTGGGATGTAATGAAATCATAGTTTTGCTGTATTTAGGAATAAGCTTCACTTCGATGTTCGCACAGGATAAATCGAATCGACTATTGCTATTCTGTAACATAAGACTCGATCGCTCTTAAATCTGTAACTAGGTGACACTGAGGCTTACCTGGTTCAAACAGATCGTCGAAAATATTTTATCACAAAGATGGTGACTTTTGGCGCGATCGCCTACAAATATTTTTTTGCCAAAAATCCGGTTCCTCAGCGCGATCGCTCTCATCAGCATCAAAAATTTGATATAATTGGTTAATTAATCAGCAATATTCATCTTCACCATCTCTATTATATAGGTATATAAGAGGTCAAAAATGGTACAAACACCTGTAAAACCAAACAGCGAAACTCTATCGCTTCAGCTACCAAAAACCATTGGGCTTTATGTCACCCAAGAACAATTTGTTGCCCTGGCAATAGCTAATCAAGACTTACAACTAGAAAGAACCGCGCAAGGAGAATTAATCGTGAATCCACCAACCGGCTGGGAAACGGGAAAACGAAATAGCAGTATTACCGGACAACTCGATCGCTGGGATGAAAAAAATGAAAACTTGGGGCAGGTTTTTGATTCTTCCACTGCTTTTATTTTACCCAATGGTGCAACTCGTTCCCCGGATGCTTCTTGGATAAGTCAAGCCCGTTGGGATGCATTAACTCCAGAAGAAAAAGGCACTTTTGCTAATATTTGCCCGGATTTTGTCGTGGAATTGCGATCGGGTTCTGATAGTCTGAAACCCCTGCAAGATAAAATGCAAGAATATATGGACAATGGGGCGAAACTGGGTTGGTTAATCGATCCACAAAATCGTCAAGTAGAAATCTATCTTCCAAGGGTAAAGATAGAAGTATTGGCAAATCCCACAGAGTTATCCGGGGAAGAAGTATTACCGGGTTTTGTGTTGAATTTGCGGCGGGTTTGGGGGTAAAAAAAATCAAGTCTTTTCGTTTATGGCAAATCTAGCGCCGATAAAGCCTTTTTTAACCTATCAATATTCACCAAGATATTCTCCGTTAGCGGATTAGGATCCATAATATATCTTAGCGGATAACAGGCGAAAGATTCTCCGACTAAATAATAATGTTTTAGTCCTAGTTGCTGGCTAATTACCCAAAAATAATGTTTGATATAATTCGGCGAGACTAATTCCATAATTTCCGTATTCGGTTGACAGAAAATTATATTAGTCAACCCACTACCATGAGCGGTTATAATCATTTTAGCATGAGCAAATAAGCGAATTTGCTCCCGCACAGAATAAGACTCGATAAAAATATTCACAAACCCAATTTTTTCTAAAGTTTCCTCGACTTCGGTTTCATTGATCGCTCGCCGATATTGGGCTTTTTCTCGACTAATATAGATGCGTTCTGGATAATTATAATTGTTCGAGGATGCCTCGGAAAACTCTAGCCCATTCCCAAAAAATCCGAGAAACTGCGATCGCAGAAATTGTAATGCCCAAGGAGGCAGCCACCCCAAAAATCCCGGAAATGAGGGGACAACTAATTGCTGGGCTTGAATATGAGGATAGCGATCGCTTTCGATAATTTTCCTCTCAGGAATTCCTAGATATTCAAGAGTTTCTCTTTGAAAAGGTTGCCGGAGGCTATTTACCACAAACCAATCAATCTTGCTTAAATCAATTCCACTTAAGCGTAATAGTTCCCAGCGGGGTAAAATATCCACCAGCCAATGGAAATAGACATGACCCGACAATCCTGATAATATCGCTACAGTACCATCAATTTCTGTTAACTTTGGCAAAGTGTCTAACTGAAAAATGCGGTGTTTTCTAGGGTCGTAATTTTCGCAACCGGGCAACTGTCCCGGATAAGACCGGGATAAATCAGCTAACAGATAATTATCCGGGGTAATCACAGCGATCGCATTGCAAATTTGCCAAGAACTTTTCTGCGGGGCAATCCAAACTCTCCCTGCGGGAATATGCGCCACAAAAGTAGGGTAATTAGTCAAATTATTGGGGTAACAGGGATAAGAAGCTCGCTCCAAGCCATTGCCTAAATTTACTGGATTAAACCAGCGATTAATTTGGCTTAAACAGCTTTGGCAGTGAATTCCTTCACAGGTTTTATTATCGTTAGGTTTAACCTGAGAAACGTTAAAAACAGTTTCGGTATTGTCATTCCCGCGAAAGCGGGAATCCACAAACTCCACACTACTGTAATTAGACTTCACAGTATTGTCATTCCCGCGAAAGCGGGAATCCACAAACTCCACAATACTGTCATTAGACTTCACAGTATTGTCATTCCCGCGAAAGCGGGAATCCACAAACTCCACAATACTGTCATTGGACTTCACAGTAATGTCATTCCCGCGAAAGCGGGAATCCACAAACTCCACAATACTGTCATTGGACTTCACAGTAATGTCATTCCCGCGAAAGCGGGAATCCACAAACTCCACACTACTGTCATTGGACTTCACAGTAATGTCATTCCCGCGAAAGCGGGAATCCACAAACTCCACACTACTGTCATTGGACTTCACAGTAATGTCATTCCCGCGAAAGCGGGAATCCAGAAACTCCACACTACTGAAAAAAGCTGTATCATAATTTGATGCTTCTAATGGGCAATTAATCGGAATATACAGCAGTTCTCTATTGCTAATAATAGACGAAAATATCGGTTCCCGCTTTCGGGGAAACGATCGGGTTTGCCGGTGGCAGTCCAACCAGTCTTGAGTAAACTGATAAATACCTTGAGGTAGAATAGTGGATTCAGTTTTAGGCAATATTGAATTATCAAAATTGATTAATTCTGACAATGGTTCCGCGCCAGAATTAGAAGTTAAAATCTGAAGATAACAAGCGATCGCCTCCTGCCAAAGCCCTTGTTTTTCTCTAATTTGACCTAATTGCCAATTAGCCGTGGCATGATCTGGCTGAATTTGTAAAGCATATTCATAGTAAATAGCCCCTTGCCGATACCCACCCCCATCAAAAACCGCATTGCCCAAACGAACATAAGTTTCTAATAGATATTCTAGGACTTCTGGGGCATCAAATTGCTGCTGCAAAGCCCTGAGAAATTTAGCGCAGGCTATTTTAGCGCGAGCGAACTCATCTAATTCGGTTTTTGCCGCAATTAAACGTTGTTCCACCCCATTACAGAAACTTTCCACAAATAGGGGCTGACGAGCGATCGCCTCTCGAAAACAAGCCATTGCCTCCGTCAATTTCCCCTCAGCCATCAAACAGTAGCCCAAATCGCTATAAATCGGCATATAATTCGGCTGCAATTTAATTACTTGAATAAAACAAGCCACCGCTGCCGCACAATCGTTTTCCGATTGCCAAATTTTGCCTAAATTATAGTAAGTCGAGGCTAAATTCGGGTCTAATTCTATAGCGCGATAATAGCTAGAAATCGCCGCCGCAGTATTTCCCTGTTGCCACTGAGCATAACCCAAATAATTATACAGACTGGCGGAATTCGGGTAAAGCGCGATCGCTTGTTCATAGAGCGCGATCGCCTCCGACCACCGACGTTGCTCAAACAGAATTTCACCTAATTCGGCGATTTCTTTTTGGTAATTATCCACAATGGGCGATCGATCTCCTATTCTTATTAGTATAGGGACACCGCATTGTAGTGTCCCTACTTTAAAACTACTCAGGACTTACGCAGCTAATCTATATGTAGGGTGGGCATTGCCCACCATGCAATATATATAGTGATTAAATCCTAGATTTGCGTAAGTCCTAACTACTTTAAAACCATCGATAGCGATTAGGACTAAAGTGCAATTGCCAGCAAAACTACATCCCAAACCGAGCTAACAATTCCTCGCGGGACAAATTAGACAAATTGAGCAGCAACTGAGTGCGATCGGTTCCCGGAAGTTGCAAAATCCGCGTAATTAAGCAAGATAACTCCTGCTCATCCATCATCCCAAAGCGTCCTTGAAGCATACTCTCTAATATTAGGCGCTGCCCTTCTTGCTGCCCTTCTTGTACAGCCTCTTCTCGCCAACGCAGATAAGCTGGTGATAAGTTCATAATCAACTCCCGATCTTCATCATCTACTACATTTTGATTCATTTGATTTACTTGCAAGTTAATTCGCCAATTCGCCAGAATCTCCAGCAGATTACGTCGCAACGGGTTTCCTTCTGGAAGTTTTAAACGAAAAAAACACAAAGAAAACAAAGAGTAAATTTCTCTCATTAACCTCTCCGTGTTCTTTGTGTCTTTGTGGTTATTCCCATCTTTAACAACAATGTTAAATTAGAACACCTCAAAATCATCCGTAGTAATATTCAGGTTGGAATCGAGTTGAACCAGCTTCATCTCATCTCCTTGTTCCGCCGTGGGATTGTAATAAACTAAACCACTGGTTGGATCGTAGATAATTTTTGCCGTCCGCGTTCCTTGAGTAGCGGGGTCAAAATTAGTCACAACCTCCACATCACCGGCTTGAATTGTATCTCCCAAAGAAGCAAAGATTCTTTTATCTAATTGAATCTTATCTTCGGCGGGATTAAAGTCCGTAATCGTGTCCACTCCCAGGGGATTTGCCCCAACTTCTTCCGCTGTCCGTAGCGGAAGAAGTTGGACAAAATACTCGAATCTGGAAAAATTGTTTCCATCTGGCAAATCCTCTCAGCAATTTGCCTGTATTCAGTTCTTCTTAAAATTAATCTTTATATGTCATGGCTGTAAAAGCTGTCATGGCTCTAAAAGCTGTGTATGTATATTTTCTAGTAAACAGCTAACAATGTCAAATTAGTTTTGCTACAAAACTGGCAATTGCCATCAAAGCATAAAAAACCACAGGCTCTAACGACAGGCTCTTCAGTAGGGTGGGCATCGCCCAGCAAAACCCTACCGCAAACATGGCTCAAATCGATAAAATCACCCCGAAATTTTTAGCATAAAATGGCTTTCTGTAACCGGGCAAAATCTGTGATTTATAGTTATAATCAGTGATAATCATAAAACAAATAGTAGGGTGGTTTTTTTATGCCAGCCCACTCTAACCATAGCTACCGATAGCCAATTTTTAATTGAATTGGAGGAAACCATGCAAGTCCAACTCAAACAAATCGTCGTTCCCCCCGGTCGGCAACTCCTAATGACTGATATTAGCTGGCAAATGTATGAACAAATGCTCGAAGAATTTGGGGAAAAACAGAGAGGAAGAATTAATTACAGTCAGGGAGTCTTAGAAATCATGGTGCCATTGCCCGAACATGAAGATGATAAAACCATTATCACTAACTTAGTCGAGATTTTGCTAGAGGAACTAGAAATTGAGTTCAGAAATCTCGCTTCTACAACCTTTAAAAGTGAAAGCATGAAACAAGGACTAGAAGCCGATAGCTGTTTCTATATAGAAAACGAGGCAGCAGTCCGGGGGAAAAAGCGCATTGATTTAACTATAGACCCACCCCCAGATTTAGCGATCGAGATTGATATTACCTCTCGCACTCGGTTTAATAATTATGAGGCATTAGGGGTGAAAGAATTGTGGCGGTTTAATGGCACTAACTTAGAAATTAATGTGTTACAAGATG